>DASRJE010000159.1:0-52149 GCA_035649635.1 Vicinamibacterales bacterium | reverse complement strand
CCCCAACACAAAAATGACACCGGGTGTGATTTCCGTGATTTCCAGGTGACCATGTGAAATCACACCCGGTGTCTTAGCAGAGGACACCATGAAAGCATTCTGGTTGGCGTGCCCGGTCTTCGTGACTCTGTTCGTCGTCGCCGCGTCAGGCCAACAGGCCACGCGCATTGACGATGCCGCGCTGGCGAGAGCGGGACGCACGGGCGACGAGTGGCTGACGTATGGAATCAGTCAGGCCGAGACTCGCTTCAGTCCGCTGACTGACATCAACACGACCAACGTCAGTCGGCTCGGTCTGGCCTGGTCGTACGACGTGGGATCGGGGGGCGGAGGCCAGGAAGCGACGCCGCTCGTGGCCAACGGAACGATCTACGGCATCACGAACTGGAGCATCGTGTTCGCCGTCGATGCGCGCACCGGGAAAGAGAAATGGCGATGGGACCCGCAGGTTAATCAGGTCGCCGTTCGACCGGAGATCTGCTGCGGCGTCGTCAATCGCGGACTCGCGATCTACAACGGCATGATCTTCGCGCCGGTGATCGACGGCAGGCTTCAGGCGCTCGACGCCAACACCGGCAAGGTGATCTGGGAGGCGCGGGTCGCGTTCCCGCAGGATCACTACACGATCACCATGGCGCCGCGAATTGCGAAGGGCAAGGTCATCATCGGCGCCAGCGGCGGCGATCGGACGACGCGCGGATTCTTCGACGCGTACGACGCAGCGACCGGGCATCGCGCGTGGCGCTTCTACACGATCCCCGGAGATCCATCCAAGCCATTCGAGAACGACGCGATGCGCAAGGCGGCCGCAACGTGGGACGTCGACAAGGAGTGGTGGAAGGCCGGCGGCGGCGGCGCCGTGTGGGACGGAATGGCGTTCGACGCCGAGGCCGGGCTCGTCTACGTGGGCACCGGCAACGCGCAACCGTGGACCTTCCTCCATCGGTCCTCGAAGGACAAGGACAATCTCTACGCCGCGTCGATCCTGGCCGTCGACGTCGATTCCGGTCAGTTGAAGTGGCATTACCAGGTTGTGCCCGGCGACAACTGGGACTTCGACAGCGTTCAGCACCTGATCCTCGCGGACCTGCAAATCGGCGGACGCGCCCGCAAGGTGATCATGCAGGCCAACAAGAACGCGTTCTTCTACGTCATCGATCGGATCACGGGCGAGTTCATCTCGGCCCAGCCCTTCTCGTTCGTCACGTGGGCCAAGGGCATCGATCAGAAGACCGGCCGTCCGATCGTCAACGAAGAGGCGTATTACGGTACCGACGCAATCCTGATTCAGCCGGGCGGCGGCGGCGCGCACAACTGGTCGCCGATGTCGTTCAACCCGATGACGGGGCTGGTCTACGTACCCACGTCTACCAACAACAGCTTCTCGTACGCAGCGGAGCCGAAGTACGATCCGCAGCCGGGTCGCATGACCGGCACCGTGCGCCCAGCGCCGACACCGGTGCGCCCGCCACCGCCGTCGATTGGACCTCCACCGATTGAAGGCCCAGGCGGACGTGGAGCTCTCGTTGCCTGGGATCCTGTCGTGCAGCAAATGCGATGGCGCATGCCCGGTGGCGGCGGCATCGGAGGCGGCACGATGACAACGGCCGGTAACCTGGTCTTTCAGGTGTTGAGCGACGGCCGGCTCCTCGCTTACAGCGCGGACAAAGGCGCGAAGCTGCTCGAAATCCAGACCGGCTTGAGCAGCGGCATGGGGCCGCCGATCACGTATCGTCTGGACGGGAAGCAGTACATCGCGCTCATGGGCGGTGTCGGCTCAGTGGCGATAGGGAACGCCGGTCCCGGCAATAACCCGACGCCGTTCACGCCGAAGCTGCTGACGTTCGCGCTGGACGCCACGCTGTCATCGTCGGGACAGCCTTAGACGTCCTCTGCCGCCTTCATCTGCTCTCTCTGTCTGCTTCACTATCGCCCGCCAGTTGACGATGACTGTCAGGGATGGCGCGGACTGGTCGGCTGCGGCGTATGCCCCGCGCGCTCATGGCGCATGTGGCGCCGTGCCAAGCGACGAAGCTCGTGGTGGACGAGTCGCAGTAACCGCTCGAGCGCCGCCGTCTCCCCCGCCCCCATGCCCTGGAGCAGTGCGGTTGCGTCGTGGGTGCGACTCGTGGAGCCGTTCAACGCGTGGTGCTCGACTTCAGGAGGGAGGGCCAGTTGACGATCACGTTCAGCGCGGGAGCGGTCGTATCGCGCACGGTCACCAGCAAACGCTGGCCGTCCGGTGCTACTTCGAACGTCGACTGAGGCGGAAGAGCGAAGAGCTCACGCGGCGCCGACGGATCGAGGGAATCGGCTTCAGGCTTCAGACTCAGGGCCATCACTTTGCCGTCTGCCGATCGATAGAACAGCTCGCGGCCACCGGGCCCCCACTGCGGGTCCGTGCCGCCGCTCGCGGAAATCCGGTGCGCTCCGCGCCGCTCCGGGAAGGAGTCGACGTAGACTTCGGCACGCCCGCTTTCGTTCGATTGATAGGCGACCCAGCGAGGGTTCGGCACCGGAGTAAAACGGCCTGCCGTTTCGCTGGCGGGCGTGCGCAGGTATGGTCTCGCCTCAGCGTCTGCTGTCAGATGTCCATCCGGAGGGACGGACACGACCCAGATGTCGGCTCCAGTCTCGTCTGCGGCGCGCGTGTTCAAGAGGGAGCGGCCATCGCGCGACCAATCGGTAATGTCGGCATTCAGAATCGGCCACGACGCGAGACGCTGGTCGGGTGCAGTACCGGTCGCATCCTTTCGGTAGAGTGCGGTCAGGTTGTCACCCATGAACAGGATCGTGCGGCTGTCGGGCGACCACTGGGGGTTGAAACCGCCTCGTGAATCGAATGTCGCCCGGCGGGAGACTCGCCGGTCGACGTCGATCAATACGAGCTCCCGCCCAGCCTCTATGCGTGTGGACGCCACCTGCTTGCCATCAGGTGAAAAACGTAGCCCCTGGTACTGGCCGGCGTCGCCCAGTGTTCCAAGCGCCTTTCCCTCCCGATCGAACAAGGTCAGTCGTTGCAGGGTGGCATTCGCGTACAGCAGCGTGCCATTGGGGGAGGCGGCCACCGCGATGAATGCGGCCGAGCCCACAACACCGATCGCATCGGCGATCGGTCGAGGCTCACCCGCCAACGTGAGTGTCGTGGTATCGAATTCCTGGGCCAGTAGCGTGCCGCCGCGCTGCCACAGCAGGTACTCACGCCCGTCAGGGGCTGAGGCATAGACGGCACTGGTCTCCGATGCGATCAGTCGAACCCGCTCGTTCGGCCGCTCGAAGGATGCGGCGTAGATGACGCCGTTGTCCTCCACCTTCGTGCTGGCGCCCCAATACAGGAAGCGTCCACCCGGAAGCAGCTGCGGCCAGACGTGGGCCACGTCGCCCCTGGAGTGGTCGAGAGTCGTCAACGGCGAGAGGGTCCCGCCCGACGCGGGCACGGAGGCAATCGTACCGGCGAGGATTCCCACGAGGATGCGATCGTCAGGCGCCCAGGCGCCTCCAAACACCCTCGGAACGTCGCAGATGACGAATGGCGGCCCGCCGGCCACATCGAGCTTCTGCAGTTTCCCGTTGGCGAAGAAGGCAAGGAAGCGCCCGTCAGGCGACCAGAACGGAAACTGCGCGTTCTCGGTGCCCCGCAGCTCACGGGCCACGCTCTCATCGAGCGATCGCAGCCAGAGCGCATATCGACCGTTGACCGCTGCCCCGTAGACCGCTGTCCGGCCGTCTGGAGACAAAGCGAGCGCTGGACCCTGGCGGACGAAGACGTCGCCGACGACTCCAAAGCGGCCGCCGTCGGGCGGGTTGATCTCGAGACGAAGCAGGGGGCCGCCTGTGTCGGGCCGCCGGTCGCGCGAGAGCGCCCACACGCCCAGTCCGATGGCCACCGCGAGCGTGAAAGCGATGGCGACCCACGCCCTCCAGGGCCAACCGGATTTCGTTGCTGGGTCCGTCGGACCGGGCAGCGGCGCATCGTCGAGTTCGAGGCGCGCGTCGGCAATGTCGTGCAGGCGGACCCTGCAGTCCTTCTCGAGACACCGTCGCAGCAGACGACGAACCGCGGCGGAGGTCGCGCTCGGCAACTTCGTCCAGTCTGGGTAGCGCTCGAGGATGGCTCCGAGGGTGTCTGTGACCGTGGGCCCCGCGAATGCAGCGCGGCCCGTAAGCATTTCGTAGAGCACACACCCAAATGCCCAGATGTCGGTCCGCTTGTCGACGGTCTGTCCACGTGCCTGCTCGGGACTCATGTAGGCGGCCGTCCCGAGAATCGCGCCGTCACGCGTGCCCGTCACTGTGATCGTCGGCGACTGTGCTCGGTCAGGCCCCGTCGTGCCATTGCTCGCAGCCTTGGCGAGGCCGAAGTCGAGGACCTTCACGTCGCCGTCGGATGTGATCTTGATGTTGGCCGGTTTCAAATCGCGGTGGACGATGCCCTTCTCGTGCGATGCGTCGAGCGCATCGGCGATCTGCCGCGCGATCGTCAGCGCTTCTTTCACCGGAATTGGACCGTGCTCGAGCCGCTCGGCGAGCGTCTCACCCTCGACGAGCTCGAGGATTAAAGCGCCGACACCACCGAACTCCTCCCATCCGTAGATGGCGCCGATGTGCGGATGATTGAGCGTCGCGAGGACGCGCGCTTCTCGCGCGAACCGCGCCAATCGCTCCGGGTCTGATGTGAAGTCTTTCGACAGGATCTTGATCGCTACGTCGCGACCGAGCTTCTGGTCCCGTGCTCGGTACACTTCGCCCATTCCGCCCGCCCCAATCCGAGCGGAGATCGCGTACGGCCCAATTGCCTTGCCAATCAACGAGCTGTCAGTCGGGATGACATGCCCGACCTGCACAACGGCCGGCGTACTCAGGAAAGCCGCACTCCCGTCATGTTCGAGAAGTGACCTGACGTCCCGCCGCAGCGCTTCGTCTCCCGCACACGCGTCGGCCAGAAATCGCCCGCGATCAGCCGCGTCCTGCGCCAGGGCCTCGTGATAGAGCTTCTCGATTGTCGCCCACCGTTCAGGCGTCATGATGTTGGAGACCTTCGAGCTCACGCGCCAGCCACGACTTCGCCAGCCGCCAATCGCGCATGATCGTGCCCGCGGATACGTGAAGGGCCTCGGCCGTCTCCTCCACGCTCAGCCCACCGAAAAAGCGCATTTCCACAACCTTGCATTTCCGAGGGTCGACTTTTTCCAGCGCGCTCAATGCCATATCAAGGGCGACGAAGTCCGGCGACGGCCCTTCCTGGACCAACAGCGCCTCGTCCAGCGACACCTTTTGGGCGCCGGCGCCCCGCTTGTGAAAGCCCTTCGCGCGAGCAGCTTCGACGAGGATCCGCCGCATGATCCGCGAGGCCATCGCGATGAAGTGCACGCGATCGTGCCACCGGACCTGCTTGATCTGGATCAGTCTGAGATACGCCTCATTCACCAGCGCTGAGGCCTGCAGCGTATGCCCTACCCGCTCATGGCGCATATGACGCCCCGCCACGCGACGTAGCTCCGCATGGACGAGGGGCAGCAGCCGGGCGAGGGCTGTGTCCTCGCCCCGCCCCCAGGCCAGGAGCAGCGCCGTTGCATCGTGTGTGCCACTTGGAATGGGCCAATTCTACACCTGCGCCGCCAGCCATGCGGCCCTCCATCCGCGGGTTTTCGGCCTGGTTTTGTTGATCTTGAAGCGGTTTGACTTCCCTCTCGCCTCCGGTGGTGAGGACCCCGTCCAGGGGGTCCAGCGGGGAGGACGTCATGAGCCCACACCACCATCTGCGTCATGTAATGGCCACGACGGCTATCGTCACGATCGTGGCCTGTTCTCTTACCCGGGCGGCAACAGCCCAAGAGAATAATCAACAGGTCCGTCGTGTGCGTTCACTTGATGTCCCGATCACGAAACTCATGGAGCAAGCCGTAGCGCGCTCGCCCACCTTCAAACGACTCGTGGCAACCGTCGAGGCTTCCAACGGCATCATCTACATCGAAGCAGGCCTGTGCCCTGGACGCGTTCTCGCGTGCTTGCCATCGTGGATGGTCTCCGGTGGCGGATACCGCTTCATGCGCATCGTCGTCGACAGGCAGCGCTTGAATTCCGACGGACTGATGGTAGGGGCCATCGCGCATGAATTGCAGCATGCCATTGAAGCGCTCAGCGATCGGTTTGTCACCGATAGCACAAAGATGTTCTTCTTCTATCGACGGTATGCGCCGACCGCGAAGGAACAATTCGAAACGATGGACGCGATTCAAGCTGGGATGGCAGCTGAAGACGAGTGGGGCCGTAGTGCAAGGCGCAAATGAAACAGCGAACGGCAAATACGTTGTGAGTTTGGAGTTGGAAGTTGGAAGTTAGTCGAGATCCTCCGCGCTTTTGATCCGCCAGTCGTCGTATCGATTCGACAGGTTCGGGTTGTAGTACGGATCACCGCGATCGAGGAAGTCCCTCCAGCGCTCTTCGAACACCTTCTCATCGGGCGGCGGATGAAGCCGCCCGCGACTCGATCCCTCGTAGTGGTAGAGAGACGCGTGCGGCGTGTAGACCACGAGGTAGCCGCGCTGGCGAATCTTGAGGCAGAGATCGACATCGTTGAGCACGACGCGCAATCGCTCGTCGAAGCCGCCGACCTCGTCGAAGATGCGGCGGGGCACCATCATGCAGGCGCCGGTGACTGCGCTGCAGTTTCGCGAAACATCGGCGAGCCGCAAGTTACCCATCGTCTGACCGGGCCACGATCGGAACGCGTTGGCCGCGACCCGATTGATCCCAACGACCACGCCGGCATGCTGAATGCGCCCGTCGGCGTACAACAACCGCGCACCCACCGCTCCCACGTCAGGGCGCTGCGCGTGCTCGAGCATCGCCGTCAGCCAGTCCCCCTGGGTCACCTCGACATCGTTGTTCAGGAACAGCAACTGCTCGCCGCGCGAATGCGTGACGCCGAAGTTGTTCAGCGCCGAGTAATTGAACGGATGGCTCCACTGCTGAACCTGACACCGTGACCGAAGCGAGGCGAGGTAATCGACAGCATCAGGTTCCGTGCTCTGGTTGTCGACGACGATGATCTCGTAGCGGTCGTAGTCGGTGCGCGACCAGATGCTCTCGAGAGTGGTTTGCAGCAGCGCTTTCTTGTTTCGCGTGGGGATGATGATCGAAACCAGCGGTCGCTGCCGGAGCTCGAATCGCGTAGCGTAGCAGCGCGGCCCCTTCCTCGCGAACAGCGCGCTCGACCGCCCGCGTACATCGCGCCTGTGCAGCGCGTCGGCGAGCACGCGTGCCTCGTCACGATTGGCGGCATGACGTATCAGCGCGGTTTGCGCCGTCGTCGGCTGTCGCCGGTTGTGATAGAGCACCCTGGGAACGTGGGCGATTCGATCGGTGCGCTCGGTCAATCGAAGAACGAGGTCGTACACGCGCCCGTGGCCTGCCGCCGCACGAAAGCCGCCGACGTCGTTGACGAGCTGTCGCCGGAAGATGCCAAAGCGCTCGAGATAGTTCATCGAGAGCAGGAGATCCGGTCCCCAGTCCGGTTTGAACAAGGGATCCTCGCGCCGCCCCGTTTCGGACAGCCAATCTTCGTCGGAGTACACGATATCCGCTTCGCCCTCGTTGAGCCGCTTGACCAGCTCGAACAACGCCTCCGGCGCCAGTTCGTCGTCGGCATCGAGGACGCCAATGAATTCACCGGATGCCGCGTGCAACGCGTCCGCGTACGTAGGCTCGAGATCCGAGCTCGTGATCGTGCGGACACGCGGCTCGATCCCAACCAACTGGTGGAGCTCCGCGTTCAACGCTGGTGGTGAACCTGCCGGAACCGCGAAACACAGTTCCCAGCGTTCGTAGGACTGCCTCTGAAGCGACGCGAGCAGCCGGCGCACGCGGGGCGTCTCGAGCGTCTCCAGGCAAACGAGCACGCTAATCAGCGGGCGCTGGCGGAAGCGCTCGATCGCGGCCGCCATATCAGCCGGGTTGGAGGGTCCGCCGAAGAACACCATCCACTGTTCGTACTGGTCCTCGATGCGAGGAGTCCTGCGATCCGCGCCTTCGACCAGAAAGTTGCGCCCGCGCAACGCCAGGCTCACCTTGTCCCCGACGCGGCTGAAGATCTTCAAGAACCCTTCGTCGACCCAGATCTCGAGCACCCGATACAGCGCTCGATAGATCTGGCGCAGAATCGGCGTCGCCAGCATCCGCTTTCGAAATGGAATCAGCCGCTGCTGCAGCCGCCATCCGAGCGCTTTCGCATGCAGGTCTACCTCGCGGCTGAGCGCGGCAATGGTCCGTTCCTGCTGGTCGACGATCCGTCCAAGGTTTTCCACCTCCTCGCGGAGGCTCGTCTCGACCTCCCGGCGATCGCCGCCTGATTCGACGGTCGTCGGCTCGTTCATTGGACGTGCACCGCGATGTCGACCGGCAAGGACACCTTGCCGTGAATGACCTTGCCCGACTCCGGCGGCAGGACCGTCAGCACCAGCGCATTGTCGACCCAGTCGAAGTAGCTTGGCTTGTTGCGGTCGTAGGCGAGCGCCGTACTGACGCTGTAGGTGCCTTTCGCAAGCGGCAGTCGCTGACGGAAATCCACGACGACTGTGTCGCCGGCAAGTCGCGGCGGCAACGGGACGTTCTCCTCATGCGTGTTGCTGCCGACAACATCGGTGCCGGTCTTGTCGCGGATGCTGAATCCGAGAATGCTGAAGGCCGCGTCTTCGTAGTACTGGACATGCACGCGCAGGATCACCTCATCGTCGAACTCAACGGAGCTGACAGGCCGGCCCTGGCGATCGAGCAGCTCCACGTGTCGAATCCGCGCAGCGCCTGTTCCGTGTCGAAACAAGCGGACCCGCTCGTCGAAGTTCGTATCCGCCCGAAACGTCACCGGAGCCGCGCCGTCGCCGCTCGAACGCGGGCGGCCGGACGTCTGTGACGCCGCCTCTGCGTTGGCCGTCTTGGCGTGATAGATGTTCGCGATCGTGGCCGGATCGTCGTGCGCCTCGATCCGTCCACGGTCGAGCAGAACCGCCTCGCTGCAAATCGAACGCATCATCCCCATGTCGTGACTCACGAAGACGATCGTGGTGCCGCTGGCTTGCATCTCCCTAATCCGGCGGATGCATTGGTGCTGAAACAGCACGTCGCCGACGGCGAGCGCCTCGTCGACGAGCAGCACATCCGGGTTGACGTGAATCGCGGCCGAGAAAGCGAGCCGCACGAACATCCCGCTCGAGTACGACTTGACGGGCCGATCGATGAACTCGCCGATTCCGGCAAAGGCCTGAATCATGGGCAGGCGCTCCACGATTTCGTCGCGAGACATCCCCATCACGATGCCGTACAACTCGACGTTTTCACGCCCGGTGAACTCCGGGTTGAACCCTGCGCCCAGTTCGAGGAGCGAGGAGATCCGTCCGTTCACGGCGACGCGGCCCTTCGTGGGTGTCATGATTCCGGCGATCAGTTGCAACAGCGTACTCTTGCCCGATCCGTTGTTTCCGATCAGACCGAGCGTGGCCCCGGCCGTTACGCGGAGCGACACGTCGGTCAGTGCCCAGAAGTCTGTGTGATACCTCCTCGCCCCAAACAACATCAGTTCGAGGGCTCGATGACGGGGGGTCGGATACAGGCGGTAGGCCTTGGAGACGTGGTCGACCTCGATCGCGGATGAGGACATCAGAGCAGATCGGCGAAGGTCGGCTTCGTTCGCATGAACAACCAATGCCCCGACACGAAGAGCACGAGCGCGATGACGGCGAACAGCGCGAACGGGACCGGGGCCGGCATTCGATCGTCGAGAAGCGCCGCGCGGTAGGCGCCGACAATGGCCGTCATCGGATTGATGTCGAGCACCCACCGAAAGCGCGCCGGCACCAAGGATGCGGGATACACAATCGGCGTCAGAAACATCCACAGCGTCAGCACGAGACCGACCACCTGGCGCACGTCCCGCAGGTACAACGCGAGCGTCGACAACAGCCACGCAACTCCGGTCATGAACAAGAACTGCAACGCCATCACGAACGGCAGGATCAGCAGCGACCAGCCTGGTAGCCGCCCGCCGATGATCACCACGACCAGAAACACGGCGAGACCGACGATTTCCACGATGAGGGCCGACAACACCAGATGGACTGGAAGGATCTCGGTTGGAAACACCACCTTTTTGATGAGCGGCGTCTGGTCGAGAAGAATCGACGACGAGCGTGTCAGCGCATCGGACATGGCCAGCCAGGGCAGGAGACCGCAGAAGGCGTACAGCGCGAACTCGCCCGCACCCGCACTTTCAGTCCACTTGATGCTCATGATGCTGGAGAACACGAATGTGTAAAGCGCCAGCAGCGCCAGGGGCTGAATCACGGCCCACCAGACTCCGAGAGCAGAGTTGATATAGCGGCCGCGAATATCGCGATTCACGAAGATCTGGATCGCCTGCCGATGGGCGATGAGCACCCTGAAGGGAGCCAGCATCGTGGCCATCAGTATAGTTTGCCTTCGGGCTCCCACCACGGTCGCGCGTGCCTGGGCGGGTAGGCCAGCCACAAGTCCGCCCTCGTGAGCGACAGATTCGGGTTGTAGTACGGGTCAGCAGTCAGCAACCCCTTCCACCGATCCCTCATCGCCTGTGATTCGGCGAGGAACCGCGGCCGATTCTCTCCCTGCAAGTCGTCACCGCGGCTGATCGATTCGAAGTGATACATCTCGGCAAACGGCGTCCAGACATTCCGGAAGCCCTTGCCGCCCAAACGGAGACAGAGATCGACATCGTTGTACGCGACTGCAAGCGTTTCATCGAACCCGCCAACAGCCTCGAACGCGGTCTTGCGTACGACCATGCAGGCCGCCGTGACTGCCGACATCGTTTGCGTCAGCGCCGCCCGACCGTAGTTGCCCGGCATACCGCGACGTTGTCCGCGATGGGCGTGTGATGCAATGCCGCCGAGTCCAAGGACGACGCCGGCGTGCTGCATCGTGTTGGTGGGATAGTAGAGCATCGCACCGACGGCCCCGACGCCGTCCCTGACGGCCAGGCTCACCATCTCCTCGAGCCAGTCGCCGGAGATCACCTCCGTATCGTTGTTCAAGAAACATAAGAACGGCCCACGCGCCTGCGCCGCGGCCACGTTGTTGATACGCGAGAAATTGAACGGTTCGTCGATGCGCAGAACCGAGACGCAGGGGTTCTGCTGCACCTGGTCGAAGTACGCGTGCGATGCAGGCTGCGAACTGCCGTTGTCAACGATGACGATATCGAAGGCTCCGTACGTAGACCGCGTCACAAGGCTGTCCACGCAACGCGACAGGAGATCCACGCGGTCCTTCGTCGGGATGATGATGGTGACGTGCGGACGCGGCTCCGGAAGCCGATAGCGAACCCGATGGTAGTACGCCGCGCGGGGAGCCGGCTCGATCGTGGCGTCCACACCTGAGCGCGCGAAGTGCGCTTGCACGGCAAGACGTGCCGCGCCGGTCGCGTAGGATTTCTGATCGACATCGAGCGCAGCCGATCCCGGTATGGCGCGCCAGTGATACAGGATGAGTGGAATGTGCCGGATGCGACTGGGCTGGGTGTGTTCGATCACCCGAAACGCCATCTCGTAGTCCTGGCTTCCCTCGAAACCTTCTCGAAAGCCACCAACCTGGCGAACCAGGGACGTGCGGTAGACGCCGAGATGGCTGATGAGATTCTGGCCGTAGAACAACTCGGGGTTCCAATCCGGCTTGAAATACGGATCGTACCGCCGCCCCGCCTCGTCCAGCCGGTCCTCGTCGCTATAGAGGATGTCGGCGTCAGGATGCCGGTTCAGCTCGTGGACCACGGCAGCAAGCGCATGACGCGGCAGCACGTCATCGTGGTCCAGCAGCACGATGAACTCACCTGACGCGAGCGCGAGCGCACTATTGGATGCCGCCGAGATGTGTCCGTTGACCTCTCGGAAGTGAAGCTTGACACGGCCGGCGCGCGCCTGAATCTCGCGCAGGACTTCAGCCACGCGAGGATTGGACGAGTGGTCGTCCGCAATACAGAGCTCCCAGTTGGTATAGAGCTGGCTTTCGACCGATCCAATCGCCGCCCGCAGCCAGCGCTCGTCGGAGTCGTACACGGGCATGATCACCGACAGCAGCGGCTGATAGGCAAGCTGCGCCGTGGCCTGTCGTATACCGCGGATGTCGCGGCCCCGCAGTCGATCGTAGCGATGGATCCATAACCATTGGTACTCGAACCGATACCGGGCTTGACCAAGACGTTCGCGCAGCCAGGGATTGAGGGGGTTGCGGGAACCCTCACGAGCCAGCTCGTGGATGCCATCGTTGATGGCCCGGAGAAGTCCGCCGGGTCCGGATTCGCGCAGAAGCCGCCAGGCAGATCGAACCGTCGTGGACGCGTCCTGCCGCCGTGGTGGATGCATCCACCACCGGAACAGAAGGACCCGGACGGCGGTCATGCGAACGCGCAAGATCCGGCTCGCGCGCACGGCCCAGGCCGCGCTGTTCCGCGAGGTCAAATCAGCCAAGGGGCTCTGCCCCTTGATCTCGCGGCAGCGCCCTTGGCTGCTCGACAGTGTCTTCTGGCGCGCTTCGCGCGCGGTATCGCGCGTTTGCCCGTCATCTCAGCGACTCAGTATAATTCGCGCCGTTCCTTTCGTCCCTTCCATGACACGCCTCCTCGCATAGTGACCTTAGCCGGCGTTTGGTTCTTCCTGGCGGGACTGCTCTTCATGATCACGGGCGACGGTCCGACGGCGACTGTCACCCCGGTGAGATGGCTGACGCCGTTTCCATTCCTGGCGTGGCCCTGGTTGTATCTGGTGTTCCTGGGACTCGGCGCCGCGTGCATCGTCGCCGGAGGGGCCGTGAAGTCATGGAAGCTTCCCCACCTTCGCTTCCTCGTCACGCCGCTGGCTGCCCTGCTCGGCGCATTCCTTCTCTCGGCGATCACGTCAGAGTTTCACAGGCTGAGCGCGGTGGCCCTTCTCTCGGTGATCGGCATCGTGTGCGCCTGCTGGATCTTCGCACTGCTCCTCGAAGACGAACGCGTGTCGCGCGCGATATGGCCGATCACGGCTGTGGCCCTGTTGCTGCTGGCAGTGCGGGTCATCCTGTGGCGCCGCGACGAAGGGTTGAACGTCGTCGCGTTTCAAGTCATTAACAACGCCTGGCTGGGCAAGCTTCAACTGGCGTGGGTCTTCAACCTCCTTGCTCCGCTTCTGCTCGCGCGATCGCTCGGCGAGCCGCGGAAGAGGTTGGCGATCCTCTATGGCATCACGTGGGCGATTACCGGTATCGCGACCTATCTCCTCTTTTCCCGGATGGGGACAATCGCTTTCGGTGTGGCGACACTCGGCGTGTGGATCTTCAATCCGGCGCACTGGCGCAAAGGCCTTCTTATCCTGATCGTAGGAGCGATCATCGGCGCTGGGCTGGCCGCTCGTAGCGAGCGCATGGCCCGCTACCTGATCTCGACGATCATCGAACCCGACCGCAACCCAGGCGTCGGAATGCGGCTCAGCGCATGGCGCGATGCCGTCCAACTCTTTCGGTCCCGACCGATTACAGGCACGGGACTCGGCACCTACGATGAGGTGAGTTACAGACTCGAAACCACCACCGCTGATCCCTTCTTCCGGCAACAGGGCTGGCATGCACACAACGTGTACTTGCATCTGCTGGCCGAGACCGGAATTCTCGGACTGCTGGCCTGGTCGTACTTTTGGTACGCGATCATTGCCCGGCTGGTGCGGGCCTGGAAACGCGCGGACGCGCGCGACCGCCTGACCGTGGCCGGTGCGCTCTGGTCGGTTCTCGCATTCCTGGTGCTGTCGATCAGCGAGGTCCTGATCGGGGCTCGCGTACACGCCAGCCTTCGCATGAATCTGACAATCGGCCTGGTTGTCGTGTGGGGACTCTATCTCGCCGCGCGCGCGCGCCGATCCGCACTGTCATTGCCGTCAGCACACGGGAGCGCCGGCTGAAATTGCTTGATACCGCCGCCTGCACTAGGATGTGCGGAACCGTGGGTCGTTATTCTTATGTTGGTGGAGGATCCATGCGGAAGTGGCTCGCCTCAATCGTTATTCTTGCCTTGAGCTTCGTAGCGATCGGGCACGCCCAGCGCGGCCGCGGCGCTGGACCCGGAGGCGGGCCACCGCCACCGCCAAGACCGATCGCGGGCAATGGCGTGGAGGTTCCTGGATGGTGGGCTCGAGTCGACGATGTCAAGGAGCCAACCACCGGATTAAAGTTCAGCCCGATGAGCGGCGGGCTTCACGCCACGACCGGGCCCAACATCATCTTCTGGGATCCGCAACAGATGGCGATGGGTAACTACACCGTCAAAGCCAGCTTCTCTGTGACCAAACAGCCCAGTCACGAGGTTTCCTACGGCCTGTTCATCGGTGGCGAAAACCTCGACGGCGACAAACAGAAGTACAGCTACTTCCTCATTCGCGAGAACGGTCAGTTCCTGATCAAGAAACGCAACGGCGCGTCGACCAGCAATGTCGCCGGCGACTGGGCCCCCAACCCGGCAATCATGGCAATTGCCGGAGGCTCCCAGAAGAACGAGCTGTCGATTCAGGTTTCAAAAGAGCGTGTCAGCTTCATGGTCAACGGCAAGGAAGTCGCGAGTCACCCTGCCACCGCCATCGACACCAGCGGCGTTTACGGCCTTCGCATTGGTCACGGGATGGATATTCAGATCGACGGGTTTGGTGTAACGCAATAGATAAAGACCTGAACTATTGCAACGATGAACGTGCCGGCTGTCCCTCCACGGTGTACGTGAAGAAGCCGATCATCATCTCCTCCCACGTCTGATCGCCCCAGCGCACGACCTTCGTCGGATCGGGGTTGGCTCGATTCGCCGGAGAGTTATCGAAGTGGGCGCGAACGTGCAGCTTCGATCCCTTGGGCAGTGTGATCGGCTCGGCCAACCAATAGTCGGTCTGCCAGCCGAAGTCGAACTTCGGCACCTTGAGCACGATCTCGCTGCGACCATCGGGATACGTGGCCGTATAGGTCATGTCCTTGCCCCGCAGGTGCATGTGCGGGTGCATCGTCCAGATCCTGACGTCCTCGCTAAAGGTCGCCTCGGCTTCCACTTCGTGATTGGCCGCGCCGGCTGGAATTGCGAACACCGGGTTCGCGATTATGCCGGTGCGAATCTCCTGCCGCGGCGGCTCCTTCGCGAAGATCAAGCCGATGCGGGACCGATCAACTCCTGGTTTGCCATTGGTCGTGTAGTGCACCTGGAAGACGAGCGTGGATCCGGCAGGGATTCGCTTCGCAGTACCAGGTAGATAGACCGGCGCATCCTCGCCAACGGCCCAATTCACCAGCATCGCATCGCCACCACCGGGTGCCGCCGGGCGTGCGGTCCCCGTCGTCGCTGGCTCGCGAGCCGGAGGCGGAGAAGGGGCCTCGCCGACGGGAAGAATTGGCCTGATCCTCACTACGCTCGGACGAGTACTCGGCTTCGGCTCCCTCACGTAAACGATGACGTGATGCACGTGGGCGCGATCGCCGGCGCGTACTTCGCCGGCCTGCATCCACTTATCCTCGGTGAAGTTGGTCGGCACCTCGAAGTACTGATAGTCGATCGTGCCCGTCGCAGGCACCTGATAGTCAGCCTGCATCTGGAACACCTGATCGGGCGTGCCAATCTGCCAGCCCTCAGGGAACTTCGGCAGCGCAGGAAGATCTGATGGATTGCCCTCGCTGGCACCACCGCCGACCCAGGCGGCGATCGTGTCGATTTCTCTCTGCGTCAGACTCAGATCGTTGCGGAACGATCCGTACTGCCGGTCGGCATGCCACGGCGGCATCACGCGCGTCGTCACCTTCTCACGGATCGCGCTCGCCCATGGGCGCACGTCACGGTAAGTGATGAGCGACATCGGCGCGACCTCTCCCGGCCGATGACAACTGACGCATTTGTTGTAGAAGATAGGAGCGACGTCCCGGCTGAATGTCGGCGATGCCGCACTTTGCGCGGCAACATCACCGCTGAGGGCCAGTCCTCCTGCACACCAGAGCGCAACGGCTGCGAGGAATACCACCGGGCGAAGGCTATCAGGTCTCATTGGGCTACTCCGGGCCAAAGGCCAGTAACACGTTACCGGGTCTGCTGCCGAACGCCCCGTATCCCGAGTTGACGTACACCATACCACCAGCGACGACGGCGCCGGGGCCAATGATCGATGCCCCTTTGGCAGGCACGGCATTCACCGTGGTGAAGTCACGATTACTGTCGAATTCCCACAAGATCTCGCCGGTTGAGGTCGAATAGGCTCGCAACGATCCGTCGTTGGATCCCGAAAAGACGGCACCCGCGATCGCGGTCACAGCGGCGGACTGCGCGCCGTTGCACGCCGGCCTCGAGCCGCAGCTTGGCGTCGGTGGAGGCGTGACCCACGCGCGCGTCCCTGTCTCCAGGTTCACGGCGTGAAGACCTCCCGGCTGTTTCGTCAGGATGTCCGACACGGCGAAGTAGGCATGCTCGCCATCAGTCGCCGCGCCCCACTCGATACCCCCAAGCGCACTGCCCTGCCCCGCGCGATACTGCCAGAGGATCTCGCCGCTCTTCTCGGGGTCCATTGCGAAGGCCACGCCCGACTTTTGTCCAATCACGATCACGTCCCGGCCGGCGGCGCGCGCAAGCACCGGGGGACTTCCGAAGTCATAGTCGGGACCGATTGACTCCGGGCAATTGGGATTGCCTGCCCGGCAGTTGGACACATAGACGTCGTTTGCAGTGACCTGTCGCGTCCACCGAATCGCGCCGGTCGCAAGATCCAATGCAACGACGGCGTCGCTCGACGACGTGGCTGGTGCGCTGTAGGCGTTGCCGGTCGCGACATAGAGGAGACGACGACTCGCATCAACCGTGGGCGCGGACCAGATGCCCGCACCCGACGGCCCCCACAAGGGAACTCCTGCGCCGCTCGTACCTCGCCGCTGCGGCGACTCCGCGATCATGTAGGTCTTCCACTCGACGGCACCCGACTCGGCATCGAGTGCGGCAACGCTTCCGCGAAACGTGCAGCACGGATACTGCGGATCGGCGCCTTGCGCCTCTTCGTACGACGATACCGGCACGTAGAGCCTGCCCTCGAAGAGCGTCGGCGAGCCGGTGATGCGAGCCGACGGATGATCGTCAACGCGACGCACCCAGAGTTGCCGGCCGGTGTCGGCATCAAGCGCATACGCGTTGGCAGCGGTGTCTGCGAAATACACGACCAGGCGGGAGCCTCCCGCGCGCGCCACGGCAAGTGCCGTGCGGACGCCGCCGGCCGCGCTGAACGTCCACCGAATGCACCCGCTCTTCGCGTCGAGCGAGTACACAGTGCCGTTCTGACTGCCGATGAACAAACGGCCCGCGGCCACGGTCGGGTGCGACCAGGCAACAGATGCATCCGGGAAACCAAAAGCCCACTTCAATTTCAGTCGGCGCAGATCACCGATGTTGAGACCCGCCTGGTCCGCAGGCTGAAACCGTGTGTTCGTAGTCGAGGGGCTCCAGCCAGCCCATTGCGGCGCTTTCGCAAGGTCCTGAAGAGGCCCAGATGAAGTGCAACGTCCGGTCAGTGCGCCACTGACGTCGCCCTCAAGGGTCTTCCCTGTGATGAATTCGGCGACGGCGCGACGTTCGGGACCGCTGAGGCGCGAGCCTTGCGGGCGCATCGCTCCCGTCAGGAGACTGTCGATGATGGCTTGAGGAGTACGAGTGCGCAGGGCGTCGAGACTTGGCGCCCGCGACTCCGCCGCGCCGGTGTGGCACGTCGCGCAGGACGTCTGAAATACTCGGGCCCCGTCCGGTGATTGTGCGGACGTGACCGGACGGGCCCCGTCCGCTGATTGCGCCCACGCGACCGAACCACACGCGAGGACGGCACCGAACACGACGATCGAGCGCAGCAGAGCCGGCACTTGCGCGATGAAGCCTCTCGCCACACCGCGCCGCCCGCGAGCGGTGCGCCTCGCCATCTGGCGAAGTCTACCACTGGGCCGGCCGGGTTCTCTCCAGAAGATCGATCAAGTTCGATTCAAATTCTCAGACGGCGATTGGACCAAAGCTTCGGATCGCCGCCTCCTCGTCATGGAATATCTCGAACACCGTCGTCAGCTTGGTGATGTCCATCAGGTGATCGGTGCGCTCGGTCGGGTGCAGGATCTTGAGCACGCCGCCTCCACGCCTGGTGGTGAGGTACTTACTGACCAGCATTCCGATTCCAGCGCTGTCCAGTCGCGTGACTTCCTTCATGTCGAGCACCAATTTGACGCGGCCGGCCTCGACCAGGCGGTTCACGGCGTCACGCAAGATGACGTCACCGTCCTCGAGCTCGAGACGGCCTATCAATTGGAGAAGCGTGACGTCGCCGATGCGACGCTCAACTATCCGCATTCGCGTGCCCACGATCTACCCCCACAACTCGCTTGTCTCTGTGATTTCGCCAACGCTCGCCGTAATGAGACGGCGGTCTCGTGAGCGTGGTCGGAGCCCTCCGACACAAGCGAGCTACTGTGTAATCCTCTGATCTTGCTCCCCGTCCTCTCCGTCGTCCAAGTACTTGATGAGCAATACCTCGTTGCGCGCTTCGTTGTAGATCAGATCGTCCACCAGCGAGCGCGTCATTGCCAGCCCAAATCCTCCAGGGCGGAGTCCCTGTTGCTCTCGAACCGACAGATGTCGCATCGGATCGTCGTCCGGGTTCATGATTGCCGCATGTCGCAGTTTGTCGATGTCGAACCCTTCGCCGGGGTCCGCGATGCGGTACAAGAGCATCCGCGGCGTCCTGACGCACGCGATACGGACCTTGCGGTCCGGGTCGAGCTTGCCCCCCCACTCGATAGCGTTGGTCAACAATTCTCTAAATGCCTGCGCCACCGCCTCGCGAACCGCCTCCGACAGGTTCGCCTCGAGATGCATGACAAACGACTGGATCCGGTCGGCCATCTCCAGGGTGCAGGGAGCCACCAGCTCGAGCCACTCAGGTCGGGCGGAGATCACCTCGATCGACAAGGCCGCCGTCGGCGCTGCCGCCTCACTGACGACCTCGACGATTGCGCTCGGCGGGAAGGGCTTTCGCAGGTAGCGGTAGGCCTGGCGGCGAACCGCTTCGAGCAACGTCGCCGAGGTATCGTCAGCGGTCATGACGATGACCAGGGGCGGTGACGGCAATTCGCGTACACGAGCGAGCACGTCGAGTCCGCTCATACTGGGAAGGCCGATGTCCAGCAGGACCAAGTCGAACGAGGAATCCCGACCGAGCATTTCGAGCGCTTCGGGACCGTCACCGGCCGACTCGACCCGATGACCGGCGTCCTGGAGCAGCGCCGACAGGACGTGCCGAAGTCCGCGATCGTCATCGACGAGGAGAATCCTGTGTTTTGGGGGCTGGGGCATCGCGACTCTCTCGCTCGGAATCCTCAATCCCGTAGTGTAATGCTGACCTTCGGCTAAGGGTGAGGTGAACTGATGGACAAGCGTCCCGCCAGGATCGGGGAAGGCAGCCCCGGAAATTCGCAGCAGCGTGTGCTGTTCGAGACGGCTCAGGCGCTGGCCGAATCCTCGACGCTCGAAGAGGCTGCCCCGCGCATGCTCAAAGCGGTGTGCGAGGCGCTCAACTGGCAGTGCGGAGCCATTTGGCAGGTCAATCGCGCGCGAAAAATCCTCCGCTGTGTTGGCACGTGGGGGGCGCCCGGGCTGCCGCTCGACGAGTTCATGACGGTGACCATGGCTCAGTCATTTCAGATCGGAATCGGGTTGCCCGGCCGGGTCTGGTCCGACCGGCAGCCGATCTGGATTCGGGACGTCACGCGAGAAGAAAACTTTCCGCGCGCGAAATTTGCCGAGCGTGCGGGGCTTCATTCCGCCTTCGCGCTGCCCATCCTCCAGGACCGCCGCCTCGGCGGCGTCATGGAATTCTTCTCCCGCGACATGTTCGAGCCGGGACCGGAACTGCGCGCGACGATCACCACGGTGTGCAGCCAGATCAGTCTCTACGTGGAGCGGAAATGGGCCGGGGAGGATCTCGATCGGTTCTTCCAACTGTCGCTCGATCTGTTTTGTGTCGCGACCTTCGATGGGTACTTCATCCGGACCAATCCAGCTTGGCAGACAGTCCTCGGATTCACGGACGAAGAGATGCGTGCATCTCCGTTCATTGACTTCGTGCACCCCGACGATCGGGCTGCCACTCTCGCCGAATTGTCAACGGTCACGACTGGCGAACTCCTGCTCGACTTCGAGAATCGATACCGGGCAAAGGACGGATCCTACAAGCGACTTCAGTGGACGGCATCGCCGTTCATTCACCAGGGACTGATCTATTGCGTGGCGCGCGACGTGACCGATCGCCGGGCAGCCGAAGAGGCGCTCCAGCAGAATGCGGAGCGTCTCTCACAGTTGGTCAAGGAACTCGAGGTGGCGCGGCACCGCGCCGAGCAGGCGACGGTCGCCAAGGGGGAATTCCTCGCTAACATGAGCCACGAAATCCGCACGCCGATGAACGCCATCATCGGCATGACCGATCTCACGCTGCAGACTCGGCTCACACCGCAGCAACGCGAGTACATCAAGACGGCACGCGAATCGGCTGAATCGCTGATGACGATCATCGACGACATCCTGGACGTCTCGAAGATCGAGGCGCGGCGGCTGACGCTCGATCGCGCCCCGTTCCGCTTTCGCGATACGGTGGAAGACAGCGTCAAGCTGCTGGCGCCGCGCGCCGATCAGAAGGGTTTGGACCTGTCGTGCCGCATCGCGCCCGACGTACCCGATGCGCTCGTCGGCGACGCCGGACGCCTGCGACAGGTCATCCTCAACCTCGTGGGCAATGCCATCAAGTTCACGGACGAAGGCGAAGTCGGCGTGAACGTCACCGTTGACGAGCGTGGCAAGGACTACGTGCGCCTGCGCTTCACGGTGCGGGACACCGGAGTCGGCATTCCCGAAGACAAGCAGTGGGAGATCTTCGGAGCATTCGTGCAGGCGGACGCATCGACGACGCGGCGCTATGGCGGCACCGGCCTGGGCCTGACCATCTCGACGCAACTGGTCGAGATGATGGATGGGCGGATGTGGCTGGACAGCGAACCCGGCAAGGGCAGCCAGTTCCATTTCGTCGCACGTTTCGGCATCGCCCGCGACGCCGGCGAGCCGATTTCGTCGGCGACGAACAACCTGAGCAGTCTCCATGTCCTCGTCGTCGACGACAACGCGACCAACCGATTCATCCTGTCCGAGATCCTGGCGAGCTGGCAGATGCGAGCGGCTGCCGTCGATACCGCCGCCGCCGCCGTCGAGTCGTTGCAACAGGCCGCGCAGCGAGGTGACCCGTTTCACTTGCTGTTGACCGACGCGTTGATGCCCGACGTCGATGGATTTCATCTCGCCCAGCAGGTCGCACGGGACGACCGCCTGGGAAAGCCGAAGGTCATCCTCCTGACATCGGCGGGAGCTTCCGCCGTGAAAGGACGCGCCGCCAGTGTCTTCGCCGCCAGGTTGGCGAAGCCGGTGAAACAGTCGGACTTGCTCGACGCCATCGTCACCGCGTTCGCGACGCCGCAGCCCTCGCGCCGCCAGCGAGGAAAGGCGCAGCGAGAGGACGCGCGGGCCAATCGGTCACTACGCGTGCTGGTGGCTGAAGACAATCCCACCAATCAGGCGCTCGTGTCGGCGCTGCTCAAGCAGAAGGGGCACCGTGTGACGATCGTCGGTAACGGGCGTCTGGCCGCCGATCGCGCGGTGCTCGAGTCATTCGACATCATCCTGATGGACGTGCAGATGCCGGAAATGGGCGGACTCGAGGCGACGGCGGTGATTCGCGATCACGAACGAACGGCCGGCGGGCACGTACCGATTGTCGCGTTGACGGCGCGCGCGATGGCTGGCGATCGTGAGCAGTGCCTGGCTGCCGGGATGGACGCGTACGTATCCAAACCGCTGCGACCGGACGAATTGTTCTCCGCGATCGATTCGGTGGTGAGCCGGCCACCGGATACGAGCAGCGCCTCTACGCCTGCCGCCGGCGATTCCGTCGATCGCGGCTCGTTACTAGCAGCGTTCGGCGGGCGAATGGATCTCCTCAAGGATGTGGTCGACGTATTCCTCGAGGATGCGCCGTCGATCCTCACGCGCCTCAAGACGGCACTACAAAATCACGATGCCGCCGGCGTGACCTCGGCTGCTCACGCGCTCAAAGGATCCGTCGGACTCTTCTCTCAGGGGGAGGCATACGAGTGCGCGCGTCGGCTGGAGCAACTGGGACGAAGCGGTGATCTCACAGACGGCGAGTCCGTCCTCAAAGAACTTGTGGTGAGTGTCTCGAAACTGACGACCGAACTCCGTACGCTTGGAGTCTGACTACTTGTAAAAGATCCGGCGATAACCCCCCGAGACCAGTGCGGACACGTCAGCCGCGATGCGCAGCAGCGCCAGCCCGCCTGGATACACGAGATACCGTGACTCCCACACGGGATCGAACTTGCTCTTGAACGCTCGCAGGCCTTGAAAGTTGTACAGCGGCGTGCCGTGCTCGTACAACAAACGGCCGGCACGAGACCAGAGCGGCGCCACCGGCGATTGCTCGAATCCCGACATCGGCGCCATGCCGATCACGAACCAGCGGTATCCCTCTTCTCTGCCCCAGATCATCAGATGCGTGAAAAGCGCTTCCATTACGCTGCGGGGGGCATCATGGTGATGACGCATCAGATCAGCGGAGACCTCCTGGCCAAGAAGGCCCGGCCACAATGTCGCAAACGCCTGGATGCGTCGTCCGCACTCGACGATGGCGGCCGGAAACCTGGCGACATATTGCGGATCGAAACATCCGAGCGAGAAGCCCTTTTCGGCCACCGACCGCGATCGCAGCCAATCGTCGGACACTGCGCGCAGTTCCTCCATCCGTCGGCGCACCTCGTCGGTCGGGAGCACGCGAAAGATGCCGCCATCTTTTTCGAGCCGGCGTACCAGCTGGCGGAATCGTGCGCCGCGCGGTCCATCGAGCGTGAAGCGCCTGAGATCGACGCGGGCCTCCTCACCGACCTTCACGAACGTCAAGCCGAAGTCGGCATAGTGATGGAGGTACTTCGTACCGACTTCGTAGAAGACCGGCGTTCCGCCGTAGTCGTCGCAGCGAGCGATAAAGAGCCGAATCAGTTCGGGCACGCGCTCCGGTGGGCCGACGGGATCCCCGAGCGCGACCCACGTGCGCCCCTGCACGCCGTACATGATGAACGCCTCGCGACGTTCGTCGAAGATCAGGGCTTTGTCTTCGAGATAGACCAGGTACGGGAACGTCGAGTCCTGTGCAGCGATGACGCGCCCGGCCGTTTCCAGATCGTCCTCAGAAGGCGGCTCGACCTCGTGCGGCGCGTGCCCGATCAGTCGCGCCAGCGCGAACAGGAGGACGACGCTCGCCGCGCCGACCGATCCCCGCAGGAAACGCGACGCATTGCCTTCGAGCTCGAACTGCCACCACAAGTCCTGCGAGTACTCGACGTGCTTGAATGCGAAGAGCCCGAGCCACACCGATGCCACGAGCGCCGCCGCAACTGCCGCGATCCAGGCGGTCGAGAACCTGGTCGCGAAGAATGCGGCTTTCCGATTAAAGGCCGGTCGCGCCATCAGGAGTATCACGACCAGCGCGACCAGTAACAACGCCTCCTCGTAGTCAAAGCCTTTCAGCAGCGAAGCAACCACGCCCGCTGTCACCGTGACGATCGTCAGGTAGTACGCGGCGTCGAGGCGACGCGAGAGCCCTTGCGAGAGCAGCAGCAACGCCGCCCCTGCGACGCTGCCGGTCACATGCGACGCTTCAATCACCCCGAGGGGCAACACACGATCGAGCCAGTGCAGCCGTTCGGCCTCGCCCGGAGTGGCGCCTGAAAACAGCAACATGACACCGGCGACAAACGTGAACGTCGCCAGCATCTGCGGTGTCAGCCGCTCGGTGATGCGTCCGATCGAGGCCGCCAGCCGTATCGCATGGGCACGCCGGAGGAGCACTTCGTCGATGACCAGCCCCACGAGTGCGACGGTAAGCGGCACAACGTAGTAAACGGCCCGATAGACAACGAGCGCCGGAACAAGTTGCGGCGCGGTCAGAAACGGCGAGAGAGCGAAGACGACGAGCCCTTCGAACACGCCGATGCCACCAGGTACGTGGCTGACCATGCCGAGGAGCTGGGCCAGGAGAAACGCGCCCAGCACGTCGACGAAGGTCGCAGGGCTGGGAGGCAGGAGCACGTAGAGGACGGCCGCGGCCAGCGTCCAGTCGATCGCAGAGACGGCCAGTTGCGCGATCGTCAGTCGCATGCGCGGCGGCGGCACCAGGAACCCACGCACGCGGACAGGATCGCGCCACACCGCGACGACCACGACGTAGGCGAGGGCAACCGTGATGCAGGCCCAGCCCACCGGGGCGACCCACGCCGGCAACGGAAGCGCGGCGACCGCCGGTGCGCTGGAGACCAGGCTCAGGCCGCCGAGCATCAGCAAACCAAGCCAGCACGCGACAGAATTCGACAGCACGATCAGCGAGAGATCTTCGGCCGTCAGTCCCCATCGCGTGTAGAAGCGATAGCGAATCGAGGCGCCGGACAGAGCCGCGAAACCAACATTGTTGGCGACAGCGTAGGCCAGGAAAGAGACCCACCCGATTCGAACTCGCGGCAGATGTTTACGGATGTACAGCATCGCCACGAAGTCGTATCCGGTCAGCGTGAGATAACTCAGCGTCGTCAGGATCAGCCCCTGCCACAGCGCGCGACGCGGCGTTGCCACGACGTCCGCCGATAACGCCGCCCAGGTCACCTCGGCGAGTTGATGCCAGAGCACGACCAGCGCGCCGACGAACAGCGCCAGTCCAATGACTGCCGGAAGAACAGCGCGGACGCTCGTTCGCAAGGAAGTCGACC
The DNA here is from genome assembly GCA_035649635.1 of Vicinamibacterales bacterium. GTDB lineage: Bacteria > Acidobacteriota > Vicinamibacteria > Vicinamibacterales > UBA2999 > Gp6-AA40. Next base: position 27,243 of record DASRJE010000159.1, on the reverse strand, counting down.
ATTCAAGACGTCTAGCCGGCCAAGGGCTTCGTTGCGCGATCAAGAGTGGACTCGAGCCACCGCGAGTGGCTGGTTCTGAGTGACCCAGTCGAGCGCCTCGAGCAGGCTGCGGTCGAAGTCGGAGAGGTTGTCGCTGAATCGATGATCCGACGCACCCACGACCCACATGCGCTTGGGCTCGCCGCCCAGCTTCATCATGCGCTGCGCGTCAGTCAGCGGCGCGAACTCGTCGTGCGCGGAGTGCAGCAGGGCGAGCGGCAGCGGCGACACCCTGCTGACGAATTGCGCGGCGCTGAAGGTCGGCTCTTTCGGCACGCCGTGCGTGAGATAGATGATCGAGTCCTTCCATCGCCAGCCCAGCTCGTTGCGATCGGGCAAGCCAATGCCGATCACGCCGGCGATCGACTGCTGCGTAATCGGATCCGAGGCAGCCAGAACCGAGAGCCCGGCCCCCTCAGAGATGCCGATGAGAATGGGCTTGGAACGCGTGAACTGACTGGCGTAGTCCGATATGGTCCGCACATCCGACGGCTCGTCGTCTTCGCGCAGCGATGACGTGGTCGTGGTAAAGCTGGTGAGATACGCCTTCACGTCGAAGCCCACGACAAAGCAGCCGTGTGCGGCGAGTAATTCGGCGACATGTGGCCCGAGATGAATCCATCCGCCATCGCCGCTCGAGACGATGACCGGCCGGGCATTGGTGACGCCGTACAGGTGAACCGACTGCACGTGACCGCGAACAGGCACAAGATCCGTCCTCACTGCGGAGGCAAGATCGACGCGACCGAACGGCCCGCAGCACAGAACAATCGCCCAGGCGGCGTACAGTCTCCGCATGCGTCTCCAACGGTTGCCGTCGTGCCCGGCTTCGGCCGGACCCCGTAGACAGTGAAGCGGGGGGCCTCCGGCATCAGCACCCCCGCTCCACCCGGTTCGTTACTTCTTGGCGGTCTTCGACGCCTTCGGCGCCTCGGCATTGACGGCCGTTGCCACCATGGAGCTACCATCCATTCGATAACGAACCGACACCGGTGATCCTGTCGTGATCGAGCCATCGCGCTGGGTCGTCGAATCGAGCTTGAACGTCATGTCGCCGCCCTTCTTCCCCGACTTGGTAATCACGAGCGATGACGCATCGACCGACTTCACGACGCCCTGGACCGAATGAGTCGCGGCCGCCGCCGGCTTGGCAGCCGCAGATTTCGCGGCGGAGTTCGAGGATGGCTTCGCGGCCTGCGCGAACGCGAGCCCGGAAGTCGCCAGGATGCCGGCAAGCATGAACGCGGTGAGTGTGTAGCGCATGAGAGTCTCCCTTCCCTAGCGTCCGGCACCCTGCCGGACCTGCTGTCGCGGCCACGCTTCGCCGCTGTGCGCCATTCCACTCGACTGACCTGAGGCAATCATGAAGCGCCGATTAATCCTTGTTAATGACCTCTCCCGGCCCTTGTTGTGCCTGCGCCGTCCCTGTATGGTGTGAAGAGAAATCCGGAGGACGCGTGCGCATCCTGGTCATTGAGGACGATGGGAAGGTCGCCAGTTTCATCCAGACAGGCCTCGAACAGGAGGGATATGCCGTCGATGTGCTGCACCACGGCAATACGGCGGGTGAACAGGCGCGAGTCGTCGACTACGACGCGGTCGTCCTCGATCTGATGCTGCCGGGACGCTCGGGCTTCCAGGTGTTGCGCGACATCCGCTCGCGCAAGCCGTCGCTGCCGGTCATCATGCTGACGGCAAAGAATTCGCTCGATGAGCGAGTTGCCGGTCTCGATGCCGGCGCCGACGACTACATGGCCAAGCCGTTCGCGCTCGCCGAACTGTCGGCGCGGCTGCGGGCCCTGTTGCGTCGCGGTACGCCGCGCGAGAGCGTGCTCCGCGTGTCCGACCTGGAGATGGACACCATCAGACGCACGGTTCGGCGCGCGGGAACGGCCATCGATCTCAAGCCAAAGGAATACGCGCTGCTCGAATTCCTCATGCGCAACAGCGATCGTCCGCTCACCCGATCGCTCATCATCGAGCATGTCTGGGACATCCACTTCGACAGCATCAGCAACGTCGTCGAGGTGCACATCAACTCGCTGCGAAACAAGATCGACCGCGGCTTTCCCATCCAACTCATTCACACCGTCCGCGGCGTCGGCTACATGCTGACCGACTCCGCGCCGTGACGCTTACCCTTCGCGCACGACTCGCGGTCATCGCCACGATCGTCTCCGGCCTGCTGCTCGGCGGGCTGAGCGTCGTGTCGTACAACGTGCTGGCGCGATGGCTTGATGAAGACGTCACGACCCGGTTGACCGAGTTGACCGACGGCCTGCACGGGTACCTCCGATTCGACAGCGGCACGCCGACGGTGGAATACAACGCCAGCGACACCGATCAGGCGTCGTTCGTGCACGAGGCCACCCGGTATTACCAGATTTATGACTCTGAAACCGGTGACCTGCTGGTGCAGTCGCCGGACATGGCTCCTCTCGGTCTTTCGCTCACCAAGGGCGAAGTCGCACTGCTGCTGGCCAGTGCCCTGCCCACGGACATCACCACACCGTACGGGCGCCTGCGAGTGATCAACAGTCCGGTCGCCAGCCTTGGCGGCCACACCTACCTGTTGCAGGTCGGTGTGTCGTTACGATCGCTGGATACGTCGCTCAGTCGCTACCGTGACCTGTCACTGCTGCTCACGCCGCTTTCACTCGTGATGGCGGGAGCGGCGGCATGGTGGCTGTCCGGTTTCGCCCTGGCGCCGTTGACACGCCTGGCGGTCGCGGCGCGTGACATCGATGTAGCGACCCTCGAGCGCCGATTGCCGACGCGGGGCGTGAGCGATGAACTCGAGGACGTGACTCGTGCCTTCAACGACACTCTCGGCAGACTGGAGCACTCGATCGGCGAAATGCGGCAGTTCAGCACCGCGCTCGCGCACGAGCTGCGTACGCCGTTGGCGGCGCTGCGCGGTGAAATCGAACTGGCGCTGAGAGCCACCCGTGATACCGCCCTGCAGCGCTCACTCGCCAGTCAGATCGAGGACATCGACCGGCTGACACGATTGATCGATCGCGTGCTTACCCTGGCGCGCGCGGAGTCGGGTCAAATCGCGCTGACGTTTGGCTCGGTCGATCTCGGCGAGCTGGCAGCGTCACTGGTCGATCAGCTCGAGCCGGTCGCGCACGCCCACTCGATCGACTTGCAGTGCGAACGGCTCACCGCGGTCGTTGCGCTCGGTGATGCCGGGTGGCTCGAACGTCTTCTCCTCAACCTGCTCGACAACGCGATGAAGTTCACGCCCGAAGGGGGACGCGTCGTCGTGCGTGTACGCCGCGACGGCGAGCGCGCGCGCGTCGACGTCGCCGACACCGGGGTCGGCATGGCGCCCGATGTGGTCGCGCACGCCTTCGAGCGCTTCTACCAGGCCGACCCCTCCCGTTCGTCGGCTTCCGACGGCGCTGGCCTGGGCCTGAGCCTGGTGAAATGGATCGTCGATCGCCATCACGGCTCCATCACCGTCGACAGCCGACCGGATCACGGATCGACTTTCACGGTGACGCTGCCGGCCTTCAAGAGCCATCACCAATCCTGACCGTCAATTAATCTTCCTTTCACATCCCGCTTATCTCCGCTGACGTCTCTACCTATAGAGGCCATCGACGCACGACGCGTCAGGGAGGTCATATGCGGTCAGCAATTTTGAAATCGGCGATGGTAGGAGCCGTACTCCTCCTCGCCTCGGGCACGGCGCGTGCCTCGGAGATTCTGCAGGTCAATGTGCCCTTCGCGTTCCAGGTCGGGCGCGAAGTGTTTCCTGCCGGGCAGTACATGGTGGAAGAAGACGCCTTAGCCGGTCCCTCGGTGCTCCTCATCCGGGGGATGCACACGCCGCAGACCGCCTTCGTCCTGACTCAAACCGCCGCGGGCCAGGGCCCTGGAAAACCGGCGCTCCAGTTCGCCCATCGGGAAAACCAGTATCGATTGACCGGCGTCTGGGAATCGGCGCGGGAGGGCCAGACCATCGTGACACGCAGGTAGCCGGGAGCGGCGCCCACATCACGTTCGAGAAAGCGCTGGGGTCCGCATCTCCTGCGCGATACGACACACCGAGGCACAGAGGCGCAGAGACTCATTCCCCCTGTCCCTCTCTCTGCGTCCTTGACGCCTCGGTGTGCCGCCTGTGCATTCGGGCAAATTGACAACGAGACGCGGTCGCTGCGATAGTACGGATTATTAGTTTCTGTTCAAACTATCGGAGAGCTGCCGTGTTCGAGACCTTCGCCGTCGTCAGTACCCTCGGGTGCATCGCTGTATTCGTGGTGATGTACCGAATGGATCGGGAGAGCCGCAAGAACGACGACTGAGCCGCCACCGGATCGCGTGGCCATGCGAGCTACCAGTACGCCATCGGCTGAGGAAGCGTCGCACCACATTGGCATGTGCCCTGACGCGCGGCATGATCGACCATCGCCGAGCACGACGCACAGCGGATCCACGACGCGTTGATGCGGTCGGCCGTGAACACAGAGGTATAGCCGCTGGCGCCAAGCTCGCCGGCGAAGAACTTCTTCATCGCCTCGGGATGACGGCCCCGTTCCATCAACTGCTGCGGGTCCCAGGGATTCTCCCAGGCGGTGATCGTGATCATGCGATTGGCCACGGTCACACTCACCCAGCCGATGAAGCCCGTCATCGACTGCATCTCGATCGCGATCTGACGGCTCATTTCCCGGATACGGTTCGCGTCCTCGACATTGCGCGGCGAAATCACAGTGACGCTGAACGCGCCGGGCTTGGTCGGGCGATCGGTTGACGCCCGTACCGATGTCCCGAAGGTGAAGGGGCCGATCGCGTTTGGCTGCACGATCACCTGCAGACCCAGTTGCCGCGGAACCTCACCCGAGTCGAAATAGCCATCGACCGATCGAATCCCGGCGCCGGCCACACGAATGAAGTCGGCGCCGCGGAGCTCGATCGACTTGCCCGTCGGCGGCAAGCCATACATCGACCCGCTATTGGTTCCCCGCATGATCCACTGCGCGGCGACAAGGTCGGGCGCGGCCAGGCCGACACTGGCGATCTCGAACGATACGTCCGGGAACGCGGAGAACAGCCCCTTCATGTAACCGCTGAACGCCTCGCCGCTGACAGGGCCACCCGTCGTCGGGTCAGCGTAAGTGCCGTTGGGCGCCATCGTCTCCAGCACCGCCGCTGGATCGCGATGATTCCATCCCTCGAAATAGCGCTGTGCGACGGCAATCGCATCTATCGTCGCATCCATCGTGCCCCCTACCTGGTCTTCGCCGCCGCCTGCTCGTCGGCGCGAGCGCCGCTCAAAATGTTTCTCATCGCGTAGTTCCCCTCGTGACACGCGTACTCGAAAATCTCCGCCTGGTCATTGTCACTTTTGAGGGGCACGCCGAGCGTCCACGGCTTGCTGAACGTGGCCGGGTCGTCGATCGTGACGGCATAGGAGATCATATCCGCACCGGTTCGCGTGAATCGTTCGACCAGGCGCAGCGTCTCGCGCGAGCCTCGGAAATCGGTCTTGTCAGAGAAGTTCGTGACCTCGACCACCAGTGTGTCACCTTCCCAGTGCCCGCGCGGATCGCCCAGGTACTGACGAATGTCCGGGCTGATGTGGGGACGGCCATCGACGGGAATAATCCGTGTCTCGTGGATCATCTCGTGCGTGAGCACCACGTAACCGGGGCTCTGCACGATCCGGATGATGTTGCCGTAGCTGCCCGCATTGACGACCACATGCGGCCACCCGCCACGCGAGACGATGCAGCGATCGCCAAGGCTGCGGTCGGTCCAGGAATCTGCGGGGCCGCGGGCGCGCGTCGCGTCGGCTCGTGCGGCCACACGCTTGCGCGCCTCCGCTGTGAGCGCAGGCACGCGCCCATCCGGCGGATCGATCACCTTTGACGTTCTTGTCGACTTGGCGTTCCAGAACTCGTACCAGTGTGTTGGCCCGGCGCCGGTCTCACCGCCAATCGTGGGCGCCCGTTCGGCATTCCGGCGCGCCCGCTCCTCGAGCACCGCCGCTAACTCTTCATCGCCAAACTCGGTCTTCCCGCTGAGTTCAGATGGCCGCTCGAACGGTGTGTCCACGTCGTCGTTGTAGGACCAGAATCCTTGAAGATCAGGGTCACCCCACGCCGTACGCGGAACCACGTACGATCGTTGCGACTGCCCCGAGAGGGGCGCAATTGAAAGTGAGAGAACGCTCGCCGTGACGAGTGAGGCAACGGCTGCTGCGACGAGCCGGCAAGTCATGAGCCACCTCGCAGTTCAGTGAAGGAACGCGAGGAAATTCTGACATGGAGGGCGTCCGAGCGCCACCCGGCGCTCGGATGCGGTCAGTGCTTGCCTTTTCCCTTGCCTTTCCCGTTGCCTCGGTCTTCGCCCTGATCGTCATCGTCGTCGTGATGGCCGGAGCGGCCTCTGGCGACTTCGTAGTTGACGGCGACGTAGTCAGGGTGATGACCGCGAACCTCGATCACGCGTTCCGGCGGAACGTCGTAGTAGTCGGAGAGGAACCGCACGTGAACGAGATTCACCACCTCGTCATCCGCCAGGACGATCGTGTCCCATTGCTTGCGAGGCTTCTTCTTGTAATGCCCCCACGCCTTGCCGTAAGGAGGTCCTGGCGTCACGACAACGGGCACGTAGTAGACCTCGGGCCGAATACCGTACCGCACCGAGATGTCCCACCACGACATCCCTCGCAGTCGCATGTCGACAATCGTCGCAGGGCGCACCCTGGCGCGCTGGGCGATGAAGAGCACGACTGGCAGTTCATCGTCGCGGATTCGACGTTCGCGCAGCACGATCACTTCACGCTGCGGCACCTGGTAGTAATTCGCCACCGCGACATGGAAGTTTCCGACCTGGGCGCTGACGCTGAACGGTGTTTGAGTATCAACGCGATCGGGAACGAACAGCGCGCCCATGACGAGCAATACGCGGGCAGATTGGCGCATCGGCATCTCTCCGCCAGCTACCCGAGCAAAGGGCCTGCCGGAGAGGTGTGGGCTGGATAAATTCGTGCGCGAAGGCGCTTGTGCGGTGGTGGGGTCGACGCGCGACTATCCGCGGACCGCTGAAATCGTGATCGACTCGTAGAAGTGTAAGTGCGCCGGCCGTTGGTCGCTTTGAGCAACGACGTGCACCGCGCAGCATGGGTGATTGGATGATTATCCCTAAATCAAAAATCCTCTATTGAGGCAACCGAAACGCGACGAGCTCGCCGCTATAGGTCCCGCCGCTGATCGCCACGACGAGATACTGCCTGCCGTTGAGCATGTAGGTCATCGGAGATCCCGTCTGCGGCGCAGGCATGTAGACCGCGCCTACCTCCGCTCCGCTCTTCTTGTCGTAGGCGCGCAACATCGAGCCCCGTTGACCAGTCGCGGTGATGCCGAAGCCCGGTTCACCAGAGATGAGGAGCGTCTTAGTGACGAGCGTGCCCACGTTCCCTGGACGTCCCGTGCGCGGAATGTTCAGTCCTTTGAGCGCTGGGTGATTCTTGATGGCGTCCGGCGTCTCGCCATGCGGAACCTGCCAGAGGATGTCACCGGTGTCGAGATTGATCGCATTGAGCTGACCGTAGGGCGGTTTAATCAACGGCAAACCCTGAATCGTCAGAGCGGTGACCGCGCCACCCTCCGCCTGACTGGCAGAGCCCGAGCCACCAGAACGGCGCGCACCAGACAGGACCGTTCCCTGGTGATACGCGACGTCCGGCGCTGCACCGGGCGGTGGCGGCACCAGACCCAGCGTCGCTACCGCACTCTGCGAATGCACATAAAGGATGTGGGTTTCCGGATCGTAGGAGCCGCCCGGCCAGTTCGTCGCCGCGCCCTGGCTGGCCATCTGAAGCGTCGCGATCGGTCCTTCGGCCTTGCTGACAACCGGCGGCGTGAACACCGGACCGATCCGGTACTTCTCGATCGCCTTCACCGCTTCGGCACGCAGCTCGGGCGTGAAGTCGATCAGGTCGTCGACCGCCAGCCCTTGCCGGTTGTAGGCCGGGGGCTTGCTCGGAATCGGCTGCGTCTTCGAATACTTCTCGCCCGGCGTATCGCCCTGTGGCACGGGCTTCTCGTCGATCGGCCAAATCGGCTGACCCGTCACCCGATCGAAGACGTAGAGGAAGGCCTGCTTGGTCGGCTGCGCCACGGCTTTGATCGTCCGACCGTTCACGGTGATGTCCGCAAGTATTGGCGCGCACGGGATGTCCATATCCCAGATGCCGTGATGAACAAGCTGGTAATGCCACTTGCGCTGCCCGGTTTTCAAATCGACGGCGACAAGCGTCTCGCCGAAGAGTCCGTTACCCGGGCGCGTGCCGCCGTAGTAATCGTGCGTCGGCATCTCGACGGGCAGGTACGCCATCCCGAGCTCGAGGTCGACGGAGATTTGCGCCCAGACCCCGGTGTTGCCGGTATACGCCCACGAGTCGTCTTCCCACGTCTCGGCGCCCACCTCGCCTGGCTCCGGGATCGTCTTGAACATCCAGAGTCGCTTGCCGGATCGGACATCGAATGCGCGCACGGCGCCTTTGATGTTGCTCTTGCTCTTTGGATTGGCGCCGGTTTCAAACGCCGCGCCGACGAGAACGATGTCGCCGGCAACGATCGGCGTCGCGTGCAGACCGACGGAACCCGTGTTCAGATCGATGCTGCGATCGAGATCGGCCTTCAGATCGATGATGCCGTCGCGACCGAACGCAGGGGCGCGATTGCCTGTCTTGGCGTCGAGGGCAACCAGACGATAACCTTGGGTGACGTAGAGGATGCGTTCCTCTTTCCCGTCGGTCCAGTACGCGAGCCCTCGTCCAGAGAGTTGCCGCGGCGCGGCCGCGCCGCGTGGACCTTCCTCTTCGCTGTGCACCCAACGCAGCTCACCCGTCGCGGCATCCAGTGATACCACGGCACGACGTGTACCGCCAGTCGAATAGAGACGGCCGCCGACCACTAGGGGTGTGGATTGAAGGTTGTACTCGAGGCGCGGACCGAGGTTGTCGGTCTTGAAACGCCACGCCACTTCGAGCTTGCTGAAATTGGCCGCGGTGATCTGATCGAGCGGCGTATAGCGCGTGTGCCCGAGATCTCCTCCGTACGTTCTCCACTCGCCCTTTGGCGCGCCAGTCTGACCGTGCACGGACGCAGTCGTCATCGCCGCAACCACGGCGGCCAACACGAGCGAACCATTCCGCAGCCTTCGAGACATTTGGTTGTTCCTTGCTTAAGTCATTTACGGTTTATAGGTCAGGACTTTGATCGTCGTCAGGGCACCGGCCTGTCCCTCGAGCGCCGTGCTGCCAGCCGGATAGCCGCCGACGCGCAGCATGTGCGCGATGATGTCGGCATTCTGCGTGCGCGAGAGCGAGCCAGGGTTGTCCTGCGGCATCGACATTCGAATTCGCTCGAACAGCGCGTTGAGCGTCTCCCCTTCCCAGTTCGCGTAGAAGGCTGGACCCGTCAACGCCGGCGCCGACTCCACTCCTCCCAGACTGTCGCCATGACACATCGCACACTTCTCGGCATACACCTCTGCTCCGCGTTTGGCCTGTTCCTCGGTGTAGACGCCGTCCCAGACTGTCTTTTGCGCCTGTCCGCTGACAGCGATCGTTATGACTAACCACGCCGCAGCGATGATGAATCCCGATCTATTCACGTGGTCCCCACCCTCTTAATCACTCGATATCCGCGGAGGCTCAAGCCTCCTCTCTACACAAAGCTGAGAGCCTATTTTCCGTCCACCGAGAACGCGAGCAGTGCGTTCTGATCGCTCGAGCCGGTCGCCATCACGATGAACTGTTTCCCCGACTTCGTGCGGTACGTCATCGGGTTCGCCGTATTGTTATACGGGATCTTGGCACGCCAGACCTCTTTGCCCGTCTTCGTCTCGAAGGCATAGAAGTAGCCGTCGCCGCCGCCAATGAAGATCAGTCCGCTCCGCGTCACCATCGCTCCGCCAAGATTGCCCGAGGACCCCAGCCGCTCAGGCAGCGCAACTCCCTTGAGCAGCGGATGATTGCGAACCGTCGCGTTATCCCCGAGCGGCACTTTCCAGGCGATTTCACCGCGATTCAGGTCAATCGCGACCAGAACCGCGTATGGAGGTGCCACCAGCGGCAGCCCTCCCGGAAGATTCGCGGTGGACCGGTCCGCGAAGACATGCGAATAGTCGACCTGGACGAGTGGATCCGAGCCGTTGTTCTTCCCGACCGCGTTGACGCCAATCGCGTTGTTCGCGCGCACGATCAGGTAGCCGGTCTCGGGATCGAATGCCGCTCCGCCCCAATTCGCGCCGCCACCCTGGCTGGGTCGCTGAAGCGTCCCCCTCAGCGAAGGAGGCGTGAACATCGGACCGATGCGGAACCTCTGCATCTGCTCCTGCGCGAGCTTGCGAATCTCAGGCGTAAGGTTGTTCGCATCCTCGAGGGTCACTCCCTGATCGACGAAGGCGCGCGGCTTGGTTGGGAACGGTTGCGTCGGGTACGGCTTCTCGCCGGGCACGTCGGTATCGGTCGGCACTGGGCGCTCGACGATGGGCCAGACTGGCGTGCCGGTTACGCGGTCGAACACGAACGTGTCACCGCGCTTCGTGACTTGTGCTACGGCGTCGATGCGTTTGCCGTCGACCGTGATCGTCACGAGATTGGGCTGGGTCGGGATGTCCCAATCCCAGAGGCCGTGATGCACGGTCTGGAAATGCCACTTCACCTTGCCGGTCGCAGCGTCGAGACACACGAGCGATTCGGCGAACAGATTGGCGCCCGGCCGATTACCGCCGTAGTAGTCGCTGGTCGGCGTCGAGGTCGGCAGGTACAGCAACCCACGCTGTTCGTCGAGCGCCATCGGCGCCCACACGTTCGCGTGCCCGTTCCGCCGCCACGACTCGTTCTCCCATGTCTCGGCGCCGGGATCACTGGCCGACTGCGGGATGGTCGAGAAGGCCCACACGCGCTGGCCCGTGCGCGCGTTGAAGGCCTGGACGTATCCCATCGGATCGGGAAGTTGCACACGATCGGGGACCTGGCTGCCGACGATGACGAGGTCCCGATAGATGACCGGTGGCGAGCTCTGTGAGACGTGCGTGATGTCGCCGATACGAGGCAGGCCGTCCGTCAACGAGACCGCGCCGTTGTTGCCAAACGACGCGACCGGCTTCCCCGTCGCGGCGTCGAGCTGCACGAGACGATGGCGGCTATTGAGGAAGATGCGCAACTGTCCACCGTCGCGCCAGGTCGCGGTTCCTCGCAGCTTCCACCCGCTGCCCGAGAGCAGCTGACCCAGCTCGTAGGCGTGGCCATCGAACCGCCACTTCTCTTGACCCGTCTCGGCATCGAGCGCGGCGAGGCTGTTGTAAGGAGTCGTGACGTACAGCGTGCCGTCAACCATCAACGGCGTGCTCTCGAACTGGCCGGGTGTCGTCCCGTACTCCTTGAGCGGCGTCTCCCAATGTTTCCACTGCCAAGCCACCTGCAAACTCGACAGCTTCGCCGCATCGATGTCGGTCAGCGGCGAATAGCGCGAGCCGGCCGCATCATTGGCGTAATGAGTCCATTCGACCTGAGGAGACTGGGCGCGGACGACCGACAGCAACCCTGCCGTGACGAGACCCAGTAGCCAGATTCGGTGAGTCATACATCAACTCCCAACTTCCAACTCCCAATTCCCAACTGCGGAGTGAGCAAGGATTCTAGTCCCGATCGAATCCGGATCCCGAGTCCCGAGCCCCGGATCCCGAGATCGGGGTATACATAGCGGATGCAGAGCCAAGGGCCCCAGCCCTGCGTCATCACCGTTGCCATCACGGGATCGGTCCCACGCAAGGAGAACAACCCGGCCGTTCCGATTACGGTCAACGAGCAAATTGAGTCGACGCACGCGGCGTTCGAGGCCGGCGCGGCGCTGGTGCACGTGCACGTCCGCAACGACGACCAGTCGACGACGTCGAACCCGGACAAATTCGCCGAATTCCAGGAACGGATCCGCAAGATTTGTCCGGGGATCATCGTGCAGTTCTCCACCGGCGGCCGTTCGGGTGTCGGTTCCGAGCGGGGTGGCATGCTGCACCATCGACCCGACATGGCCTCGTTGTCGACCGGCTCGTGCAATTTCCCGACGCGCGTCTACGAGAACTCGCCCGATCTGATCCACGAGCTCGCGGACAAGATGCTCCGCTACGACGTGAAGCCGGAGATCGAGGTCTTCGATCTGGCGATGCTGTACAACGCGGTGAACTACGCGCGCGACGGGTTGATCAAGACGCCGCTGCACGTGCAGTTCGTCCTCGGCGTCAAGCATGCGCTGCCCGCAGCGCGCGACATCCTGGAGTTCGAAGTGAAGAAGCTGGCGGAGCTGATGCCCGAGGCGACCTGGGTCGCTGCCGGCATCGGTCAACACCAGCTCGAGGTCAATCGTTGGTGCCTCGAGATGGGAGGTCACTGCCGCACGGGCCTCGAAGACAACGTGCGCTGGGACAAGCATCGCCTCGCCGCATCGAATGCGGAGCTCGTCAAACGCGTCGCCGATCTCTGCGCCGAGTACGGCCGCAGTGTCGCCACTCCGCCGGTCGCGCGGTCGCTTCTTGGATTGAATTAGCGAAAGCCCGCCCCAGTATCCCGTCGCGCCGTATGCCAACCTTTTCTTACGTCACGGACATGAACGGCGGTATTGTGCGCGCTGACGTACGCAAACCGGACGACGCCCTTCGCCGCATCACCCTCGATGATGCCGGGTATTGGTTCAGCCATTGGGGCGGATATCGCGGCCGGTAGAACAACCCTTCCATCCAGTTCGTGAACTCAGCGAATTTCACCTTTCGATGCGCGCCTTCGTTTGAGTTCCTCCGTTATGACCCACAGGTGAAGCTCGTACGGAACGCCGTCGTCACCTGCCACCGACACTGTCTTGTCTGGCTTCCAATCACCCATCGTGAATCGGTGAGATACCACGCGCGCCCCCACCTGGAGGTCCCTCCACAGAGCCGGCCGGATCAGTGTGTTGAAGTGATCGCCCATGTAGAGAAAGACCACGGTCGCCTGCGACAAGTCCGGAATGTCCAGAGCGTCACCTTGCCGGATGTCGATCCTGTTGTCGAGACCCGCCTCCTTGACCTTCAGTTGGGAATCGGCAACCCGCGCCGCGTCAAGATCGATCCCGACTCCCTTCCTGGCGCCGCTCTTCACGGCCGCTATCGTGATGCGCGCGTCACCACAACCCGGTTCGTAGACGACATCGGCGGCGCTCACCCCGGCCAGTTCGATCATCGCATCGACCACGTGGTCCGGCGTCGGGACGTACGAGACTTGCACTCGATCGTTGGGATCCTCCGCCGTGAGATCAACTGCGAGCGGCTCACCAGCCCGGAATGACACGATCTTGCTCCGCGTCATCCTTGTGTAGGTATTCGGGTGCCAGGTTGCGGAAAACGTGTATCGGTACGTCCGGCCCGACTCGAGCTGCGACGTCTCAAACGTGCGGGACGCGCCTGTACCTGAAATCACCCTGCCGTCGACGGAGAGCTCCGTTTCGTCCTGCGGAACAGTCACGGTGATCCGGGATGTGACTCGAGTCGCAGTGGGCGCGGCAGCTTGAAAAAAACGAGGCGCAGGTGCGCGACCGAGTGTTGCCGCGCCAGGGGTTTGCAATGCGAGCGTCGCACTTGCAAGAAGAAGAATGAGTTTCATCGTCGTCTTGAAATCGTTCCACTCGCACCGGCGCGGTGAAGGTCTCCAAGTTTATCTCCAGTGCGCCGTCCGTACTGTTGTGCTCTGGAGCTCTTGTGTGTCGATGCGCAGCGATCAGGGCTTCGATGCAGAGGCGGGGGCGCGCTCGGCTGTGCGGGCGCCGCTCAGAATGTGCGGCACCGCGTAGTTGCCTTCGTGGCACGCGAACTCGAGCACCGGCTCGGTGTCGGTCTTCGTCAACGGCATTGAGAACGTCCACGGCCGCGTCCACGTCGTCGGGTCGTTTACCGTGACGGCCCAGTCGACTTTGCCAGGCGACGTTGGCGTAAAGCGTTCGACCAACTTGAGCGTCGCGGCGTTCGCGTTCCGGTACGTGCTCCGATCCTTGTAGTTCGTCGACTCGACCACGAGCGCATTGCCCTCCCAGTGGCCGCGGGTGTCGCCCATCTCGAACTCGATGGCTTTCGACACGTGAGGGCGTGCGTCGAGCGGGATGATGCGGACGTCGTGAACCAGCTCGTAGCGAATCGCGACGAGTCCGGGCGCCTGCACGATCTCGTACGAGTTCCCGAGAATATGCGGCATCATCGCGCCGGGCACGCCGCGCGTGATGCAGCGCTCCCACAAATCGAGATCATCAATCCCGCGGAACGATGAATCCGCGTCGAAGCTGCTCGGTTCGCGCGCGCGCGCATTGACGATGCCTTGAATGCCGGTGTCCTGAAACGGATCCGCGGGCCCAATGCGTTGCTTTGCGACAGCCGTCATCGGCGGGATACGACCGTCGGCGGGATCGACGATCAACCACGCGCGGCTACCCTTCGTGACCTCGAGCGTGTCGCGAAACTGATACGGGCCCACACCGGCCGCACGCTCGAGCACTTGCTTGTTTCGCCTCGCGAGCACATCGGCCAGCTCTGCACCCGTCACGTCCTCCACGCGTCGCCCCGCGAACTGTTCGGGGCGCTCGAGCGGTGTGCTCTGCTCGTACTTGTTCGTGTATGTCCCCTGCAGGTCGGGATCGCCCCACGGGGTCCGCGGCGGCGAATACGGCTTGGCTGCCTGGCCGCCCTCGCGAGCACGGGCCAGCCCCGCCGTAGCCTGCGGCCAAGGCGGGTCGGCTATTCCTGCCAAGGCGAGCAAGACGAGGGCGAAAACCGGCCTGAGCACAGAGCCGTTATAACGCCCGCGGCAGCCCGGCGGCAACACCGTTGACGCAGCCCATCGACGGGGCGCATGATCACCCCGTCGCAGGCCGGTCCGACTCGCCCATCGGCGGAGGCGGCCGGGCACTGCGTACAAAGGAGCGCCCCTATGACGGTCCGCACGTTTCCCACCTGGACGCGGCGGTTCCTGATCTTCAGCGCAGTTCTGCTCGGCACTCTTCTCGGCATCGCAGCGGCCGCCAACGCCGACGAAGCGGGCTCGGCAACGGTCACCTTCACGAAGGACATCGCGCCGATCCTGCAGGACAAGTGTCAGGCGTGCCATCGCCCCGGCTACATCGCGCCGATGTCACTGATGACATTTGCCGAGACACGCCCTTGGGCCCGGGCCATCAAAGCGCGCGTCGTCGCTCGACAGATGCCGCCATGGCACATTGATCGGACGGTCGGGATCCAGCATTTCGAGAACGACCGGTCGCTCACCGACCAGCAGATCGACCTGATCGCGCGATGGGTGGATGCCGGCGCACCGGAAGGCGATCCAAGGGACATGCCTCCGCCCAAGAAATTCCCTAACGAGGACGTGTGGGGATTCGCCGATCGGTTTGGTCCACCCGATCTCATCGTGCGATCGACGCCGTTCACCGTGCCGGCTGTCGCGCAGGATGCGTGGCACAAGCCGACTGTCGAGACGGGACTGACCGAGCCGCGCTGGGTTCGCGCCATCGAGATCAGGCCGGGGACGGTCAAGGGCCGTCGCGTAACGCATCACGCCGTCGCGAGACTGATACAGGACGAGCCGGGATCGCGTGAGCCACGCGTCAGCGCCACAGCCGGTGCAGACTCCACTGAGATCGGTCCGGGACTCTTCATGGAATGGGCGGTGGGAAAGCAGGGTGAGCTCGCTCTGCCGAACAGCGGAAAACTGATGCTCCCCGGATCCAAGATCCTGTGGGACATCCACTACTCGGCCGCCGGCGAAGAGATCACCGACTACGTCGAGCTCGGCATCTACTTCTACCCGAAAGGCCAGGAGCCGAAGCACCGCCAGGTCCTCGCCGCCTTCAGCGCCATCGCGGGCGGCAACCGCAACATCGACATCCGTCCGAACTCGACGTGGGTCACTCAGAGCTTCCATGTGATGAAGCAGGCGGGACGCGTCGAAAACTTCCAGCCGCACATGCACCTGCGCGGCCGAGCGATGGCGATGGAAGCGATCCTGCCCAACGGCAAGACGATGGTCCTGAGCCACGTCAACAATTTCAACTTCAACTGGCACGTCAATTACGTCTACACGTCTGACGCAGCGCCACTGCTCCCGAAGGGCACGATCCTGCGCATCACCGCCTGGTACGACAATACGTCGGCGAACAAGAACAACCCCGATCCGAACCAGTGGGTGGGCTACGGCGATCGCACGGTCGACGAGATGGGCCACGCGTGGGTGAACATCACCTACATGAGCGACGCGGACTATCAGGCGGAGCTGGCGAAGCACAAAGACACAGACGCGGGTAGCTCCACTTCACGGCTGCAGTAAAGGTCGTGACCACGACGAGGAAGCTTCGCCTCCGTCTGGCCGCGGTGGCGATCGCAGGTTGGGCGCTGCTGGCGGCGCAAGAGTCACGCGCCCAACTGCCGCTCGAACCAATCCGTGACTCCGGTCAAGGCGTCACGGGTGCGTTCGAGGGCTGGTATCCAAACGCCGACGGGAGCTTCACCTTGCTCGTCGGCTACTTCAATCGAAACGAGAAATCGACGCTCGATATCCCTGTCGGGCCGAACAATCGCATCGATCCGGGCGGTCCCGACATGGGACAGCCGACACACTTCCTGCTCAAGCGTCAGTGGGGTGTGTTCACCATCACCGTGCCGAAGGATTTCGCTGACAAGAAGCTGACGTGGACGCTCGTCGTCAACGGCGAGACTTCGTCAGTTCCACTCAGCCTGCATCCCAAGTGGGCCGTTCAACCGTTCAAAGATCCATCGGTTGGAAACACGCCGCCGGTCGTGCGGCTCGAAGCCAACGGCACACCGCTCCAGGGACCACCACACGGCATCTCGGCTTCGTTCACGACAACCCGCTCCAATCCACTTACGTTGACGCTGTGGGCCACCGACGATCAGATTCCCGATCCAGTCAGTCGCCCGAAGCCGGGAGAGCCACCAATCACCGTTTTCTGGAGCCAGGCACGCGGACCCGGCAACGTGACTTTTGGGAATGCCAAACCAGACGTCGACAAGGCGAATGGCAAGGCGACAACGACTGCGACGTTCAGTGCACCGGGCGAGTACATCCTTCGTGGACAGGTCAATGACTTCACGGGGGAAGGTGGCGGTGGCAACCAGTGCTGTTGGACTAATGTGCTAGTCAAAGTCACGGTGGCACAGTAGGTCAAAAGTCAAAAGTTGGGTCAAAGGTGCTAGGTCGAAAGTACCAGGCAACTCCGGTCCTGTGCGCGCTGGGTCTCATCGGGCTAAGCGCGCTCGATTCAGTCCAAGAAAATGTGGCGCTCCGCTGGTCGATCATCGGCGCGGCGGCAGCATTGGGTATCTGGAACGTTGCTCTCTGGGTATCGGCTCGACGCGCGGGGCGTAGGCTGTCGTTTACGATCGTCTTGCGCAAGCAGCACTATCTGCAGGCCTGCGCACAGGCATCAGTGCTGCTCTATTGGGGCCTGTACTGGCGCCCGGTCTTCGATTCCATTCACCTCATTGCCGCGCAGATCCTTTTTGCCTACGGCGTGGACATGCTCCTCGTCTGGTCACGGCGGGATCGCTACACACTGGGGTTCGGTCCCTTTCCGGTCATTTTCAGCATCAACCTGTTCCTCTGGTTCAAACCGGATTGGTTCTACTTTCAGTTCCTGATGGTGGCTCTGGGCTTCGCCGCCAAGGAGTTGATTACCTGGGAACGGGACGGCCGACGCGCGCATATCTTCAATCCGTCCTCGTTTCCGCTGGCAGTTTTCTCGCTTGCAATGATTCTGACCGGGACGAGCAATCTGACGTGGGGCCAGGAGATCGCGAGCACGCAGTTCTATCCGCCGCACATGTACCTGATGCTGTTCCTCATCGGGCTGCCCGGACAGTTTTTCTTCGGGGTGACGTCGATGACGATGTCGGCCGTGGTCACGACGTACCTGTTCGGCCTCGCGTACTTCGCGGCGACCGGCATCTATTTCTTTTACGATTCGTACATCCCGATCGCCGTCTTCCTCGGGATGCATCTTCTCTTTACCGATCCGTCCACGTCTCCGCGTACGGAGCTCGGGCGCATCGCGTTCGGTGTCCTGTATGGCTTGAGCACGGTAACGCTCTACCAGGTGCTCGGATCGGCGGGCATGCCGACCTTCTACGACAAGCTTCTACAAGTTCCGCTGTTGAACCTGTCGGTCAGGTGGCTCGATCGCCTGGCACGTTCAGGATGGCTGCGTGCAATCGATCCCGCGGCGCTCGGCAGATCCCTGGCGCCTCAACGGCGGCATCTGGCGTACATGTTCATATGGACGGGAATCTTCATTTCCATGAGCGCCGTCCACGCCGTCGGCGACGATCATCCCGGACAGTGGTTGCCGTTCTGGCGTGAGGCGTGCGAATCCGGCCGCCCCTACGCGTGTCGCTACCTTCGAGATGTGCAATCCGGATATTGCCATCGTGGATCGAGCTGGTCGTGCCACGAGCTCAGCATCCTGGAGGCGCGAGCGGAATACAGCCGATCGATGAGTGCGCCACCGACGCTCGACGACTACCCCATCATCCTGCGTGGCAGTAAGGGGCCGATAACCGAGCGAACGCCGGCGGCGCTGATCGCCCTCGCCTGCCGTCAGGGGTGGGCGGAGGCGTGCACGGCTACTTCTTCTGATTCCCCGGCGTCAGCTCGTATGGCGCCCCGGTCCCGGACGAGCCCATGAACAGCTTTTTCCCGTCCGGGAACGTGATATCGCGCCCGTTGGCGCGCCGCGATCCGTCCTTCGCCTGATATCCGTCGATCACGATCTTCGTGCCGGGCAGCAGCGAGTCCTTCGTGAATCCGCGCCGGAACAATACGTTCGGTGTGCCCGCCTCGAACGCCCAGTTCTCCACGCTGCCGTCGGGCTTCTTCACTTCCATGTGAAGCCACACATGTGGATTGATCCACTGCATGCGCGTGACGGTGCCTTCGAACTTCACCGGCTTGTTCGCGTCGAATTCGGCGGCGAACGCGTGATGCGCCGATAACGACATCGTGGTCGCCGCACCGATCAGACCGATTACCGCGATCGCAACGGCCAGCTTCGCTTTCATCGGATCCTCCTCCCTGCTCACGTCTACCGCCGATACCACTCGTAGAAACGATCACCCTCTGGCACCTTGCGCGTGATGTCGATGATCATGGTCTCGCCTTCCCACCGCTTCACCAGCGGCTGCTTGCGGACGTGGCCGTACATGAACTCCTCCGAGAACTCGATACACGGATATTCGATGAGTTGCACGTTCGCCTCGAGCCGCCGGTAGAGCGGCATCGCGATCTGCCACGTTCGCGTGAAGACTTCGGGATCCTCGATCGTCACTTCGTACTGAATCGCATCGGCGCTGAGTGGAGTGAAGCGCTCGACGAGATGCAATGAGGGGCTGTGGAAGTTCCCCGCCCGATCGAACCAATTCTTGCCATTGAAATTGGTCACGTCCACGACCAGCGTGTTGCCCTCCCATCGGCCGACCGAATGACCCATGTATGTATCGTCAGGCGGCCCTTCGACCTTGTCGAGATGAATGGTGCGGGCTGCGTTCGAAAACGTATAGGCCATCTGGATCTTGTCGGTCCCCTGCACGATCTGAAACGGGTACGGCATGTACATCGCGCGCGGAATTCCCGGCAGATAGCACTTGAGCTCCGGGTCGCGATCGATCCAGTTCTCGCCGTTCGCTTTCTTGATCGCCAACGCTTCCGGCTTGTACGGAATCTGACCGTCGCCGCGAACGACGCCGAGCGACCCAGGGACGCCGGCAGCGGCACCAAGCGCGAGGACCGGGGCAGCCGGCGCGCGCGCATAGGCGTACGGATAGACGCCGGGCTGCGTCACTGCGCCGGCACGCGCCTCATGTGCCTCGAGATCCCAGTACGCTTCGTTGTTCGCCTGCCAGACGCCACTGAGATTCGGTCGGCCATCCGCAGTCCGCGCGGCACGCGACGCCGCTTCGGCAGTGGAGCGCGTGGTCAGCATTCCCACCGCCGCGCCGACGGCGAGGCAGACGATGGCGATCACGATTGTGAAGGCATTGAAACGGTTTGCCACGTTCCTCTCCTTTGGGCTGGATCGAGAAGTGTCAACTCCCAACTCCCAAAATCCAACTCCCAATCCTCGAAATAGCTCCGCTTGGGCGTTGGGAATTGGAGGTTGGGAGTTGATCCGTCTTCAGTCTCAGAAGATCGCCCCTGCTGCTCCCGTCAACGCATCGATGCCACCTTCGTTTCCAAAATCAGTGGCCGTGTCCTTGGTGGCGGGATCCGGTCCTTTACCCTGCGCAAACGCACGCTCCTCGACGCGGGTGCCCAGCAGCATCGTCGGCAACCCGTAGTTCCCCTCGTGACAGCGCGGCTCGTAGTAGATGCGATTGGCCTGCTCGTCCTGGCGCACGAACTCCTGCTTGACCGTCCATGGCTTCGTCCACGTCGCGGCATCCTCGATCGTGACCGCGTACTCGATCGTCTTGGCATCGACGCGTGTGAAGCGCTCGATCAGATGCAGCCCTTCGCGCGCCGCCTGAAAGCCGAACTTCGGCGAGAAGTTCGTGACGTCGACGACGAGCGTGTTGCCCTCCCAGCGTCCGCGCGAGTCGCCGAATCGCTGTCGAATCGACGCCGGAAGGTGTGCGCCGGTGCCGATCGGAATAACGCGCTGCCATCCCTGTCCCTGTCCCGTGTCGTAGAAGATCCCTACTGATCCGGGTGATTGCACGATGCGGCGGTAACCGCCGAAGTCGGGCAGCACCGCGCCCATGCAGCGCTCGGTCATGCTTCGATCCTCGGGGCCGTCGTTCCGATTGGTGCGACCGATGTTGTAGAACGGCGGCATCTCGGCCCGTCTGGGCGACGGCGGCCCGAACTTGCCGCCAGCGCACGCGGCGTCCTTGTTCTTGCACGTCTCGGTTGCCTGCAGTAATGCGAGCCGATATTCCCGTTCCGCGTCGTTTCTCTTCATCGCCTCCGCGGTCAGCGCAGGCATTCGCCCGTCTGGTGGGTCGACGATGAGCGACGTGCGTTTTCCCGTAGGCCTCACCGACTGGAAGACGGCGTTATACGCACCGGCCACGTCGCGTTCGCTACCGCGCTCGACGCGCTGGTCGCGGCGCGGGATGCCGGATCGCTGCTCGTCGAGCTTCGTTCGCTCCTCGTCGGTGAAAAATTCCTTGTTGGCAAACTGCGAAGGACGCTGAAGCGGTGTTTGATAGGGGTCGGTCCAGATGCCCTGCAGATCCGGGTCCCCCCACGCGGTCATGCCGTCGGCCGATGCCTGCGTTTGCCTCAGCAATCCGGCCACGACAACAACGAGTCCCACGACGACGATCACGCCGATCAGTCGATTCTTCATCTCGAATCTCCCGGGAACGGCCCGCCCGACGCGCACTGGCGCGAGGAGATTCTACGCCTACTTCAAGTCTTCAACTTTGAACTTTGAACTTTAAACTTCCCACTTTGATTGGGTGTATAAGTGTCCTGCCTGTCAGAAGGAGGAAGGGATGCGCGGAACCGCGAGGGCCATCTTGCTCGCGTGTGCTGCCCTCGTCTTGGACGTCCACAGTCCGGTCGGAGCGCGGTCGCCGCAGGCAACTGCTGAGGGCGTCGAGGGCGCCGTTCCCCCCGATATCCATCCTGACTCCCGCAATCGACTGCCGCCGCTGAAGCCGGGGATCCAGGGGGTGGCGGCGATCCGGCTGCATGCGTCGGGGGCCAACGTCCGCTGGGCCTCTCCGCTCGGGCGGCACCTGACCGAGCTCGCGATCCTGACGACCGCCCGCGAGCATGACCAGCCGTATGAATGGTCGCTCCATGAAATGGAGGCCGTTGCCGTCGGTCTGGACCCGGCCACTATCGACATCGTACGGCATCGCCGTCCGCTGAAAGGCGTGCCCGAGAAGGAAGCGGCAATCATCCAGGTGGGTCGCGAGCTCGCCGGAACCCACGCGCTGACCTCGAGCACCTACTCGCGCGCGCAGAACGTCCTCGGCAAGAGCAACCTGGTCGACGTCGTCGATCTGATGTCGACATACACGGCAACGGCGGCGCGGCTCACCGCCTTCAACCAGCAGATGCCACCAGGGTGGAAGCAGTTCCTTCCATTGCCGTTCACACCGCCCAACGACATTCACGCTGATTCGAGAAGCCGTCTTCCGTTGATCCGAAGTTCGAACCAGCCAGCGCAAGCGAATTTGTATGCGCGCGGGTTGGCCCCGGAGGGTACCGGGCCGAACCATATCGCGCGCCACGGTGCCGGCCTGGCATCGCTCGAGGCCAGCAAAGGTCGGCGAGTCATGGCGCTCGCCATCCTCATCGCCGCGCGCGAGCACGACTCGCAGTACAACTGGACGGTCAATGAGGCGGCTGCAGTCAAAGACGGCCTGGAGCCTGCGGTCATCGACGTCGTGCGGCATCGCCGGCCATTGAACGGCGTCGCAGAACAAGAAGCAGCACTCATCCAGTTCGGTCGTGAGCTCTTTGCTGCGCACAACGTCAGCACGCAGACGTATGCAACGGCACTGAAGGTCTTCGGCGAGCGTGACCTGGTGGACGTCGTCGCGCTGATGGCGCAGCAATCAGCGGATGCCGTGATGCTGGCGGCTTTCGATCAGCGATTAGCTGCCGATCAAAAACCGCTGTTACCCGCCGCAAGAGGTACGAAATGAAGCGATCCCTTGCGTTCATCGGACTGACATCCGCCATCGTCGTCGCATCGCTCTTACTCGGCGTGGGTCAGTCGGCAACCAGCACGGTCACTCCCTGGGGGGATCCAGATCTCCAGGGCATCTGGACCGACACGTACGATACGCCGCTGCAGCGACCTGCGCGATTCGCCGGCAGAGAGTTCCTGACCGAAGAAGAGGTCGCTGCACTCGACAAGCAGCGGTCTGCGATCCTGCGGCGCGATCATCGAGAGCCGCAGGGAAGCGAGCGCGATGTCTCGGGCGCGTATAACGCGGTGTTCGAATCGGTCAAGCCGACCGGGCGCCGGACCTCCCTCGTGGTGGCGCCGAACGATGGACGCATTCCTGGCTATACGACCGAAGCGCGCATGCGCCTCGACGCCTACCGCGAATATCAGCTCGCGCTCATGCAGGCGACCGACACGTGCAAGAAGCAGGAGGCGTCCTGCCGCGGCGGTAAATTCGGACCTCCGTCGCCGAGGCGAGCCGAGGCTCCGCCGATTTACAACACAGACAGGATCAATCGCAGTGACGGACCGGAGGACAGGAGCCTGGCCGAGCGATGCATCG
The DNA here is from genome assembly GCA_035649635.1 of Vicinamibacterales bacterium. Classification (GTDB taxonomy): domain Bacteria; phylum Acidobacteriota; class Vicinamibacteria; order Vicinamibacterales; family UBA2999; genus Gp6-AA40. The sequence goes on along the minus strand of DASRJE010000159.1, from coordinate 3,903 downwards.
GCGCGGTGCTGCCAGACCTCAGCGGTTACCGTCGAATCGTCCAGTCTCCGACATCGGTGGCGATCTTCTACGACACCGGCCAGGGACAAGGATGGCAGCGCATCATCCCTGTGAACGGGAACCCGCATCTTCCTGCAACCGTGCGACAGCGCTTCGGCGACTCGCGCGCCCACTGGGAAGGGAAGACGCTGGTCGTTGACGTCACCAATTTCAGTCCGAAGACGGAGTATCGAGGATCGCGCGAGCGCCTGCACCTCGTCGAACGCTGGACGCGAATCGATGCCACGACACTCGAGTACGTCGTGACTATCGAGGATTCAACGACGTGGGCGCAGGCGTGGACGGTCAGGCAGGAGCTCAAAGTCCAGGACGGCCAGGCCAACCGCATCTACTACGAGCCGCGCTGTCACGAGGGCAACTTCGGCCTCGCGGGGATGCTGATCAACTCGCGAGCCGAAGAGCGCGCCTTCGCCCAGGGCAAGGGCCCGGACCCTGCCACACGGGACAATTCAACGGGAGGCGCTGGTGGGGGTGAGGAGAATAGCGATCCGCTACTCGGTGGTAACTGACCGAGACAGCCCGTATTTGAAGATTCTTGATTCCTGATTATTGATTCGTTGTTGACGGGTGTTTTTTCAGATTGATGATTCGCTCTCTCGACCTAATCACCAATCACCAATCACCAATCAAAAACGTTTCACCAATCACAGATCGAAAAATCACCAATGATTTAACTCGGGAGCCGGCGCCATGACCATGCGACTCGCCTATTCGATTTCGATCGCCCTGCTGGCAAGCAGTGTCCTGCCCTTCGCACAGGTTAAAGAGTTCCGCCCGGTCACCGAAGCGATGCTGCGCAATCCGGCGCCCGGCGACTGGTTGAACTGGCGGCGCACGGACAGCGCGTGGGGCTACAGCCCACTCGAACAAATCAACAAGCAGAACGTCCAGCAGTTGCAGCTCGCATGGTCGTGGTCGATGGACGACACCGGCGCCCAGGAAGCGGCGCCGCTCGTCTACGACGGCGTCATGTATCTGCCAAATCCGCGCGGCGTGATCCAGGCGCTCGACGCTGCGACAGGCGATCTCATCTGGGAATATCGCCCGGGCGCGACGCCCACGCCTGCGCCATCAGGACGTGGTGGAGGCGAGCAGACCGACATCCCGCGTCTCGCGCAGCGTCCGGCAAGCGGAGGTGGCGATCTCGGACGTGGCATCCAGAAAACGCTCGCCATCTTCGACGACAAGATCTTCGGTACTACTAATGACGCGCACATCGTCGCGTTGAACGCGCGGACCGGAAAGGTAGTCTGGGACGTCAAGACCGCCGACGACAAACTCGGATACGAATACACCGCCGGCCCGATTGTCGTTCGCGGCAAGGTCATCGCGGGCATCACCGGCTGCAGTCGCTACAAAGACGATGTGTGCTTCATCAGCGGGCACGACCCGGCAACTGGCAAGGAGCTGTGGCGGACGTCGACAATCGCGCGGCCAGGTGAACCCGGCGGGGACACGTGGGGAGATCTGCCACTCACCTTCCGCGCTGGCAGTGATGCATGGGTGACAGGCAGCTACGATGCCGCGACGAATCTCGTGTACTGGGGCACGGCGCAAGCCAAGCCGTGGGCGCGTGCTGTGCGCGGCACCGACGGTGCGGCACTCTACACGAACTCGACGCTTGCTCTCGATCCGGACACTGGGAAGATGAAGTGGTACTACCAGCATCTGCCTGGTGAGTCGCACGACATGGACGAAGTGTTTGAGAACGTCCTCGTCGACATCGGCGGACGCAAGTCGCTGTTCAAAATGGGCAAGCTCGGCATCCTGTGGCAGCTCGATCGCGAAAGCGGCGCATTCATCCGCGCGACCGATCTTGGCTATCAGACGCTCGTCGACGTGGACGCCACCACCGGCAAGGTCACCTACCGGGCGGGAAAGGTTCCCGAAGTCGGCAAGGAAGTCGACTGGTGCCCGAGCACGGCGGGGTTCAAGAGCTGGCGCGCGATGGCATTCAGTCCGCAGACCAACGCGATGTACGTGCCACTCAGTCTGAGCTGTGAAAAAGCGACATTCGGTCCGACCGAGAAGCGCGTTGGCGGGGGCGGCACCGGGCCCGTCCGCCGGCGTGATTACAAGCACCCGGCATCGGACGGTAATCTCGGCGAGTTCCAGGCGTTGGACGTCAAGTCAGGAAAGACGCTGTGGCGTCATCGCACCGCGTCCCCGATCAACACCGCGGCGCTCACCACCGCTGGCGGTGTCGTCTTCGCAGGCGATTGGGATCGGCACGTCTACGCGTTCGACGCGGCGAGCGGAAAGATCCTGTGGCAATCGCGATTGCCAACGTCCGCGCAGGGTTTCCCCGTGAGTTACCTGGCGAAAGGCAAGCAGTACATCGCTGTGCCTGCCGGCATCGGCGGCGGGAGCTGGTCGACGCTGTTGACGCCGGAACTCGCGCCGGAGATTCGCCGCCCCAACAGCGGCAACTCGATCCTCGTCTTCGCGCTGCCTGGCGGCACTGGTTCGGGTCCGCGCTCGACACAGTGACGCCGGCAATCATTTTTGATTTGGTGATCTTGGATTATTGAACCGTTGAGGATTGGTGATTGTTGATTGATGATTGACGCATTCGATCTCCGAACGAATCAAGAATCACCAATCTCCAATCACCGACGATTCAAAGATCAACAATCAACCCAATCAACAATGCACCAGGGATCGAACCTCAGGCGGACCCTCGTCCTCTACCTACTGCCAGCGCTGTGCGGCCTGGTGCTCGCGTCGGCGCAGCCGCGGACCGTGTGGGACGGCGTATACACCGACGCGCAGGCCGAACGTGGTGGCATGGCGTATCAACAAGCCTGTGTCGCATGCCACCGCGAAGACCTCCGCGGCGATAATACCGCTCCCAGCCTCGTCGGAGAGAGCTTCACGTTTCTGTGGGGCGACATGGAGGTTGGCGAGCTGTCGGCGCGAATACAGAAATTGATGCCGCCCGAACGCCCGGGAAGCCTTCCACCCCAGACCTACTCCGATATCATCGCCTTCATCCTGAAAAAGAACGCCTTTCCTGCGGGAACGACCGAACTCGGCGCGGATCCTGCCGCCCTTCACATTCCCATCATCGCGACAAAGCCCAAGAAATAGACTTTGTCGGCGTAGAGGCGGGTTTTGTGTTCGAGTAGAGGCGGGGCTTCAGCCCCGCCTGGGAGTTGGGAGTTGGAAGTCGGGAGTTGTAGTATTCCCCGACCGAAGAGTTCCTGGAGTAAACCGATGCGCCATCACTCACGCACGCTGACGACGTCAACCTGCCTTGTCGCACTTGTCGCGTCTGTCATCACACTGACCGGCCAATACTCGCTCACGGTCAACAAAGACCGGCTGATCAATTCGGCGAACGAGCCGCAGAACTGGCTGCTGATGAACGGCGACTATGGGTCGCTGCGCTACTCGAAGCTGACGCAGATCAACCGCGACAGCGTCAAGAACCTGCGCATGGTCTGGGCGATGGCGCTGGGCGGGATGCAGGACGTCGGGCAGAACGGTCCCGAGAACGAGATCAACCCGCTCATCGACAACGGCTTCATGTACACGAGCGACGGCTGGGGCACGATCTACAAGATCGACGCGCGCGACCCGAATCGTGGCAAGTTCGCGTGGGTCACAGACCCCGGCGTGCCGCATGAAGGCAACGCCTCACGGACGCGTGGCATCGCGCTGTGGGAAGACAAGGTGCTGGCCAACCTGCCCGACGGCCGAGTCATCGCCATCAACCGCGAGAACGGCGAGATCATCTGGGACAAGAAACTCGCCACGAAGAACGAGTTCGGCGGCCAGGAGCGGCTCTCGGCCGCACCGCTCGTCGCCGACGGCAAGGTGCTCGTCCAGAACGGCGCCGGC
>DASRJE010000158.1:0-43669 GCA_035649635.1 Vicinamibacterales bacterium | reverse complement strand
TCCTAGGAGGCAGTCTACTAGTGCTTGAGTAGTCTGTCCACTAGAAGCGACTGTCACCGTTGGACCGCATCGGCCAATGGCTCAGACACGTTTGACGGACTTCGACAACGGCCTGAACCGCCCGCCGCCGCTCGTGCCTGGGCCGTCGGTGCGGGTTTAGCGCGAGTCAATGCGTGTTAGGCTCCCTGCGTTAGGTGCGGCGATGTCAAGGGTGCGAAGACACACCCCGCGATCACACCATGGCGGCGAGAAGGACAACATGACGACGAGTCGAATCAGTGCCGTGGCAATCGCGCTGAGTATTGCGTTTGGATTTGTTGGCGGCGCCGGCTCGACGCAGGGTCCAGCGAAAGACCAGAACCTGTCCGGCCCGATCGCTTCTTCCAAACGGATGGCGGACGGTAAAGAGTGGACGACGGCCAATCTGAACGTCAACACGCCGTCATCCTATTGTTACGACGATGCGGAACCGAACTGCCGTCGATATGGCCGTTTGTATACGTGGGAATCGGCGCAGGGAGGATGTCAGCGGCTGGGAGACGGATGGCGGTTGCCGACCGACGACGAATGGCGTCAGCTGGCGAAGCAGTATGGTGGACTTGGGAACGATTCGCCTGACAAGGGTAAAGCGGCGTACACGGCACTCCTGAGCGGAGGGACGTCAGGCTTCAATGCCGTGCTGGGTGGCAATCGCTCCATTGATGGACAGTACGAGCGGCTGGAGGAACACGGATTGTACTGGACGGTATCCGAAAACGATCCGATCACCGCCCCGTTCTATAACTTCGGCAAAGGCAGTCAAGCACTCTATCGTCAGCCGCAGGGCCAGAAGCAGATGGCAGTGTCCGTGCGTTGCGTCAGGCAGTGAACGACCGGTTGGGAATTGAGTTTTGCTCCAAATTTCCGCAGCTAAACCCGCCGGAACGCCGTTGCGGGCTCGACGCTGGCCGCCCTTTTCGCCGGGAGCAGACTCGCGAGTGCTGCATGCGACGCACCGTGTTCCGATACCCGAGTTTACCGCCGAGGATAGTCGTCGGGATTACTCCCCGAAAGTCGCCAAAGTGATTTGGAAATCGGGACCGAGAATTCAGAAGACGCTGCGGCGTTTGATCGTTCGTAACGATCTCCCCTGATCCGCCCCTTCGCTCTTTGCGCGTCCGCTTGAGATCACCCCGATGTGCGCGTCAAAGAAATTCGGTAACGGAATCGCCAAGCTCAGCGTGTGAAGCGTCGAGTCGGCAAAGTCGCATGATGACCGCTGAGAGTGCGGGCAGTATCCTTCTCGTGAGGCTCCTATGAAGCTTCTGATCGTCGAGGACGACGATGAATCCCGCGATGTGCTGAAAGCCCTCTTGGAGCTCGACGGTCATGACGTCACTGCCGCATGGAACGGTATCAAGGGCTGGCAGGCATTCCAATCCGGGGAGTTTTCGGTCGTCCTCTCGGACTGGCTCATGCCCGAGATGGATGGGCTCGAGTTGTGCCGTCGGATTCGAGCGAGCGATCGACCGAGCTATTCGTACATCATTCTTGTTACTGCACTGCACGGAAAGTCTTCCTATCTCCAAGGTATGGATGCCGGCGCCGATGATTTCGTTTCAAAGCCTTTGGATCCGGATGAACTCAAGGCCCGATTGATCGTCGCGGAACGTATCATCGGCGTTCAGAATCGAGTGAAACATCTCGAAGGTATTCTGCCTACCTGCATGTACTGCAAACAGATCCGCGACGAGCAGAACCAGTGGATAGGCATCGAGTCTTACATCAGCAAACGTAGTCGAGCGTCGTTCAGTCATGGTGTCTGCCCGTCCTGCTACGACAAGTTCGTCCAGCCAGAACTGGATCGCATCCGGCCCACTTGATCGCACGATGCACGTGAGTTGCCCATCGGACCCGCAGGTACAGAGACACCGCGAAACGCGGTAGCGCCCTCCATCGATCCGTTGTACTCGAACAGCGACCGAGTCGAATCGATCGTCCAACCGGCCGTAAAGATCGTACGGCCGTCGCTGTCAGGGGTCACGCTGAACATGTCCTTCGCGGCAGCGTCTGTGACCAGCCTGCCATCGAAGACGGCGATGGCGAATCGAGCGAGGTCGTTCGCCGTCGAGATGATACCGCTGGCTGGCGTCTTGAAACGCGTATCCACGACAAGCGATGGACGCAGCCCGTAAATGGGCCCGCGACGGAAGCTTGGACTGAAGGTGTCAGAGGTATACGCCGGATCCGAGGAAACCTGGCCACCTGGCACGCCGTATCCAAGCGCGGCAACGCTGGACGCGAGCAGCGCGCAGGCGATTGTTACCTTGACCATTCGACAACCTCTGGGAACCTTTTCCGTTCGACGGCTTATGTGACCCGAAGGTTCAGTCAGTGCGCGATGGGTAGCGCGCCGCCCGATCTACGTCCGTCTCAGGTGGCGGGCGTATTCCCCGAGCCTGGCGATCCAGAGAGTGAGCGGTGGACGAACACCGCGCCCTCGTGGGGGCCGCACAGTGATCTCGGCTATTCCATGAACATACGAAGCAAGAATCTCTGGATGTAGGCGCAAGGGTATTTCTACCGGCACTGTAGTCGATCAGAAGTCCCTGCGCCGTTACGTGGGACCTATCCTGTTTGCGGCCCCCTCTCGCCCGTATAATGACGCCATACTTGGCCCTCACCCCCGGCATTCGCCTCGGCGTCTACGAAGTGATCGCCAGCATCGGGGAAGGGGGAATGGGGCAGGTATTTCGCGCTCGCGATACGAAACTGGATCGCGACGTCGCCATCAAGGCGCTGCCTGAGGCGTTCGCCCACGATGCTGATCGGCTCGCGCGCTTCCAGCGTGAAGCCAAGACCCTCGCCTCGCTGAACCACCCAAACATCGCCGCCATCTACGGCTTCGAAGAGAGCGGGGGCATGACTGCCCTCGTGATGGAACTGGTCGAGGGAGACGATCTCTCGCAGCGCATGGCTCGAGGTGCGATCCCTCTCGATGAGGCGCTCTCGATCGCGAAGCAGATTGCCGAGGCGCTCGAAGCGGCGCACGAGCAGGGCATCATTCACCGCGATCTGAAGCCCACGACATCAAGGTGCGCCCGGAGGGCACGGTCAAGGTGCTGGACTTCGGTTTGGCGAAAGCGATGGAGCCGGCCGGCACGACAGCGCCGAGCGTGTCGCAGTCTCCGACGATTACCACACCCGCGATGACGCAGGCGGGAATGATCCTCGGGACCGCCGCCTACATGAGTCCCGAGCAGGCCCGCGGTAAGCCGCTGGACAAGCGCGCGGATATCTGGGCGTTTGGTGTGGTGCTGTACGAAATGCTGACGGGCAGGCGCCTCTTCGCGGCCGATTCGGTCCCTGAAACGCTGGGGCTGATCTTCTCGCACCAGCCGGACCTGGCGCTGCTGCCAGCCGCGACGCCCGCGCGTGTCCGCGCGCTGATCGCGCGATGCCTCGTCAGGGATCCCCGTCACCGTCTGCGCGACACCGGCGACGCGCGGCTGGATCTGGCTGATGCTCAAAGCGCCACCCCCGAAAACAACCCGCCGCCCGGCGTGGCGCCGAAAGGACGCGAGCGGCTGGCATGGGCCTTGGCCATGTTGATGGCGCTCGTCGCCGGCCTGTTGGGTGTGCGGACTCTTCGCCCGGCTCCCGTTACTTCCGAGACGCACCTTACGATCATCACGCCTCCAACGAGGGACGCGACGCTCGCGATTTCGCCCGATGGGCTGAAGGTTGTCTTCGTGGCGCGATCCGCTGGCCAGTCTCAGTTGTGGCTGCGGTTACTCGATTCGCCGACGGCGCGGCCGTTGGCGGGGACCGAGGGCGCATCATCTCCGTTCTGGTCGCCAAACAGTCGTTCGATCGGGTTTTTCGCTGACGCCGTGTTCAAGCGCATGAATCTCGATGACGGATCCATTCAGGCACTCATGTCCGCGGCTTCGGGTCTGGGGGGCGCGTGGAACGACGACGACATAATAATCTTGTCGACGAACCCGGGCACCTCCATTCTGCGGGTCCCCGCTGGAGGTGGTGAACCGACCGCTGTGACGCGATTCGATTCACCGCAGCAGAGAAGTCATTCGTCGCCTCAGTTCCTGCCCGATCAGCGTCACTTCCTCTTCTTCGTCGCGGGCACCTCAGAAGCACGTGGTGTCTATATCGGTCAGCTCGATTCACTGGACACCAAACGACTGTTCGACGCGGAAACGCCAGCTGTGTATACCTCCAACGGACAGTTGCTGTTTGTCCGTGGCGAGAAACTGCTGGCACAACGCTTTGATCCGGAACGGCTCGAAGCGAGGGGAGACGCGGTCCCGATAGCCGAACACATGAACGCCGGGACAGTGTTGTCTGCATCCGCTGCCGGGCCTATCGTCTATCGCACGCCTTCCCCTGATAGCGGACGGACAGCGGCAACTCGTATGGATCGATCGGTCTGGCAGGGTCACCGACACGGTGGTCTATCCCAACATCTCGTCGCCAGGTCCGGCACTGTCTCACGATGGCCGCCGCGTTGCACTGTTCCGCTATGCCAACGGCAATATGGACATCTGGTCGTATGAGACCGTCCGTCGTCGCTGGGACAGGCTCACCTTTGACGCGGGAGATGACATCTTTCCCCTGTGGTCTCCCGACGACGGCAGTATCGTGTTCGGCTCACGGCGTGGCGGTATGAATCTTTACCGGAAGCTCCTCAGTGGCCCACCTGGAAGTGAGGAACTACTGCTCTCGACGTCAGAAGCGACCTTCCCGATGGACTGGTCACGCGATGGACGTTTCCTGCTCTACGACAGCGTGGATTCCAAAGGGGATGTCGACATCTGGGCGCTGCCTCTCGAAGGACGAAAGGCGTACACGGTTGTTCAAACGCAGTTCAACGAGCGTCTCGGGCAGTTCTCCCCAGACGGAAGGTGGATCGCCTACCAGTCCGACAAGACCGGCCGCTTCGAGATTTACGTGCAGCCATTTCCAGGTACCGGAGGTGACTTTCCCGTATCAACCACTGGTGGCACGCAGGTGAGATGGAATCCCCGCGGGACCGAATTGTTCTATGTTGCGGCGGATGACCGATTGATGGCGGTGCCGATCCGTGTTCCTTCAAACGCGACGACGTTCGAAGTTGGCGAGCCGCTTTGGTTGTCTGGCACGAACATGGGCGGCACGATCCCGGGTACGAACAGACACGCCTACATGGTTGCGCCGGACGGCCAGTCTTTCGTGATCAACTCGGTTCCGGAAGAAGCCAGTACCTCGCCCATCACGGTCATCCAGAATTGGAAGCCGAGAACGAGTAAGTAGCGCCCGATCCCACAGCCCAGAGCGCAGAACCGAGAGCCCAAGCCCACAGCCTGTTTCCTGTCCGGCAGCGCGAACCTGCAGTGCCTGACCCGTGGTGGGTACACAAATTTCCGGCGCGACGTCGACTAGTCGCCAAGGGTATTTCTACCGGCACTGTAGTCGATCAGAAGTCGCTGCGCCGTTTTCGAGAAGTAATCCTGGTCCGGTCCAGTCCTGTATAGTCGGCTCCACCGTTCCTGAACCATCCCGGTCTGTGGACTCCTCGCTGAAGGCACGTTGCCTACAGGAGGTAGGACAGGTGTCGGCGCGGCATCTTCAATTTTGCCTGGCAACGGGACCAAAGGCCGGCGGTGGTATCCGGTGGTGCGTCGCCGACTCGTAGGCGGTGCCTATTTTGATCAGGGTCGGCTCCTCCCCCTGCCCAGCGAAGAACGTGATCGCGATCGGCATGGGATGCGGCAGCTTGGTCTTTGGTGTGCTCGGCGCGAGTTCCGAGATGTAGTCCGTCTTCGCCGTGTTCAGCGAGTACCGCGGCTCGTAGACGATGTCCGACATGCCGGCCGGGACCACGATGCGCGGAATCTGGAAGAAGGGCGTGATGCTTTCGAGACTGATCTGGCCGACGTTCGGCCCCTGGATCTTCGGTGTCGGCACCGTGTTCTCGGGATGCACGAAGGCGTGGACACCATTCTCGGACATCACGCGCTGCAGGGCCAGACGCGCGATGTAGCTACGCGCCACTTGATCGGCCTTGCCCGGCGCATGGTGATTCTTGAGCGCCAGCCAGTTCTCCGCCCCGGCGCGCGATGCATCGTCGCGAAACCGGGCGTTGGCGACCCAGTCGGCCCAGCTCCTGATCCTCGCGTCGCCGCGATCCTCGAGGTAGCGGTCGATGTCGAACATCACATCGTTGCACCGCCAGGGCTCCATCGCACGCGGGTAGCACGGCTCGGCACCGTAGCTGACGATGTTGGTCATGTTGATCCGATCGGTGAGTGGGGCCTTCCGCTTGCTCAGCTTTTTCAGGTAGTCGTATGACGTGACATCGTGGCCTGGCACAGCGAACAATAGTTTTCCGGTGTCATCGCGGCGCGTGAAGATCTCAGGCATCATCCGCGGCAACAGCTCGGACAGCGCGTCGGCAAACGTGTACGTGAGGTTCGGCACATCAGGATCATCGGGATAGTCGGGCGTGATCGTCTCCACGAGCTCAGCACCAAGTCTGTCCCGCAGCACCGTTTTGATTTCGCCGTCTATCTGGTCCGAAATGGCCTCATGGTTCAGCGTCTGCTTCACCATGTACTCACGCAGGATGGCGATACGCAATCCCTGCAGCGGCTTCGGCGTTCTCCCGAGCGCCGCGTCGTCCAGCGCAAAACTGGCGTATGGCTGCGCGGGAACGAGCCCCCTCGGGATGGCCGTGAACGGATCACGGGAATCGTAGTAGCCGGAGGAGGCATCCCTGACAGCGTCGAGCACCTTGGCCGCATCGCCGAGTGTTCGGGCGTGGATGCCCGCCCGATCGACAAACCACTGGTTCCCGATCCCGCCGTTGTCGGGCATGACTCCCTTCGTTGTCAGCAACGCCGCAATACCATTACGAGACGCCGGGCCCTGGCACGATGCGATGGTCTGCTCGCAGAAGCCAATCGTTGCCAAGTTTGCCGATATCGCCACCCCCGAACCGCTGCTCGAACCGCGAGTGACGCGCACGGTGTCGTACGGATTGCAGGCCTGTCCGGACCACGCGCTAATGGCCTGCCCTCCCGGCACCAGATTCGTCCGGCTCTCGGCCGGCCCGCCGGGGTTCCCCGGGCCGGCGTTAAACTCGTGCGCCACCGACTTCGCATAGATGATTGCGCCCTTCGCACGCAGCCGCGCCACCAGGGTGGCGTCGAACGGCGGCACATCCATCGCGAAGGCGACGTCGCTGTTTGCCGTGGTCCGCATGTCTTTGGTGTCGAGCGGATCCTTGAAGGCCGTGACCACGCAGTACATCGGCAACGCCGCAAGATCAGGATTTCGTCCGTATTGAGCATCGAGCTCGGCGGCGCGCTCCAACGCATCGGGCTGCTGGCGAAACGCCTCGCAGGCGGCCGGAGCGCCGGTGGGTAACGGTCCGGACGAGGGATGCGCATCGAACGCGCCTTTGCACGTGACCGAACGCTCCCCGCGGATGTTGAGTGTTTCGAGCGCGTTTAGTTGTCCGGCGTCGGAAATGCCCACGCGCATGCCCATCTGCGCCGCCACGCTCGGGTCGGAGACCGTCGCCTCCATGCGCCCGTAGTCGAAGGGCTTCCCGCGGTACTGATCAAGGTCAGGAAAGATTGTCGACGCCTTCGTCGTCCGTGTCGGAAACGTCAGCGGTGCACCGGCGCGCACGTAGCCAGTGGCGGGTGCAATGTCGGCACCATCTGGGGTCACGACACTCGTGCACACGCCGTTGTAGGCACGAGCGCGATCGATGTACGCCTGCACGATGCCCCGGCAGGTGGTCTGACCTGACCGGATCGCGGCATGAATGCCGTCGATGGTTGCTTCTTCGATCGCGAAGGCTGTAGACGACGTGGGAGCTGGTCCAAGAGACGCCGACGATCCAGGCGACGGTGCCCCGCCCACGCATGCCAGACCGCCCGCCACGGCTGCCGTCGCAATGAACCCCCGAAGGAACATCAGTCGGTTCCGTATCCTCAAGGCCGTGACCTCCATGCCGGTCGGCATTGTCCTGGACAGGCCGACGGCGGTCAACACACGTCGTGCGCTCCACCATCAATGCGTCGCGCGTCATGGAGTGGCGCTGGCAACATAAGGACTAAACGCCTCGCGTTCGCGCGACTCCGCGTCATTCACCTGCCTCAACGCCACGCGTCGATGGAGACGGTTGCCCGCAGCGAGCCGCTGAGCAACTTCCACGCGCCCTGCGTCTCGCCGCCGGCGACAACGACGTTGATCTCCGATGGCTCGAAGATCCTGATGACATCATCGGGTTGAGCCTTGAGACGCGAGGCGTACGGCTCGACGCCGGCAACCGCGCGCGGCCGCATCAGGTACTGAATCCACTGATTGTCCCAGTACTCGCGCGCCGTCATCAGCGCGTTCTCGGCACACCAGGTGATCAGCTTCTCCTTGGTGTCGAAACCGAGATCGATGAAGCCACGCGCAACGATTGGATCCATCACGAACAGCGGCTGACTGTACTGCTCGACCGCGGCAAGCGAGCGGCGCATCTTCTCCTGCCACGTCGCTCGCGGCCCGTAACCGGCATGTGTGTACCATCCGCCGAAGAAGATCGTAGCGATGCTGTCGGTCGGCTTGAATCCCTTCTGCACGTGGAGCGGCTGCCATGGACTGCGCTCCTCCGCCTCGGGGAGGACCGCCGTATATGCGTACCAGTTGCCGAGCGAGCCCATGTAGGTATCGCCGGGAACAGAGCCGCCCTGGAGATTCTGAGACAACAAGCCGTAGGCGCGGCCGATGGTCGCGTTGGCATGGTTGTACGGACCCATCGCGCCGATCCCCGAGTTCATGTTGATCTCGTTGCGGATGGGGCCGTTGACGACCGTTATCGTTGCAAACGAATTCGTGCTGCTGGACCTCGCCGAGATGCCGCTCGAGGCGATCGCGAGAACGACCGGGAAGTACTCGGGTCGCGCACCCGCCATGACGGCGTTGACGGCCACCTTCTCCACGGTGAATTCCCAGGACTCGCGGAACGCCGTCGGACGGAGTCGTCCGACGATCTTGTCCGGCGGATGGCTCGTCCCTTTGAGCATCGCCTCGACGCGCGCCTCCGTCGGCAGCACGATCGGAAGCGAGTCGGTCCAGTGGTTCTCATCGAACAACTGCCGGAGGTTGTCCTCAGTATCAGCCTCCAGCAGCCGCGGCGTCGTCCGCTCGAACGACAAGCCCTGGAGATCCGCTTCGTCGGGTGGAACGGTGAGGCCGTCGAGCACCTCCTGCATGAAGGGCCGGCCGGAAATGGGATCGCGTCCCTCGATGTAGGCGCGAAGATCGGCGGGCGAACGATCCACAACCGGCTGCGGCACATATGCCTGTCGCAGGCTTGACATGCCCATGGACAATGCCGTCGCTTTGCAGAGCCGTGCGAACACGTGCGTGTGCACGGCGATGGAAGGGATGCCGTCCTGCTCCAGTGCCGCCGCGAGCCCGACGACCGTCGGGCTGCAGGTGCTTCAAAGACCGACGCCTAGAATGGCGGCGTGGCCGTCGGCGGCGATCGTCGCCCGCATCTGCTCATCGTCGGACCACGTTTCCTTAGGCCTGATGGTGCGGACATCCACTGCCGGCAGATGCTCTCCGAACCACTGCCGCAGTTGATCCATGAACACGTCTGAATTGTCGAACAGACAATCGACCAGATAGAGGGTCGCGCCATCCAGCGCCGACAGCCGCGGCGCCAGGCGCTTGCCGACGACCTTGGGGGGATAACCGCGAGGATCGTGAACCGTTATCTGTTCACCCATGCATCGTTTCCCGGGGCCGCCTGAAGGCGGGCACTACGACTTTGAGACCGTCAACGCCACGCGTCGATTGAGACAGTTGCGCGCAACGCACCGCTGATCATTTTCCACGCGCCCTGCGTCTCGCCGCCGGCGACGACGATATTGATGTCCGATGGCTCGTAGATCTTGATGACGTCATCAGGATCGGCCTTGAGGCGTGACGCGTACGGCTCGATGCCAGCCACAGCCTTCGGCCGCAGCAGCTGAATCGATTGATTGTCCCAGTACTCGCGCGCGGTCAGCAACGCATTCTCGGCACACCAGTCGATCAGTTTCTCTTTCGTATCGAAGCCGAGATTGACGAATCCGCGTGCGACGATCGGATCCATCACGAACAATGGCGGGCTGTACTGCTCCACCGCCGCAAGGGCGTGTCGCATTTTCTCTTTCCAGGTGGCGCGCGGACCGTAGCCGGCGTGCGTGTACCAGCCGCCGAAGAAAACACTCGCGATACTGTCGGTTGGTTTGAAGCCCTTCTGAACGTGTAGCGGTTGCCATGGGCTGCGTTCTTCCGCCTCGGGGAGTACCGCCGTGTAGGCATACCAGTTCCCCGAGGAACCCATGTAGGTTTCGCCGGGGACCGACCCACCTTGGAGATTCTGCGACAGGAGACCGTAGGCGCGACCGATCGTCGCGTTGGCGTGGTTATAGGGACCCATCGCACCGATCCCCGAGTTCATCTTGATCTCGTTGCGGATGGGGCCGTTGACGATCGTGATCGCCGCGAATGATGTCGTGCTGCTCGATCGCGCGGTGATACCACTGGAAGCCAACGCGAGGATGACTGAAAAATACTCGGGCCGCGCACCCGCCATCACGGCGTTGACCGCTACTTTCTCGACGGTGAATTCCCACGATTCACGGAACACCGTCGGGCGAAGCCGGCCGACGATCGTGTCGCGCGGATGGCTCGTTCCCTTGAGCATCGCTTCGACACGCTCCTCCGTCGGCAGCACAATGGGAAGGCAGTCGGTCCAGCGACTCTCGTCGAACAGCCGATGGAGGTTGTCTTCTGTGTCGGCCTCCAACAAACGAGGTGTCGTTCGCTCGAACGAGAGCCCCTGGATATCCGCCTGGTCTAACGCTCCCGTGAGGCCGTCGAGCACCTCCTGCATGAAGGGCCGGCCCGAGATCGGGTCGGTGCCATCGATGTAAGCGCGCAGATCGGCGGCCGACCGGTCGACGACTGGATGTGGCGTATACGCCTGGCGCAGAGTCGGCATGCCCATGGACAGGGCTGTCGCTTTGCAGAGCCTTGCGAATTGTCGGGTGTGAACAGCGACGGACGGTACGCCACCTTCTTCTAGCGCCGCGGCCAGCCCGACGACCGTCGGGCTACAGGTGCTTCAAAGACCGATGCCGAGAATCGCTGCATCGCCGTCGGTCGCGATCTTCGTGCGCATTTCCGGATCGTCGGCCCACGTCTCCTTCGGCTTGATCGTGCGGACATTGACGGCAGGCAGGTGCTCGTCGAACCACTGGCGCAGCTGTTCGACGAATACCTCCGAGTTGTCGAACAGGCAGTCGACGAGGTAGACCGTCTTGCCGTCCAGCATCGAAAGCCGGGGCGCCAGACGCTTGCCGACGACTTTCGGCGGATAGCCGCGAGGATCGTGCACCGTGATCCGCTGTGTCATAGGGTCAATATCCTCGGTCGTAGGGGCGGGTCTTCAGACCCGCCCTACCGAGTTAGCCACACTCCGCCTCTCACATAACAATCGGCGGCCACCGCGGCTGTCGCCCCGTCGCCTGCAGCCGACGCCGCCCGCCCCGGTGACCCAGACCGCACCGTTCCGGCCGCGAACAAACCAGGCACGCTGCTCCGCATCGCGTCGTCAACCGGGATCCGTCCAGCTGCATCGATCGCAAGCACGCCGTCGAGCCACGTCGTCGCGGGGGCCAGTCCCACATAGATGAACAGGCCGGCCAGCTCGAGATCTTCAGTCTTCCCGTCGCGGACACTTCGCGTGCGAACGCCAGTCAGGCCGCCGTTGCCAATCACTTCCTCGACGATCGTGCCGAACCGCACTTCGATTTTCGAATTTTCCGTGACGCGATCGCGATACGCAGCCTGGGCGGAGAATTCATCGCCACGATGCACGATCACGACACGTGAGACGTGCTGCGCCAGCGTAAGTGCTTCCTGCAAGGCGGAGTCTCCGCCGCCGACGACACCGACGATGCGGCCGCGGAGGAGAGGCGCATCGCAGCTCGCACAATGACTCACACCCTTGCCGCGCAGCCGCTCTTCACCAGGAATACCGAGCGTCTTCAGCGTCGTGCCGGTAGCGATTACGACGGCACGTGTGTGTACTTCGCCCTGACCTGTCGTGACGCGCCACGTCCCTTCGTCAGCACGCAGAGCGGTGGCCTCGATAGCGGCGAACTCAGCGCCCGCCGCGACAGCCTGCTCCTGGATGATGGGGCACAAGTCGTAGCCCGGAACGCCGTCGGGAAAACCTGGATAACCGTCGATGCGTTCGATGCTCAAGAGGTGTCCACCGAGCGCTTGACCGGTCAGGACGCGGGTCTTCCGTCCGGCACGCGCCGACGTCAGCCCTGCGGTCAGCCCGGCGACACCGCCTCCGGCGATCACGACGTCGTACTCATTGGACATCCGAATCGATCCTACGCCGTCGCGAGCCGCTCAGTCGCCTCGAGGTCCTGGCGGACCGTGCGGCTGCTGAGCAGGTAGTGCAGCGCGGCCCAGACGTTGACGACGCCAATGATGACAAGGGCGTAGCGAAGTGAGTTCTGCTGGAAGGAAGGGGCAAGACGATCGCTGATCAGTCCGGTCACTGACGGCCCGAGTCCGTTGCCGATGAGTGTCTGGATGAACAGGAGCAACGAGGTCGCAACCGACCGCATCCGCAGCGTCGCGAGCGCCTGAGTCATGGCAAACGACGGTCCGAAGAACACGGCCGCCATGAACATCAGCCCGACAAACGACGGCAGCACCACCGCGCGATCGGGCGACAAATAGGCGATGAATTGAAATGGCACGCACAGCAGCGTCGCGACGCCCGGCACGAACAGGTACCATCGCCGGTCGTTGAATCGAGTGCTCAGGCGATCCGCCGCGAAGCCTCCCAGAAACGTACCGAAACCAGCGATGGCCGAGAGAATGGCGATCCAGTAGCCCGCTTCCGCGACTGACATCTGATGCGAGCGCTGCAGGAACGCGTTGTTAAATGCGCTGCTCGCGTACCAGACCACCGAGTGGAGCGCTGCAGCGAGCGTCAAATGGCGAAACGACCGACGTTGCCAGAGCGTACCCAGCACCTCGAACATGCCCGGCACGGGCACCTGGTCGGCAGACGCGCGTGAGACGCCGTCGGATAATCCGCGCGGCGGCTCCTTGACCGTGAACCACAGGATGAGCGCAATCACGATGCCGGGCACGCCGGCGAGGATAAAGGTCATGCGCCACCCGAGGTTCTGGTTGCCCCAGCCGCCGAGTGCAGCGCCGAGTGAGGTGCCGATCGGCACACCCAGGGCGTAGATCGAGAACGCCGTGCCGCGTCGGCTCTTCGGAAAGTAGTCGGAGATGAGCGAGTGCGACGGCGGGCTTCCGCCAGCCTCGCCAACCGCCGTGCCGACGCGGGCGGCGAATAGCATCGCGTAGTTCACGGACATGCCGAAGATGGCGGTCATGGCACTCCAGCTCGCCACGGCGAGCGCCAGGACGTTGCGCCGGCTCGATCGGTCGGCCCATGCGGCGATCGGAATCCCCATGACCGAATAGAACAACGCGAATGGGATCCCCGTCAGCACACCCATCTGGAAGTCGCTGGCGGCGAACTCCTTTTTGATCGCCTGAAGCGACGCCGCGAGGATCTGCGACCGATCCACGGTGTTGAGCACGTAACACAGCGTGAGCGCACCGAGGACGTAGTGTGCGTACCACGTCTTCGTCAGCTGTGGCGAGTGGGCAGCAATCGCCGGTTGTGCGGTCTGCAAGCACCCTCCTCCCGATTCACGGGCGACTAAGATTACATGAATCGGGAGATCGCTGAGGACCGTGCGCGCGCCTTGTCGCGCGACAGCTAGCCGGCTTGACCGGCTCGATTGCTGACTAATGAGTGAAGTGTTCCCCAGTCAAGACGGCTCGCCCGCACGAAGTGCGGGCAAGAAGACGCTGTCACGAGCGAGGCGAAGCCACACGCTCGTCGGTCTGAGGCCTCGCTAGTGACCGAAGTCGTGGTTGGCCGTATGCCAACCTCGCGAGGTGAGCTGCTCGGCTCCGCCTTGTCCGAAGAAGATCCGAAACGCCGGCGTTCCTTGAGGCGTGGTACTGACGAACCCGATCAGCTTCTTGTTCGGCATCGCTCGCTTGAGTGCGGAATGAACCGACGACAACGCCGGCGTGGTGGGCTTCCAGTCGAGGAGATTGGGGATCAGCGAGACCGGAGAGGGGCCGTGATTGTGCTGTGGTTTGCTGCCTTTCTCTCCCCATTCGGCCATGCATAGCGTCGCCGAGCTGAAGCTCCCGGTGAGTTTGTGCGTAATCGCAATGTGCCGCCACGGGATGCCGCGCTTGTCTGGATCGCCAAAGGTGAGAATGGGATCTCCCATCTGGATGCCCCAGAGGTCCTGCGTCACGTCATTCCGCGGCGGAAGTGGCAAGAATGACTTGCAGTCTCGTTCGCTGTAGCTCGTCCCCATCTGGGTGCCGGTCGCGTACGAAGCAATTGGCAGCATCGGGCTGAGGCCCAGATAGTTTCCGGCAAACCCGTTGCAATCCTGGCCGAACCACTTCTCGGCGTACTCCTTGGGCGAGATCTTCGGCCTCCCCACCAGTACGGCGATTCGCAGCGCGTCACTCATCTCGCCAGGTGAACCGCGGCTGGCGAACGCGCGGCGGATCCCGGCACAACAGAACTGCTCGCTGGGATCCACCTTCGAACTGTTCGGGATCTGGAAGGTCGCAGGGACTTCGTTGAAGCTGCGCAGCCTCAGGAACTTGGTGGCGACCAGGTCGAGCACCGCAGAGGCTTCGTTCACATCTTCCTGGGCCCAGTCCGCTTTGTACTTGCTGATGTTCAACGTCACACTCAGACCGAGCAACGAATCCTCTACCTGCAATTGATGGTACGTGTCGGCGTACTCGAATGGGGTCATGCCAGCCTCCGCGGGTTTTCGATCCTCTGACTAACTACAACGAGTGGGTTCGAGTGACCGAACGAAATCCCACGACACACAGAAGCGCCGAACACTTGCACGCAAGACTTCTTCGGACCCTGGCGGCAGGGCCTTCGAATACGCCTGAGTCGGCTACAATGGCCGCGTTCCAGGGGGCTCGATGGCAACTCGCGATTTCCTGAAGGACTACCAGAACGTCCTGCTTCGGCAGATCGTCATGCCCGGCAGTCACGATGCAGGCTTGGCCGATGAGTCGTACGACGGCCTGGGATTGTTCGGGAGCGGCAAGGCAAGGACGGTGACGCAGTCCGTCGGTGTGGGCGAGCAGGCGGTGCGTGGGTCCCGATTCTTCGACGTGCGGATCATCAAGTCCGGCGGGCGGCTGAAGGCCTACCACAGCCCCGAGGACACGAGAGTGGTCGGCGGCGTCGGACAGGGGTTCGAGACGATCCTCGACGAGCTTCAGGGGTTCGTCCGGTCCAACCCCACGGAGTTCGTCATCATCCGGCTCGCACACATCAAGGACTCCGCCGAAGTGTTCGAGGCGCTCTTCGACTGGATGGGAAAATCAGCACTCTACGGCAAGAAGAACGGCGACTTCGTCTACAAGGGCGCTGGTAACCTGGCGGGGAGGTTCGTCAGCGAGCTGGCCGGTAAGATGATCTTTCTGATCGATGGAAAGAAGCTCAAGCCAGCAAAGTTCAAGGGCCGCGCCGACGGGGTGCCGGGGCAGGCGGACGGCTTCCACAAGCTCTATCAGAACAAAGGCGGAAAGCCGCTGCCCGAGGTCACCGATGGGTTGTGCCTCTGCGGGGAGTTTGCCAGCTCCACGGACCTCGCCAAGATCGTCGCATCGCAGACAGCGACCTATAGCAATCACGATCGGCACCGGACGCACGGCGACAGCAGGGTCCATCTGTACTGCTTGTACTGGACCTCCACGGGCGGAAACATCAAGGAAAACACCAAGAACGTCGCCGCCAATTTTCAGCACGTCCGCAGCTTGGTGGCCAAGCATTCGGCGGGCACGGCGGCTCATTGCATGAAGAAAAGCGTACCGCTCGTCAACACAAAGGCATGGTCGAACGCCATCGACCTCGAGGACCGCGCCCGCAAGCAGTACGCGGTCTACTCGTGCTCCCTTCCCAACGTCGTTCTCTATGATTTCGTGAACGAAGTCACGAGCCGCGAAATCATCGGGTTGAACGGCTTGGTGTTGTGTGCGACCTAGCGCACGCTTCGTGTGTGCCATAGCGCACCTTAATCGACTCGATAGACCTGATACTCCAGCTCAGATGCGCTGACCAATCGTCCTTCGGCGACGAATAGGGAGGGGAATACCCGCCCAGGCCTATGAGCAACGTGGTGGACGCAGTCGTCGTCGGCTCGGGTCCCAACGGGCTATCCGCTGCGATTGCCATCGCACAGACCGGCCGGAAGGTCATCGTCTTCGAAGCCGCTCCATCCGTCGGCGGCGGTTGCCGATCGGCGGAGCTGACGCTGCCCGGCTGCGTGCACGATGTCTGTTCCGCCGTACACCCGTTCGCCGTTGTCTCGCCATTCTTCCAATCGCTTCCGCTCGCCGCACACGGGCTCGAATGGATTACGCCACCGGTGATGCTGGCGCATCCGCTGGATGACGCACCCGCCGCGTGCGTATACAGGTCCGTGGAGCGCACGGCAGACACGCTCGAACGAGATGCGTCAGCATATCGGCGCCTGATCGGGCCGCTGGTCGAATCGTGGCCGTCGATCGCAGACTCGATCCTCGGACCGCTGCGGTGGCCGCGTCATCCGCTGAGGCTTGCACGATTCGGCGTGCGAGCGCTGCAGCCCGCGACCAGCTTCGCGCGCCGTACGTTCGCCGGAGCGCAAGCCCGCGCCCTGTTCGCCGGCATCGCTGCCCACGGCATGATCCCGTTGGAGAAGAGCCCTTCGGCGGGGATCGGGCTCGCGCTCAATCTGACTGGCCACATCGGCGGATGGTGTCTGCCGCGTGGCGGTGCGCAGACGATCGCAAACGCATTAGCCACGTATCTCGCCTCACTCGGAGGCGAGATCGTCACGGGTAGACCCATCACGTCGATCGAGGAACTACCGCCTGCCAAGGCGGTGCTCTGTGACTTGTCGCCACGACCATTGGTCCACGTCGCGGGCGATCGGCTTCCACCTCGATTCCGGCGTGCGCTCCTGCGCTATCGCTACGGTATGGGCGCGTACAAGGTGGACTGGGCGCTCGATGGACCCATCCCGTGGGTAGACGAAGTCTGCACGCTGGCTGGGACCGTGCATCTCGGTGGCACGTTGGACGAAATCGCCGCCGCCGAACGCTTCACATGGGAGGGACGGCTCGTGGATCGACCGTTCGTGCTGCTCTCACAACCTACTGTGTTCGACTCCTCCCGTGCCCCCGATGGTCAACACATTGCCTGGGCCTACTGCCACGTCCCGCACGCGTCTGATGCCGACATGCTTCCGCTCATCGAGCAGCAGATCGAGCGCTTTGCGCCAGGCTTTCGCAACCGCGTCATCGCTCGGGCAATCCGACGTCCGGCGGATCTCGAACGCGACAACCCGAACTTCGTCGGCGGTGACATCGCATCCGGCGCAACGACGCTCGGTCAGCTCTTTACGCGGCCGACGTGGCGCACCTATTCGACACCGGTTCGCGGGCTCTATATCTGTTCGGCGGCCACCCCGCCCGGCGTGGGAGTCCATGGGATGTGCGGCTACTTCGCCGCTCAGCGCGCGCTTCGCGAGGTGCTTCGCGACTGAGACCCTATTCGCGCGATGCTCGTCATCGAGTTGCGCAACGCAGTTCGTGCAATCGAGTGATGCCCACGGCGATAGCCTGGCCGAAACGCCCATCACGAGCACTGCGACATCGACGCTCTACGAATCGCCCTGTTGAAGCGCGAGACCCCGATCGACGACCTTCGACCACTGCTTTGACGAGTTCTCGCCGTATGCGTCGTGCCAGTTCCACCACTTGTACGGCGGCGTTTGCGGATAGCCCTCCGGCGAGTCCTCCCACTCCTCCTGCCGTCCGAGCGCCGTGATGTCGAGGTAGTTCCAGGTGCTCCCCATCTGCTCGTCGCCGCGGTTGTTGAGGAAATACGTGCGGAAAACCTTGTCGCCATCGCGGATGAAGGCGTTCGTGCCGTGCCACTCGTGCACGCCGAAGTCGACGTCAAAGCTGTCCGTGATGCTGTACCACGGCATCTTCCAGTCCATTCGCGCCTTCAGCCGATCGATGTCCTTCAGCGGGGCGCGCGAGACGAACGCAAGCGTGGTATCGCGCGCATTCAGATGGGCGACATGGGCGACTTGATCGGCCACGAACGAGCAGCCGCGGCACGCATGTTCGGGCCAGCCGTACACACCAGGCTCGAAGAAGGCGCGGTAGACGATCAGCTGACGGCGGCCGTCGAACAGGTCGAGCAGGCTGGCCTTGCCCTTTGGTCCGTCGAACTCGTACGCCTTCTCCACCGCCAGCCACGGCATCCGCCGACGCTCGGCGGCCAGCGCGTCGCGCTCGTGGGTCAAGGCCTTCTCCTTCACAAGGAGCTGCTGCCGCGCGGCCTCCCACTCCTGCGCTGACACGACCTGAGGTGTATTCATGTTCTTATTCATTGCTGTCTCCTCGCTCCTGCTGTTCTTCCGCTGAGGCTAGCTCGGGAAAAGAAGCTGCGGGAGTGACAAGTGTGGCGGGAATCCAACGCGAAGCTCCGCCGCACATCTCGTTCGAACATGAAAGAAAATGAACGCAAACGGGCGACCAACACGGGCTATCGTCGAGCCCACCGGTTGCACCTCGGCACTGACGGCCAGGAAGCCGACGGCGTTGAAGAGCATCTGAAGACCGCCCGGGCGACTACGGGGTGTAAGAAGAGCCATGAGAATCGTGGTTTTCTCGATCGCTCTCGTCATCATCGTGTTGGGTGTGATCGGTGTCGTTGCCCCGGATACGGTGATGGCGATACGACGTGACTACGTGGCGATACCGCGCGGGGTCTATACGGTCGGTGCACTTCGCGTGGCGCTCGGACTCCTCTTGATTGTCGTTGCTCGAGCGTCCCGCATGCCGAGGGCCATGCGCGTGCTGGGAGTGCTCGTGTGCGCTCAGGGACTCATCCAGGTTGTCGGAATGCCATTCATCGGACTCGATCGTGCGCGAGCGATTCTCGAGTGGGAGGCGATGCTGCCTCGCGCGCTCCTGCGAGCTGGCGCGTTGGTGGCGTTGGCAACAGGGGCGTTCATCGCATATGCGGTGCGTCCGCCAGCCACGCGGGACTCCGCGACAGGGCCGTGAGATCCGCGTAACAATGTGGTTGCACCAACGATGGGTCTGAATCCGAAAATATGTGCTGCAGCCCTCATCGCGATCGCGGGCAGCTTCTCCGTCGGACTGCTCTCGGCGCAAGCGCCGGCCGCACACCGGGTCATGCTCGACGAGGCGCACCACAACATCATGGCGACGGCCTCGGGCGGCTATCGACCGCTGGTTCGTGCGTTGACCGAGACGGGCTTCGAGGTGACACCGAACACTCTCCCGTTCAACCGCGAGAGGCTGGCCACCGCGGACGTCGTTGTCATCGCGAATCCGAACGGCGCCGACGAGCGAGCGCCGGCTGACAGTCGCGCCGTATCGGCATTTACTGATCCTGAAATCGACACTGTTGCCGAATGGGTCAGGGGCGGCGGGGGATTGCTCCTCGCGACCGATCACTACCCCACTGACGTGGCTGCCCGACGCCTCGCGGAACGATTCGATGTGAAACTGTCCGGCGGATGGACCGACGATCCCGCGAATCGGAGGACGCTGGCCGGGTACGGCCCAATATTCGGGTATCTCGTGTTCTCCCTTGAAAACGGTCTTCTTGCCGAACATCCCATCACACGCGGACGCGACGAAACCGAGCAGATCGAAGGGATCTCGACAGTGACCGGGGGATCGATGGAGGGCCCGCCGGGAAGCGTGTCGATATTGCGACTGAGCCCCACGGCTGTGGACTGGATACCATCCACGAGACCTCGCGCGTCTTCCAACACAACGTCGCAGCCGCCGGTGAGGGATTTCAACCCCTGCCCGTCGTGCGATCAAATCTCATCCGCCGGCCACAGTCAGGGGATCGCGCTCGTCTTCGGGCGCGGCCGAGTCGTCATCATCGGTGAAATGGGTGCCCTGGTTGATTACTCGGTGCCCGGTATGCAGAACCGTCAGTTCGCGCTCAACGCGGTGCGATGGCTCGCTCGCGAATTGTGATATCCGTACCGTGGCCGCCGGTCCGCGCCGTGGGAGTACGAAGTGCCGGATGACGTGAAGATTCAGGCGCTGGTTGAAGCGAAACAGCAGAGGAGCCTGAAGGCGCGCGGCTTTCTCAACCCACGCCGGGTGACATCGTTTTCGTTTTGGATCACCGCAATCTGCCTGTTCATTGCCGTCGGAGCCTCGATCCTCGCCATCTGGGAATTCACGGGGACAGACGCGCTGTGGCGCACTGTCGCGACCTGCGTCGTCGTCGGTGTCGGAACCCTCGCGTTCTCCTGGATTAATAGCCTCTTCGATGTGCGCAACGAGTGACGTTGAGCATCATCGATCCGTCACTTTACCCCGCTTCGACAGACTCTCAGCGCCAAAGACCGGAACGATCAGCACAGCGCCGATTGTCAACAGCGCTCCCATGACGTTCTCGATACCGGGCGCAACCGGCGATGTCATGAAAACGTCCAGCGCGGCATGAAATAGAGCGACGACAGTGATTGATCCTTCACTCGAGTTGAAGAGCCACGTGCAACGAGGCCTTGTCATCCGAGGTGAAGATGCCGGGCAGAAAAACCGGCGAGATGAACGACAGCGCAAGGAGCGTCGCGAGCATGAGGACCGGGGCCGTCAAGAGCGCTACGCCGTACCACTTCGCGCCGACTCGCCACGTGAG
Source organism: Vicinamibacterales bacterium (assembly GCA_035649635.1). GTDB lineage: Bacteria > Acidobacteriota > Vicinamibacteria > Vicinamibacterales > UBA2999 > Gp6-AA40. The sequence continues at coordinate 22,776 of DASRJE010000158.1, read as the reverse complement.
CAGGCGCGATACGAACTCGCGAAGCCCGGTGCCGCGATGGAAAAGCACGGTCAGCAGCAGGCCAGTGAGGCTTGGGCCGGCCAACATGGCCATCAGCGCGTAGGCGAAGCGGGGGTCGCTCGCAGGCGTGGTCCCGCGCATTCCGCCCGCGCTGCCAATGGCGAGAAGAGCGCCGCCCCAGGAAATCGCAAACGTCAGCGCGAAGTAGGCGGTCACCGGGTGTCGCCGAGCGAATGCCGTGATGGTCGTCATGGTGACCTCTTGCTACCTCTGAAGCACGGAGTACAGCGCATCCCTGAGCGCCACATCCCTCGGATCTCCCGTGAGTGTCGTTCCCATCTGGCTGGTCACATATGCGTATCCAACTCCGGTTTCAGGATCGGCAAACCCGAGCGAGCCTCCGGATCCCGGCGATCCGAACGAGCGGGGGCTGCCGAACGGCCATACCGGGCTCGGTTTCATGAATCCCAGGGAGAACTGCACCGGACCCTTCAGGCATTCGTCGTAGAAACCGCGCTTCGCGGGGACGGCTGGCGCAGCGAGCAGGTCCAGCGTCTCCTGTCGGAGTCCCAGTTCGCGCCCACCGGTCGCGAAGACGCTATATGCGTGCGCAATACCGCGAGCCGTGCCGACGGCGCCGCCCGACGGCACCTCGAAGTTGCGGGCGTAGATGCGCTGCTCGTCGTGGGGATATTCGGAGCCTCGGAGCGCGCGAACGATCTTGGCTCGCGGATTCATCACTTCAAGCGCGAAGCGGAGGGGGAACCCGCGCACCAAATCGATTGTCCCCGGCCTGGTGATGGTGGCCAGACGCGAATTCGGGATGTCCTCGGGCAGCCTGATGTACACGTCCAAACCGAGTGGTGTCGCGATCTCGTCCTGGAAGAACTGTCCGAGCGTGCGGTGCCGCGGGTCGATGCGGCGCAACAACTCACCCTGATAGAACCCGAGCGTGATGGCGTGATAGGCCTGTCTCGTGCCAGGCTCCCACGCCGGCTTCTGACGAGCGAGCACGACGGCGAGGCGATCAAGATCGGCCATCACATTCCGATCGACAGGTTCGTCGAAGGCGAACAAACCGGCCTGATGAGCGAGAAGCTGGCGGACGGTGATCGTCTCCTTGCCGTTCTCCGCGAACTCAGGCCAGTAGTGCGCCACTCGCTCTTCGTAATCGAGCCAGCCTCGCGAGTGGGCAATCGCCAGCGTCATCGCTGCCAGGCCCTTCGTGGCGGAGTGGACGATCACCATGGTGCCCTCGTGCCACGGCTCGCCCGTCTGCTTGTTGCGAATACCGCCCCAGAGATCGATAACCTTCTCTCCCTGGTAGTAGGCACAGCACGCGCCTCCGAGCTCTCCGCGTCGAGTGAAGTTGTCGGCAAACGCTTCGCGCACTGCCTCGAAGCCGCGCCTCATATGTCCTTCGACAACGACGCCGTCTAGTGTGACTAGTGACATAACGCCTCCGTATCCTGCAGGGCCCGGCGCTGACGGTCTTCGGCCATTTCGCGCGTGACGTCGAGCAGGCCATTGACCAGCACGTGCGCACCCGAGCCAACGCCGAATGTCCAATAGCGTCTGAACCAGCGGCGCGCATGCTCATCGGTCGTGGCCGTCCGCATCACGGCCGTGAGCAGCGTTCGGCGTTCGCCCAGCGGCTGAACTGACAGTGAATAGACCGACTTCGCATACCCGGGCTCGTTGAAGCTTTCGAATGCCAGGGGTGAGACCCTGGCGTACGAGATAACAGGCAGCCAGAACTTGCCGACGAGCCCCAACGCAATCTCGTCCCGGTCGCGCTCGGCGAGGAGGATCCATCCCCCCTGTTCCGGTGGAAGCGTCGTCACATCACGCAGCTGCAATTGCCTCGGCGCTCGCGGTGGAGCCTGACCATGCAGAAGGCGATTGACGACGTCGGGCAGGATGCGGACGGAACCCAGCGCGGCGACGAGCGGTCGTCGGCGACCGACGTCGATCAGATCGACCTCCATCAGGGCCGCCCACGTCGTTGCGACATCCGCGTCGACAATCGTCGCGATCGTGTCTGATACGTCGTAAACCGGAAGAAATTCATCGACCAACATCTCGTTCATCCTTTGATGGTCGTCCCCTCACCCGCCCAGACTCGAAGCTTTACGGAGGCGTGATTCCGCGGCGCGCGCGCGGCGTTCTGCCTCCGCTTTGACTGGCTGAAGCGTCATCCATCGAATGGCGATGATGCCCGGCGAGAGGAACGACCAATACCGCCGGAACTTCGCTCGCGCCCATGCGTCAGTCGCGATTGCTCGCGTCTCCGTACGGAACACCGATTCGGTGGGGGTGAGCCGATCCGCGCGAAGCGTCCACGCGATCTTCACGTAACCAGGCTCGTTGAACGTCGCGAACTCGTCGGGCGACAGCCCGCGAAATTCGACATTCGCCTTCCACGGCTGCGTCACCGCGCCCACCACGACTTCACGGCCCGGCACTTCCGCGAGAACGCGCCAGCCAAGCGATTGCGTCAACGCCAGCAGTCCAGGCGGGCGCGTTGATCGGTCGGGTTCGCTGCCGAGGATGACCTCGCGCGCCCGGAAAATCGCTCGCGCAATTGGCGACTGCCACAGGTCCCCCTCACCTGCCGCGGCTAATGTGATCTCCGCCGGCGCACTCACACCGATGTGATGACGTTCTGCGATGTCGTAGCTCGGCATGAAGCGATCGAGTAACGGATCCTGACTGCCAGTAGCCGAACGCGAGGGCCGCCCATAACGAAACCAGGTGATGCCGGCGTACGTGGCGTACGCGCCAGTGGCGACACCGACGCCTGTGGCCAACCACCGGGCGAGAGACCGAGTGCTCGAGAACGGAGTCATATGCATGCTGCCAACGCATAACCCTTGCCGAAACCAAGTGGCAATCTGCAAGGCAACGAACGACCGCGACCACTACGCGTCGCGGAATGTTTCCGGGCGCGGGCGGGATTTTTCGCCGGCGGATTGAAGGTCCGGGACCGGCTGCTGGATCTGAGCCAGCGGCGCACCCTGCTTCTCTGGCACGCCATTAGCCTCACATGGACGGAAAGGAGGACTTATGGCCCACGCAACGCTTTCTGAGATCGACACGCGTATTCGAGACCTGGTGACACGCGAACTGGAGTGGGATGCTGCCGTCGACGCCAGCGCGATCGGCGTGGCTGCGCAAGATGGAACAGTCACTTTGACCGGCTATGTCGACACTTATCTCTGCAAACTGGCGGCAGAGCGCGCGGCCAAACGCGTCCGCGGCGTGCGGGCCGTCGCCAACGAGATCGAAGTACGACCCAAAGTTGGTCGGACCGATCCTTCGATTCTGCTGTTCGCGAGCTTTACGCTGCTGTTTCAGCCGAGGGCACTCTCGAATCCGCCGGCGCAGCTCGGTGAAGGGTCTGGGTCCGAAGTGCCCCCGGGCGACTCCGATGACTTCGACCTGCAGGCCGTCGCAACCGACCCCGCGGCTCGTCACAAGCTCATTGCCGCCATTGCCCTGAACCTGAAGCAGCTCTACTTCGATCGTGCCATCGGCCAACAACTGGCAGACGCATTACTGGCGCACCACAGGAACGGCGATTATGAATCGCTCGACATGCCAGCGGATCTGGCAGCTCGTATCAACAGGGACATTCAGACCGCCAGTCGCGCTCTTGGAATTCCTCGCGGCGTATTCGTTGCGGACGTGGTCTATAGCGCGCGACCGCTGCCCACGGGCCCGCCGCCCCCGATGACGGAGGAAATGCGGGAGCGTAATCGCGCAACGATGCTGCAGCAGAATTGTCTCTTCGAAGCGGTCGACATGCGGCCGCACAACGTCGGCTACATGAAGCTGAATGGCTTTGCCGATGCGACAGTATGCCGGGAAACGATTGGCCGCGCCATGGCATCGCTGAATAATGCCGATGCGCTCATCATCGACCTGCGGGATAACGGCGGTGGGTTGGGCGATACCGCACTGCAAATCGCCGGGTATCTGTTCGATCGCCCGACATACATGTACGATCCGCGGCCAAACTCTCCAGTTCCTGCCAGGACCGCATCGCCGATTGCGGGCAACGAGCTCGCCGACAAACCCGTGTACGTTCTGACGTCGTCAAGTACACAGTCGGCGGCCGAGTATTTCGTTTACAACTTGAAAATGTTGAATCGGGCAACAGTCGTCGGTGCGACGACGGCGGGGCATCAGCACTCGGGCGCGTTTCACCGCATCAGCGATCACTTCGGCATGGGCATTCAGGAAGCGGCGCCTCCCGACAATCCCTATCCCGTGAAGGGATGGGAAGTCATCGGTATTGAGCCCGACGTGATGGTCTCGAATTCCGAAGCCCTCGACGCGGCGAGAAAGCTCGCCGAACATGGGCCACGACACCAATAATCCGCGCCCGTGCCGTGGACGCATGTCACACTCCACATTAACGGACGCTTAAGAAGTCCAACGTTGTAAAGACAACTGCTTAACGCACGGGAGCCGTAAACGTCACCGTGCCTGATCGCGTAGCCCAGTGCATGCGAAGGCTCTCGGTGTCGTGTCTCGTCTCTCTCATCGCACTCTCGTTTCTAACGATCAGTTGTACGCAATCATCCGCGCAGAGCGCGGACGGCGGAAGAGGCGGAGGACGCGGCGGACGCGGTGGCCGTGAAGGGGTCGGCGGCGGGGCGCAACCAGTCGTCGTCGCCAAGGTTTCACAGAAGGACGTGCCGCTCGATATCGATACAGGTCTAAGAACCTCGCTACACGCGAGCGATGGCGCTTTGGAGGGTGAGCACTGCGAGCACGGTTTCATGTCCCTGCAGATTTCGGGACAGGGCATGCCGCCGTGCGCAGTCGTGATGTCTTGCACATCGTCACCGAGGGCATCTCGGCGTGTAACGTAGCCTCATGGGCATTCCGTTCGAGCGCTTCCATCGAATTTCTTCAAGAGGAACGATCTTCTGTTTGACGCTGGTCGCGATCCTGACCGCCGCGCCAGCTCGCGCGCAATACGTCCAGATCCAGTCGTTCGAAGTGACACCGTTCATCGGGGCACGGCTGGAAGGATCCTTCCACATTCAGCCGGACGGAGCCGCGCCGATTGAGGCCACGTTGACCGACGCGACGAGCTATGGCTTTTCCGCCGGTGTTCGTTTCGACGACTTCTCACTCATCGAGTTCCGCTGGGCGCGGGCGACGTCGGCATTGCGGTTCGGCGCTCCGTTCGTTTCCCTCGGGCCATCCCTCGGAGACGTCACGCTGAACCAGTTTCACGCAGACTTCACGCGGGAGTTCGTCATTCCTGAGGTGAAAGGTCTCCGATCGTTTCTCACTGGAAGCGTCGGCGCCACTCACCTGGGAGCGGCGCAGGACGACTTCACCCGCTTGTCATTCGGGTTCGGCGGCGGCCTGAAACAATTCCTCGGTTCCAGGCTCGCCATTCGAGCTGAAGCGCAGTGGGTGCCTATCCTGGTCGAACCGTCAGTCGGCGGGTTCGCGTGCGGCACCATTCAGTTCGGCGGCTGTCTCGTGGTCCTGAATGGCGAACTCGTCCAGCAGTTCCAGCTCAGTATCGGGCCCGTCGTGAGATTCTGAGCGTGGTCAGCCGTCGACCACGGCGCCCAGGTCACGCTGCTTTGAGATACTGTGTCTCTTACTCCCCTAGGCTCGGCTCCGACGTCCCATGGATCTCGATCTCAGTCTCGAGCGCATAGAGGAGGCCGCTCGGACGATCGAGCCGGTCTTCTTGAACACACCCCAGTACGCCGACGAGCAGCTGAGTGCCGCACTTGCCCGCCACGTCGTCGTAAAGGTCGAGACGGCCAACCCGCTTCGGAGCTTCAAAGGGCGCGGCGCGGACTTCTTCATGGGTCGGGTTGACCCGCGCGCGACCGTGGTGTGTTCATCGACGGGTAACTTCGGGCAGGCGATGGCCTATGCTGGCCGGCGCCGTGGCATTGGCGTGCAGGTGTTCGTCCCCGAGAATGTGAATCCCGTCAAGCTCGCTCGGATGCGAGCCTTCGGCGCGCGCGTTACGCTGGCAGGCGCCGATTCGGCCGCCAGCGAAGCGGCCGCCCGCGACTACGTCGCCGGGAGAGAGGGCTGCGTGTATGTCGAGGACGGGAAGGAGACGGCGATCGCCGAGGGTGCCGGCACCATCGGCGTGGAGCTGATCGCGGCTGGCCCGTTCGACGCGGTGGTCGTACCCGTCGGCGACGGCGCGCTGATCACAGGCATCGCGCGCTGGATCAAAGATCGAGCGGCGCAGACCCGCATCATCGGGGTGTGCGCCAGCGGAGCGCCATCCATGGCTTTGAGCTGGCGGGCAGGCAAGCCCGTAGTGACCCAACGTTCGGACACGATCGCGGAAGGTATCGAAGTGCGCGTCCCGGTGCCGGAATCGGTGGTTCGTCTCGTGGCGCTGGTGGACGACATGGTGCTTGTCCACGACAGCGACCTGCTCGAGGCGATGCGGCTCTCCGTCCAGACCCTGGGGATCGTGTTGGAACCGTCGGGAGCGGCGGGGCTTGCCGCCATTCGAGTTCACAAACTCGCCGGCGATCGGTTGGCGACGGTCTTGACCGGCAGCAATCTCCGGCCCGATCACCTTCACGCGCTGACCGACTAACCGTCAGTACTCGTCACATCGCCGCACGTCGGCGCGGGAGGCATTCGTTCGAATTCCAAGAGCGGACTGGCACCGACGATAAGGAGCGTCGCGCCAGTCCGATGATTGATCCTCTCGTGCGAACGGCTTTGTCAGCTGTCGCATCGCAGAGGCGGGGTTAGCACTGGCCAATCTTCTTGATCGACGTCACACGGAATTCGGGCATCGCGTTCTTGGTCTCGACGCGCGAGCGAGTCTTACTGTCCGCCCCGTCCTCGCGCTCTGTCCGCGTGGTCGTTTCAGTGCGGCTGTCGCCACCGGGAATCAAGGTGCCAGTCACCTCGACCTTCTCGCCGACGTGCTCCTGAACTGTCACCGACTCACCCGGGACCAGTGCGTAGCTCGTGCTTTGGGTCGTTGTGCTCGAGGTCGGCGTCTCGGTCGTCGTGGTCTTTGTTACAGGAACCACTTTGTCGAGCACGTAGGTCTTTGCCTGAGTACCCGTTTGCACACATCCCGTATATGTCACCGTCTGGGGTGAGCCGCCCGAGGCTTTTGTCTCCGTCTTCGTCGTTGTCTCCTGCGCGTTGGCGACCAGCGCCGAGCAGCCAAGAGCCAGTACGAACGATGTGATGAATCGCCTCATGTGTTCTCTCCTCTCAAAAAGGTCTGCCGTGGGTTTGTTTCTGCAACCATGCGGCCAGAACACACTCAGCTGTGTAGCTCAACTACCGTTCTTTCCTCTCTATTCCGGTAGAGGCATGGGTGGTCCTCTTCTTTTCGGGTGATACGACGCACGCCGCAGGAACGGCATCAACAAAGGCTCGAACGAGCGGCACGCGACCGGAATCGCGATGCCACGCAAGGGCAACATGCCACTCCGCCTGGGGCATGCCCAGTTCCTGAAACCGGACGCCCGGCAGGCGCATCAGCGCCGCCGAGCGTGGGACGAGCGCCACGCCGAGGCCTGCCCGTACGAGCGACGCGACCGTGAACAGCTCGTACGCTTCCTGCACGACGCGAGGTGCGAAGCCTGCCGCCGCGCAGACACTCAGCACGTGATCGTGGAAGCTCGCGGATCTCGAACGCGCAATGACAATGAACGGTTCGGACGCGAGGGAGCGCAAGCCCGCACTCGTGCTCCACCGGACGTTCGGCCCGAGCGCGGCAACCAGCTGCTCGGTCAGCACGTGGCGCGTCTGCAGCCGGTTATTGCCGTTGCGTCGACGGATGAAGCCGACGTCGATCTTTCCGCTGACGAGCGCGTCGATCTGATCGGGAGTCGACATGTCGCGGAGATGCAGCTGGACTTCAGGATGCGAGCGGCGGAACTGCAGGAGCACGTCGGGCAACAGACTGAAAATACTGGCTATGCCAAATCCGATGCGCAGGAGTCCGGCTTCGCCTCGGGCGGCTCGTTGCGTGAGAGCGACAGCCGCCGAGGCTTCCCCCACCAGGTGTCGGCCGCGACTGGCGAGCAGCCGGCCGGCCTCGGTGAGCCGCACATCGCGATAGCCCCTGACGAGCAGCGGACCACCGATACGCTCCTCCATCCGGCGGAGCCGTTTGCTCAACGCCGGTTGCGAGACGTGCAGCCGCCGCGCGGCGCGGCCGAAGTGCAGCGTGTCGGACAGGGCGAGCAGTGCCTGCAGGTCGTCGAAGTCCACATCCATAGCCAGAAGTTATCAGATCTCGCCAAATGTTTCATTGGACGGAATCGCTCGCACTGCGCGACGATGGATCGCGAGAGGCTGAGCGATGTTCGATGCGAGATGGAGCGACGTGCTGGGAGCGACGAGGGCCGCTGCGGCGCTCGTGATACCGCCGCGGGTCTTTAACGACCGACGATACCGGCGCCGCAACGGCACGACCAATTCCGATCGCCGCCGGATTGCCATCGACATGGACGAGGTGATGGCCGACGCCTTGCGCGAGCATTTGCGCCGGTACAACGGCATGTACGGCGCGGCTCTCACCGCGGCCGATCTACAGGGATGGCACCTCGAAGACTATGTCCCGCCGGCACATCGCGCGGCAGCGGAAGCGATGATCGACGCGTCGTTTTTCGAGAACCTCGAGGTGCTGCCGGATTGCCAGGCCGTGGTCCAGGAACTCGCTGCGCGTTTCGACGTGTTCATCGTGTCTGCAGCGATGGACGTGCCGTGCTCCTTCGACGCGAAATACCGGTGGCTGGAACGGCACTTCCCCTTCATTCCGTCCAGACAGATCGTGTTCTGCGGTGACAAGAGCGTCATCGACGCCGACTACCTGATCGACGATAGGGCGAGGCACTTCGCCCACTTCAAGGGCAGGGCGCTGCTCTTTTCGGCCCCGCACAACGCTGGAGAGACGCGGTATCAGCGTGTCTCCTCCTGGAAGGACGTGCGCGCCGTCTTCGCAGACCTCTGAACCGCTAGCCGGCTTGACCGGCTCGACTGCCGACAAATGAATCAAGTTTCCCCCGGTCAAGACGGCTCGCCCGCCCGGAGGGCGGGCAAAAGATACTGCTACTAGCGAGGCGGAGCCACATGCTCGTCGGTCGGAGGCGGAGCCTCGCTAGATCTGATACCCCTTCGCCAGGGCAGAGAACGACGCGACTTCGGCGGCTTGCCGCGACGGGTCCCAGCCAAGCTCGCCAGCCATCAGCCGCGCGACTCCGGGCGCCATTGCTTCCGCGGCGCGTGCATTGAGGAACAGCGCCCGTGTGCGGCGCGCCAGCACATCTTCGACTGTACGCGCCATTTCGTGCCGGGTAGCCCAGACCACTTCGGCGCCGATGTAAGGCAGCTGTTGATGCAGGGGCTCCGCCAACGCAGGCGTCGCACGCATCAGGTCCTCGATCGCGAGAGCATCGGATCCGTACAGGCTGAGTGCGCCAAATCGGTCGGCGTTGGAGTGAAAGCCGTGAATGTTGAGCGTGCGCGTGACGCAAGGCCGTTCGGCCAGCCGTGCAAAGTCGGCCGCCTGATCGACCGCATGCTCGGCCATGTTGCGGTAAGTCGTCCACTTGCCACCAGTCGTCGTGAGCAGACCGGACGCATCGAAGTGAATCGTGTGATCGCGCGACAACGCCGCGGTCAAGTTGCCGTCGCCACTCTTGACGAGCGGACGAATGCCGACGAAGACGCTCAGGACGTCGTCACGGGTCGGTGGCTTGAGGAGATACCGACTCGCGGTCTCGAGGATGAACTCGATCTCTTCCTGGAGCGGGCGAGGCTCGAGCGTGGGTGTGGAAATCGGCGTGTCGGTGGTGCCTACCAGCGTGTGACCGTGCCAGGGAATCGCGAACATCACGCGGCCGTCCGAGGTGTGCGGCACCATGATGGCCGACTCGGCTGACAGGAACGAGTGGTGAAACACGAGATGGATGCCCTGGCTGGGGGCGATGAGTGACCGGACGTCGGGCTCCGCCAGCCGGCGAACCGAGTCGGAGAAAGCGCCCGTCGCGTTGATGACCACGCGGGCCGCGATTCTCCACTGCTGCCCGCTCTCCTGATCGGCGGCGACGACACCGTCGACGAAGCCGTCAGCTCCCTTTGTGAGTTCGATCACGCGCGCGTAGTTGACGAGGGTCGCGCCCTGATCGGCAGCCGTGCCCACGAGATTGATGAGCAGCCGCGTGTCGTCGAACTGGCCGTCGTAGTACACGACACCGCCACGGAGGCCTTCGGTCTTGATCGTGGGCAGGCGCGCCAGCGTCTCGTCGCGCGTGAGGATCTCGGACGAGCCGAACCCGTATTTGCCGGCGAGCGCGTTATAGATCTTGAGCCCCAGCCCGTAAAACGGCGCCTCCCACCAGTCGTAGTTCGGCACCACGAACGCCAGGTTGCTCACCAGATGTGGAGCGTTTTGTCGAAGCAGGCCACGCTCCTTGAGGGCTTCCATCACGAGCGCGATGTTGCCCTGTTCGAGGTAGCGCACACCGCCGTGCACGAGTTTAGTGCTCCGGCTCGACGTGCCCTTGCCGAAGTCGTGCTGTTCGAGGAGAAGGACGTCGTAGCCGCGGCTCGCAGCGTCGACGGCGATGCCGACGCCCGTGGCGCCGCCGCCGATGATGACGATGTCCCACGGCTCGTGACGCTGATCGACCTTCGCAATCATTTCGGAGCGACGCATGTTGCTATTCCTTCTTGATCCAGCCCTTCGAGCGGCTCAGCGCCTCGTGCCATTCCGCGCGGCGCGCCGCCGCGTACGACGGAGGCTGTGATGGCTCAAAACGCCGATCGACATGCCAATGATGCGCGAGCGTCTCAGTCGAGTCCCAGAAGCCGACGGCCAACCCCGCAAGGTACGCGGCACCGAGCGCGGTCGTCTCGGTCACCCGAGGCCGCACGACCGTCACGCCGAGCAGGTCGGCTTGAAATTGCAGCAGACCGTCGTTGGCGGCAGCGCCGCCGTCTACCCGCAACTCCGTCAGATCGATTCCGGCGTCGTCTTTCACGGCCGACAAGAGATCGGCGACCTGGAACGCGATGCTCTCGACTGCGGCCCGCGCGATGTGACCGGCTGTCGTGCCGCGCGTGATGCCCACGATGGTTCCGCGCGCATACGGATCCCAATGCGGCGCGCCCAGGCCCGCGAACGCGGGCACGAGGTATACACCGCCGTTGTCCGGCACTGACGTCGCCAGCGCTCCGACGTCGGAAGACTTCGCAATGATGCCCAACCCGTCGCGAAGCCACTGCACCACGGCGCCGCCGATGAAAACGCTGCCTTCGAGCGCGTACATCGTCTTGCCGCCGATTTGCCAGGCAACGGTCGAGAGCAGGCGATTGCGCGACACGGACGGCCGCTCGCCGGTGTTTTGCAACAGAAAGCAGCCCGTGCCGTAGGTATTCTTCGTCAATCCTGGCGCGAGACACATCTGTCCGAACAGTGCCGCCTGCTGATCGCCGGCAATTCCGGCAATCGGGACGTCGGCGACGCCGAGGGACGTGGAAACGCGCCCATACACCGTGCTGCATGGGCGGACCTCGGGCAACATGCTGGCCGGCACGCGCAGCAGCTTCAGCAGGTCCTCGTCCCATTTCAGCGTGTTGATGTTGAATAGCATCGTGCGCGAGGCGTTGCTGACGTCAGTGATGTGCGTGGAGTCGCTCGTGAGCTGCCACACCAGCCAGCTGTCGATGGTCCCGAACGCCAGCTTGCCGGCTTCGGCTTTCTCGCGCGCGCCTGGGACGTTGTCGAGAATCCACGCCACTTTGCTGCCCGAAAAATAGGCGTCGATCACGAGGCCGGTGCGCTCGCGGATGAAGTCCTCGTGGCCCTCGCGCTTCAATCGATCGCAGAAGTCGGCAGTGCGGCGGTCCTGCCAGACGATCGCGTTGTAGACGGGAGCTCCTGTTTCTCGATCCCACACGACGGTCGTCTCGCGCTGGTTGGTGATGCCAATGGCCGCGATATCCCGTGGGCGCAGGTGCGCCCTACCGAGTGCCTCCGTTACAACAGAGATCTGCGTAGCCCAGATCTCGTTCGGATCGTGTTCAACCCAACCCGGACGCGGAAAGATTTGCTGGAACTCCCGCTGACCGACGGCGACGATGGCAGCGTCGTGATCGAAGATGATGGCGCGCGAGCTCGTCGTGCCCTGATCGAGCGCGAGGATGTACGGCATTATTCAGCCTCCGAAACAAGACGACATGAGTGCGAGGGCAGAATTCTACTGGAGTCGATGCGACCATGATCAACTACACGGCCGAAGTGTTCGGGACCGCGATGCTGATCCTGCTGGGAGACGGCGTGGTGGCCAACGTGCTGCTGGCGCGATCGAAGGGCGAGAGCAGCGGATGGATCGTCATCACCTTCGGGTGGGCCGTCGCGGTGATGGTCGCGGTGTACGCCGTCGGACGCTTGAGCGGCGCGCATTTGAATCCAGCAGTGACCCTGGCGCTTGCCTCCATCGGTGCGTTTCCATGGGCCGACGTTCCCGGTTACGTCGGAGCGCAGATGGCCGGTGCCTTTGCCGGTGCCGTGCTCGTGTGGCTGATGTATCTCCCACATTGGCCGGTGACGCAGGACGCAAACTTGAAGCTCGCCGTGTTCTGCACCGGGCCTGCGATCCGCAAGCCGGCTGCGAACTTCCTGGCGGAGACCATCGCGACCGCGGCGTTCGTCTTCGCTATCCTCGGCATTGGCGCCAACGCGCAAACGCTCGCCAAGCCGGGCGACATTGATTTGTCCGTCGTTTTCAGCAACGGGTTGCAGCCGTTGCTTGTCGGAGGCCTGGTGCTCGGTATCGGCTTGTCGCTAGGTGGCCCGACGGGGTACGCGATCAATCCGGCGAGAGATCTGGGGCCGCGCATCGCGCACTTTGTGCTGCCGATTGCAGGCAAGCGCGATTCGGACTGGGGCTACGCGTGGGTCCCGATCGTCGCCCCGATCGTCGGCGGCGTTATTGGTGCTCAACTCTTCAAAGCAGTCGGCTTCTAGAAAAGTCAGCGCATCCGAGGCGCGTGCCAGGTTGCGCCGGCGCGGTTCTTGTCTCCGCGTGATTTCGGTTGCGCCCTGTCAGCGACAGTGGCATTGTCCGTGTGAACCGTGTTCCCGGGTGTTTGGATGTATCGCACACGACTCTTCTACGCAGTTGGCGTGAGCCTCTTGTCAGCCGTGGCTACTGGTAGCCAGGCACCGACTGCCGCCGCACTCTCCGACACGCAGCGAGCCCACGTGAAGGACGACCGGTTTCAGATTGTCACGTCCATCAGAGGACTGCCGCTCGGGGTCCGCGACGGACTGCAAATGTTGTTCGGCAGTCAGTCACTCGACATCGCGGAGCCCGAAGCTGAATTTCAGGCCACGGACGTGCGCAGCAATCCGTCGCTCCCGATCCGGCGGCTGGTCGCGGCGGGGTGCTCGACGGATCATTGCCTCGTCTACTACGAGCGCGGTGGCATCGCGCACACGTGGCAGGTGGCGTTGTTTCACTGGACGCCGGGGGCAACTCGATTCGAGTGGGGCGGTACCGCCCCTGGCGGCCTCGCGACCGTCGACGACGTGCGAAAGGCCGTTCTGTCCGGAGCGATCAAAAGCCCGAACAAAGTGTGGTAGCAAAACGCAGGTTCCTTGGTGTTCCTCGGGGTCTGACTACTGCCGCTCGATCGAGACGACGTCCGCGCGTCCAGCGATATTCAGCCTGTGATCGCAGGTCCGCGCGAGCGCCGCTTCGGCGCGACATCGCGCCGTGGCACGCCTGAATTCAGTGCGGGCAGCGATGGACGGTCACCGACATATGCCGCCAGGTGCTTGCCGGTCAGCGTGGACCTCGCCTTCACGAGGTCGGCCGGAGTGCCTTCAAACACAATCCGGCCGCCGTCATGACCCGCGCCCGGACCGAGGTCGATGATCCAGTCGGCGTGCGCCATCACCGACTGATGGTGCTCGATCACGATGACCGACTTGCCGGAATCGACCAACCGGTCCAGCAGCCCGAGCAGCTGCGTGAGGTCGGCCAGGTGCAACCCGGCCGTCAGCTCGTCGAGCACGTAGACGCCGCCTTCCTCACCTATGTGGGTCGCGAGCTTGAGCCGCTGCCGCTCGCCGCCCGACAGTGTGGTCAGCGGTTGGCCGAGCCGCAAGTAACCGAGACCCACATCGGCCATGCGCTGCAGGATCGCGTGTGCGGCCGGGGTCTGCGCCTTGCCCGCGCCGAAGAACCTGACTGCGTCGTCAACCGACAGGTCAAGCACTTCGGCGATGTTTAGTCCGCCGTCTGCCCCGCGCGCAGTCGAGGGGCTTGCCCTGAGCGGAGTCGAAGGGCTTGCCCTGAGCGGAGTCGAAGGGCTTGCCCTGAGCGAAGTCGAAGGGAGGCGGTAGTCAAGAACCGACGCCTGGAACCGCCGGCCCTCGCACTCCTCGCAGACCGTGGTGACACCGGCCATCATCGCGAGGTCGGTGTAGATCACGCCGGCGCCGTTGCAGGCCGGACAGGCCCCCTCGGAGTTGGCGCTGAACAGGGCGGGCTTCACGCCGTTGGCCTTCGCGAACGCGTTGCGAATCGGATCGAGCAGACCGGTGTACGTTGCCGGGTTGCTCCGCCGCGAGCCGCGGATCGCGGTCTGGTCAACCGTCACTACTCCGTCTCGGCCACTCACCGAGCCATGGATCAGTGAGCTCTTGCCCGATCCGGCGACGCCTGTCACCACCACCAGCACGCCGAGCGGGATGTCGACGTCGACGTTCTTCAGGTTGTGCGTGCGGGCGCCGCGCACCTTCATCACACCGGACGGTTTTCGCACGGACGACTTCCATGCGGCCCGGTCGGAGAGATGTCGCCCGGTGAGAGTGTCGCTCTTTCGCAGCCCATCGACGCTGCCCGCGAAAACCAACTCCCCGCCGGCGGTACCGGCGCCGGGGCCGAGATCCACGACGTGATCGGCGATCGCGATCACCTCTGGCTTGTGCTCGACAACGAGGACGGTGTTGCCGTTGTCGCGCAGCCGCAGCAGTAGGGTGTTCATGCGCTGAATGTCATGGGGGTGGAGCCCGATCGTCGGCTCGTCGAAGACGTAGCTCACGTCGGTGAGCGACGACCCGAGGTGACCGACCATCTTTGTGCGCTGCGCCTCGCCGCCAGACAACGTACCGGACGGCCGGTCGAGACTGAGGTAGCCCAGCCCGATCTCCACGAACGAATCGAGCGACTGCCGCAGTTTCGCGAGCAGCGGCGCGACTGAGGGCTCTTTCAGACCGCGCACCCACTCGGCCAGGTCGTTGATCTGCATCGCGCAGGCGTCGGCGATGTTGATCTTGTTGATCTTCGACGATCGGGCCGCCTCGTTGAGCCGGGTGCCCTTGCATTCGGGACAGATGGCGAAGGTCACCGCGCGCTCGACGAACGCCCGGATGTGCGGCTGCATCGCCTCGACGTCCTTGGACAAGAACGACTTTTGGATCCGCGGGACCAGGCCCTCGTAGGTGAGGTTCAATTTCTCGACCTTCACCTTGGTCGGCTCCTTGTAGAGGAAGTCGTGGCGCTCCTTCTTGGTGTATTTGCGGATCGGCTTGTCCAGATCAAGGAAGACACCAAAGATGCGCACGTACCAGCCATCCGACGTGTAGCCGGGGACCGTAATCGCCCCCTCGTTGATCGACTTGCTATCGTCGAAGAGCTGCGACAGGTCGATGTCGTTGACCGTTCCCATGCCCTCGCATCGCGGGCACATGCCGCCCTGGTAGACGACGTCGCGCACCACGATCCGCTCCCCTTTGCCCTTGTCGACGGTCATCGACCCGCTTGCTTTCCGCGTCGGAACGTTGAACGAATAGGCAGTCGCAGGTCCGATGTGGGGCTTGCCGAGCCTGCTGAACAGTACCCGCAGCATCGCGTTGGCGTCGGTCACGGTGCCGACGGTCGAACGCGAGTTGGCGCCCATCCGCTCCTGGTCGACGATGATGGCGGTCGTCAGCCCTTCGAGCACGTCGACGTCCGGCCGATCCATCCTCGGCATGAATCCCTGCACGAATGCGCTGTAGGTCTCGTTGATCAGGCGCTGCGATTCTGCTGCGATCGTGCCGAACACCAACGACGACTTGCCCGATCCCGAGACACCGGTGAACACAGTCAGTCGTCGCTTGGGGATCTCGACGCCGACGTCCTTCAGGTTGTTCTCACGAGCGCCCTGCACTCGGATCACGTCGTGGCTGTCTGCGGCATGGTGGCTGGCGGAGGTCATGTCTCGATCATGTCATCGAATGCGGCCCGACAATTCGGCCGCTGGCGACGAGACCGACGGCAGCCGGCCGCCGGGCGCGCCCATACCGGCAACTCAGTCCGTGCCCACAGGTACCGTCAAGTGCTCCAGTGCCAATTCTGCTTCGAGGCACTCTCGATCGCGTGACACGGTCGCCACAGCTCGCGTCGTGCCGCCCAAGATGAAGCTGACGGTCGCATCGCGACGATCCAGCGAACCATCGATCTTCACATTGTCCCAGCGTTCCGCGTGACCGACGTAATTGATCGTCACGTCGTAGTGCTGGCTCCAGAAGAACGGTACCGCGTCGAAGGGCTCACGCTGGCCCAGCATGTTGCGCGCGGCCACCTGACCCTGACGCTCGGCCACGACCCAGTGTTCAACGCGAATCCGCTCCCCCGTATGCGGATCGGGCCAGCGCGCGACGTCGCCGGCGGCGAAGATTCCGGGAACATTGGTTTCGAGGAATTCGTTGACGGCAATGCCGCGGTCGATAGCGATTCCGGCCTTCTCCGCCACCGTCGTAGACGGTTTCACGCCCACACCCATGACGACGAAGTCGGCGTCGAGTGTCGAACCCCCGCTGAGCGAGACTTTTCGCCCGGTCAGTGAAGCCACCGTCTGACCGAGATGAAAGACGACGCCGTGGGCTTCGTGAATGGACTGGATGAAACGGCCGATCTCGGTCCCCATCACACGCTCGAGTGGCAGGTGGTCCCTGGCCACCACGTCCACCGCGACGCCGCGCGTGCGGAGAGACGCCGCGACTTCGAGGCCGATGAAGCTTCCGCCGACCACAACGGCGTGTTTCGCGGCGGGCGCGAGGTCGACGATGGCACGGCTGTCGGCGAACGATCGAAGATAGCGCACGATCGCGGTGTCATGACCGGGAATGGGCAGCCGCACGGGATCGGCACCGGTGGCAATCAGCAGACTGCCGAACTCGCGCCGAGTTCCGTTCTCGAGCAGCACGGTGCGGGCGGCCCGATCGATCGAGGACACGGGAGATCCGAGCAGCAACTCGATCCGTCGCTCACCATAGAGATCTGACGGCCACAACGGAATCCAATCGTTCTTCGCCTTACCTGCCAGAAAGTCTTTCGACAAGTTGGGTCGATCGACTGGCGGATCCTGATCGGCGCTGATCATCGTGATGGGACCGTCATAGGCCTCGCGACGGAGCATGTCCGCCGCAGCCAGCCCCGCGGCTCCGCCTCCGAGAATCACGATTGACGAGGGATGCTGACGTGAACCGGCCGGTCGGGGTCGCGCGGACGAGGACGGCTGCGGCATCTTCTCTCGCACGAAGACCTCGTCGCCTGTGCGCTCCACGCGCCAGCACGCGACGGGGTCAAGGGCGGGCGCACGCAAGGCCTCGCCGGTTTCGAGGCTGAAACAGGCGTGGTGCCAGGGACATCGAACGGTGTCGTCCACGACGATGCCTTCCGCCAGTGGACCGTGGTAGTGCGTGCAATGCGCGCCGACAGCGAAGAATCGATCGCCCCTGCGAGCCAGAAGAACATAATCCTTCTCGACATGCCCGAGGAGCATGCCCCCGTCTGCAATTGAGTTGGCTTTTACGCCACGCGCCAAATCCTTTGATGTATTGGCAGCCGAGTCAGCCATGGTCTACCTCCTCGTCTACCCGTTTCACACCGGGTGCCAGGTTGGCACTTGGTGGCGAAGCGTCGACTGGCCTAGCGGCCGAGCCCCCGCCTTGGATGATTTCGGTTCAGGTGAGCGAGGTTTGGCGATCTGGCGGCCACGCATGAGCAGCCGCGGCACCTATGTGCCGATAATCCCTGGCGTGGGTCATGACTTGTGGCCGTTTCGTCGAAGCGATGCCCTGTTTGTTGTGGCGGTGGTGCTCGTGTCGCTGCCCGCTCACAGCAACGACTGGGGCTTCGCCATTCCATCGGTCGTGAAGCTCGGGCTCGTCATCGCTGCCGTATCAGCGTGGATACGTTTCCGCGTGTTCGGCGGTAACGATCGGAGTACTGGGTAAGCGAAGAGTGCCACGCCAGTTCCCCATTTTTCCCGCCCGTGCCCGTAATCTCATCGGGAACTTGTCGCCGTCCTCAGTTCGAGAACATGGCCTGATGAGACCGTGGTGAGTCCCGGAAGCAGGTCGGATCAGCAAAAGAAAACGGCGCCAGTCCGAACGCGATCGCACCGTTGACGGCCGTGCAGCTGTGCGAAATGCACCGCGCACACCGATGGCGGAAGCCATCGGCTCGTCCGTGAATGGCTGCCCAGTTCACGCCGGTGTGAGTTCGCGGATTCGCTTCTGCGTCCCGCGCATCTCCTCTCGTTGCGCCTCGACGAGGTTGATCACCGTGGGCGGCAACACTCCGCTCAGTGCATCGTCATATGCCTTGATGGCGGCATGCTCGCCGCGCTCCGTCTCGATGATGATCGTCTGATCGTGATGGCCGGGTACATGGGCTTTGACATTCATCCACCCTCGATGAACTGCGCCGGCTCCTGTTCCGCTCGCGAGCGCGCTGCCTCCGAGCCGGTTCACGTGCGGCTCTAGATCGTGGGCAAACCCTTGACGTTGCTCCGAAATCTGGGTGAAGAGCGCTTTGAGCTGCGGCGTACTCACGTACTGGGCCGCCGCCCGGAAGCCACGCTCACCGTCGCGGCAGATCTCGACCAGGTGCTCCAAGACTTCTCGTTCTGTGCGTTCGGCCATGACACCCTCCCGCGTCGCCAATGCCGAAGTTCCCTTCGACTGGCTTCTTCTCACGCAGTGCACGGAGCGCGCCAGTGCTAACGCGAGCGGCGCGTGGACCAGGCAGGAGCAGTCGCGGCGGAATAAGGACGCCAGCAGGGAAATCTCGCGCGCCGACGAAATAGTTCTCAGCGGGATTCAGAGGCTCGGGTCATTGTTTGGACGAACGACGAGACAGCTTGCGCCAACGACGCCGTTAAGCAGCAAGGTCAGCGGCACCCAGGCACGGCCGCACCAATTCCGCCATTGCCGCATTGAACTTGGCCGGTTCGTCGACGAACGGCTCGTGTCCTGACTTCTCGAACCAGACAATTTTCTTCGATGGCGCCGACAGTGCGTCGAAATAAGCAACGCTGGTCTCAGACGGGACCCAGCGATCGCGACGAGCGACAAAGAAAAAGACCGGCATCTGCAGAACCGGGGCGAGCTTCAACATGTTCAGCTTCGATACTTCTGACCACATCGCGTCGAGAGAGAAACGGAAGCCACGCACCAGGTTGGGTACATCCAAGATCGACGATTCCGGCGCGGCGAGGATGAGACGGGCTGTGGTCCACAAGCCTCTCAGCGAGAGCTGCCCCTCGAGACGCTGCAACCATGTCCGCTCCTTCCACAACTCCATGGCGCCGTAAGGCGGCGGACCGATCTCGAGCAGCACCTTCACGGCCTTCCGGTTGTGGAGCCGCTGCGCTTCGGCAAGCGCGAATGCATAGGATGCGGCTTCTGATGCAGATGAATCGCCGATCTGCGCGCAACCGACGTACGCGGCAACTTTGTCCGGGAACCGCGCAGCGTACAGCACGCCGAGCACAGACCCCCACGAATGTCCGAAGATTGTGACCTTCTTCTGGCCGACGCGTTTGCGCACGGCCTCCACGAGGTCGTCGAGATCGCAGATGAACTGCTCCACCGTCATGGACGTTCTTGGGATGCGCCGGTTGTACGACTTGCCGGTTCCGCGCTGGTCCCAATAAACGACCGTGAAGCTCTTCTCGAGCGACGCATTACAGTGACGGAAGAACGATGTCTCGCTCATGCCTGGTCCGCCATGCAGTAGGAGCAACGGCGGATTGGCGATGTTCTCGCCACGGATCATCACCCACTGTTCGAGTCCGCCCAGACGAAGATACGCAATCTCCGCGATACTGCCAGGCAGCGACTCGCCGTGCTGCCCGCGGAATGGCGGCGTTTTTCCTCGATGTTTCATAGCGAGTCGTCCTCTTCAACGAGGGAGCCTCTCGATGGAGAGACGACGCACAACTCCTGCCGCGGCTGAACCGGCAATCTGTAGGGAACCGAGCGCCCATGCCGCTACGACATCGCGGAATGTTTCCGATTGCGGGCGAGATTTTCCGCCGAGGGTAAAAGGGCGGGATCCAGTGCGGCGAAGAAACCGCCGTATCAGATGGCGTCTCGTTTGCAGCGACACATGATTGACCCACTGCAAGGAGGGACCATGAAGCTGATGCTCGCAGTCGTCGTCGCACTGATCGTGACCACGACGCCGGGCTTCGCGGCAACGGACGAAGCGAGCCAGGCGGGTCGTGAAACGGGAGCGCTCATAGGCCGAATCGTGGGACTCGGCGCAGGTTTCGTCGCAAGCGCGATTTACTCACACACTACGCATCAGTGCGACAACGACGTCTATCAGCACACATTCCCGCGCTGCGGCCTGCCAATAGCTGGAATGATGATCGGCGGAGCGTTTGCCGGACACTTCATCGGACGTCTTGCGGACAAGCCACCGAACGAGGAGCCATTGCGCAAAGCCTCAGGCCAGGGATCGAAGCCATTGACAGTCCCAGCACCGGCGGTGAAGCTGGGCCAGCCAACACCTTCTTCCTGTGCTCAGATAAGCCTTCTCGGGATGACCGAGCGCGAAGGAGCCGCTTGCACTCGAGTGTCCAGTGTCGGTTGACGCGGTCGCGTAGCCCGCATTCGAGAGCGAGACCACGCTCCGCATAATCAGTGGGTCAACGCATACAGCACGATGTTCGTTGCCAACGCGTAACCGTCGGGGGAGAACGCCGCGAAGTACCCCGGATCGTCTCCTTCCCGCTCCATCGAGTCGCCGATGTCGGTGTTGTGGGTCATCGCCACCATGATGCGCCCGTGACCATCGGCGATGGCGCGGAAATCTGCATGGGGACTGTCGTTCCCCCGCTCCCGCGGGTCACTGCCAGGGCCGCCCCACGAGAAGATGCTGGGCACCTGCTTGACCTCCGTGATGTTGAACAGCGCGTGTCGGATGGGATCGGCCGGCGCCACGTCGACAATCGGGAACTCCGGCAGCACACGCGCGATCTGGGCAGTCCACTGCTCCCATGCGGCTGTGCCCCAGAAGTCGTCGACCCAGAGGAACCCGCCCTTCAGCAGGTACTGCCTTAAGCGCTGCACCTCCGCATTCGAGAGCGCCGCCGTGCCAACGTCCGAACCAACCAGCATCGGACACTCGAACAGCTGGTCGTCGGTGAGCCGCACGACCCAGTAGTTGATATCGTCGCCGCCCCGGCTGACGCGAACCCTGGTCAGTTCCGAGAGTCGAGTGAGCAGGTTGATTTCGCCAAACGGGTAGTCGGTGCTCCACCCAATCCCGCCGGCTTCCGACCGATCGCTGCGGAACATCCACTTGCAGATGGTGAATCCGCCGTCGCTGAAGTCCTTCGGCGGAACCCGGATGCCCGCGCCGGCGCCTTCGAAAACACCGAAGCGCTGCGCGAGCGACTTCGCTCCGCTGATGACAACGAGTGCAAGCACGATCGCGATGCCCGCACGCAGGCGTGACATGGATGAATCGTAGTGTAAGCCGATGGCGTGAGATCGCTCGTTTTGACCTTCGACCTAATCGCGCACGCAGACTTCTTCAAGAGGCGAGTTGATCCGCGCTCACGGTGATGCGTTCATTCAGCGAGATACCGGGTCAGTGACGAAACCGAAATTGGGGGGGGAGTTTTGACTCGGGCTCATCCATATGGACGTAGACAACACCCATCCGGCGAACGGGTCGCTGCTACGGAACCAAAACAGCTGACCGTGAGCGTCCCTCCACCGAGCTTGATCAGAGCCGGACCAGAAATCGTTGGCCTACCGAGCTGACCCCAGCGGATTCGTCATTGTCGTGCGCGGTGTGGGAGCAACCACCCCGTCGCCATGCCGACTACGAAACAGAGTCCCAGCGCGCGCAGCGGATCTCGTTTGACCCGACGCGTCGTGTCATCGACAAGATCTTCCGCGGCTCGGTAACCGTGCTTCACGGCTCGCCTGGCCTTCCTCATGTCGTCGTCAATCCTCTCAGCAATCGCCGCTTTCATGCGCACAGCCTCCTTGCCGAAATGCGTCAACTGTTGTTCGGCCTCGCGAGCCGTCTTGAACATGTTGCCTTTCCACCGCTCTGTCTGCTGTATCGACGCGGCGCGCATTGTCTCCTCCTTACTGAGCCATTGCCTCAACGCTCGGGTGGCAAACGAAGCAAGCGGGGCGCCAAGAGGGCGGCTACAGTGAGAACGTGTCGCTCAGCCAGGCCTCGCAGGACGCAATTAACCGAAACAACTCGCTCGATAGAACGCATCAAGACCGAAGCGCCCAGCACGGTCGCTCGCACTGGGCGCGGGCCCGGGGAGAATCGTCAGGTTCGGTAAGTCATAATTACTCGCTTCCGCACTCGTCGACTTCGCGTGGAAGCTCGGCTAATTGCCAACTATTTGTTTATCGAGCCCGTCGCCTTCGCCGAGCGATTCAGGCGCTGATGGTGACTGCGACAATACATAGCC
>DASRJE010000157.1:0-81589 GCA_035649635.1 Vicinamibacterales bacterium | reverse complement strand
GTCGTGCGGTTCTTCATGGGCGTGGGCTCACTCTCTCTTCTTGCGTCCATCAACCTTCTCCTTCCGTTTCAGTTCCTCGACAACCTTGTCCAGCTCGTCGAACCGTGCATCCCAGCGCTGGCGGTACCTCTCGATCCATGCCGCCTCTTCATCCAGTCTGCGCAGGCCGAGCCTGCAGGTCCGCACGCGCCCGACCTTCGCCGTGGTGACGAGCCCCGCCTGCTCCAAGACGCCGACGTGCTTCTTCATGCCCGTGAGGGTCATGTGGAACTTCTCGGCAAGGTCCGTGATCGACGCGTCTGCACGCCCGAGCTGCTCCAGAACACCGCGTCGGGTGGCGTCCGAGAGCGCGGCAAACGAGGCATCGAAGCGGGTCCGCATATACTGAACCATGTGGTTCAGTATAATAACGCACCGATTGGCGGCATGCAAGGCGAGGCCGAGCGCCCCCACCGTGCCTCCTACGCAGCATTGAAGCGACGCTCGAACTCCGCAGGGCTGATCTGACCGAGCGTGGAGTGTCGGTGCCGCTGGTTATCGAACACCTCGATGTAATCGAACAAGGCCTCCTTGGCGTGGGCGTAGCTCTCAAAGCGCTCGGCTTCTTCGCTCTTCACCGTCGAGAACCAGCTCTCCATCACCGCGTTGTCATAGCAATTGCCCCGGCAGCTCCATGCTGCACGTGATTCCGTGCGCGTCGAGGCGCGTGCGATAGTCCTCGCTCGCATACGTGCAGCCCTGGTCGGAGTGATGCAGCAGCCCCGCCTCGGGGCACCGGCGCTTGAGCGCTTTGTCGAGCGCGCTGAGCGTGAGGTGGCGGTCATTCACGGCACTCAGCGCCCAGCCGACGATGAACCGGGAATGCAGATCCATGATGGCCGCCAGATACAGCTTGGCGCTGATACCGATGAGGAACTCCGTCGTGTCGCCGACCCAGCGCTGATTCGGACGCTCGGCGACGAACTGTCGGTCGAGCACATTGCCGGCGATGGGCTGATCGTGATCGCTCATCGTGGTCGAGTGGAACCGCTTCCGGACGCGGGCCTTGAGCCCCTCGGCCCGCATCAGCCGCCGACCCGCTTGCGACTGATAGGGATGCCTTGCTCGAGGAGATCCTTAAGGACCCGGGGGCTCCCGTAGGCGCGGCGGTTGCCCTCGTGCGACGCTCGGATCAACACGCGCAGCTGGCGATCCCGCACCGCATGCGGCGACTCGGGCCGCTGCTGCCAGGCATAGAAGCCGCTCGCGGAGACCCGGAGGACCCGACAGCATTCGGCGATGGTGTATTCGGCCTTCTCCGCCGCGATCCAGGCAAACCTTACGCCTGGTGCTTCGGGAAGAAGGCCGTGGCTCTTTTTAGGATGTCGCGCTCCGTCCGCAGCTCGCGATTCTCTTTGCGGAGCCGGGCGAGCTCTTCGCGCTCGGCGGTGGTGAGACCGGTGCGGCCGTGCGTGCGATCGGCCTGCGCGCGGCGCACCCACAAGCGCAAGGCCGACGGCGTCAGATCGAGGTCACGGGCGACCGCGCCGATCGTCTTGCCGTCATCCAGGACCAAGCGAACGGCCTGGCTGCGAAACTCCTCATCGAACTGCCGGCGTGGGCGCCGACCTTTCCGGCTTTCGGGCATTCGGGACATCGAATCCACCTTTCGGAAGATGTCGACGAAACCGGATCAAGCCCACCGGTCGCGGAAGGACTCTGTGGGGAGCGCAATAGAGCTCCCTGCAGAGAGACACTCATAGAATCTGAACTCCGAGCCGCGCCATCATCTTCAGCAGACCCTGTCGCGAAAGACCCAATTCACGGGCGGCGCGGGCACGACGACCACCGGCTCGGGCCAGTGCCAGCTCGATGAATCGCCGCTCGAATTGATCGCGCGCATCGGCCAGTCGTGTTGTGGAGGGCGCCGGCGCACCTGTGATGATCGGCGGCAGAAGGCCCGGTTTCACGGCTCCGCGTGATGGCGCCGATACCGCCACACCGGCGAGCACGTTCTGAAGTTCCCGCACGTTGCCGGGCCAGTGATAGCGAGCCAGCGCGGCAAGCACGCCATGAGTGAGCACGGCCTTCGAGCCGACGCGCGCCGCCGCCGCCTGCCACAGGTGATCGGCTAACTCCGGGATGTCCTCCGGCCGCTCGCGCAGCGGCGGCACCCGGATGCGGACGACGTCGAGGCGATAGAGCAGATCCTGGCGGAACCGGCCCTCGGCCACTTCCGCGCGTACGTCACGATTGGCGGCACTGACGACACGGACGTCTACTCTCTTGTTGAACGTCGCCCCAACGCGCCGTACGTCCTGCTGCTGGAGCACGCGCAACAACTTGGCCTGAGCACGCGGCGATAAGTCGGTCACCTCATCGAGGAAGAGCGTCCCGCCGTCCGCCTCCTCGATCAGCCCGGCACGGTCGGCAACCGCCCCGGTGAACGCGCCTTTGAGGTGGCCAAACAGCTCCGACTCGAGCAGGTCGTCCGGCAGGGCCGCGCAATTGACATCACAAAACCGCCGCTCACGGCGCGGGCTGAGCTGATGCAACGCGCGTGCAACCAGCTCCTTGCCCGACCCGCTCTCCCCCTCGATCAGTACCGAAAATGGCGCCGCGGCCGCACGCGTGACGGCCCGCCGCACTTCCGCGATGGCGCTACTCGATCCGATCAATTCAGGGATTGCCATCGACGCACGCGCCACCTCTCGCGCCGACGCGTGCATGGCATCGACACGCGGCGCGGCAACAGCCGCCGTGAGCTCCAACAACTCCCGCGCATGCGGTGGTGGCATTCGATCGATCGGCCACCGCGCCACGACAGCCGCGACGAGACGCGAACCAACCCGCACCGGCACACCCAGTTCCCCACCGGCCGATCCCGTGCAGCCGTCGATGACGATGCCGGCGTCCAGGACGCGTGGACCAAGCGCGGTCGCCATGCCTGTTCCCACACTCAGGACCGTCGTATCCGGGCCTGCGTCGGCCGAACACAGATCGATGCGGCTTGTCTTCAGGGCTTCGCCTGCAAACGTCAACACTTTGCGGATGGCGTCGCGGTCGTGCTCCTCGTCGCGCGCCATCACCACCATCGTGGCGGCCGCGCTGGGTGGACCGATCGAGATCCGCTCGCGATTGACCGGCCTCCTGTCGCCACGTAGGCGGCCATCGATGGCGTCACGGAGCAGCGGAGGGGTGGCACCGCGCAGGCGGCGTAAGTCTCGAAGCTCTCGGTCCGCATCGTGAGCTCGGCCAGCGCGGCGAAGGGCATCGACCCATAACAATCGCGCCCGGACGAGTCGGAGCGGCGCGCGCGCCGCGCGTGCCGCATTTCTGACGTCGGTCAACCGCTGCTCGGCAAGCGTCAGGTCGCCGGCCTCCAGCAGAACGCGCAGATGCGCTACCAAGGCCATCACCTGCAGGAGTCGATGGTCGCCGCTTTCGGCTTGCGCGAGTAGCTCGCGTGCTCGTTGGCCGGCCGCGAACACATCGCCGTGAGCAATCAGTACACGAACGAGAATCGCCGTGACGCACACGCTCACCTCGCGATCGTCCGAGTCCGTCGACAGCGCCTTTGGCCTGTGTCGACCGACCGGGTCTGAGGACAACATCAGCGTCGCGGCTTCGGAGACACGACCCTGCCACAGGAGTATTCGTGCAAGCGTCGCTTCTGCGCGGGCTCGCTCGCCATCGACCAGTGCACCGGCGACAATTGCCGCGCGGCACAGCGATTCGGCGGCGCTCAGGCGCGCCGCGTCCGTGCGGGCAGCGGCCTGCCACACCCGTGCCGACGAAGAAAGGTTCTCCTCCTTCGCCCGTTGTGCGTGGGCCGCGGCATCGCCAAAGATCGAGTCCGCTTCCAACGCACGACCTCGTTCCAGCGCAAGGCGCCCCAGAGTGATGAGTGTCGTCGCCGCGGGAGCGAGCGCCTGGCGCCGGACGAGCGCCCCAGCCACATCACGCAGCAAACGATCGGCGGCCGCGTGTCTTCCTGTCTGGCAGAGTTCGACCCACTTTGCCGCCCGGGCGATGTGTCGCAACACGTCTTCCGGGTGGGCCTTGACCACGGGACGCATCGAAACTCCGGCTCCATACACAGCGCGTGCCTCACGAACCACGTGGGCAGAGTCGGGTGACCCACCGCTTCGTTGACCGAGGGCTGAGTCGGGCGGTATGCGCGTGCTTCGAAACGACACAAGAACATGCGGGCGCGGCGACGTCGCCGCGGCGGCGATCATCGCCTGGCGGGCCTGTTCGAGTGGCGACCCGGGGGCCAGAATGAGCATCAGCGTTCGATGCCGCAACTCCTCGTCGAGTAGCGAGCGCAAACGCAGGTAGACATCCACCGCGATTGGCACCAGGCCGCGCACGCGGGCGTGCTCCGCGACGCGCCTTGCTACCGCCAGCGATGCTGGTCCGGCGCTGGTCTCCACCACGACCCAACGCGGCTCACCCTCGCGGCCATGGTCGAGTACCTCGACGAGCGGCTCGGTAATCGTTCCGGATGTCGAGGCCGGCGCCGTCAAGTCGGTGAGCGGTACGCTCTCACCTGTTGCGAGATCCCATGCCTGCTCTGAGGCGTAGGCGTAGTAGCGATCGTGGAGCAGTCGGCTCATGCCCTCTTTCATGCAACCGCGGGCCCGCGCCGTTTTTCGCGGCGATCGTGCCGGACGCCCTCAAAAGTGCGGAATTTCTTCGATGTAGAATTGAGTGCGGATGCTGAGATTTCTCACCGCTGGTGAGTCGCACGGCCAGACACTCGTGATGACCCTCGACGGGATGCCCGCGGGTCTCGAGATCGACATCGATGCTCTGAACGCACAGCTCCGTCGGCGCCAGGGCGGATACGGGCGGGGCCGCCGGATGCAGATCGAAAGCGATCGCGCTGAGATCATGGCCGGCGTTCGGCATGGCCGCACAACCGGAGCCCCAATCGCTCTCCTCATTCGCAATCGCGACTGGGTCAACTGGCAACAGACGATGTACGTGGAGCGTGAGATGCCGGAAGGCGCGACCGGCGCCAATCGACCGGAGGTCACGCGCCCGCGACCGGGCCACGCTGACCTCGCCGGCGCAATCAAGTACGGCCATAACGACGTTCGCGACGTACTCGAGCGTGCCAGCGCGCGTGAAACAGCCGCGCGCGTGGCCGCCGGTTCACTCGCGCGTCAGTTTCTTGCGCGTTTCGGCGTCCGAATCACGAGCCACGTATCGGCCATCGGCGGGATCGCCCTGCCTGCGTCGAGAGAGGTGTCATTCGAGGAAGCGCAGGCGCTCTCAGACGACTCGCCTCTCCGTTGCGTAGACGAGAGCCTCCAACAGCGGATGATTGCCGCCATCGACGCGGCCAGGGAGGCGGGCGATACGCTGGGCGGCGCCTTCGAAGTCATCGCCACAGGGCTCCCACCTGGCCTCGGCTCCTACGTGCAATGGGATCGAAAGCTCGATGGCCGCCTGGCTCAGGCCATGATGTGCATCCATGCGATCAAGGCCGTGGGAATCGGCATCGGCCCGGATGTGGCCTTCAGGCCGGGCTCGCGTGTGCACGACGAGATTCTTCCACCTTCTCAGGACGATGGCGCGCTCACGCGACCGTCGAACAACGCCGGCGGGCTCGAGGGTGGCGTGACCAACGGCGAGGACCTTCGCGTGACCGGTTTCATGAAACCGATCGCCACGCTGATGAAACCACTTCGATCGGTGGATCTCACGACATTGCAGGATGCGCCAGCTGCCATTGAGAGGAGCGACGTGTGCGCCGTTCCGGCCGCGGCCGTGGTCGGCGAAGCGATGGTCTCGTTCGTGCTGGCGGATGCCTTCCTCGAAAAACTCGGCGGCGATTCAATTGACGAAATCGCGCAGCACCTGGCCGCAACCAATGCGGCCGTCGAGCGGCGCTTCACCGCCGCGCGCTCGTCGGCATCCCCGGCCCGCTAGGGCGACGCATTCCGAATGCTACGTCCCATTGTTCGCTACGGAGCCGACGTGCTCCACCACCCGGCTGCGCCGGTCGAGGCCATTACGCCGGAGATTCAAGCGCTCATCGACGACATGATCCAGACGATGTATGCGGCGCCTGGCATTGGACTGGCGGCGCCCCAGGTCGGTGTGGGCGTGCGGATCTTCGTCTGTGACATCTCGGTCGGCAGGAATCCGGCAGACCTGCTCACGTTCGTCAACCCTGAGTTCATCGAGCGCGAGGGCATGCAGCTCGAGGAAGAAGGCTGCCTCAGCGTACCGGGCTTCAACGCGACCGTCGCTCGGCCGGTGCGCGCGATCATGAAAGGGCTGGACCGTGACGGAGAGGAGCACGTCGTGGAGGCGACCGGACTCCTCGCCCGCTGCCTCCAGCACGAGATGGATCACCTCGAGGGCACGCTGTTCGTCGATCGCCTCCGCGGCCTGCAAAAGGACTTCATCGTTCGGAAGATCAAGAAGCTGGCACGCGCAGGCAAGTGGTAGTCCATGCACGTGGTATTTTTCGGCACGCCGCAGTTTGCCGTCCCCTCACTCGAACGTCTGATTCTCTCGTCACACCAGGTCGTGGGTGTCGTCACTCAGCCAGATCGCCCGAGAGGACGCGGCCAAAGAGTGACAGACTCGCCGGTCAAGGCGACCGCCCTTCAGCATGGCCTGCCGGTGTTTCAACCGGCACGACTGCGCGATCCCGAAGTTGCTGAAACGCTGAACGAGTGGGCACCGGACCTGGGTGTCGTGGCGGCCTACGGCAAGATCATCCCAGAGAGCGTGTTGAATCTCCCCCGTTTGGGAATGATCAACGTGCACGGATCGCTTCTGCCGCGGTATCGAGGCGCCGCACCCGTCCAGCGCGCCGTGATCGACGGTGTACCCCAGACCGGGATCACCATCATGCGTATGGTGGCCGCTCTCGACGCCGGCGGTATGTTCGCCAAGGCCACGCGGCCCATCGGCCCTGACGAAACCAGTGACGTGGTCGAGCGGGATCTCGCGGACCTCGGGGCGGCGCTCTTGATCGAGGTGATCGAGGATCTCGGCGCCGGCCGGGCCGTCGAAGAACCACAGGACGAGGCGCTGTCGACGTATGCGTCGAAGATCACAAAAGACGAAGGCCTCGTCGATTGGACGCTCCCTGCGGTCGCCATTCACAACCGAGTTCGCGGCTTGTATCCCTGGCCGCACGCCTTCACGTATCTCGAAGGCGAGCGACTCATCTTGATGCGTACACATGTCGTGACCGGGACAAGCGCCGCAGAACCAGGGACGGTCGTCGACGTTGCGGGTGGACTGCTTCAAGTCGCCACGGGTAATTCTGGACGACTCGCCATCGACGAAATCCAGCCTGAAGGACGCCGGGCGATGAAGATACGCGATTACGTGGCGGGTCACCCGATTCAGCCGGGGGCTCGGTTCGGCAACCGATGACCCGTGAAGCGGGAACTTCGGTGACGCGCACGGCCCCGGCGCGCGCGGCTGCGTTCCGTGCGCTGGCGAGCATCGCAGCCAACCATCGCGATTTGCCTACAGCCCTGGTCGAAAGCCGCCGTCGTCTCGTGGACGAGCGCGATCGAGCGCTCGCGGCTGCGATCGTTCACGGCACGCTTCGTTGGCAGCGAGCCTGTGACTACCTGATCGAGCGTGTCTCGACGCGGCCGCTCGAATCGCTTGACCGGGACGTGCTGGTCATTCTCCGATTGAGCCTCTACCAGATTCTGCATCTCGATCGTGTGCCGTCCGCGGCCGTTGTCGACGATGCGGTCAGCATGACTCGAGCGGCCGGAAAGAAGAGCGCCGCTGGTTTTGTGAACGCCGTCCTGCGATCCGCGCTCAGGCGGCGCCGGGCGTTACCGCTCCCGGCCCGGCCAGGGAACTTTGGCGATCGTGAGGCCGCTCTTCGCTACTTGGGGATTACGTGGTCACACCCCGACTGGCTGGTCGGACGATGGCTGGATCGCGTCGGCTTCCAGCACGCTGAGAAGTGGGTTCAGTTCAACAACGAACCCGCGCCGTTGACACTGAGCGTGAACAGGCTTCTCACGACGCGTGACGAGGTTCGGTCGGCGTTAGCCGCGGCGGGTGTCGAATGCGAGGACACTCGCCTGGCGCCGCACGGACTTCGCGTCATCACGGGAAATCCTCTTCACCATGACGGTCAGGATCGGTTCCTCGTGCAGGACGAGGCCTCGCAGATCGTGCCGCTGGCAGTCGATGCCCGACCGGGCGAGCGCGTGCTCGACCTCTGTGCTGCCCCGGGAGGAAAGACCGTCATCATGAGCGGAGACATGGAAGACAGAGGAGTGCTCGTCGCATGCGATGTACGCACGCGACGCGTTGCACTGCTCCGTGACACCATTCGACGAGCGGGGTGCCAACATTCCTATCCCATGCACGTTGCAACGGCGGGGGCGCTTCCTCTCGCCAGCGCGTTCGATCGCGTGCTCGTGGACGCACCATGCTCCGGCCTGGGCACGGTGCGGCGCGATCCCGACATCAAGTGGCGCCGGCACCAAGCTGACCTTGCCGTATTGGCCGATCGACAACTCGCGCTCCTGCAACGGGCAGCAAGCGTCGTCGGTCCTGGCGGGAGACTTGTGTACGCCACCTGCTCGAGCGAGCCGGAAGAGAACGAGACGATCGTGGAGCGATTCGTCGCCACCTCGCCGGGCTTCCGCCTACTCGACCTTCGGCGCGAGGGCCGCGCCGAGCTCGAACCCGTTCTGGACGATCGTGGAATGTTGCGCACGCTGCCCTTCACGCATGGCCTGGAGGCCTTCTTCGCGGCGGCATTACAACGCGCAGGTTGATGAAGCATCGCGCAGGCTAAAGCCTGCGCTCTACGACAATCACCGCAATGGCAACGCGGGCTGACGCCTGCGCTCTACGACATTCACCGCAGCGTAGAGCGGGGGCTTCAGCCCCCGCGTCACGGACGACAGTCAGGTACAATGATCTGGTTTGACTCCGATTCATGCCCGCGTGTGGAGCCTGGGCAAATTCTTTGTCCTGATGGGCGCGCTCGGGCTCACCTTCCTGGTGTTCTTCGGCGCATCAATGCGAGTGGCGCTGTGGGCGCGCGAAGTCGAGGTGCCATCGCTCATCGGTCGCACGGTCAACGACGCGACCGCGACGCTCGCCGAAAGCGATCTCGCGCTTCGAGTCGAGGAGAACCAGCGTCCTGATGACAAGATCGAAGCCGGCAAGGTCATGCAACAGGATCCAGAAGGCGGTGTGACCAGCCGCAGGCAGCGCACCGTGCGCGTGTGGATAAGCTCGGGACCCAAGCGAACAATCGTGCCCCCACTGGTCGGTCAGAACGAACGCGCGGCACAGTCGCAGCTGCAGCAGGACGGCGTCTCGATCACATCGGTGTCCGAGTTTCGATCGGCAGACTACCCGGCCGATGTCGTGGTGGCGCAAAACCCTACCGCGAACGCGCGCGCGCCCGAAGTGTCGATCCTTCTCAATCGTGGTGAACTGTCAGCGACCTACGTCATGCCCGACGTCATTGGCGTCGACGGCGAACGGGCCGCCGATGCGCTCCGTCGTCAGGGCTTCCGCGTCTCGATCGTGGGAACGCAGCCCTACCCCGGTGTTCCCCCGGGCACCGTCGTCCGGCAGCAGCCGGCGGGTGGTTTTCGAGTGGGGGCGAGCGATGCAATCTCGCTGGAGGTGAGCCGGTGAGATCCCGCCCGGTCCAGATTGCGCCCTCGATTCTTTCGGCCGACTTCGCAGCTCTGGGTCGTGATATTGCCGCGGCGGAGCGCGGTGGCGCTGATCTGATCCACGTCGACGTAATGGATGGGCACTTCGTGCCGAACATCACCATCGGACCTCCGGTCGTTCGTGCGATCAGGCGTGTTGCCACACGGCCGCTCGACGTTCACCTGATGATCGAGGATCCCGACCGCTACATCGAGGAGTTCGTAGCTGCCGGCGCCAGCATGGTGTCCGTGCACGTCGAGGTCGTTCGGCATTTGAATCGCACGGTCTCGTTCATTCGAAAACTCGGGGCAAAGGCGGGGGTCGTGCTCAACCCGGCGACGTCCGCCTCGACGCTGGAAGACATTGCGCCGGACGTGGACTTCGTCCTCGTGATGTCCGTGAATCCCGGGTTTGGAGGCCAGGCGTTCATCCCCCACAGCCTGGAGAAGCTGAGGCGGGTGCGAGGAGTACTGGACCGCGCCGGATCCTCCGCCCTCATTCAGATCGACGGCGGCATCGACCAGTCGAACGTGGCGGACGTCGTCGCCGCTGGCGCGAACATCCTCGTGGCCGGCCAGGCCATCTTCGGGAGCGCGGATCCGGAAGCGGCCACTCGCGCTTTGCGGGCGTCAGCCAATCAACTGGTCGGTGGATAGCCCCCGGACACGAACGACTCGTGTGCGTGTCCGGTACGCGGATACGGACCAAATGGGCGTGGTCTATTACGCCAATTACCTCGTCTGGTTCGAAATCGGGCGGACGGAGTGGCTGCGCGACGCCGGGTGGAACTACCGGGACATGGAAGAAACCGGGGTTTCACTGCCCGTGATCGAGGCGCACTGCGAATATCGGCAGCCGGCCCGTTATGATGATGAGATCGAGATTCGCACGACGGCGACGACGATCAGCCCGGCTCGGCTCCGCTTCGACTATCGGGCAGTCCGGACGGGGGGCGACGTGGTGATCGCGGAGGGTCATACAGTGCATGCCGCGCTCGGCGTCAACGGGCGGCCGTGCCGGCTTCCCGCCCGGGTCAGGGAACTGCTCGGGTAACGCCCAGCCGTACGCGACTCTGGAGCGTCTGTACGTTTTGGCCCAGGCCTGGCGAGGGCTGTGAACGCCCGCGCGGAGCGCGGGCAATCAAACGCTGCCCTAGCGAGGTTGAGCCTCGCTAGAATAGGAAGAGGTTCTTGAAGATTCGAGTGACTGACGCCACCACAGCCCTTCGGCGTTCGTTCGTGCTGTTGTTGTTGCTCGCGGCAGCCGGGTGCGGAGGCAACCGAAACGTCGTTCCAACCAACACGGCCAATCCCGACCGCTTCCTCTTCGATCGAGGTAGCAAGGCGCTCTCGGAACGGAAATGGGCCGATGCGCGTGAGTACTTCCGCCAAGTGGTTGAAAACTATCCAAACAGCATGCATCGGCCCGATGCGAAGCTCGGAGTGGGCGACACCTACCTGGGCGAGAAGACGGCCGAATCGCTCGTGCTCGCGGCCAACGAATACCGCGAGTTCCTGACGTTCTATCCGACCAATCCGCGCGCCGACTACGCACAGTACAAGCTCGCCATGACTCATTTTGAGCAGATGCGTGCACCCGAGCGTGATCAGACTGAAACCCAGTCGGCGCTGCACGAGTTCCAGATCTTTTTCGACCGGTATCCGATGAGCGCCCTCACCAGTGAGGTGCGAATGAAATGGCGTGAGGCGCGCGACCGCTTGAGCCGGGCGGAATTTCGCGTCGGCTTCCACTACTACCGCATTCGCTGGTATGTCGGCGCCATCCCGCGGTTTCGACGCGTGCTCGACGAGGACCCGCAATTCGGCGGCCGTGACGAGGTCTATTTCTACCTGGCCGAATCGCTTGCCAAAAGCAGGAAAGAAGCGGAGGCGCTTCCGTACTTCGAGCGCCTGATCTCCGAGTTCGAGTACAGCGAGCACCTGGATGACGCCAGGAAGCGAGTCCAGGAGTTAAAGGCCCAGTCGTCGCAGTAGTGCCCGGAATTGCCAAGCACTGTTTCCTCCTAACTGGCGGAACCGCTCCCCCACGCCGATAACAGGCCAGAGAAATCCAGCGGCGGAGGCGCGCGCGTCCGCCGCGAAAAGGTTGAGGGGGAGACCGATGACGTCAAGAACGCGTGCGGCCATCGCAGTGGCCGCGGTCCTGGGAGGTAGCACGGTTGCAGCGCAGCGCGGCCCGGCCGCTACACCTGCAAACCTGCCGGCTGAAGTGCTCGCACTGGCCTGCGCGCCAAAGGCCGTGTTCGGACCGCCCGACACCCCACTGCGCATAACCGGTGGACAGGACGCATCGATCCGCCACATACATTCGCCCGGTGACCTGGTCACCATCAATGCCGGTAGCCAGAACGGAATCCAGGTCGGGCAGGAATTCTATACGCGCCGGATCCTGGTTTCGAAGAGCGAGGCGGTCACACCCAGGACCCCCGGGACGATGATCACGACGTCGTGGATTCGCGTGTATGCGGTCGACGACACCCTTTCGCTCGCCACGATCACGCATGCCTGCGAGACGGTCGACATCGGCGACCATCTCGAGCCATTCAAGCTGCCGACGATGCCGACGATTGTCGCGAACAAGACGAAGCCACAACGCGACAACTACGCGCACGTGATGCTGGGACACTCGCGGCGCAGCAATTTTGGCAAAGGCGACTTCTTCCTCATGGACCGTGGCAGCGACCACGGCGTCGAGCCGGGTACGCAATTCGTCCTCTACCGCAACAAGGAACAGCCGCAAAACTTCCTCTATGATCTTGGTGAAGCGGTGGCTGTCGACGTGACACCAGAAACGGCCACTCTGCTGGTGACTGTCTCACGCGATGCGATCGCTGAAGGTGACCTGGTAGCGATTCGGGGAATGTGGAAGGCAACTGAAGCGGATCAGAAGGACGCTAAAAGCCGGACGGCCTCACCCACTGCACCGCCAAGATAGACGGCCGACACGACCAGCAGCAGCCCATCGACGAAGGGTGCCAATCCGGGCCGCTGCGGTTCGAGCGGCGTCTCTCGCTGTCGACGCTTTTCCAAAGCAGCGTGACACCGCGACCGCGTCCGGCGGGCGCGGTAGACGGATGGCTCCAATGACGGCAGGCGGGCGAGCGTCCCCACGATTCGATCGTCTTCGTTCATCGTCATGAGCGCACCTCGCTGAGACGGACGGATATCGAGCGATCCGCGTCACGCAACCGCTGCTCGAGCAATGCGCGTGCGCGGCTCAACCGCTGGCGCAAGGCCTCCGCACT
Source organism: Vicinamibacterales bacterium (assembly GCA_035649635.1). GTDB lineage: Bacteria > Acidobacteriota > Vicinamibacteria > Vicinamibacterales > UBA2999 > Gp6-AA40. The sequence continues at coordinate 68,661 of DASRJE010000157.1, read as the reverse complement.
GATGCCGCACACCCGCGCAGCCTCGGCAGGTCGAAGTCCTTCGATACCAACGAGCAGCAAGACTTCGCGATAGCGGAATGGCAGATTTGCCAGGGCGGCTTCAAGACGACGTTCGAGCTCGTTGGCAGCCGCCTCCTCGAATGGCGAGGTCCGAAGACCGGTCGGCCACAGCCCAATCAGTCCTGGAACGGAAGCCTCTTCGAGCGCCCGTGACCGGCAGTAGCTGACATACAGGTTCCGCGCAACCGTGAACAGCCAGGCCGCGAGCCGGGTATCTTCATGCAGCCGATCGGCGTGTTCCACCAGGCGCAGCCATGTTTCCTCGAGCAGGTCCTCGGCGATATCGCGGCTTCTGGCCAGGCGGGCGAGGAACGCGAAGAGACGGCCGTTGAACTCGGCGTGGACGAGGTCGAACGCGTCGGTATCGCCGGCGCGAAGACGCGCGACGTACTCGAGCTCAGTGTCCCGGTCCACGCTGATCTAACGCGCAACGATTCCCGTCGTGACAGATGTCACGTTTGGCGCTTCCATGCGTTTCTACGTCGGAGGTGAACGTGGAGGCGCTCACGGAAGCCAGTATCATGACGCTGCTCGGGCTGCTCGTGAGCGCGTCGCCGCTCGTCATGGGAGTTACCTTTGCCATCCGTCCCAACGAGCGGCGGCTGGCGCTGATGCGGCCGCTGTCGCTCGCCGGCATCTTTGCGGGGGTTTGCAGCCTGCTGGTCGGAATTGCCAATGGTTTGCGGGCCCTAGCCACTCTGCAGACCTTTGACCCACAAACTCTTCGCGTGGCTTTCGTCGTCTTTGCCGAAGCCGTCATCCCGACGTTTCTTGCGTTCGCGTGCCTGACCATCGCCTGGCTGTGTGTGGCGATGGGTATGCGCAAACTGTCATAGGAGCTGCGGTCCGCCTCAGCCCGCCAAAGACTTTAACCACGAACGGCGCGACTCTTCATGTTCTTCGTGGTTTAGGGCTAGCCCGCTCTCCGTTGGCGTTCGATATTGACGTCGGCGACGCGCGCGTTGAGCATCCGCTGGAAGCGGCGATAGTAGTCGACGGCTGAGACCACGGCGGCCACCATGACCACCCACAGCGCCACATGACCGACAGGCGCCAGCCAGGGCAGCGGCCGCCATCCCAGGATCAGCAGCAGAATCGCAGTGACCTGCGATGCCATCTTGATCTTGCCAAGCGGCGATGCGGGGATCGTGATGCCCTTGGTGTAGGCGAGGCTGCGAAGTGCCGTAACTGCGAACTCGCGGCCGATGATGAGCGCTACCATCCAGGCCGGTGCCAGATCCAGTTGGACGAGGGAGATGAAGGCGGCCGAGGTCAGCAGCTTGTCGGCAATCGGATCGAGCATTTGCCCGAGCCAGGTGATCTGCCGACGGCGGCGGGCGATGTAGCCATCGAGCCAGTCGGTCAGGGAGGCCAGGCCGAAGATCGCCGCACCAGCCAGCTCCTTGGGAACGCCGAAGATCTGCCGGCCCTCGAATTCCGTCAGCAACACGACCACGAGCAGCGGCACCAGAAACATCCGCACGAGCGTGAGCGTATTGGGCAGGTTCATTCGTTGAGTGGCATTTTACTCCCAGAACTCGCCAGGGGCGCTGCCCCGATACTCCCGCAGCATGACTGGCTAGTTCCGGCAGTATCTTTTTGCCGCGCTTCGCGCGGCGGCCCATTGTGCGGATCAGCAACGAGGACCACATTTCGCGCTTGGGGCTGCACAACGGGATAGCGTATTGCGGATATTGCGTGCCGCGCGTGCGCGCCTCATCCTCCTGGACACGGCTGTCTTGTCATCGAGATGGCGGCCGTACCCACCCGACACCAGCGACCTCCCGTCTAAACCATCGTGTAAGATCGGGGATTGTCATGAAGGCTATCCTCCTCGCAGGGGGCAAAGGCACGCGTTTACGTCCGTTGACGGTCCATACGCCGAAGCCCATCGTTCCAATCTTCAACCGAGCGTTTCTCCATTATCAAATCGATCTGTTGAAGCAGGTCCCTGAGATCGACGAAGTCATCCTCAGCCTCAACTATCAGCCGCGCCGCATCGAGGAGATGTTCGGCGACGGGGCCGACCTCGGAATCAAGATCCGGTACGTCGTGGAACCCATACCGCTTGGCACGGCCGGCGCGATCAAGTACGCGGGCGACAAGCTGACCGAATCGGTCGTCGTGTTCAACGGCGACGTCATGACCGAGCTCGACCTGGCCGCCGTGATCCGGTTGCATCGTGAACGGCGTGCACGGGCGACGATCGTTCTCACGCCGGTCGAGAACCCGTCGGCGTACGGCCTGGTCGAGACCGATGGGCACGGCAACATCCAGCGATTCCTGGAGAAACCCAAGCCCGAGGAGATCACGACCAACTACATCAACGCTGGAATCTACGTCCTCGAGCCGGACACCTTCGATCGGATTCCGAGCGAAGTCCCATGGTCGATTGAGCGAAGCTACTTCCCTTCCCTGATCGAACGGGGCGAGACGTTCGTCGCGTACCTCTACGACGGCTACTGGATCGACATCGGGACACCAGAAAAGTACGCACAAGTTCATCGGGACATCATGGATGGGCGGTTCAAGGCGCCGCCGTTTGCCGATCTCAGTGCCCCGCGGACGTTCATCGCGCAGGATGCACGCATCGAGGACGGCGCGACCATCGAGGCCCCGGTCTTCATCGACGAGGGCGTTTTGGTCAAGGCTGGCTCGCGTATCGGACCGCATGCCGTGCTTGGCCGGCAGACGCAGGTGGAGGAAGATGCGGTCATCGAGCGTGCCATCGTGTGGCCCAACTGCCGCATCGGCAGCCAGGCCTCGATCACGAACGCGCTACTCGGACGGCAGTGCCACGTGGGACGGAATGTGTCACTCAACAGCGGCGCGGTACTCGGCGATAAGACGACGCTGACCGACTTTACGAAAGCTTGAACGGGCCAGGGGTTCGAGTCCCGGGCGACAGATCACTTCACCATGAAAATACATCCGGAGATCTTCAAGGCCTACGACATCCGGGGTCTGTACCCGAATGAAATCGACGAAGCGACGACGCGGCAGATCGGGCGCGGGTTCGTCACGTATCTGAAAGCGTCGCGCATTGGCGTGTCGCGCGACATGCGCGTTTCCTCACCAGCGATGGCGAAGGCTTTCATCGAGGGCGCCCTCGAGCAGGGCGCATCGGTCGTCGATTACGGGATGCTGCCGACCGACGTCATGTACTACGCCGTCGTCACTGACAACGTGGACGGCGGCGCCCAGATCACGGCGTCACACAACCCGAAGCAGTACAACGGCATCAAAATGGTCCGGGCCGAGGCACTGCCGCTCAGCGGCGATGCCGGGATCGGCGACATCCGTGACATGGTCGCCAACGATCGCCTGCCCCCGCCCTCATCGAAGCGGGGTGAGCTCACCAGCCGCGACGTGCTGCCTGGCTACGTCGAGAAAGTGATGTCGTTCATCGATCCGTCGATCGTCAAGCCGTTCAATGTGGTACTCGATGCCGGAAGCGGCATGGCGGGCCTCGTCGCCCCGCGCCTCTTCGAGCGGCTGCCCTGCCGCACGACGAGACTGTGCTTCGAGATCGACGGGACGTTTCCCAACCACGAGGCCAACCCGCTCCTGGAGGACAATCGTCGTGACATCACGGCGGAGGTCGTCCGGCAGAACGCCGACATCGGCATTGCCTGGGACGGCGACGCTGATCGCTGCTTCTTCATCGATGGCAGCGGCGAGTTCATCTCCGGTGACTTCGTGACCGCGCTTCTTGCGGAGGCCTTCCTCCTCAAGTACCCGGGCGCGACCGTCATCTACGATCTGCGCGCCAGTCACGCCGTTCGCGACACCGTCGCCAAGTACGGCGGCGCTGCCCTGATGAACCGCGTCGGCCATGCGTTCATCAAACAGCGGATGCGCAAGGAAGACGGGATTTTCGCGGGTGAAGTCACCGGGCACTATTACTTCCGCGATTTCTACTACGCGGACAACGGGTTCATCCCGGCGCTCCTCATCCTGGAGCTGATGTCGAAGAAGAACCAGTCGCTGCGCGACCTGCTGCGGCCCTATCGCGAGCGCTACTTCATCTCGGGCGAGATCAACACCAAGCTGAAAAGCATGGAGGAAGTGCCCAGGAAGCTCGGAGCCATCGAGGCGCGTTACAAGGACGCGACGCTCGCCAGGCTGGACGGGATTTCAGTCGATTACCCGGACTGGCACTTCAACGTGCGGGGATCGAACACCGAGCCGCTGCTGCGTCTGAACCTCGAGGCGACCACGCCCGAATTGATGGAACGGAAGCGGGACGAAGTATTGGAAGTGATTCGGGGTTAAGGGTCCACCTTCGCCTGGCTTGCCATCCGAAGCTCGCTGAGAAAACGAAGGCCCACCGCCGCGCTACGTGGGCATGCTTCGCCTGCATTCATGAGCGAAGGATGGAGCGGGAGACGGGGATCGAACCCGCGACATCGAGCTTGGGAAGCTCGCGTTCTACCGCTGAACTACTCCCGCGGTTGGACTCGAGAACACATTTTAGCTTACTTCAACGACAGGCCAACGCCGGCCGCCACCGATGTGCCCTTCGGCAAAACGTCACCCGCGGACAGATGGCGCACCCGGATGTCGAAGCCAATCCCGAAGTGCTGATTCAGAAACCACCGTGCACCGCCACCCCAGTTGATGGCTTGCACCGATTCTGATAGCCCTACAGGCTCGGACTCAATGCGGACGGCACTGATGCCGGCGCTCAAATAGCTCCAGCCATCTGACGTACCGAAGTTGAAGGACAGCTGAGGGTCGACAGACGCGAGGGTCGTCTGCACGTCAACGCTCGTTCCGCGCGCAAAGGTGAAATCCGCGCCGACGCCCAATCGGCCCGGGCCAAGCTGAATCGCATACACATGGCCGCCAATGCCGCCGCCAAATCCGCGCGCGGGGATGGTCGCAGAAGTCACACCCGGAGGCACGAACGCTTGACTCGCCGGGATCCCACTCACGACGCCCCTGACATCGAACACGAACGGGCCTGGAGGACCCGGGTTGAGGGACTGCGAGGCTGCATCAGCGGGCAGGATCACCGCCACAAGCAGGAGCGCCAACGGGAGTCGACACGAGATTCTGGCTTGCGCCGCGACGTCCACTACCTCTTCCTGGCTGGCGCAACATCAACGCCGACCAGCCTGGCGCGCTCGATCGACTGCTTGATAAGACCCGACGCGCGTATCTCCGCGACGAGGTGCTCGAGAGTCTCCAGCCGCGTAGCGTTCCCTTTGGCGACCACGACAGATTGATCGACATCGAGAAAGCTGTCTGAAAGCGCGCGCAGCCGGCCGGCTGATGCCGTTTCAGCCTCCAGAGCGCGCTGGCGATTGATGGCAAAGGCATCCACCTCGCCGCTCGTGAGGAGCATGTCGACTTCTGCCTGTGGAGGCATGACGTCCAACACCCGCACGCGGGCACGCTTCATCGCGCTGCTGACGAAATGCTCCTGCGTCTGTCCCTTGACGGCGGCCACGGTTACTCCCTCGCGGTCGACATCCCGGCTCGCGCGGATCGGTGACGAGGCTTTGACCAGATAGCTGTTCGCCATCACGACGAAGGCGGGACCAAACTCGACTTCACGTGCCCGCATCTCGTCATAGGCGAGGAACCCGATGTCCGCTGTCCCGTTCGTCAGCGCACCAATCACGGCGCCTGCGTTGGGCGCTGACACGATAGCCGCTGGCACACCAAGCTTCCTCGCTAGTTCCCGCGCGAGGTCCGGTACGGTCCCTGTCACCTCACCGGTCTTCGCATCGACTCGCCCTTGGACCGGGTTGCCGCCCAGAAACACGGCGCGCAGCGTCCCGGTAGGCGCCAGCTTCGCCGCGGGCGACTGCACGTTGACCACCGAACCCAACGAAACGACCGTCGCCAACGTCAACAGCCACCGTGTCTGCCGGATGACTTTCATCATTGCTAATATCCCTTCGTAACTGCTGCTGGTTGCTGGCCGCGCGACTGCTGAACGATGCGGACGCCGGCGCTGGCGCCGATGCGGGTGGCGCCGGCGGCCACCATCGTCTTGACGCCCTCGAGCGTGCGAACCCCGCCCGATGCTTTGATGCCCATGTCCTCGCCAACAACTCGCCGCATCAGCGCGACGTCTTCGGCGGTTGCGCCGCCGGGCCCGAAGCCGGTCGAGGTTTTCACGAAATCAGCCGCCGCGGCCTTGGCAAGCGTGCAGGCCGTGATCTTTTCTTCGTCCGTGAGGAGTGCCGTTTCGATGATGACCTTGCTCAGCACACTCGACTCGCGACACGCTGATGTCACGGCTCGGATGTCGCGCTCCACCAGATTCAGGTCGCCAGACTTCAATGCCCCGACATTGATGACCATGTCGATTTCCTGCGCGCCATCGAAGATGGCCCGGCGTGTTTCGTACTGCTTCGTATCCGCGGTCGTGGCGCCAAGTGGAAATCCGACGACGGAACAGACGGCTACAGCACTCCCCCGCACCAGGCGTGCGCATGTCGCCACCCAGGTGGGGTTCACGCATACGCTGGCAAATCCATACTGAATCGCCTCGCGGCACAGCGTCTCGATCTCGGCCTTCGTGGCGTCCGGCTTCAGCAGCGTGTGGTCGATCATGGTTGCGACATCGCCTGCACCGCCGCCAACCGCGTGCAACCCCAGCCGGCTGGCTCCCGCCTGGACAACGGGGGCGACCCGGCTCGGGCAGCATTCGTAAAGAACCGAGTGACAGGAGCAGCGTACGGGCGCGCGTACCGCGCCGGTCGCGGCCAACTCCTCGACGATGATCTGGATGAGACGCTCGAGTTCGACAGACATCAACTGCGCGGGTGGCGTTCGAGATCGCGAATCTTGGCCAGTCGCCTGATGTAGCGCGCCTCGCGCATCGGCGTGTCGATGAACGTATCGACGATGGCGATGGCTTCATCTTTGCTGACCAGCGTTGAGCCCAGCGCCAGCACGTTCGCGCCATTGTGCTGGCGCGCGTAGCGTGCCAGCGTTTCGTTGAGACACATCGCGGCCCGGGCACCGGGTACCTTGTTGGCCGCGATCGTCGAGCCCAGGCCGGCGCCATCGATCACGATTGCGGCGTCCGCCTCTCCGCGCGCGACGGTTACGGCTGCCGTCGCGGCGGTATCGGGATAATCGACCGGGTCGCTCGTCGATGTGCCCAGATCGTGTGCGGTGACACCCCTGCCGCGCAGGTGTTGCACGATCGCCGCCTTGAGCGCCAGCGCCGTATGGTCACCAGCGATCGCCACCGTGCGTATCGTCGCGGCGGGTGCCAGGTCCGTTGCGTCCGGATCGCTGCCTTCGCGGACCACTGAGATGCGCCGCGCCCGCAGCGTGTCCTGCGCGAGCGGCGTGATGTGACCACCAGCGACCAGCATGATCGTGCTGCCGGACTCGAGCACGCGTGCGTCGGCTTCGGTGATCATCTGAAAACGTTTCACGATCCGGCGCTATGTTACCCTTGGCAGTCCGCCACCGCCAACGTCGCGTCGCGACGCGACACGACAAGGCAGCGCTGGCATGTGCGGCCCGTATGCGGGCCGCACCCGGCGAGCCAGGCACGACCACTCAAGGCATGCAGACGCTCATCACCGAGGAAATACTTCAACAACGCGTCGCCGACCTCGCCCGCGAGATCTCAACCGACCATCCCGACGGCGTGCACATAGTGTGCGTGCTCAAGGGCGCGTTCATGTTCCTCGCCGACCTGGTGCGTGCGATGACGTGCGAGGTCACTCTCGACTTCATGGCGGTCTCGAGCTACGGCCTGAGCACTCGCTCGTCGGGACAGGTTCGCCTCATGAAAGATCTCGATTCCGGACTCGAGGGGCGCGCCGTCGTCATCGTCGAAGACATCGTCGACACCGGGCTGACGCTGGCGTACTTGCAGGAGATCTTGCGCGCACGCGGCCCGCGCAGCCTGAAGACCGCCTGTCTTCTGAGCAAGCCATCGCGCCGGCAGACCAACGTGTCGGTTGATTACATAGGGTTCACGATCGACGACGTGTTCGTCGTCGGGTATGGGCTCGATTCAGGCGAGCGTCACCGTAACCTGCCCCACCTCGCCGTCGTCAGCGACTGATCACCCCAGGCTTCACGGCGGCGCGAACCTTGTCCGCCCACGATCGCGCTTCGGCGATGATGGCCGCTTCGTCGAGCGTCAGCACCTTGCGGTCCCGCATCAGTACCCTGCCGTTCACGATCGTATTTCGCACATCGTCGCCATGGATCACATAGACGAGATGGGACAGCGGATCGTACATCGGCGTCTGCCGGGCCCCGGACGCGGCAACCGTGATGAGATCTGCGCGTTTCTTTGGTTCGAGCGAGCCGATGCGGGCATCGAGGCCGAGCGCGCGGGCTCCACGAATCGTCGCCATTTCGAGAACTGTACGCGCGCTAAGGACCGTGGGGTCGCCAGCCTGGTGTTTGTGAAGCAATGCGGCCACACGCATCGCCTCGAACATGTCGAGATCGTTGTTACTGGCGGCGCCATCGGTGCCGAGGCCGACGGTGACACCAGCGCGCAAGTACGCCGGAATCGGAGCGGCCCCACTCGCCGTTTTCATGTTGCTTTCCGGGTTGTGCGAGACACTCACGCCTCGCATCCTCAGCACCTGAATGTCCGCGTCATTGACCCATACGCCGTGCGCGGCCAGTACGCCAGGACCGAGGAATCCAAGCCCCTCGAGATACGCGACCGGTGACGACGCCCGCCGTTCCTGGGCGACCTGTGTTTCTTCCCTCGATTCAGCGAGGTGGATCAGCGTGGGCACGTTGTAACGTTTCGACAACTCCCGCGCCGCTTTCAGCGTCGGACCATCGAGCGTGTAGATCGCATGCGGCGCAACCGCGGGCGTGATCAGCGGGTCGCTCTCGAACGCGTTGATGAACGCGTCGGCGCGGGCAAGCGCGTCCGCCGGTGTCTTGGCGTCAGCCACCGGGAACTGGATGATGGTCTGGCCGAGCACGCCTCGCAAACCGGCGCGTCGCGTCTCGCGAGCGATCTCCTCCTCGAAGTAATACATGTCCGCGAACGTCGTCGTACCCGATTCGATCATTTCGAGTGCGGCGAGCCTGGTGCCCGCACGCACGAACTCAGGGGAGACTGTCTTCGACTCGGCCGGGAAGATGTAATTGTTCAACCACTCCATCAGCGGCAGATCGTCGGCGAGTCCGCGATAGAGCACCATCGGCGCGTGCGTATGTGTGTTGACCAGACCCGGCAACACGATTTGACCGGATGCATCGATGGTTTCGCGCCCTCGGAACTGCCTGGCCACGGCATCCGCGGTGTCGACGGCCGCGATCTCGCCGCCAGCGATGGCAACTGCACCTGATTGAATGACGCGACCCGCGGAGTCAACGGTGACGACTGTACCGCCGGTCACCACCAGGTCGACGTCGCGCGGGGCAGTCTGAGCGGACACAACGACCATCACCGCCAGGGCAATGGCGGCCGCGGCGGGGAGCCGGGTGCGCATAAGGGGATTCTAACGGTGGTCGATCGCTATCAGAGTAGTATTTCCACTGTGCCCCTGCACATGATTGAGCACCCGTTGGTGCACGACGCGCTCGTGGAGTTGCGTGATATCGCTACCCCACCTTCGGCATTCCGTCGCGCCGCCACCCGAATCAGCCTGCTCCTGGCCGCCGAGGCGCTTCGCTCGGTACCCACGGTTGTCACAACTGTCACAACTCCGCTCGGTCCTGCGCCCGGCCGGGTCCTCCGCAGCGACATCGTCGTCGTGCCGGTGCTGCGCGCCGGCCTCAGCATGCTCGAACCGGTCCTCCAACTGGTTCCGTCGGCACGGGTGGGCCACATAGGGCTGCAGCGAGACGAGGCGACGGCGGTTGCCTCGCGCTACTACTCGAAGCTGCCAGCCGGCCTGGCGCAAAGCCACGTGCTGATGGTGGATCCGATGCTGGCCACGGGCGGGAGCGCCGTGGCCGCGGTCGATCTGGTGAAAGCGGCAGGCGCCCGGAACATCGCCATGGTGTGCGTCATCTCGGCGCCCGAAGGGGTCGCGGCGCTTCAGGCGCGACATCCCGACGTGGATATCTACACGCCGGTCGTGGACAAGGAACTGAATGCGCACAAGTTCATCGTCCCTGGTCTTGGCGACTTCGGTGATCGGCTGTATGGGACGTAGCTTCGGGACTCGAGATCCGGGGCTCGGGATTCGGGGCGTCGAGCCCAACCTCGAACTTCCAGGATCTAGCACTCCGGTTGTCCTGTATTACTCGGCCGAGTTAGACTGAGAGTTCGGTCGGGCGCGTGGCTCAGCGGTAGAGCATTCGCTTCACACGCGAGGGGTCGGTGGTTCGATTCCACCCGCGCCCACCAACCTTCGCTCGTGAATGCAGCGGCGAAGCCGCGACGGTGGGCCGTCTCGAGTCATCACCGTGGGTTTCGGCTCGGCAGGCCAACGCTCGCTCATGATCTCAAGCGCCGCGCAGGGCTGACTCAGTTCCAACGCCTCCCAGCACCATGATCATTGCTTTTACCCCGCGAGGCACTGTCGGGCTCCAGTCAGCGACAAGGCGGTTGACGTGTCCCTGATTGGCGTATTCGTCACGGTTTCGGGAATCGTCGTTGGCGCAGACACGGCCGTGCGACAGCGTGGCACCACCGATTTCGCCGTCACTTCGGCGCCGAAATTCACCGCCTGCGGGCAAAGCGTATATGCCGGGGTCACTGGGATTACCCGCTGGATCGTGGAGGACGGAGCGACGAGCCGTGTTTTCAACACGATCGATGCTGTGAATGAAACCTGCGAGAGCGAGTTTCGCAAGCAGCCGGACCTGCCGCTGCGGACCCTGACGGAACGAATCGGAAGGGCGCTCGTGCGCCAAGTCGGCGCCAATTACCCGCAGGAGGCTCGCGCTCTTCTTCGAGCGACCGACGAGCAGCGCCTCATCGTGACCGGCCTGGAAAACGGCAAAGCGGTGATTTACTCGCTGGGGGTGTCGCTCCGCCGGAACGTCGCCACAATAGTAGAGAAGGTGACCGGCTGCAAGCTCCTGATTGGCGAAACCGACGCGGTCGTTGCGCTCACGCTGGGACGGGCCCCGATTCCATCGCCGCTGATCGAGCGACCAGAGGTGGGAGCAGTCCGCTCGTGTACGAACGTCAGCGCCGATGACGCCAGGGCGATGTTCCGCCTCGCTGTGGACGTGAGTCGTGATTTCGCAACGAGCTTCGGTTTGGATTCCGGCGTTGTAAATTGGCCGATTGATTTCGGGTTCATCGATAGCGACGGTGCCAAGCCAATCGTAAGGGAACTGGGTCCGGCGCAATGATGACGTCGCGGGTGCAGGAATCCGCTGCCGCCCGGAAGTACACACAAAGAGGACAGTCCGAAGACCGTTGGGCGACGGCGGGGCCGTTGTGGGTCAGTCTGTCGTGAGCCGTTTTGGATTGGGGCTGCTAGCGTGCCTCACGAACTGGCCAAGAGGAACGCGGCGATTGCCAGTATCGTTTTCGTTACTGCGTAACTCACTACCGCGATGGGTATCGACAATAATGATCGACGCATTTGCGCCGATGGAATGGGACGCCACGCGAGCCGAACGGCGTTCATAAGTGCTCCTCTCTAATAATCAGGCGTGGCTGCAACGAAGGTGATTTACCGGTCCTTCGAGTAACCGCTTTTCATCGAACACTACTGCTAGCCTTCTCGTGAACGTGTCAGCGCGGCACCGACGTGACGACACTGACGCAGAAGGGAATTCTCGCCTCTGCGACTCGATACGCCGACAGCGGGCTGGTTGCCATACCACGGATGGTGCAACCGACACGCCACGATCACACGACGCTTCATCGGTTCATGTCTTCTCACGGGAATGCGCCCACGCTTGGAGAACCCATCGCGGGATTGGTCCGAATCTGTCCAGACTGCCGTCTGCGGGCAAGCAGACTTTTGCCCATGAAACACACTTGCTTGGTTCTTCACTCGACCCACCGGCACATCGCGAAAAGACCCCTTCCGCGTCACGGCTCGCGGCAGTTCGGTTCACGTGCTCGAGAGTGGCGCGTGGGTGTGTCGGCTCAGAACCAGGCGCAGCTTATAGACGACTCGCGCTTGGAAAAGTCTGTGTCGATTCGTCGCAAGGCGACTAATGTCCCCATGCAGGGATCGCTGACGGGTGGATAGGTCTGTTCAGCGAGTGAATCCACGTGCAGTTGTTGCCAACTGGAACGACGAGAACGAGCGTAATCCTGGGCAGCAATGTTGCTCATCACGCTTGACATGCATGTCATGGAGGGAAAGGCGATGAAAATGTCTCGGCTCGTGATGGTAGTCGCCGCGGCCTGTTTCGCGACGGGTTCGTTGATTGAGGCCCAGGGACGAGGGCATGGGCCGGCCGGACATGGTCCACAGATCGCCAGAGCGGGGAGCGGCGGCCCGACCGTCGGCGTCAGCAACAGCGGTGGCGGAAAGAGTGGCAACGCAGGTGTGACGCCGGGCCAATCCGGTAAGGGCCGAAGCAAACAGGGGGCGACACCGGGTCACGCGGGGGACCGGGGCAAGAATACGGGCGGTGGAAGTCGAGGCAATGCTGGCGATGATCGAGGTAATGCGGGTAAGTCGCCGGTAGAGAACGCCGGTGGCCGCGGTGACGGAAGTGCAGGCGGTGGCGGCGATGCCGACGACGACCAGGAACCGCGGAGTGGAGGACGCGGGCGAGGTCGTTCGGACCGCGACGGCGCGTCCTTTGTCGCCAAAATGAATCCGCAGCAGCGTGCGCGCCTCGAGTCGATGCTGCCGTCCGGCATGACCCTCGAGGAGGCGGCCGACGGATTCCGCAATAAGGGACAGTTCATTGCGGCGCTTCAACAGTCGCGAAACCACGACATCTCGTTCGGGGACCTGAAGGCGCAGATGACCGGCGACAACCCGATCAGCCTCGGCGAGGCGATGCGCAAGTTCCGTGTCGCAACCGAAGAAGACGAAACGCCATCGCGGGTTCCGAACCAGCCGACCGATGAAGCGCGTCGTGAGTAACGAGGCATGACACTCCGAGTCTGCTGCGCTGTTCGTGGCTGTGCTCGCACTGGTTGACACATCGGCGGCAAGCTCGCCGTAGTCGATCCTGATGCGGGGAGTGTGGCCGCTTCGGTCTCGCCATCGGCGCCGCGACGGAGATTTTGAGCGCCGGCGTCGCTGCCGCATCACGCGCACACTGGGTCGTGCCTCTCAGCCTGGAGCTGCGCGGGACCGCGGTCCGTCTGTACGGATCAACCGGGTACTTTTCGCTCGGCTACATGCTGGCCGGTCGGCCAGCGTTCATCAAGACCGACCTGAATCACTGCTTCGTAAACACCAACACCGAAACCGCGTTACCCGCGTTTGGTGCGAGTGATCGGCTCGTCTCGATGAGTGTCTTCCCATTGGCCGACAAGACCAAGTCGTTACGGTTGCTGTCCTTGCCATTTCGACTGATCGTGATCTGGATCGTCCGATCTCCTATCATGCGCAGCGCGCTCATGGTGCCGGTGATCACTCCGGGTCCGGTGTTTGGGGCGGGCTTCCCATCGAGGGTCGCAGTAAAGCCTTGTCCAAGGGCAGTCGTATATTTGATCCCATTAGCACCGGCTCGCTCAATTCTCCGCTCGGCAGGGACGGTGCTTTTGAGCGACTCAGCCTTCCAGCGTCCGACCAGCCCCTTCTGTCCGTCCACTCGCTGAAAAATGACCGTCACGCTCCTCGGTTTTCCATCCGCCCTCATCTGGTCGGTTTTCTCCGTCAACATCTTCCCATCCGCTGACAGCGTCAGCCTGCGAATGGTGACTAGCTTGCCGTTCTCGGTGAGTTTGCGCTCGTAGGTATTCGCATCGACCTGGGTCCATTCAGTGGACGAGGGTCCGTCCACGACGTGCGGCTTGCCGTCGAAGATGACCTGCTGGACGAGGGGGCTCACTTCGCCGCCCCGCAATTCTTCGACGTTCTTCGCGCCCTGCCGGAAAATCAACGTCTGGCCTGATACATCACGCTTCGACTCGTCTTCAATCCACGTCCCGACGAACCGAGCCAATGCGCCAGTGGGGGTCTGAGCGAATGTCAAACTGCTCATGAGCGATAGTGCGAGGAACGCAAGCATTGCCAGGGCGGGAAGGCGCATCAGTGACCTCCAAGAGCCGCACGAAATCAGCGGCGCTTTGTCGACGGGAGTGTGGGCTACTCGTCGGTGGCCGGAGCGTAACACGCGGGTCTCAAGCTGATCAATGCTGGCGGCGAACCATCCCGTTGCAGGGCGACAAGCGAATAACGTTCAAATTTTTCAGTGGGCGCCGTCAGCCGCGGTCGTGAACAGTTGGTTGCACAAGCCGATCCCTCACCATGGCACTTTCTCGAGATAGCAGGGTGTGTAGTGGTCGACGGGAGGTTTCTGCACCTCGCTGCGGATTGACGCCAGGAGTTGGACGGTTTTCTTGTTCCATATCTCCCTCTCCCGATTCGACTCCCGCATCATCCAAACCAGATTGTTCAAGGCACCAACAACGATCCACGTCAGCAGTGCGGCCCACTCCCCAGCGAGGTTCCAGGCCGCCAGGACCGCAAGCGTGGTGATGATGCCACCACAGAGCCATTCGAGCAGAACCTTCCACAGCTCGTCACTCATTCGTTGCCTTGTGGCAAGAATCTCGCGGCCGGACGCAACACTGCGGGGGAGTTCGAACACAAGCTTGGGGAGGGCAACGACCGTGCCGACGTTGCCCGACTTTAGAACTTCAGTATTGGGACCGCGACCGGTAAGCGTCTGGTTAACATCGGACTTATGGCTGGATATGGAAGTACTTCGAAGATGTGTCTAACTCGGGTTGAAGATCGCCTTTTTACGCTCTCACCAACAACCGCCTCCGACTCGCGTGCTTCGTGCGCCCACGGCCGGAACTGCGCGACCCTCCGAAACGGGAGTGGGTGTAAGCGAACCGATGCGGAGGATGAATAGCGGGGTCCACTCGCCAGAACCGAGTCTTTGAAAGTCGGATGTTTGACAGGAGTGCGCGTGACTGCGCTGCGTGGCGATGTCGTGTGGCTTGCACACACCCACGATGTGAGAAGCTTCATTCCCCCGCTGCTTGCGCTTATAGTCCTGACAACGGTGCCGACGGCCATTCTTGCTTCAGATCCAGGACCCAGCAACGGTTTCCGAGGACTGAAGTGGGACGATCCGCCTACTCAGGACATGATCCCGAGCGACTCAACGTTGCACGGAATGACTGCATACCTGCGACCGCAAGACAGAAATACGAGCGTGGCAGGCTTGCCGGTAGAGTTAGTTACTTACTACTTTCACGAAAGGCGGTTCTGCTACGTGCTTGTCGGCTGGCCGCTCAAACCAAAGCGCGCAACATTCGACCAGTTGGCGGACGCACTGAACAAAGTGTGGGGAAAACCTGACGACGTGAAGGAAACCGGCGAGAGATTCTGGGTATCGCGGACCGGCTCTACCTTCGCTGGCCTGCGCCGACACGAGGGCCCAGAGTTGGGAATCACCCTGTCGCTTGGGAATGCTACGTGTCTTAGAGAAGCGAGGGAGCGCCACACAGGACTTTAGCGGTTTGCGTCGTGTCACCACGAGCAGTGTCCGTTCCCCGCTCGGATGACGTTCCTTGCACGGTAAATCATTCGATGGGCGCAGCGCGTAGCTGCAGTCATCTACTCGCCGTTGCGTAAACCGGGGCTACAGGCTGCGGCCTAACTGGTATCGGTCAGAGCTTCGAGGTTCTGCCGCTCCAGCGGAGGAACGGCCACGCGATCGCCTGCCATGGCGTCACGAGTTTTTCGCCTGACGCGAGTCCCGTCGC
The DNA here is from genome assembly GCA_035649635.1 of Vicinamibacterales bacterium. Classification (GTDB taxonomy): domain Bacteria; phylum Acidobacteriota; class Vicinamibacteria; order Vicinamibacterales; family UBA2999; genus Gp6-AA40. Next base: position 52,820 of record DASRJE010000157.1, on the reverse strand, counting down.
CGGATATTCGATCGAGTGCGGATGATAGTAGGTGCCGAAGAGCACATCCCAAAGTGGAAAGATGAACGCGAAGTTGCGGTCGCGATGCTCGGACTCGCGTGAGTGGTGAATACGATGCATCTGGGGGGTGAGCAGAATCCAGTTCAGCGGTCCGAACCCGATGCGCGCGTTCATGTGGGCGAAGAACGTCAGCCCGAGACCCGTGAGGGAGACCGTCGCCGCAATCGCCGGTACCGGCACGAAAAGATATGTGATCGGCGCGACCATAGCCACCGTCTTGAAGGGCGACTCGAGCCAATGGTGGCGGTACGCCGAGGTGACGTTCAGGTGCTCATCACTGTGATGCACTTCGTGTTGCGCCCAGAGCCAGGTCGACGTGTGCTGTAGGCGATGCCACCAGTAATTGAAGAAATCGCCGATCGCGAGCCAGAGTGCGGTGACGCCAACGACGTACAGCGGCGTGAGGCGATCGGGCGTCGGGAGTGCGAAGACACCCGCGCCAGGAAGCGCGCGAATCAGTTTCGCGAGACAGAAGCTGAAGAAGGTACCGGCCACCATATCACCGGCGAAATAGAGGATGGTGCACAGTACGTTGAGCGCGAGGTTTCGCGTGTAGCCACTTTGGCGCGCCTGCGCCACGTGAAAGGCTTCCACAAGCAGACCTGTGAGCGCAAAGGGGATGAGGAGAGCAAGAATACCGAGCAGATCGGTCAGCATCTTGGGTGCACAGGCCGTCGCTTCGAACGATGCAAGATTCGTACGCGCGATTCTTCGCAGATTTGCCACGGATCCCGCGATCCTCGTGCCGCCCGCGTTCCCCGCAGCGACGACGATTCCGTCATGACGCAACCAGAACGGCGATCGACATGGCGCCCGCCGCGAGTCGCGGAGAGCGGATCGCGCGAAGCGGCTCGACGTTCATCGCGCAAAAAGCTGATTCCTGTACCGAGCTTCCTGAATGTCGGTTGAAACACAAAGAGGACAGTCCGAAGACTGCCCTCCTTGTTGCCTCGAGCGTTAGCGCAAAGCGCCGGCTACGAGGGCTTCTTGAGCGCCGCCAGCAGCGCCTGCAGCATCGACGTGTACTGCTCGTCGCTCGTGGAAAATGCTTTCCGGTAGTCGTCCTCGGACAGCTTGCCCCGCTCGCCGTTGAAAGCGACGCTGCCGCCGGACGAATCGACGGTGTCGAACGGCTCGTTGTTTTCTCGCTTGAACTTGAGCCCGTTGGCGCCCAGGTCCATCACGAAAACCTTGGTAGCCTGCTCCGAGGCGCTGCTCAGATCGGCGTAGACGTCACGATACTGCTTCTGCCCGATCAACTGGTTCATCCGCTCGGGGACGGAGTACTTGGCCGCCACTACCAGCAATTGACTACCCTGGAAGTAGAGCGCGGCGACGAAGCGATCCGTCCCGTGCTTGGCCGCGACCGCGTCCAACTTCATCTCGTCGAGCAGTCGCGTGAGCTCTCCGGCAACGGCCGCGGACTTCGAGTCCTGAGCGGAGAGTGTGGATGGCATGAGGAGAAAACCCGCGAGGGCCACGAGGCCGAAGCCGCGAATGGCAGTCATCTCAGAGTCCTCCGGCTGGAATCTGGGCGAGTTGTATCACTCCTCTAGGTCAAAGGTCAAAAGACAAAAATCAAAAGGGGTTGGCTACTCGACGCGCCAGAACCGGATGACGACTTCGTTGGGATACCGCTCGCCGGTACCAACGAACACGCTGCGCGTCAGCCACTGAAGTTCCGGGGCGGAGGTCTCGAATTTCGGCACCGTCCGGAAGTATACGAGCTGGGGATCGACGGTCTCGCCGCGCAGCAAGCGCTGCATGACGTCTGGCGCCGCATGCCGGATGCCGGCATTCTGCACGTAGATGATGCGCTTGGTGTCGGTCTCGAGCGTGTACCGCGTATCGAGCTCGCTGAACCCGTCGGCGCCGATGATCTGCCAATCAGCGCCCCCTGGCATCACCTTCCCCTTGATACCAGGCCCTTCGAACGTGCCGCGCAGGATGGGGACAATGCGGCGCATGCCGCGCGGCAACTGCCCGACTTCGAGCGGCGCGCCCACTTCGACGCGCGCCTCGAACGCGAACACGAGCCCTGGCGCCGGAGGCTGACGCGTTCCTTCCTGTGCGGAAAGAGGTGCGGCTCCGCAGAGCACGGTTGCCGCGGCAAGGCATGCCACGAGTGAGTTAAGACACCGGGTGTAATTTCCGTTCATATCCATGCGAAATTACACCCGGTGTCTTTAACCGATGAACGACGCGTGGTCGTCGTCGCCCGGATCGGGAACAGCGCGCGGAACGGGTCCGACACCGGGCGATCTCCGGGGACGCGACCTGAGGTCGCGAAATGACAGCAGTGCAGCCTTGATTCCCGAGAAGATCGCCATGCCGTCACGCGCAGGCGCCAGGATCGATCGCTGCACGATTCCCACGGTGTCTTCCACGCGACGCGACACATCGGTCAACAAGCGATCGGCGCGCTCGACCTGCGCGCTCGCCAGGACGGCCGCGCGCTTCGCTTCCGCCGACATCGCATTCACGTTATCGACGATGGGACGGAGGTCGCGCTCGAACCGGTTCAAGCTCTCACCCATCTGCCGCACTGCCCGTACTGTCAAAAGCAGAGCGTAAATCTGCCCGGCGGCCATCGACAGAACGGCCAGCGCGATGAGACCGAGGAACGTGACTGCGAGTGGGCTCACGCGTCCTGCCCCGTCTCGCGCGCGCTGTGATATTGCTCGCGCGCACGGTCGAATGCCGTTGTCAGGTTCTCTCGCTGCTTGTTGAGAATCTCACGACCCTGGCGGGCAGCCTCGGTCGCGCGGTCCTTGCCCTCGCGCGCGCGCTGTCCCAGATACTCGCGGGTCTCCTCGCCCGTGGCAGGAGCGAAGAGCAGCGCCACGGCTGCACCTGCGATTGCACCTGCAATGAACGCGACGAACATCCCTCCACCGTTGCCCTGCTGCGACATGACGCTCTCTCCTCGAGATTCGGGATCCGGGACTCGGGGTTTGCTCTCAACCCGCGAATCAAAACAAACTGACCCTCACATTCAGATACTTCTTCGGGTCCTTCTTGATCTCGTTAATCAGGCTTCTCAAGTCCACCATGGTTCCGTTCATATTCTCATACAACTGCCGATCTCGAAGCAGTTGGCCTGCCGTTCCGTCGCCTTGCTGCAGGCCCGCCATCACCTTGTCGATCCGGTCGGACAGCGAATTCAGTCTGTTGTAGAGCTCGGCGTCGCTGATCAGTTTTCCAGCCGTCCCCTCTCCCCGGCTGATTCGTCCCGTAATCGAATCAAGGTTCGACGTCGTCGATGTCAACGAACGGTGCATGGTGTCGTCATTCAGGAGTTTGCCCAGGCTCCCCTCACCCGCGCGAATACGCGCGGTCACGGCCTGGAGATTATCGAGCGAGGCCTCGAGCGACTTCGCCGCCGCAGGATCGTTCATCAGGCGCCCCAGCGTGCCGTTGCCCTTCGAGATCCCGTCGGTCACGCCCTGGACTGAAATCATCAGCGCCGTCAGCTCGTTATACAGCTGCTCGTCCGTCAGCAGCCGTCCCATTGTGCCCTTCCCCGCCCGAAGATCGTTGACGAGAGCCGTCGTCTCTTCGATGGCAGTGCTCGCCCGATTCGCCACGTCACTGACTGTTCCCGTTGCGCGGCCAGAGCGCACGTATCCCCATTCCGGTATCGACGTGCCATCGCTCGCGGCCGTGATGTCGACCGCTGCCTCTCCGAGCAGCGACACGGAGCCAAGCGACGCCACGGAATTCGTCGTGATCCGGGACCGATGATCCTTGTTGACTTCCATCACGACCTCAACCCGGTCACCCACGAAGTTCAACTCGCTGACCGAACCGACTTCCACGCCCGCCACCCGCACCGGCGCGCCTTCCTTGAGTCCGGCAGTGTCGGTAAACGTCGTCTTGATCGAATACCGCTGCCAGAAGAAGCCGCCGGACCCGCTGAGCAGGAAGATCAGCGTGGTCGCCATGATGATGGCGAAGATCGACACCAGTCCGATCTTCAACTCCGCCCAGGCCAAAGAACGAGTACGTGGCATGGCTGATTCCTTTACGAGAGAAACGACCGCAGGTAGGTATCTTTTGCCGCGCGGAGCTCCGCAGCGTTGCCCTCGAAGGACACCACACCCTCTTTCAGCATGATGAACTCGGCTTCGTCACACTTCCGCGCATCGGCAGGGGAAATCGCGTAGCCGTCCCGCTGACGCACGGCCTGGTGCGTGGCGACGAAGAAGGCATCCCGCAGCTGATGGGTGACGATGATCGAGCTCACGCCTTCGAGGTCCCGCAACTTGACCATCTCTTCATCGACGGTGATGGCCGTGATCGGATCGAGCCCGGTGGTCGCTTCGTCGTAGAGCAGGATCCTGGGCTTGGCCGCCATCGCGCGAGCAATCGCGACACGCCGGCGCTGACCGCCCGACAGCTCCGATGGCATCCGCTCGATGAAGTCGCGCAATCCCACGAAGCCCAGCACTTCCTCCACGCGGGCTCGTGCCTGTTCGAGCGAGCTGTCGGATTCTTCGTAGAGCTTGTAGCCGACGTTTTCGCCCACCGTCAGCGAATCGAAGAGCGCGCCCTCTTGAAACACCATCCCAACGTCGGCGCGCACTTTCATCAACTCCAGTTCCCTCATCGTGTCGACGCGCTCGCCGTTGACCCAGATCGCGCCGCCGTCCGGTTTCCAGAGGCCGAGAATCAACTTGAGGATTGTCGACTTGCCAGAGCCACTCGCCCCGAGGATCACTTTCGTATGCCCGGGCATCAGCGTGAAGCTGACTTCTTTCAACACTACCTTGTCGTCGAATGCGAGCGACACTTTGTCGACCACGATGACCGGCTGCTCCGCCGCAGCCGGCCTCTCCATCGTTGCTGTGTTCGACGCCTCGACGCTCAATGGTTAATCCTCACGAATGATCGATCCTTACTGCGGATCCAACGCCTGTCCGGCTTTAGCCCTGACCAAATAGCGTGATCAGCAGTCGCGTGACGAAGAAGTCGACGGCGATCACAGCTACAGACGAGGCGACTACGGCGTTAGTCGTCGCGCGACCGACCCCTTGTGTCCCGCCCGCTGTTCGAAGTCCCACATGACACCCAATCGTCACAATGACATAACCAAGGCAGAACGGCTTGATGATTCCCATCCACGCGTCGTAGATGTACAGCCCATCAACGACCGAGGTCCAGTACAGGCTCGACGCGACTCGCAGCTGGAAAACTGCGATGAGCCATCCGCCAATGATCCCGACTGTATCGGAGATCACTGTCAGGACGGGCGCCATGAAGAACCCGGCGAGCACACGCGGCACGACGAGCTTCCGAACCGGGTCGGTCCCGAGCGCGCGCAGCGCGTTGATCTGATCGGTGACCACCATCGAGCCGAGCTCGGCGGCAATGCCGGACCCGATGCGCCCGGCCAGCATCAGGCCGGTCAACACCGGCCCGAGTTCCTTCACCATCGACGCGCTGATCAGGCGACCGACGAACGGTCTCGCACCAAACTGGTCCAAGGTGATGCCGGTTTGCAACGCCAGCACGGCGCCTGTGAAAAACCCCGTGAGCAGCACGACCGTCAGCGATCCAATGCCGATCTGTTCGAACTGCTCGACTACGTCACGGAAGTAGAACGGGCGCGAAAGCGCGCCACGGATCGTCGCGATCTGCAGGCGGACGTACTCCTGAACCTCGAGGACGGCGCCCTTCAACCAGGCGTCGAGAAGTGGGAGCACCTATCTGCCCGCCGTCAGGCCAAGTTCGCGGTTGCGCAGCGCCTTGAGCGTGTCGCGCACGGTCGCCGCGCGCTCGAAGTCGAGATTGGCCGCCGCCGCCTTCATCTCGCCTTCGAGGCGGGCGATCTCTGCATCGAGTTCGGCTTGGCTCCGGAACGTCTCCCGTTGATTCGCTGCTGGTGTCATGTAGTCGCGCTCGTACACGCTGCTCAACACATCGTCTATCTGGCGAACCACCGACTCCGGCGTGATGCCGTGTTCCGTGTTGTACGCCTGCTGCAGCGCCCGGCGGCGATTGGTTTCGGCAATTGCCGACTGCATGGACGCGGTGTTGCTCTCAGCGTACATAAGGACGCGCCCGTTGACATTTCGGGCGGCTCGTCCGGAGGTTTGAATGAGCGAGCCGGAAGAACGCAGGAAGCCCTCTTTGTCGGCGTCGAGGATGGCCACCAGTGAGACTTCGGGCAAATCGAGCCCTTCCCGCAGCAGGTTGATCCCGACGAGCACGTCGAACGCCCCGCGCCGCAAATCGCGCAGGATCTCCACGCGTTCGAGCGTGTCGATATCGGAGTGCAGATAACGCACTCGGACCCCGAGCTCCTGATAGTAGGTCGTCAGGTCTTCCGCCATCCGTTTGGTGAGCGTCGTCACGAGCACGCGTTCCTTTCGCGCCGCCCGGTCCCGGATTTCGGCCAGCAGATCGTCGACCTGACCACGAACGGGCCGCACCTCGATGGGCGGATCCATCAGACCAGTCGGCCGGATGACTTGTTCCACGACGACACCGCCGGCCCTGGAGAGTTCATAGGGCCCGGGCGTCGCCGAGACGAACACCACCTGCTTCACTCGCTCTTCCCATTCTTGGAAATTGAGCGGGCGGTTATCGAGCGCCGATGGCAAGCGGAAGCCATACGCCACGAGCACTTCCTTTCGAGACCGGTCGCCGTGATACATCCCGCGAATCTGCGGCACCGTCTGGTGGCACTCATCGACGATGACGATGGCGTCGTCGGGGAGGTAATCCAGCAGTGTTGGCGGAGGAGCGCCTGGCGGCCGGCCGGTCAGATGCCGTGAGTAGTTTTCGATGCCGTGGCAGTACCCAATCTCACGGATCATTTCGAGATCGAACATCGTCCGCTGATGCAGCCGCTGGGCCTCGAGCAGCTTGCCTTCCGATTCGAGCAAGGTCCGGTGCTCGTCGAGCTCACGCTTGATCGACTCGACAGCCATCTTGGTGCGATCGCGCGAGGTGACGAAGTGCGACTTCGGGTAGACGGCAATCTTGTCGAGTCGTCGAATCACCTTCCCGGTCAGCGGATCGAACCACGCGAGCTCGTCGACCTCGTCGCCGAAGAGACCGATACGCAACGCATGCTCTTCGTACGAAGGTACGACCTCGACGATGTCGCCGCGGACGCGGAACGTGCCCCGACCGAACTCGGTGTCGTTTCGTTCGTACTGGATCTCGACGAGCTTGCGAAGAATCTGGTCGCGATCGATGCGCTGACCCAGTTCGAGCGACAGCAGCAGCCCGTAGTACGCCTCAGGAGAACCAAGGCCGTAGATGCACGACACGCTGGCCACGATGATGACGTCGCGTCGTTCGAAGAGTGATCGCGTCGCCGACAACCGCATCCGATCGATCTCGTCATTGATGGTGGCTTCCTTCTCGATGTACGAGTCGGTAGCCGGGACGTAGGCTTCGGGCTGGTAGTAGTCGTAGTAGCTGACAAAGTACTCGACGGCGTTTTCAGGAAAGAAGCGCTTGAACTCCTGATAGAGCTGCGCGGCCAGCGTCTTGTTGTGCGCCATCACGAGCGTCGGCCGGTTCACCTGGGCCAGCACTTGCGCCATGGTGAAGGTCTTGCCCGAGCCGGTGACGCCGAGGAGCACCTGGTGTGAATCGCCGCGATTCAAACCTTCGACGAGCTCCGGCACCGCATGAACCTGGTCCCCGCGGACCTCGAAGTCGCTGACGAGCTTGAATCTGTCGTGAACGGCAGGCATGGATCCTCAGTGCCGGGAATCGCGTATCCCGTAACTCCCCACTATCCCCCATCCGCTGCTTGGCTGTCCACCGGCAGGGCGGGTCTCGAGAACAAGACCCGCCCTTCGCATTAGTTACGGAATGGGGCGAAATATCCTTTGCGTGCCTGTATGCGGACGCCGTTGCCGGCAGGCTGGCGCACGCGGATTTCAACCTTGCGCCAGTGGCCATCGGTGGCTGTGTTGGTCGACACGTATCCGAACGTGTACTGCGCACGCACCTGCGACACGATTGTGTCGTACGCTTCTTCGATCTCTTTCATCGTCGTCGGAAAGAACGCGCTGCCCCCGCTTTCGGTCGCCATCTGCGTCAGCCGGAGGCGCTGATCCGACCGCGAGCCGCTGGACTGATTCTGCAGGAACCCAATTGCGTAGACCATCACGTCGGAGGCGCGAATCAACGTCATGGCATCACCGAAGCGGATGGCGCTCCGCGTATCACCGCCGTCGGTGAAGATCACAAGAATCTTGCGCCCGGCGACGTCCGCGGCGCCGTCGAGATACACACCGAGCGCGTCGTACATCGCCGTGAATCCCTCTGGCTTGCGCGAACGGATCCGTTCGACGAGTCGAGGAAAGTCCTGCTGGCTGAACTTGGTGACGCGCACCTCGGTATCGAAATCGACGAGGGTCATGTCGCGAGCGTAGTTCATCGTGTTGAGAAACTTGATCGCCGCCGATCTGGACATCTTGATGTCGGCGTCCATGCTGCCGCTGGTATCGAACAGCAACCCGATGTGCAGCTCCGGTCCTGTCTCGAGATCCTCTCCGCGGGCGAACTGCTGGAGGGTTTGTGGCTTGCCGTCTTCGAGGACCTCAAAGTCCTCACGGGTGAGGTCGGTCAGGTGCTGCCCGCGGCGGTCGGTCACCGTCGCTGTCACGCTGACGAGCTCGGTGCCGGCGCGAAAAGTGGCCTGCTGGGCCGCTAGGTGCGCGAGAGACGTGGCCAGGATGGCGGCAATGACCCCGATCGCGCTCCTGACCATGGAACATGATAGCCGGGTCGGAGGTGTGGTGACGCCGGGTCTACAGAGTAAGACCCGGCCTACGGACCAAGGGGCGGGTCCTGATTTATGGATCCGCCGGGCCCCGCAATATTCCCTGTCCGTCGGGCGTATAATTGGCGTTTGTCGCCTATGTTTAGGGTTCCACGGCGAGGGACGAGCACGGAATGAGGTGTCTGGCCGCCTGCCAGACGGAACTGGCGATCAGGATGCTCGACGAAATCCTGTTACCCAGTTTCGAAGTCGAGTTCCTGGTCGAAAGCAAGCCGCTCGCGCGTCGCCTGCACGACAGTGGTCTAAACGTCGTGTTCGGCGACCTCAAACGGACTGATACCTACCTCAAGGCCGACCTCACCCCAGGGACCTGCGTCGTGGTCGAGGACAACGGCCGGAAGAGCCTCCGCAAAGTTCTCGAAGCGATCTGGGATGCCGGGGGCACGCTGGTCTACGTTCTGGGCGTCGGCACCTCGCATACGCGCAAGCGCGAGGAAGAGCTCAAGGCGCAGTTCCCCGAACTCAACTACCTGGCCCTCTCGGAACTCTTCGGCGGTCCACTTCTCACCGAGTTCAGCCGCTCCCTCACCCGTCTCAAGGTTCAGCAGTACCAGCGGTTTTTCAGCGACGCAGACCGGGTCCTCATCCTCTTGCACAACGATCCGGACCCCGACGCGCTTGCCAGCGGGCTGGCGCTCCGTAACGTGCTGCGCCGCAACCGGCAGACGGCTGTCATCGCGGCGTTCGAGGGGGTCACGCGGCCTGAAAACCAGCGGATGATGAACCTCCTCGACATCCAGATCGAGATCATGACCGCGGCGCACGTGAACGATTTCGACCGCATCGCGATGGTCGACGTCCAGCCGCACTATTTCGGCGGCGAGATCGACCGGGTGGACCTCGTCATCGATCACCACCCGGAGCAGTCAGGCTACACCGCTGTCTACAAGGACATTCGTGTCGATTACGGCTCGACCTCGACGATCCTGACCGAGCATCTTCGCGCCGTGGACGCCAACATCTCCGAGCGAACCGCGACGGCGATGCTTTACGCGATCAAGTCCGACACGCTTTTCTTCAACCGGCAGGCGAATCGCGTCGACATCGAGGCGTTCTCGTATCTCTATCCGCTTGCCGACGCCACGCTCATCCGCAAGATGGAAGGCGCGGAGATCACGATGGACCGGCTGGACTACGTGCTCAGGGCACGGCAGAACGGCCGGATGACGGAGCAGGTGTTCTGCGCGTTCCTCGGCACGACACCGCGCGAGGACTTCATTCCCTACGTTGCCGATTTCTACCTGCAGCTCGAGGACGTCCAGTGGACGATCATCTCGGGCATCGTCAACGACACGCTGGTGATGTCGGTCCGGAATCTGGGGTACTCGCGTAACGCGGGCGAGTTCGTGCGGAAGTACTTCAACGAGATCGGCAGCGCCGGCGGCCATCGTGCCATGGCCAAAGCGGTGGTGCCACTGCGCAACTTCAAAGAGAAGTTCGGCAACCTTCAGGCCGACGAGTACACCAACAAGGTCCTGGCACTGGCGCTCGAGTTCCTCCACGAGCACCAGGCGCCAGAACGAAAGCTGGTCAAAGCGTAACGACGAAGGCCACGCCCGCCTATTTCAGCTGCGCGTTGTACGCGTTGAACAATGCGATACGAGCTGGGTCGAGAGCTCGTCCCGCTTCGACCGTCGGCCCAAAGATCATCAACTCGGCATTCGCGCCGTCCTTGAACGCCGGCCACGCGGGCAGAGCGGCACCGTTCGGGTCGCCAGTTTTTGCAAAGTTCACCCAGTAACTGGTCATCGTCTCGGCGAGGGCCCGGTCCGCAGTGGTCCACGTGGGCGTGGAATTGCTCATACGCCTTGCCTTTCCGCGCGCGCGCCGCGGCCCACGATCGGACACGCCATGCCACTTCGTCGCGGAACGCGGCCAGTTGCGATGCATTCGACTCGGCATCTGAGCTCGTCGGGTACAGCTTCAGAAACGCATCTGCCTGACTGCCGAAGCGTTGTCGCACCGCTGCGGTGAATTCCTGGGCATTGCCTCGAGGGACGCCGAAGAAGGGAAAGGCTCCCTCGTCGCGATTCGAGCCGACCAGCACGTCGACGTCGTTGCTCTTGCCCTCGGCGATGAGCGTCGACGTATCGTCTGTGAGATACCAGCCGTCGACAATCGACCGCCCGCCCGGTAATCCTTTCTGAATCTCCTCGGCGGACTTCATCCGAAGATCGGCAAGCGATCTGGCTCCGAGTTTCTCGGCAGCCTGACGACCAACCTGCTCGGCCTCTTCAAGAGTGGACATGCGGTCGATGCGCACGGGCGCACTTTGCGAAATCGCTCGCTTGAACAGGCCTTTGCCGTGTCACGTAGGGCGGGTCTTGATTTGTAGACCCGCCGGGCCCCAAGAACAGGACCCGGCCTACGGGAACAATTTCAGATCCACTGCCTCGCCCATTGCCTTGTAACCGGCATCGCCCGGGTGCAGATGATCGCCGGAATCGTAGGCGGGCAGGAACTTCGTCGGCGCTGCCGGATCGCGCGTCAGATGGTCGAAGTCGATCACGGCGTCGTACGCGCCGCTCGTCCGGATCCACTCATTCAACGCCTGACGTTTGGCTTCGCCTTCGCTGGTCCAATACGCGGCCCCTTCGAACGGTGTGAGCGTGGCGCCGTACACCTTGAGACCACGCGCACGCGCGCGGGCGACGAGTTGCTTGTGCCCGGCGATGAGATCGTCGGCGCTCGGTGCCGGGTTGGCTCGTGCAAGACCGATGTCATTGATGCCTTCCATGATGATGACGTGCGTGACGCCGGTCTGCATCAGCACGTCGCGATCGAATCGCGCCAGGGCGCTGACACCAGCACCATCACCCAGCACCTGGTTGCCACTGATGCCTGCGTTCAGCACCCCAACGGGATTGCCTTTTCGCGCCGCGAGCCGGCGCGCCAGGTGATCCGGCCAGCGACTGTTCATGTCCGCTGTCGAGCGTGCGCCATCCGTGATCGAATCCCCAAACGTGACGACCGCTCCCGCACCCGGGCTCGCCGCCACCTCAACGCGTGCGATCAGGAACCACGCGCCTGCGGTGCGCTCAACCATCATCGCCGGCTCACCTGAATGATTGCCAGCTGCCGACAGGTAGTTCGTTTGCGAGGCGCCGTTATGGGTCGTGACCGGTGATGGTCCGGTGCCGAGCTCTCCGGGAAGGAACAAGTCGACGACGAGATCGCTGACTGCTGGCACTGTGATGTTGACGGCATCGCTGACCACCGTCGCGCCTGGCAAGATCTTTCCAGTGGTGCTTCCCCCAAACGTCAAAGGCTTTACCGATGACGATTTGAGGAGCGCGTCGCGATCGCGAAGTGCCACGTGAGCGGCGCCGATCTCAACCGGCGCTGTCCCGAAGGCATTGCTCAACACCACGCGCACTCGATCGCCGCCCACGCTGACACGGACGATCTGCCTGACCGTCTGATTCGAGATCGTCACCGGAGCCGGAAATCCGCCGCGGCCACCTGCAGGAGGAGCAGGCGTCGCCGGCGCAGCAGCCGGCGGGCCAGACGGAGGCACGGGTGCGGCCGCCGTTGGCGGCTGCGCCGCCGGTGCCGGCGCAGCAGGGACTGGGCCACGACCACCTCCAAACCCGCCTTGCCCTTGAGCACGCGCAACGAGCGCGGTGGCCCACGTCGCAACCCAGTGCGGGTCGCGCCCGTTCTGCGCGAAGGCGGGAACAGTGGTCGAGACGACGATTGCGAGCGCAACGACGCGGGCGATGAGTCTCATCACAGTCTCCAGGTGGTCGAGATTTTATACGAACGATAGTCGAAGGCTCGCCCTGAATGCCCGGCGAAGCCCTCGACTATCAGCGTCTCTTTGGCGGCTTCGCGCGCCGAGCCCGTTATGCGTCGTCGCAACGAGCACAGGAATCCAATGTGAGCCCGCATAACGGGCTAAGATGAAGAGTGAATGGCAACTATCCTTCAACGTGTTCCGGTCGGTGAGCGAGTTGGCATTGCGTTTTCGGGTGGGCTCGATACGAGCGCCGCTCTCCACTGGATGCGCGCGAAAGGCGCGAACCCTTTTGCCTACACGGCCAACCTGGGGCAGCCTGACGAACCGGACTACGACGACATTCCACGCAAGGCACGCCAGTACGGCGCCGAGAAAGCCCGACTGATCGACTGCCGTGCGCAACTCGTAACCGAAGGGCTGGCCGCGCTCCAGTGCGGTGCGTTTCACATATCAACTGCCGGCGTGACCTACTTCAACACCACGCCCATCGGTCGCGCCGTCACCGGGACGATGCTCGTTCTCGCGATGAAAGACGATGACGTCCACATCTGGGGCGATGGGAGTACGTACAAGGGCAATGACATCGAGCGGTTCTATCGCTACGGCCTGTTGGCCAACCCATCACTGCGCATTTACAAGCCCTGGCTGGATCAGACGTTCATCGACGAGCTGGGCGGCCGCAAAGAGATGTCGGAGTACATGCAGCGGGCGGGACTCGCCTACCGCATGAGCACCGAGAAGGCGTACTCCACCGATTCGAACATCCTGGGCGCGACGCACGAAGCGAAAGATCTCGAGCATCTCAACAGCGGAATCACGATCGTCGAACCGATTATGGGCGTCGCCTTCTGGCGCGAAGATGTGACGATCAAAGCCGAACCGGTAACCATCGCTTTCGAAGAAGGCGTCCCTGTTGCCCTCAACGGTCAGCGCTTCTCCGATCCCGTGCTGCTGATGGACGAGGCCAATCGCATCGGCGGCCGGCATGGCCTCGGCATGAGCGATCAAATCGAGAACCGGATCATCGAGGCCAAGAGCCGTGGCATTTATGAAGCGCCCGGCATGGCCTTGCTCTTTGCCGCGTACGAGCGTCTCGTCACCGGCATCCACAACGAGGACACCATCGAACAATATCGCGACAACGGCCGCCGCCTCGGGAGGCTTCTCTATCAAGGCCGCTGGTTCGATTCGCAGTCGATGATGCTGCGCACGTCGCAGACGTGGGTGGCCCGCGCGGTGACTGGCGAAGTCGATCTCGTGTTGCGGCGCGGTAACGACTACTCGATTCTCGATACGCGCAGCCCGAACCTGACCTACAAACCCGAGCGGTTGACCATGGAGAAGGGAGAATCGGCCTTCACACCGCAGGATCGCATCGGCCAACTGACGATGCGAAACCTCGACATCGCCGACACGCGCGATAAGCTGATGACGTACGCGCGGACCGGGTTATTAGCGCCAGGTGCCGGCACATCGTTGCCGCATCTGTTGGAAGAGGAAACGAAGACGAGCAAGACCTAGGACACCGGGTGTGATTTTCGCGTGAGTCGAGACGAAAATCACACCCGGTGTCTTGATCCGTCTTACCCATCTGCCGGATGCGCCGGCGTATCGAGAATCAACTGATAGAAGACCAGGTGAAGCCAGCGGCCGAACTTGAAGCCGGCTTCGCGAATCTCTCCGCAATAAGTGAATCCGAACCTCTTGTGCAGCTCGATCGAGACGGCGTTGTCGGCGTCGATGCCGCCGATCAGCACATGGTAGTTCTCGGCCTTCGCCCGTTCGATGATAGCGTCGAGCAGCCTGCGGCCAACGCCACGACCGCGGAAGTCACGGTTCACGTAAAGGGAGTGCTCGACCGTGTACCTGTACGCGGGCCTCTCGCGGAACGCGCCGTACGTCGCAAACCCGAGTAAGCGGCCTTCGCGGTCGATAGCGCCGATCACCGGGTAGTTTCCCTTCATCTTCACGTCGAACCAGACGTCCATCATCGCCATCGTTCGTGGTTTGTAGTCGTACAACGCCGTGGAATTCAGAATCGCTTCATTCAGGATCGCAAGGATCTCTGCGCTGCGCGCCCGATCGCACTCAATCAGGCGCACTTCCACGTCAGCGAAGGTTGACGTCGTCGGCAGAGGCCGGTTCGCGGACGCCTACGGCGCGTGCGCGCGCCACCGCGTGTGCCAGTTGCTCCCCGCTCGCGCCGATGACAGGCTCGATGAATTGACGGTAGGCGTCTTCGTAGGCGCGCTCCACCAACTCGGAGAGATCCTGGTGACGGTCGGATGCTTCGTCGTACGCGCCAGCGAGGTCGAACGGACCGATCGCGTTGTGGGCAGGTTGAATCGTGTAGACGGAATCGAAGCGCGGGCCAATCGACTCGAGGGCGTCGCGCAGTGCTGCCGCCTCTGCGGCGCTCTGGAATTCGCCGAAGCGCCCGGTGAGGTCGAGTCGAAGCGACCGCAGGCGATGCGGCGCCGCTGCCGCAGCAACCGCAGTCACGATAACGACCTGCCGAACGCCGGCCTCGGCGACCTCTTCCAGCAGGCGCGCAACAGAACCCGGACGGTCGCACAGCCGGTGCGTCTCGCCACGCCAGAAACTATCGGGAGCGAACGTCATCACGTGCGGATCGCACAGGAGCGACGGCGTGAGGCCGGCTCCGATGACATCGATCACGTGTTCCCGCGCGACCCCCGACAGGTCCAGGATTTCCGACCTCCGATCGCGGCCCGGTCGAGGACCGAGAAACGCCTGCTTATACGGCTCTGCGAGCAACGCCGCGACGACGTCGCGCCGGGCATCGAGATCGGTCGTCACGATCACGAGCTCTCGGAAGCTCGGTTGCCCAAGGTTTTCACTGAGCACTTCCGTGTAGCGCCGGCCTAATGCGGCCAAAGGCGGCCTGGCGATCGAGGCGGCCCCGCGGATGAGCTCCCAAACTGCGTCGACAAAACGCTCCCGCGCGACATGCGCATCGAACGGCGCCGCGACGACACGCCACCACCACTGGCGCTCAGCCCGACGCGAGCCGATTGCGCGACCGGCACGGAGGCCGCTCATCGATAGAACGATCAGTATTGCCGTGAGGACGATGACGGCGAAGCGTGGCACCGAAGTCGGGAGGTTGTCGCCGGCAAACGCCACTTGTAACCAGGCCGTGTAGCTCGACACGAGCGCACGACCCGCCTCGATCTGCAGCATCTCGAACAGGAAGCCGACGAGATACACCAGCAGGCCGACGAGCAGGACGAAAACCGGAGCCAGGAGGATCGTGACAAGAACGAGACCGAGCCATCCCGCTACGCGCAGCGGCTGGCGCCATGTGTACAACTGCCGCACCGCGCGCGACCGCCAGATCCCTTCGGCATCCCACAATCGTGCCGCGCCATCGATCGCGGCCAACGCCGCGCCGCCCGCGCCTACGCCCTGGCCCGCGACGACGTCAATCTTGACACCGGCCTCCTGCATCGCCCGCAGCACGCCGGCATGGTAGGCGCCATGGGCGCCGGTTCCCGTCAGGACGAGAGCGGTGCGGCGTGAGGGGGAATACGGTTGCACGTTACCGATTATTCATCGTGGATCGTTGTGAGTTTGACGAGCTCGAAGCTCCGCTTGCCGCTCGGCGTGGTGACGTTGATCTCGTCACCTTCCTCCTTGTTGAGGATTGCGCGCCCAATCGGCGAGGAGGTCGAGATCAGCCCTTTCTCGACATCTGCCTCCTCAGGCATGACGAGCTGATAGACGATGTTCTCTCCCGTCGGGGCGCGGAGTTCCACCGTTGATCCAAAGCCGGCGCGATCATGCGGGATGCGGTCGAGATTCATCAGTGCGATCTCACCCGCCCTTCGCTTGAGCATGGCGATGCGCGCGTTGACGATCTCCTGGCGTTCCTTGGCGGCCTTGTATTCGGCGTTCTCGCGCAGATCACCCAGCTCGCGGGCGCGCTGAATCTCCTTCGGCAGATCGACCTTCAACTCGCGCTCGAGCACCGCGATTTCATCGCTGAATCGCTTGAGAATCCTGTCTTTCATCGTTGAAATCAGACTGTAGCACAATGATGGATAGTGGCTGGCCGCCGACCAGCCAACCAACCGCACAGCGGTCCCGATCGGATGCGTTCCATCACCAGCCGACAGAATCCCGTCGTCGCGCGCTTCCGCGCCCTCGCCGACAGTCCTGACCCGACCGGCTCGCGTGTACTCCTCGACGGTGTTCACCTCGTCCAGGATGCCCGGGACTCCGGGCACTCGTTCGAGATCGCCGCCGTCTCGTCGTCGCGACTCACGTCCGACAATGAAGAAGCCGAGGTCGCACGATCGCTCGCGCAGGCGGGTGTGGAAGTGATTCAGGCGCCGGATTCGGTCTTTGCGGCGATGAGCCCGGTGCGCACCCCATCTGGCCTGGTCGCGATCGGGCGTCGTCGTCCCCCCTCCGCGAGTGAGATGTGCGCCGTGCCTGACGCATTCGTGCTCATGGCCATCGATGTGCAGGATCCAGGCAACGTTGGTGCGCTGATGCGGACAGCTGAGGCCGGCGGCATGACCGGCATGTTCGTGACTGGCGCTTCAGCAAATCCGTTCTCGTGGAAGGCCGTTCGCGGGAGTATGGGAAGTGCACTGCGGCTGCCGGTAGTCGGCGGCATGACGAACGCCGACGCGATGGCCTGCCTGCGCAGCGCTGGCGTCCGGATCGTTGCAGCTGTGCCACGCGGCGGCGAGGACCCGGACGCCATCGACTGGCGCGGCAAGGTTGCGTTGATCGTGGGCGGCGAAGGCGCCGGCGTTCCAGACGAGGTCAGCTTTCAGTGCGACCGGCTGGCCTCGATTCCGATGGCGGCTCGGGTGGAGTCCTTGAACGTCGCTGCGGCCGGTGCGATTCTCGTCTACGCGGCGAGGCGACAGCGGGGACGGTAGGCGCCGCTCGTAGAGCGCACGCTTGAGCGTGCGTGTTGGAGCTCGGAATTGGAGATTGGCAGTTGAGTGAATTCGAAGGATCGCTGTTCGCAGACGAAGACGACGAGCGAGCAACACGTGCGTTGCGCGCGCCGGACCCCGCGGCCGGGACGCCGTTAGCCGAGCGCATCCGCCCACGAACGCTCGACGAAATCGTCGGCCAGGATGAGATCCTCGGTCCCGGCAAGCCGCTGCGCGAGGCGATCGAGCGCGACCTGCTGCAGTCCATCATCCTGTGGGGACCTCCGGGCACCGGCAAGACGACGCTCGCCCGCATCATCGCCGAATTGACTGAGGCGCACTTCGTTCCATTCAGCGCGGTGCTCTCAGGTATCAAGGAAATTAAAGAAGTGATGGCGGCGGCACAGGATCGACGGCGCCGCGCCGGTCGTCGCACGATCGTCTTCGTCGACGAGATTCACCGGTTCAACAAAGCGCAGCAGGATGCGTTCCTTCCGCGCGTGGAAGCGGGCGACATCGTGTTGATCGGCGCGACGACGGAGAATCCGTCGTTCGAGATAAACGCGGCGCTGCTCTCTCGCTCCAAGGTGTTCGTCCTCCAGCCGCTGACGATGGAGGCTGTCGAACAGATCCTGCGCCGCGCGCTCGCCGATCGCGAACGTGGACTGGGCGCTATGGACATCAACATCTCCGGTGAGGCGATCGGGGCGATCGCGCGCTTCGCGAACGGCGATGCGCGAGCGGCGCTCAACCTGCTGGAATTCGCCGCCGCTTCGGCGCCGATGGATCCCGGGACGTGCGTACGACAGCTCGACTTGCCGCAGTTGGAGCAGTCCATTCAGCGCCGGGCGCTGCTCTACGACAAAGGTGGTGAGGAGCACTACAACCTGATCTCGGCGCTCCACAAGTCGATGCGGAACAGCGATCCGGATGCCGCCGTTTATTGGGTCGCGCGCATGCTCGAGGCGGGAGAAGATCCGCTGTACATCGCTCGTCGTCTCATCCGATTCGCCTCTGAAGACGTCGGCAATGCCGACCCCCACGCGCTAACGGTTGCCGTGGCTGCCAAAGACGCGGCGCATTTCATCGGCATGCCCGAAGGCAACACGGCGCTGGCGCAGGCGGCCATCTACCTCGCAACCGCTCCGAAGAGCAACGCGGTCTACACTGCGTACAATGCAGCCGCCGCTGACGCGCACACGGAGGCCGCCGAGCCGGTGCCTTTGCATCTGCGCAACGCGCCGACCAGGCTCATGAAACAGCTGGAGTACGGCAAGGGGTATCAGTACGCGCACGATGATCCCGACGCCGTGACCGGGATGGAATGCTTACCGCCGTCATTGGCTGATAAGACGTACTATCGGCCCACGGACAGGGGTTTTGAGAAAGAGATCAAGAGACGGCTTGAGGCTTGGGAGCAGCACAAGCAAGGTCAAAAATCAAAGGTCAAAGGTCAAAAGTAAGGGCAAAGGTATTCGGTACTGAAGGTGTAAAGACATGCTACGAAGCGTTGTCGTTCTGCTGGTCGCCGTCGTGAGTGTTTCGACCCTCGCGGCGCAGACGGCCATCCCCACTCGCGAGGGGCGCGGCGCTCAGGCGGGTCAAGGCGGGCAAGGTCGCCGTGGCGGCGGCGCCGGCCCCGAGATCAATTTGCCCGCAACCCCCGTGGCAACACCGCTCCCAACGATCTCGGCGGAGATCACCGGGCCGGGTCCGATCTTCGAATCGCTGATGGAACTGAAGCCGGGCGACGACATGGCGCACTTCAAGTACGAGGCGCATGAGTACTTTGTCTCGGGAACCGCAAACGGCCAGCCCTACACGACGCGTATGGTCGTGCGGAGGCCGGCCGACGCGGCGAAGTTCAGCGGGCTCGTGCTGGCCGAGTCGATGCATCCGAGCGGCAACGCGTGGATGTTCCATTTCACGCACGCCTACTCGATGGCGACGGGCCACATCGGTCTCGACATCCTCACGAGCACGAGCGTGCCGTTCGCCGAGTTCAACGGCGAGCGCTATAAGAGCCTCCGCGTCGGGCAAGGACAGGCTCCCGAGATCCTGGCGCAGGTGGGCGCGCTGATGAAATCCAAGCAGCAGGGAAATCCGCTGGCGAGTCTTCCCGTGCGCAAGATGGTCCTCGCGGGCACGTCCGCATCGGCCGCGGCTCTCATCAACTACCTCCCCGCCCACATGGTCCTGCGCCTTCCCGACATGAAGCCGATCTACGACGGCTTCCTGCCGACGAGCACCGGCGCCACGATTCGGCAGATCGACGTCCCGATGATCCAGGTTCCCACGATGACGGAGGTCATGAGCGGGACTGCCACCGCGCGTCAGGACGGGGATGAGCCGGGCGATCAATTCCGCGTCTACGAGTTCCCGGGCATGGCGCATATCGATTCGCGTGACGCGGCGGCCTACTACCCCAATCCCTGCAAGCTACCCATCAGCCGATTCCCGCTCGCGGCCTATATGTCAGTGGCCCTCAATCACCTCTGGCAGTGGGTCGACAAGGGCACGGCGCCACCCAGGGCGAACCGCATCCTCGTCGACCGCAATGTGGCCAACGATGGATCGCTGATGTCCCTCGACGAGCATGGCAACGCCCGTGGCGGCATCAGGAACGTCTACGTCGACGTGCCAGTCAAGAAGTATGGCGTCCGCAACGAGGGTGCCGTGCCGCCGATTCAGAACGCGCACCCATTCGTCGCCGTCCGCGGCGAAGCGGCGCAGAACCAACTCTGCGGCCTGGCTGGATACGAGACGGCGTTCTCGCAGGCCGACCTGAAAAAACTCTACAAGGACAAGAAGGACTACGTGCGCCGCGTCGAGAAAAGCCTGGACGAGGCCACGAAGCAGGGATGGTTCCTTCCGGTCTATCGCAGCGTCGTCTTAGCCGACGCAGCGGCCGTTATCTTTTAGCCTTCGTGGCCTTTGCTTTGGCGTGATCGGAGAACCGCCACTCTTCCGGCCGTGTCATGTTCTTGATGAACTCGGCGCGACGGAAGCGTATGGCCGACCAGTCTTCATCGATTGCCACCATGCGGACCGGTTCGAAACCGGCTTCACCCATCGAGGGCCATCCACTATCGCGATTGAACTCGCAGGTGTACTTCTTCGAGCTCTTCTTCGGATAGGCAATCCAGACGATCGCATCGCCCGCCGACTTGCGGCCGACTGTCTTTGCAAGCGAATCGACTTCCTTCTGCTTCGTGGCGAAGATCAGAAAGAAGTCGACCAGCTTCGCGTCAGACATCGAGCGCCGCACCGTCACACCTTTGAGGGATGAGATCTCTGGCTCGAAGCTGGCCGGAGCGTTCTCGATCACGATGTCCTTCTGGTCCTTCAGGTTGAGTTTCGCGAACGTGTTCATGGTGTCTGCTTACTGTCTACCGCCTGCGGAGAAATTGCCCTCGAGGTCGGCGCGGTTCCAAGCGCCCAAGGTTGCCGCGGCTTCATACGTCGACTGAAGAAATTCCAGCAGCGTCTCATCCGGCGACGCCGCCCGCGCCACGCGATCGTACGGCAGGATGAACTCGCCGTAGTCCTTGCTGTAGAACGCGCCCTCTGGCCCGATGCCTGCCTCGGCGAAGCCCGCCGGCGCCGGATAGGCGTAGGAATAGAACGCCGCGTAGTCGATCGCCCCGCCGCCCGGCCAAAACCCGCAGCTGCTGACTTCGTGCGAGTATGCTTCGCGCGTTACCCAGTCCGGAAGATTGGGAATGCCACCGGGATGCTCCGGGGCTCTGCGACCCGAGAAGCGCGTGACCGCCAGATCGCCGGCACCCCAGAAGTAGTGAACGGGGCTCGCCTTGCCAATGAACCGTGCTCGAAAGATCTTGAAGACACGATCGATCTGGACAAGGGCCAGCCAGAATCGGTGCGCGTATTCGGCGTCGTACGATCGATGCACTTCGTCTTTGGCAAACGGAATCGGGTCGACCACCTCCGACGGCTTTCTCGTGATCCGGACATCGAAATCAAGCCGTCGCAGAGCCTCCATCAACAGCCGGTAAAAGGCCGCGACACTCTGAGGACGGAGCGCGATCTCGTCATGCCGGCCGTCGTTCGACCGGATGTCGAGTCGATGCTGCGTGAAGTCGAACTCCAACTCGAATGTCCGCTCCTCGTACGGAATGGGCGACGTCGTCAGTCCTCGCGCGGTGACATAGAGCGTGCTGTGCCAGGAATGATTGAGCCACGGCGACCGCACGAGGCGGACCTTCCCGACGATCTGCGTCCACAGGTGCAGCGTCGAGAATGTGTCTCGCCATGCGGCGAGTGGAAGGTCGGGCCAGTAATCCGCTTGGGAAGACATCAGAATCCGGCCGCGTGACCGTCTTTGCGGTGATCGGATCCGGCACGATAAAAGCCGGCGAGCGATCCATTCGACCCGCCAGCCGCCGTCGGATCCGGAGTGAACATGATGGCCTGGTATCCGCCCATGATGCCCCCATCAACCGATCGAACGTCGTGCCCCATGGCCTTGAGGCGGGCGCCCACGAGGTTGAAGAGAGGAGATTCTAGGCTCAAGACATTGGAGACCTGCCCATGTCGGAAGCGCGCCATGTCGGTCGCGGCCTGGACGTTGGCCCCGAGGTCGAGCACGTTGACGAGCACCTGGCCGATCCCCTGCGCTTGCATGTCCCCGCCCATCAGCGTCACGGTCATGAGCGGACGATTGTTCTGCATCACAAAGCCGGCCGAGAGCGTGTTGAATGGCCGCTTTCCGGGGGCGATCACGTTCGGGCTTTTCGCGTCGAGCGTGAACAGCGCGCCGCGGTTGTGCAGCGTGATGGCATAGCCGGGCACGGTCAGGCCCGATCCGAAACTCGAATACAGACTGTTGACCCACGCAACCATGTTTCCCGAACGGTCTGCCGTGGAGAGAACGATGGTATCGCCGCCGCTGTCGGCACGGCCGGGCGGTCCCGTGCGTGACGCGCGTTCGGGATTGATCTGGCGGCACAGCGATGCAGCGTAGGCCTTCGATAACAGCCGCTCGAGCGGTATTGTCGAGAACTTCGGATCGCCGTTGTACGCAAAAACATCGCGATACGCGAGCTTCTTCGCTTCGACGACGAAGTGCCAATACCTCGGACTGGCCGGCCCGAGTGTCGCCAGCGTTTGCCCTGGCGCCCACACCGGCACACAGCTTTCCAGGATGTTCAGCATTTCATCGGTCGCCCACGTCTGCGCTGGCGGCGGCAATGTCGAGACGTCGTAGCCGTGATAATTCGTTCTCGCCACGTCGACCCACTCGCCGGAATACGTGGCGAGATCGTTCATCGTCATCGTGCCGCCCAACGACTTCGATTTGCTGACGATCGCCGCCGCGACCTCACCCTCGTAGAATCCGGCGCGGCCGCGCGCCTGGAGGATGCGAAACAATTTCGCGAGGTTGGGATTTCGATGAATTCTGCTCGCGTATGGTGGCCGCCCATCGATGTACCACGTGGCGACGGAATCCTGATCGATCACGGCACAACATCCACGTGGATCGCTTGCATTCCTCGACACGGCGCGCGGCAGAACCCAATCAGATGCGATGCGCTCTGAAATCGGGAACCCTTGCTCAGCGTAGTCGATGGCAGGCTGCAGCGTCTCCTTGAACGTCATGGTTCCAAAGCGGCGCAGGACCTCTTCCCAACCCCAGACGGATCCCGGCACGGTGACTGTGAGGATTCCTCGCGACGGCATGCCGGACCCTGGTCCCCAATCCATGGAGTTCCACGTATAGCCGGCCGCGTTCATGTGCGCGAGCGTCTGCCCGCTGGGCGCCTTCCCGCTGGCATCGAGTGCGTACAGCTTGTTCTCGGCCGCGATGTAGACGATTGCAAAGAGGTCGCCGCCCGGTCCGACGTTCATCGGTTCCACGACACTCAGCACCGCGGCCGTCGTCACTGCCGCATCGATCGCGTTGCCACCACGCCGGAGCACGTCGAGTCCGGCCTCCACCGCAAGCGGCTGGCTGCTCGCAACCATCGCGTTGCGCGCCATCACCTCCGAGCGGCGCTGCGCCAGCCAACCTTCGGCGCGATCGCCCGCAACCGCGCTGCACCATGACGGCCTTGGCGCAGCGTCACACGACTGGACCGGTGACTGTGCCCCAGGCACTAAAGGCCACAACACGACACCCAGGAACAGCGCGACGCTCAGCGAGATGTGACGAGACATTTTTCGATCCGTCTGCGATCAGTATTTGATCTTGTCCAGGAAACCCGACAACGCTCTGTTGAACTCGTCCGGTTTTTCCATCATCAGGAAGTGACCAGTGCCGGGCACCTGCGTCCCCTCGTAGTTAGGCAGCACTTCTTTCACGATCTTCGGATCCGGTGGCTTCGCAGTGCCGGCATAAACGGCCAGCGCCGGCGCCTTGATGATGTCGGTCTTCGAGAGTGTTGGATCGAAGACGGCGGCCATGGCGCCGTTGGCCGTGGCTTCGGAGGTGCCGAGCATCATCTTGAGAACGTGCTCCTGGAGCGCCGGCGCCGTCTCCGGGATGAACATGCCGCGAATCATCTTATCGCGCGCTTTGAGGCCTTCCGCTCCGACCATCGGCGGCGGCTGCTTGAACTCTGGTGGCGGAAACCCACGAAGATCGAGAGGACCATCGACAGCGACAAGACCGGCCACATGCTGCGGATACATCCGCGCGTACTGGCGGATGACTGGTGCGCCCATGCTGTGCCCGACCAGCACGACCCTGTCGGCCTTCGCCTCGGCCCGCACGGCCTCCACTGCCCGCGCGAACAGATCCATCGAGAGCTTTCCATCCTTTGGTGAGGCGCTCCGGCCATGTCCCGGCAGATCAAGCGTCACCACCCGGTACTTCTTTGCGAACGCTGGTACCTGAGACACCCATGACGAAGAGTCGCATGTCCAGCCATGGATGAAGATCACTGTCGCCGTGCCGGTTCCCGTGGTTGATGAGTGGATCGACAGGCCATCTACCGACGCGGCCGAGAGTGGTGCCGCAAGGCTGAGTCCGATCACAACGGTCCAGAGCAGTCGTCGCATAACCTCTCCTACAATCGTGGACAGGGGCGGTGTCCCATGAGCACGCGCGAAGAGATCATGCACCTGGAAGAGCGATTACGCCAAGCAGAGCTTGGCCCGGACCCGGGCTACTTCCAGGAGTACCTCGCTGACGATGTGGTGCTGGACGGACACCAGCTCAAGACCAGAGTCGTCGAGGCGCATCGCCCCGGGTCGGGCGAAGGGCAGAAGTTCACGACGGTCGAGATGCGATATGACACGTTCGTCGAGCACGGGAACGCCGTCGTGCTTACGTGCGTAGGCCACTACGAGGGCCCTCAGTTCAAAGGCACGCTCAAGTTCATGCGAGTCTGGCTCAAACAGGATGGCCGCTGGAGGATCATCGCGGGCGCCACGCTTAAGTAGCGTCTACCGCTTTACGGCTCTTCCGTACCCTTCGAAGCGCGCGACGTTGAGAAAGCCACCCCACCCATGACCGCTTCCCGTATAGCCGCACCTCGAGAGACGGTTCGAGCAATGCCTGGCGGGTCAGCGTATCTGGGATGTCAGGAAGACCGACCAGCGATCGTCGTGGAATTGCAGGGTGATGGCGGGATCCGCTTGAAGTGCACGTGCCAGGATCGAGTCCGTGCCGGTAACGGCGCATCGAATTTCATACTTCTCAAACAGTTCCTGGTATTGCCCTGAAAGGTCTGCGTCCCGAACGCGAAGAAGAAATTGCTGCGGATACGCTTCCACACGGCCGTCCACGAATACTCTCTTCTCGGGAACGAACCAGATCAACGTCCCGCCAAGTGCCAATTCGTTATAGATCGGCCCAGTACAGTTCCGAACGGCGCTCAGTGCTGGTTGCGAGATCGGCCGCCACCCGATGCGGGCTCCCCCATCACGCCACAGGAACGCAACCACTGCAAATGCGCTCGTCACCGCGATTGCCAGGACGACATACCCCGGCCGCCGCAGCGGACGTGTTTTGCGCACGCTCGAAACTTGGACGAGACGCGAAATCGCGGGCGCTGCCACTAACGCGAACCACGGTGCGTTGCGAATCGAAACAATCGCTGCAGCGCCGATTACCAGGCTCGTGAGGACGAGCAAACGGGCGGAACGATCCCACTCGGCGACCCTGCGGGCGTACATGATCACCACGCTGACGAGCACTGCCAACAGCAGCAGGAACGGAAACCCTGATGCATCGGCAAATGCCGACCGGTACTCCTGAAATCCGAGCACGCGTGCTTCGCTGACCGTCTGTGCCACGCGCGTCCAGTACTGCCATCCGAGTGGAGTCACCGTCGGCGCTGCTACGCACAACACAGCGACGACGAGCGCACGTCGAAAGTTGCGCCGCGACCAGATCAGCGCTTCCAGCGCATTTACGCAGGCGATGACAACTCCGAGGAGAACCACACCGTGCGCGTTTGCCCAGACCACCATCAGTATCGGCAGCCACTGGAGCTTCTCTCGGATCACCAGCGTCATCGCCAGCATCAACAGCGCGAGGCTCAGTGCCTGCGGTCGAACGGCCCACGCCGGAGCGGTCACGATGAAGATTGAGAAAAGGAGCATTAGGCGGATTTCGGACGCACCGCGGGTCAGCTGCCATGAAACCATCACCGCGATGAAAACGCAGGCACCGCTCACTAACGCAAGCAGGAACGGCCCTCCAAGGGCATGAAGGCCGTAGAACAACAGCTGGCTGAGCCACTCATGGTTCAACCATTCGTGCCCTTGGAATGTGTGCGAAAAGAGCTCGGTCGTCGGAATCGCTCCGGACTGCCAGATGCTCTGACCGGTCCGGAGGTGAAAGAATGTGTCGGCCTGCGGTGGAATCAGGCAGGCCAGGGCTGCCACGGCGATGAACGTCAAGATGACCGGCAGATCGTCGTCGCAGACCATAGGGCTGCGACGGCACACCGATTTTAGTAAGCGCAACTTACGTACTCTTGTCTAACGAACCAGCGAGGGCGCGCTTCGATGTGCAGCCTCGCTGGCGGAATGAATGAAGGCACGTGACACTGCGAGGCGCCACGGCAGAACCGCCGACTCCACGAGGACCGCGGCACGCAGCTTGGATGCTCCGGATTCTCGTTCGACGAACGTAATCGGGACCTCCGAGATGGCGCAGCCGGCTCGGACGGCTTCCCACAACAACTGCACCAGGAACGCATAACCCTCCGCATTAATCCGCGCGAGTGGCAACCCTGCCAGCGTCTCTCGCCGCCAGCAGCGGAATCCGCTGGTGCAATCGCGAACCGCCAGCGAGCAGATCAATCGGATATAACGGTTCGCCCCCGCACTCAGGATCCGGCGCCGCAGCGGCCAATTGACGATTCGTCCGCCCGGAATGTAGCGCGAACCGATGACGACATCGGACTGCTCCGCCGCCGCGAGCATCGCCACAAGGTCCTCTGGTCGATGCGAGAGGTCGGCATCCATCTGACAGATCACATCCGCATCTGTCGCAAGGGCTTCTTGGATGCCGTCAAGGTAAGCTCGCCCCAGCCCTCGCCGTCCCGTTCTGTGCAAGACCGATACACGTCCATTGCTTCGCGCTGCGAGATCGTCAGCCAGCGCCCCAGTCCCATCAGGAGATCCATCGTCCACGATGAGAACGCGCAGCTTCCCGATCGCGAGGAGCTGTTGAATGAGCTTCGGCAGATTCTCGCGCTCGTTGTAGGTCGGGACGATAACCAGGGGTCGCATGACCCCATGGCGGGGCAACTCCCCTGCCACTGCAAGAGCACGGCACTTTCGGCAGAAAACGAGGCAGCAGGAGGGAGTCGTCTGGGCGCGCCCAGACTCAAGTCCCAAGCGCGCCAGATGCACGCCGTTTACAACCTATCGATGCCTCACTCTGCCCTAAGTGCCAAGCTCGTGCCGCTCTAAGAGACAGAGGTGATGCGCGGCTATTTGAGCGCGCTCAATATGTCAGCAAACGCATCCGTCCAGACACGCGGGGCGCGCTCGGGAATGACCCATCGCGAATCCGATTTCAACGCCCTGAAAGACTCAGCGGAGCGCGCCATCAGTAGCCATTCGGACGACAGCCGTCCCGGCGTCTTCTCAGGGACACGATCGAATTGGGAAATCGCTGAAAGTCCCAGGTCGGCTGCGATTGCCCCAAGAACCGGCCGGAGATTGAGATGACGGTTCGAGATGTGAAACGCAACGACCCCATGGTCAGCGAGATGTCCAAAGTACATCTGGACGGCTTCTCGAGTAATCAGATGCAGCGGAATCGCATCCGAGCTGAACGCGTCAAGCACGAGAAAGTCATGCCTCGGACTGACACGACTCAGCGAGAGTCGGGCATCACCAAGCACTACGTCGCATGCATGTCCGCAATCACGAAGGAATGTGAAGTACTGTGGCGAGCTGGCAATTCGCAGGACCGCCGGATCGATCTCGTAGAAGGTCCAATGCTGCGTTGGGCGCACGTATCCCGCTAATCCACCCGCGCCGAGTCCGATCACGCCGATATCGGCCCCATCCAACCCTGGACCGAGTGCCTGAAATGCTTGGCCGATTGGTCCTTCGGAGTAGTAGTACGACGACGGCCTGCGCGCGACAGCGGGGTCGAGACTCTGCTCGCCGTGTAATGTCGATCCGTGATAGATGGTATGGCTGTTCGCTTGCTCGTCTAATCGCACCTTGTAAACGCCAAAAAACGTACGCTCTCGAAGGAGCTCACCAGGTTTTGTGTGGCCCACCCCACCGGCTGTGAGAAGTAGTGCCACAGCCATTGCAAACCATACGGGCCGATTCGACAGCACAAAGTACGGAACGCTTGCGAACGCCAGGAAGATGATCGCGACCGTCTGACTTTGAATCTCGTTCCTCAAGAAAGCAGCCATCACAATCGCCGAGACAATCACGACTCCTAACATGATCGACTCGGTCTTGAAACCGGCGGCACGGGAAGGGCGCATGGTCGGTCTCAGCGCGCAGGCTATGACCAGCGCGATCGGATACTCGAGAATTCCAGTAGAAAACACGGCCGGCGCCACCAGCGTGTTGAATAGACCTCCCAACACCCCGCCGAACGCGACCCATAGGTAGAACTCAGTTAAAGATGCCGGGCCGGGCCGATCTCGCGCCAGCTCGGTGTGGATGGCCAAAGCCGCAAGAAAGAAGGCGCACAAGTGCAGTGGAATGAGCACGGCGGCTGGTCCGCCAAACCCGGCGGCTATAGTGAGCACGACCGGCAAGAGTGCCACCGCCATCGCCTTGAGCACCAGGCCGTCAGACACAATTTGGCGACGCGCGAACGCCACAACGAATGACATCAGGTACAGCGCGAGCGGAACAACCCAGAGCAACGGAGCGGCAGCGATGTCCGTAGACATATAGGTCGTGACGCCGAGCATGAGACTCGACGGCACGAACGCCAGCGCCATCCACCTTAGCCGGCGTGGCCATGGCAAAACTTCGGCTGGCTCGGTCGTTCCTGCCGCCGTCGCATTGGCCGGAGCCTGCTGCCTCCATACAACAGCTGCACAGGCGAGCACGCTGAACCCTAGAGCGACGTAGCCGACTGTCCAGATCGCAGCTTGGGCGTCTAGCGCCCAGCGACGCTCGATAAACAACGGGTAGGCAAGCAGCGCCACGAGACTGCCGAGATTGCTTGCCGAGTACAAGAAATAGGGGTCGCTGGCCGACGCGTGACCGCTATGGGAGAACCAGCGTTGAAGGAGCGGTCCGGTTGCGGCGACGACGAAGAAGGGCGCCGCGAGTGAAACTGTCAGTGCACCGATCAACCACAAGACCGGTGAGCCGTCGGCTGGGGGAGTCCATGTCGAAGGCAAAGCGATCGGCAGAGACACCGCACAGACCAGCAATAACGATCCATGGATGAAGACCTGGCGTGCATGCGCCAGTCTGGTGGTAAGGAGATGTGCGTAAACGTAGCCAGCAAGAAGGACAGCCTGAAAGTACACCACGCAGGTATTCCAAACGGCCGGACTTCCACCAAGAAGCGGGAGCACCATCTTCGCGAACATTGGTTCGACGAAGAAGATCAGTGATGCTGCCAGCAAAAGTGTGAAGGCGAACAATGAGAGAAGCGCGCCGGGTGCCATTTCTTTGGTATCGGTCGCAGTGCTTGTCCTATTACGAGCCTGCCTGCATCAGTGGGCTCAGAACTGGTCGCGCCGCTCAGCGTCCTCCAGCCTGTCGCGGTCGATACGGTAGACCGCGTAGCCCGCCGCTACGTCCGTCGTCGCAAGCGTGAGGCTTCCTGGAACATCACGAGCGAGCTCCTCGACCAAGCGGCGGAAATAAGGTGGATCACCCGGCACCGGGGTGACCACGCAATAGTCCGCTCCTGTCGATAACAGGCGACGACGGAAGTCGTCGATCGAACTGAGCTCGCTCGCCGCAGTGGGGCTGCTGGAATAGAACAGGAAATACGGATCGGCTGTAAATGCAAGCACCGCTTTCCTACCGGTGTACAAAAAGTACGTTGGGTCGAGATTTCCCGTCAGCACCGCGTTCGGAGAAGTGTCCTGGCGAATCCGGTCGAATAAGTCGGACAGTCGATGCCAGTCCTTCGGGCCTTCCGCTCGAAACCACATCACACCCTCGCTGCTAGCGTGAGCGACTGTCCGCAGAAGCATCGCCGACGACGTGGTGATAAGCGTTGCCACAACAACCGCGACTGGTATTACCGGTATTCGGCGGATCGCAACCGACACCTGCCATAGCATTAACGGCATCACGGGAACCAGAAATCGAATTGGGGGCCATACCCACGCCATGATGATCGCTGTGTAGGCTATAACGCACCAGGTGATCGGGTGCCTTCGCGTCAGCCACATTCCGCGCAACGCGCATGCGGCTAACAGCGCAGCGGGGACGACAAGCCATGGTGTGACGTCAAGACCCCATAATGAGGACGATCCAAGAATCCAATTCAAGGCATTGATCGCGATCACCGTAAACTTCTCGCGCCACGCGTAATGGAAAACCACATTCCACGATCCGTAATTCGACAGGGAGTAATAAGACGCCGTGTCGGCGGCATTCCACAGGACCCAACCCACCCATGGGATGACGATGACCGCGGCGGCCGTTCCGTAAGCTGCCGCACCAAGCCAACGTCGAGTCACTATCAGCCACGCAAGACCGCCCGCGAGTACGGCTACGCCGGCTGTGCGTGTAAGAAAGCAGGCTCCTGCCAGCAGCCCGGCAAACGCACAAAGCCGGCCGATGGTCGCCGTTTGGTTGCGCACGCGTGTCAAGAGGAGCAGCGACGCCGTAAGCAGCGCCGCGAACGGCATCTCGGATAGGAGTGCCGTTCCCAGAAACACGACCCACGGCGACACGGCGGTCAACGCTACGACTGCCAGGGCTGCCGCCCGAGAAGCTCCGCATGCCAGAAGCAATCGCCACGAGAGCCATAACCAGATTGCCGTCGCTAACAGGGGTACGATGCGCAGCAAGGGAAGGTTATCGGGAAATGACGGCGCGACTCGCCATACCAGTGACAGGAGCCATGGAAATAGGATTGGATACTTCGTCTGCGGCAGAGACTGCGGCAGACTGATAATTTGGTAGCCTTGTCCCTCGGCCAGTGCACGCGCTGTTACGACGTAGATTCCATCGTCGTGAAACAGTCCTGTTGCCGGCGCGTTTATCGCGACGGCGTAGACCGACACCAGTAACAGCCCTCCGACGGCAAGCACGATCTGAAAGATACGTTGGCGGGCGGTCGACAGCACTCCTCCAGCCGCGCGGCGCCCTTCCAAAACAGACGGCGCGCTCACGTATTCCATTGAGTGTCCGAGCGAACGATGGCAATCAATGAGGTGCCAAATGGCAGCCACTTGCTTACGAGAAACTCGGTCTGGAACCACTTTCGAAGCACGGTGTTGATGGCTGGGCTCGGCACTCGCGGAACTCGAGGAGGTCCGCCCTTCATGGCTTCAGCAGCCCGCACGAATAGCTTTGGTATGACCAGTGACTGGAACAAATAGCCGACGCTTTCGGTTGCCAGTCCAGCCTCGCGAACCGTGTCGCACAATCGTCGAGGCGTGTATCGCCTGAGGTGATGGTTCAAATCGTCGTGAGAAGTCCACAGACATTCGAAGGCAGGAACGGTGATGACGATTCGGCCACCAGGAGCGAGAATCCGCCTCGCGGAGCTCAACATCTGCTCGGGGTTGGGTACGTGCTCGAGAACGTCCAGCATGAGGATCGCGTCAAACGATCCTTCAGGTCGAAACGAATCATCGAGCTCTCCGACGACGATCCGGTCGCGCCACGGTCCGCTTTGCTCGACCAGTGCGGCATCGGATTCGATTCCCTCGACGTGACCGAATCGTTCCAGGGCGTCGAAAAACAATCCGGCGCCGCAACCGACGTCAAGGATTCGCGCAGGTCGAGCGTGGTCGATCACATCAGCAAGCCGGCGCAAGAGAATCGCTTCTCTGGCGCGCCACCACCAATGGTTCTGATACAGCCCTATGTAAGCTGTCGCGTATCCCGTGTCCATCAGTCGTCCCCACCGGCAACGTTCGCGACTACGTACGCAGGACGTCTTTTCGTTTCGCCGTAGACCCTGCCCACGTATTCTCCGATCACGCCAACGAAAAAGAGTTGAACGCCGGACAAGAACGTCATCACCAATAGCGACGCAGTAAAGCCCTCTGGGACGCTCCCCTGAACCAGCCGCACATATACGGCATACAACGAGAAAATACTCGCCGCAAGAATCGCCACCAAGCCAGCGAGGGCGGCGGCTCGAAGGGGGACAACCGAGAATGAACAAATGCCGTCCAGCGCGAGTTTAATCAAGCGCATGGTGGAGTATTTCGGCTGCCCGGCAAACCGGGCAGGTCGTTGAACGTCCACGCCTATCTGAGTAAAGCCCACCCACGCTCTGAGCCCACGAAGGTACCGTTGCTGCTCCGGCAGCCGACGAATCGCCTCCACGACCGGTGAACCCAACAGGGCGAAATCGCCACTGTCTAGCGGCAGCGCGATCTCTGACAACCTCGCGATCAGGCGATAGAAGGTTTTGTATGCCAACTGCAGAAGCCAGCCTTCCTTTCGCGAAGCGCGACGGGCGAAAACGACATCCGCACCTGCCTCGTGCAAGCGAACGAACTCCGGAATAACTTCCGGTTCGTCCTGAAGGTCGGCATCCATCAGGACCAGCGCGTCACCCGATGCATGGTCGAGTGCCGCACTCAAAGCAGCCTGATGGCCGAAGTTTCGTGACAACACCACGACTTTGATCCGAACGTCACGCATTGCTGCTTTCAGTAGAAGCTGGCGAGATCTGTCGGTACTGCCGTCGTCGACGAACACGATCTCGTGCGGACCGCCGGGAAGCTGATCGAGTACACGCGTGAGTCGCGCGAGCAGCTCCGGCAGGACTTCTTCTTCGTTATAGACAGGAATGCCGATTGAGAGACGCATCGCTTCTCATTCCCTGGAAATACACCATTGCCCACAGACCGGCGCCAAAGGTGTAAGGCTCAACGACTACTGGGTGGAAGTGCCGTTCGAAGTGTTTTGTCCAGGCCTGCACGCTCCGCGCGTAGCGGCCGCGATCGAGGCTCGCCATGATCGAGGGAACCGACGGGC
The DNA here is from genome assembly GCA_035649635.1 of Vicinamibacterales bacterium. Lineage (GTDB taxonomy): Bacteria > Acidobacteriota > Vicinamibacteria > Vicinamibacterales > UBA2999 > Gp6-AA40. The sequence continues at coordinate 19,705 of DASRJE010000157.1, read as the reverse complement.
GGTCGGGGCGTACCAGTTCGAGGATGTGTACTTTTCCTCGCGGCTCCAAAAGCGTCGCGAGCTGCTCGAGCAACCGTTCCACCGATGGGTCCGGCAGGTGGTGCAAGAAGCTGTTGACAAGGATGGTGTCGAATTGACCGAGCTGCGAAAGATCTGCGGTTGCCAGGTCAGCTTGAATGAATTGACCTGAATACTTCGACCTGGCGACGGCGAGGTATTGCTCGTTGATATCGACGCCAACGTAAGATGCTGCCCCGAAGCGCGCGGCATTGGTTCCGGGACCGCAGCCCACATCAAGAACGCGTCGGACCGTCCCCTGGCGCATGTGCCGCTCGGCCGGCGCAAACTTCTGCGCCACGAACGGCGCTTGCCAGTGGCTGTAGATCGTGGGATGTTCCAGGACTTGCTCCAGCAGTCGTATCATTGCCACCTCACCTCGAAGCGGTCCACCTGCTCGCCATGAGGAAACGCCACTCGCAACTGCGACAGGACGCTGTCAGTCACGGGTGGCGAGAACTCCGGAACTCGGTTGATCACGATGACCTTCGCTGACGTCCAGTGGCTGACGTCGTCAACGTAGGAACCACCCGGCTCGATCGCAAAAAAGTCGTACATTGCGCCCGACGGGTTGAAGTGACCAGTCAAGAAATACACCTCTGGACAGTCCGGTCCAGCCAGCAACTTTCCACCTTGCAGCTGCTCATCGATCAACGAAACGAGACGACGGTAAGTGATTGCCTGGTCCTGGAAGACGTTGAGGTGTGCGCGTGGGAGATTGAGAGCCACATCGTGGGGACGTACAGCATGTAGAAAACCAACGCTGCCCGCATACCCGCGATTCATGCTGAAAATCGCAAAGACCAACAACAGAGCCGTCCACGGCAAGACGCCGGGCCGCCGAAGCCAACCAATCGCGTTGGCCGCCGCGACTGCCGCTATCACCGCAAGAGGCATTACATAGCAGAAATAAATTCCGATTCCGGTCGGGAACTGCACGAGTGATGCCCACGCCAGCATCGACGACGAAATCAATAGATAGCGCCGCTGTCTCTCATCCGTGATACGGCTCGAGAGCAGAAGGTAGACGACCAACGCTGGGAGCAACGCGGCGATGGCTCGGACAGAGCCGAACACGAACACGTGCATCCGGATGCTCCAGAACGCAATCGCTGGCACCACGAAGGCGATTGCCCAGCGGGTAAACTTCAGCACCTGAACCTCCCGCGCGCTGAGCGTCGGAAGCACAGGTAGCATCCACGTCACCATTGCGACGCCGGTCATCAGCTGCAGGGCGGGTGGCAGCGGAGTGTTCGCAAATGCGAACCGTCTTTGCGGCAACAGAATCGCCCCCTTGACGAACTCGGCGAGGTTGCCGTCAAAGAAATACGGAAGGAGCAGGAGAGCGAGCGGCAACGACGCCATCGCGCACGCCAGCGATGCCGCCAGCACGCGAGACCAGAGAGCCGAGCCAAATCTCAGTAACCGTGCAGATGCGAGTGCGACACTTGACGATGCAACGGGAATCAGAAGATAGGCGATCTCCGACACGCCCATGCGTGCGCTCATGATTGCAATCGCAAAGGCCAATCCGCATGTGCAGACGCCGAGTCGAAGCAACCGATCCAGGTTGCTGGCCGTTTTGGTTGATGGCCGTGCCTCGTTCCCGCCGGCAAGGAGGGAGATGACAACTGCAAAGAGCAAATAGACGCCGGTCTGCTTTATGACGATTGCGCACCCGGCCAGCAGTCCCGCCAGAGCGGCATAGCGAAGGAGGCCCGTTTCGACGTGGCGAAAAAGAGCCCAGACGCACCCGAGTGCGCAGATCAGAACCCACCAGGACGGTAAGCCGGCAAAGTAGTTTGGAAAACTCCACGTGAGAGCCACCCACGTTGCCAACGCCGATCCGATCGGACCGAGGAATCGCCTGACGATTGCGTATACGACGCCCAAAGCAAGCGAAGCGGCCACAAACAGGAGCCATCGCAGGTTGATCAGGTCTACGCCGGCCACTTTGAAGACGGCTGCGTACAACCAGGTGAGGCCGCCGGTATAGGTCTCTTGATAATGCACGTGCGGCAGGCCGCCCCGGAGAACCCACTCCGCTTGCTGCCCGAGCATCCCTTCGTCATGTGGGATCCAGCCCCGTGGAACAAACGAGGCCAGGTAGGCTACTGCCAGCGCGAGCAGCACCGTTGCCACTTTTCCCTCGTGCTTTGAAATTCCGGTAACCCACGTGGCAGTAGCCATAGTCGCTGTCTTCGGAGACGGTCTTGGCCGAATGTGCAAGACCTGTGCACGGGCCAGTTCACCGAATTCATCCGATCAGTGTGGCGGAGGCGAAGTAGCGGTGCTATCGGGCGTCTGGCTGCGAACGGGGAATTGTCTGTCCAGGCCCAGAGGTTGGTCGTGGCGCCTTTACTACGACGCAACCACCGAGAACGAGAACGGGGCGATCTACGCCGGGACCGGTCGTACTGTGCAACTTCAAGGAGATTCGGAAAGTCGAGGGCGGACAAAGGAGCCATCGTCCTTCAGGCCTGACGATCGCACTCGAGCGGCGTCCGGAAACGTGGCCCGACACATCACTCCAGCCTGGTGAAGCTTGCGACCGCAGCCGTTGCGGTCGGCAGCTCTGAATCGCGCGCACGCGCAGACGACAGCCATCGAATCGCGATTTGAAAAAGGCGGCTGCGGCCAGATAAATCGCTGGACAGGTCCAGACGGATCGCTGGTCGCGACTCTCTAGCCGTGGTGTGCTGCGGTGCGGTTCGGCGGCGAAATGCGCCCGAATCGCCACAATCTCGCAGGACGCGAGCGTACGGCATTTCCGTTGCTCAAATAGCTGGCGCAGCGCGATGACGCTGTGCGGCAAGGAACGAATCAACGCCGGGGACTACGTTTCCACATTTGGAAACACGGAGCGAACGGAGCTCACACGGTCCACCAGTCACATTCGTTCGGGGGTCCGCAAACGTGAGTCAGATGAATCGTTGATTGAAGGAGTAGCCATGAAGAGTGTGATTGTTCGTTTCGTTCGTGAAGATGCCGGCCAGGACCTGATCGAGTACGCGATGCTCGCCACCTTGATCGCCCTCGTGGCAGGTGTTGCCGCGACGGCCCTCGGCACCAACCTGTCCCAGTGGTACACCAACATGAGCACCAAGGTGAGCGGCTGGGCCACCTCAGCGTCGTAAGCGGTTTCTCAGGATAAGGCGCGTGAGCATCGTGGTCACGCGCCTCTCCTAGCCAATGTGCCCACATCAGGCAGTAAGCAAATGAACATTCTCAGAACCGACGCAGATTTGAATCGAACACTCACCGCCGCATGGAACGGCAAGCTGGGTGCCGAGGTCAAACGGTTCTTTCTCGAAACTGACGGAGAGGACGTGATCGAGTACGCCCTCCTGACGACATTCATCGGCTTGGTTGGTGCCGCTGCATGGAGCGCGATGCAGACCAGTTTGGGCAACGCGTACGTCGGCTATAACCAGGCGGTCTGGAATCTCTGGGAACCAGCGGATCCAGTGAGTGCAGGATCATGAGCGTCACGGTCGCGCAGTGGTCATGCGCATTCGCCATAGCGGCTGCAGCCTGTTGGTGTGACGTCCGGACGCGACGCATTCCCAACTCATTGACGTTGCCCGCCGCGATGCTCGGTCTCGTTGCTGGCACGTTGTTGCAAGGTGGCGCTGGCACGCTCTCGAGCGTGACCGGTCTCCTCCTCGGACTCGCGGTCTTTTTTCCGCTCTTTCTTCTGCGGGGCCTTGGCGGCGGAGATGTGAAGCTGATGGGCGCACTCGGCGCCTGGCTTGGCACCTCCATGATTTTTGGCGTGGCGTTCTACACAGCGCTTGCCGGCGGAGTGCTCGCAGTCGCGTTGATTGCCAGGCACCGTTACGGCGGCCAGGCGCTGCGAAACCTGTGGCTGCTGCTGATGCACTGGCGCGTCTTCGGCATCAGGCCGCTTGACTCGTTGACACTCGAAACTTCTTCTGGCCCGAAGTTGCCCTACGCGCTGCCGATTGCAACCGGGCTGACATTGGCGTTCTGGTTATGGTGAAACCACTATTTCGTCGTCGTATTCGTTCGGAGCGCGGCGCGGAGTTGATTGAATTCGCCGTGGTGCTGCCGATTCTGTTGCTGGTGTTCGCGGCGATCGTGGACTTCGCGCTCATGTTCCAGCGCTTCCTGACGCTCAACAACGCCGCACGCGAGGGCGCGCGCATTGCGGCGCTGGCGAACTCTGGCTACGGGCTGACTGACATTCAGACCCGCGTGACCCAGTACGTGCAACAGGGAACAAACGATCCCACGGCGTCACCGACGACGGCGCTAGCGCCCGTCACGGTCGATCCGGACGGTGGCGGACCCATTCCCGGGTTTCCTGCAGCGCAGGTCACCGTGACGATGACACACAACTACCTGTTTCTCGGCCCGGTCTCGGGATTGCTCGGCGGTGGCTCCTTTTCGTCGATCACGCTGGCTGCGCGAGCGACGATGCGAATCGAATCGTAGGAAGGACGTTGGAGGAAAAAGATGAATCGTAATACGCGTCTCGCGGTCGTTCTCGCCGTCGCGCTCGGCGCCGCAGGTGTGGCGAGTTTCGGAGTTTACCGCGTCGTTGCGGCGATGCCAGTTCGCGAGGTCGAGGTCGTCAGCGTCGAGGCCGTGGTCGCGGCGCGGCCAATCCCCATCGGCACCATCGTCACCAAGGATCACGTCAAGTTGGTGCCCTGGCCGGCGCGAAACCCTGTGCCAGGCGCGTTCAAGAAGGTCGACGACGTCCTCAATCGGGGTGCGATCGTGGAGGTGAACGAGAACGAACCGCTCACCGAATCCAAGCTCGCGCCGCTCGGCTCCGGCGGCGGGCTGCCGCCCACGATTACGGAAGGCATGCGCGCGATCTCGGTGAAGACCAACGAGGTCGTTGGTGTCGCCGGGTTCGTCGTTCCGGGCACGCGAGTAGACGTCCTCGTCGTGTTGGGAAAGAACAACAACGCCAACGGGGAGCCGATATCGCGGGCTGTGGTGAGCAACGTACAGGTGTTGACCGCAGGAACCCGATTCGACCAGGAGAATGCGAAAGCAGAGGGCAAGCCGATCCCTTCAACAGTGGTCACGCTCCTGGTAACGCCCGACGACGCCGAGCGCATCTCGCTCGCCGCGAACGAGGGCCAGATCATGCTGACCTTGCGCAACCCGCTCGACGTTACGCCGACCGCGACTAACGGCCAGCGGATGGCGGGCCTGCTGGGCGCGCCCGCCCCGCCAGTCACGGTGAAGAACGTCGAAGGACGGCGCATCGTGAAAAGACCTCCCCCTCCACCCGTCACGGTGCCGGCGCCCGCGCCCGCACCGAAGATCTACACCGTCGAGGCCATCCGTGGGGCCAAGCGGACAGAGGAGCCTGTGAAATGAGTGTGCGTCTTTCGTATCCCATGCGGGGTCTGTTCGCCGGCGTCGTCACTGTCGGCCTCTTTACATCACCGATTGCGGCGCAGGGCCAACAGCGGCCGGTACCGCCGGCGCCTGTCTCGCAGGCGACCGACACGAGCGGCTTCGAGCAGGTCGTCCTGACTGCCGGGCGCTCGACGGTGCTCAATACGCCGTTCGACGTCACGCGTATCGCCGTGACGAACCCGGCGATCGCCGATGCCGTCGTCGTCCAGCCGCGCGAGGTCCTGATCGACGGCAAGGGCCCCGGCACTGTGAGCCTTATCGTGTGGGGCGCAAACGACCGCCGCCAGTACGACGTCGTGGTCGATCCGGGTGTCACCACGCTTCAGCAGACGTTTCAAAAGCTCTTCCCGGGTGAAGACATCCGCGTGGCCATGAACGAGGAGAGCATCATCCTCACCGGAAGCGTCTCGAGCAACGCCATCATGCTGCGCGCTGGCGAGATCGCGGACGGAATGTCAGCGAAGACAGGTGTCATCAACATGCTGCAGCTCCCCGGCGGCTCAGAGAGCCAACAGGTGCTGCTGCAGGTCCGCGTGGCGGAGGTCAACCGCCGCGCCATCAAGGAGCTCGGTGTCAGCTTCTTCGTGAACCGGCCCGATGCACTCGGCCGCGTGACGACGGGGCAATTCTCAGCGCCCAATTTCGAAGAAGACAAGCTCGTCTTCAGCGATTTTCTCAACTTGTTCTATTTCAACCGCAAGGAGGGCCTGGGCGCGATCATCAAGGCCCTGGAACAGAAAGGGCTGTTCCAATCGCTCGCTGAGCCGAACCTGATCGCCTACAACGGCCAGGAGGCGAGCTTCCTGGCAGGCGGCGAATTTCCGATACCCATCGTGCAGGGCGCAACCGGCCAGGTCACGATCCAGTTCAAGGAGTTCGGCGTGAAGCTGAACTTCAGGCCGACGATTGCCGGCGACGTCATCCGCCTGAAGGTCCGGCCGGAGGTCAGCGCGCTTGACTTCAACAACGGCGTCACGCTCGAAGGCTTCCGCGTACCGGCACTTACCATGCGCCGCGCGGAGACCGATGTGGAACTGCGCGACGGGCAGTCGTTCGCGATCGCGGGGCTACTGAACAACCTCGCGCAGAACGATGGCGCCAATATCCCGTTCCTCAGCCAAATCCCGATTATTGGCTACCTGTTCAAGAGCAACGCCGAGCGACTCGAGCGATCGGAGTTGATGGTGCTCGTCACGCCGAGGCTCGTGCGCCCGTTCAACCCTGACGAGGTGCCGCCGGTGCCAACGGATCCGACACGGTTCCTGCCGGCGCCGGGCACGACCGAGAGCAAGTAAAACGCGCAGTGCGGAGCATGATACCAATGACGAAACATCGACGACGGGGAACGGCGGACGATCGCGGCGCGGTACTCGTGCACGTCGCGCTTGCCATGCTGGTGTTGATCGCGTTCTGCGCGCTGGCGATCGATTACGGCGCGCTGCTCGTGAGCCGGAACCAGGCCCAGAACGCCGCTGACGCGGCGGCGCTCGCCGGCGCCTCCTCGCTCGCGTTCGACGATCCCGACGACATCACCCGGGCCAAGGCGGCGGCCGCGGCCGTCGCCCAACTCAACCTGGTATTAGGCGCCGCGCCGTCGATTATTCCAGCCACCGACGTGCTGCTCGTCAACCCTTGCCCGCCCGGGACCATCGGTCTGCCCGACAAGTGCATCCGCGCGAATGTATACCGCAGCGTCGCGCGCTCGAATGCCCTTCCGACGTTCTTCGCCCAGATCCTGGGCCTCACGACCCAGGACATCCGCGCAACAGCGACCGCGCAGGTGCTCACCGGCAATGCGACCGACTGCATGAAGCCGTGGGCCGTGGCGGACAGATGGCAGGAGCACTGGGAGAACGGCGCGCCGAGCACCGCGCCGTGGACGCCCGACTCGGTCTTTGACAAGTACATGAAGTCGGGCAACGACATGGTGCCCGATCCGTCGGTGACAACTCCCGACGTTTACATCGCGCCGACGACTACTGATCCGGGAAGCGGTTTCACGCCGTTCGATGCGAATGGCAATCCGACCACCGACTATGGCATGCAGTTCACGCTCAAAATCGGCAGTGCCCAGGACCGAATTTCGGCGGGGTGGTTCCAGGCGCTCGACCTTCCGAACCCGGACGGAACTTCCGGCTCTGGCGGTGCCGACTACCGGAACAACATCGCGAACTGCAACCGGAGCGTCTTCGAGATCGGCGACACGATCCCGACAGAGACGGGCGACATGATCGGGCCAACTAAACAAGGCGTCGACGACCTGGTAGCCAAGGATAAGGGTGCGTCGTTCAACACGTCGACAAAAAGCATTCAGGGCAGTTGTGCCCCGGGCGTGTGTGCCGATGGTCTTTACCACGCGACGAGTCCCCGGATCGTGCCCGTGGTTCTCTTCGACGTGGATAGCTTTTTCGACGGTTCGCCCAACGGCAAATCGACCGTCACTATCGCGAACATCATGGGCTTCTTCGTCGAAGGCATGGGCGGAACAGGCAACAAGGACGTCATCGGCCGCCTCGTCGCGATCCCCGGCAGCGGATCGAGCACGGTGACTTCATCGGCGTCGTTCATGCGGAAAGTGATGTTGGTACGGTGACCAAAAAAACAATGGCTACGTCTCTTGTTGCTGAAATTCTGATCGTCGATCCGCTCGATCGCGAACTGGAGCAGCTCCTGAGCGCTTGCGGCATGCGCGTTTCTCAAGGGAGCGCAGCCGAACTCGCTTCGCTCGCGCACCCGGCGGCCAAACAGCCCCATGTCGTGATCGTAGACACGCGCGGCGCCCGCTCCATTCCGCCTTCGATGGCGACCGTGAAGCGGCAGCACCCCGCGACAGGGTTCCTGGTCGTGGCGTCCGAATCGGACCCCACGGTCCTGCTCGAGGCGATGCGCGCCGGCGCCACTGAATTCGTGCAGGAGCCGATCACGACGGCTTCGCTCGAGCAAGCGATCGCACGCCTCGTCGCGCATCATGCAACGCCCTCGACCGTAGGCGAAATCTTCGCGTTCGTCGGCGCCAAGGGAGGGGTAGGCACGACCACGACGGCCGTCAACGTCGCGACGGCGATGGCGAAGGTGGCCCCTTCGCAGACGCTCTACCTGGATCTACACCTGGCCCAAGGCGATGCGGCGCTTCTGTTCGGGGCTGAGCCCCGCTTCTCTATCGTCGACGCGCTGGAGAATGTGCATCGTTTTGACGAGGCCTTCTTCCGCGGGCTCGTCACGCCCACGAAAGCAAAAGCGGACCTCCTTGCCTCGTCCGATCGCGCGCTCGTTCACCACCCCGGCGTACCACAATTCCGCGCCGTCATCGAGTTCGCGGCGCACCTCTATCGCTACATCGTCCTCGACGTGCCGCGTGCCGATGCGTCCGCAATCGACGCCCTCGACGTCGCCTCGCGCATTGTGGTCGTGACCAACCAGGAGCTGTCGGCGGTACGGGGAGCCAGCCGGCTGGCCTCGGCGCTCCGCGACCGTTACGGCCGTGACCGCGTTCTCGTGGTCGTGAACCGCTCGGATAAGCAGTCAGAGATCGGCCAGGCCGACATCGAGAAGGTCGTGGCAACGAAGGTCAACCACATGCTGCCGAGCGACTACCGGCTCGCCCTGGAAGCGCTGAATAAGGGGCGGCCGCTCGCGCTCGACAACCATAACAAGCTGGCAGCGGGTTTCAGAGGGCTGGCGAAAGAGCTCGCGAACATCGATCCCGAACCGAAGCGGAGCGAACCGGCCAGCAGCCTGTTCGGCCGGCTGACCGGCCGCGGCTGATCTCAGGAGAAATCACAGATGTCTTCTACATCGTTGGTAGCGCCTAACACTACGTTTCCGGGAACGCCGACGGCCGCAGCACGGCCGGTTGACGCGCGTCACCCGAAGTACCAGGAGATCAAAGCAAAGGTTCACCAGGACCTGCTGAACCGTCTGAACCTGGAGCGGCTCACGCGCGTGCGGCGCGAAGACGCGGAGCCGGAGATTCGCGGGCTCATTGTGGGTCTGCTCGAGAAGGAGTCGCAGGCCACGCCGCTCAGCCTGTTCGAGCGCGATGCGCTCATTACCGACGTGGTCAACGAGCTGTTCGGCCTCGGACCGCTCGAGGCGTTCCTGCGCGACCCGGCGATCTCCGACATCCTCGTCAACAGGCACAACCTGATCTACGTCGAGCGCGAAGGAAAGCTCCAGGAGAGCGACGTCGTCTTCAAGGACGACAAACACCTGATGCAGATCATCGAGCGCATCGTCAGCTCGGTGGGGCGGCGGATCGACGAGTCCAGCCCGATGGTAGACGCCAGACTCGCCGACGGCTCCCGCGTGAACGCCATCATTCCGCCGCTGGCGCTTGACGGACCGTCGATGTCGATTCGCCGATTCCGAACCGACAAGCTGGGTGCCCAGGACCTGGTCGAACGCGACTCGATGACGCAGCAGATGCTCGACTTTCTCAAGGCTGCCGTCGCCGCCAAACTCAACATCCTCGTCTCGGGAGGCACCGGCGCCGGAAAGACGACGCTGCTCAACGTGCTCTCGAGTTTCATTGGGGAGCGCGATCGGGTGATCACGATCGAGGACGCGGCCGAGCTGCTCCTCCGACAGCGGCACGTCGTGCGCCTCGAGACGCGCCCGGCGAACATCGAAGGCAAGGGCGCCGTCCGGCAGCGTGAGCTGGTGATTAACGCCCTGCGCATGCGCCCCGATCGCATCGTGGTCGGCGAAGTCCGTGGCGAAGAGGCGCTGGACATGCTGCAGGCCATGAACACCGGTCACGACGGCAGCTTGACGACGATTCACGCCAACAGCCCACGCGACGCGCTGTACAGGCTCGACACGATGGTCGCAATGGCCAACCTCAACGTGCCCGACAAGGCGATCCGCCAGCAGGTGGCGTCGGCGGTCAACGTGGTCGTCCAGATCTCGCGCATGTCGGATGGCACCCGCAAGGTGATCGCCATTTCGGAATTGACCGGCATGGAAGGCGACGTGATCACCATGCAGGACTTGTTCGTGTTCGAGCGCACGGGTATTTCGCCGGAAGGGCGCGTCACGGGACGGTTCCGCGCGACGGGCATCAGGCCGAAGGTGAGCGAGAAGATCGCGTCGGCCGGTTTCAAGCTCCCGCCCACGATGTTCGAACACGTGAAGGCGATCGCCTGAGGGGGAATAGATGCTGTTCGTTGCTCTCACGTTTGTTGGCATTCTCGCGCTGGTCACCGGCACGTACTGGGTCTTGTTCGAGCGATCCGAATCGCGCGAACAGGGACAGCTGCGCAATCGATTGCGGGCGGCGGTCGGGCAGAAGATCGCGAAGCGAATCGACTTCCTCAAGGACACCGAAAAGCAGAGCGCGATAACGTCACTCGATGCGGCGCTCGAGCGATCGGATCGAATCGCCGGCCCTCTGAAGAAGCTCCTGGCCCGGGCCGACATGAAGCTGTCCGTCGGTGGACTGCTGCTCATATCGGCGGGCCTGTTCCTGGGGGGATGGTTCGCGATTTCCTGGTTCGCTCGACTGTGGTGGCTGGGGCTCGGTGTCGGTTGCATCCTGGCGTGCGTGCCGTTCGTGGTCGTTCGTTTCAAGGCGGCCCGGCGGATCAGGACGTTCGAGGAGCAGTTCCCGGAGGCCATTGACCTGATCGCGCGCGCGCTCCGAGCAGGACACGCCTTCACGACCGGTCTTGCGCTCGTTTCCGAAGAGGCGCCGCAACCGGTGGCCGGTGAGTTCCGCCTCCTTTACGACCAGCAGAACTTCGGCATGCCGCTCGACGAAGCCCTCAAGGCTCTCGCCGAGCGGGTACCGCTCCTCGATGCCCGTTTCTTCGTGACCGCGGTGCTGACACAGCGAGAGAGCGGCGGCAACCTCGCTGAGATCCTGGCGAACCTGGCAAATGTGATTCGGGACCGCTTCAAAGTGAAGCGCCAGATACGCGTGATCTCCGCCCATGGCCGCATCACAGGCTGGGTGCTTTCGGGGCTGCCACCCTCGCTCGCCGCGGCAATGATGGTCCTGATGCCGGGGCACATCAAAACGTTGATCGAGGATCCGATGGGTCCACCGATGGTCATCGCAGCGATTGTTCTCCAGACCGTCGGGATGCTGATCATCAAGAAGCTCGTCAACATCGAGTACTGACAGGAAGATACCCATGACACTTGAACTCATGCTCGCGGTTGGCGGCCTGTTCGTCTCCATAGCATTCGCGAGCACGTACGTCATTCTCGAAGTGCTGCGCCGCAGGGCGCCTGGGCGGCAACGGCTTCACGGGGCGGGCGAGGCGGGCGTTCTTGCGATGGAGACATCGCTCGCAATCGGCGAGCTCGATCCGCGCCTTGCGCGGGCGAATCGTCTGCTCCCGAAGTCGCCGAAGGACATGTCGCGGCTCCAGAAGAAAATGGCGCGCGTCGGCTATCGCAGCCCGATGGCGCCGGTCGTCTACACGATCTGCGAGGTGGGTCTGCCGGCGCTCGTGTTGATCCTTTGCGTCTATTTTCTTGGCTCGTCGCGCGGGCTGCTGATGGGCACGTTGGCTGCCGTCTTGGCCTACATGCTCCCGGGTTTCTGGCTGAGCCGCCAGGCAGAGAAACGAAAGAAGCTCATCGCGAATGGACTTCCCGACGCCCTCGACCTGCTGATCGTCTGCGTCGAGGCCGGGATGGGCCTTGACCAGGCCATCACCAAGGCCTCCGAGGAACTGGTCGTCTCTCACCCGGCGCTGGCGGAGGAACTGGGAATCATCACGACGGAAATCCGTGCCGGCAAAGCGCGAATGGAAGCGTTTAAGAACTTTGCCGGAAGAACTCAGGTCGAAGATGTGCGCCAGCTCGTAAACATGCTCGTCCAGACGGACCGTTTCGGGACGAGCATCTCTCAGGCTCTCCGCACCCAGGCGGAGGTGAGCCGGACGAAGCGCCGCCAGCGCGCCGAGGAACGCGCCCAGAAGCTTGGCGTCAAACTGATTTTTCCGCTCGTGTTCTGTTTGTTCCCCGCAATGTTCGTCGTCACCATCGGCCCGGCAGTCATCAAATTCGTGAGGTTCTTCGCTGCGACGTCAGTGTAACGGTCTCACGTTAACGACAGAAGGAGAGAAAACGACATGGATTTCACGACTATCGCACTCATCGGCGGCGCATTCGTTGCCGGGATCATTTACATGCAGCGTCGACGGTCGCGCCTCAGTCGCGAAGAAGAGTAAGCAACAGGCAGGTTCAAGGTCGGCATTGTCGCATCCCTGGCCCCGGGCGCGTGTGCCTGGGGCTGGACGATACACGTCGACCGCACGGCGACCCAGCCACTGACAAAAACAACGGTTAGCGATTGCGTGAGTGAATTGACATGACTTCCGAACGTTTCGACGTCCCACAGGTGCTGCCGCACCCATCTGCGCCGATAACCCTCGAGGAGACAGGCCTGTCGCTCGACCTGCTTCTTCAGCTCACGCTGAAGCACATGCACTTTGCAGGCGAGCTCACCGGCTCCGAACTGGCACGACGTCTTGGCTTGCGGTTCAGCGCGATTGAGCCGGCCATCCATGCCCTCAAATCGCAACACCAGATCGCAATCATTGGCGGCGCCATGGTCGGGCCCGCGTCGTACCGCTACCGAATTACGGACGCGGGCCGCACCCGGGTGACCATCTTTCTCGAGCACAACCAGTATGTCGGGCTTGCGCCGGTGCCACTGTCAAACTACATCGCGTACCTTCAGGAGTGGAAGAAGAAGGCGCCGCACACGGCAACACGCAACCGCGTGCGCGGTGCATTCGGGCATCTCGTCGTCGGTCAACGCGTGCTCGATCAGCTAGGCCCGGCAATCAACGCCGGGCATTCGCTGTTCGTCTACGGTCCACCAGGCAACGGAAAGTCGGTCATCTCGCAAGCGATTCGTAACCTGCTCGATGGCGACATTGCGATTCCGTATGCGCTCGAAGTCGAGGGGCAGATCGTACGGCTGTTCGACCCGGTGAACCACAACGAGCTTCCGCTGCCTGAAGGCGACGGACTCGCTGACGAAGCGGCGGTGGATCGGCGGTGGATGCGCTGCCGGCGCCCGCTCGTGACCGTGGGAGGCGAGCTGACCCTGGAATCGCTGGAATTGAGCCATAACCGGACATCCGGGTTCTACCACGCGCCGGTGCAGGCAGTGGCCAACGGCGGCGTGCTGGTGATCGACGACTTCGGCCGCCAGCAGGTCGAGCCGCGACAGTTCCTTAATCGATGGATCGTGCCGCTCGAAAGCCGGGTTGACTACCTGACGCTGCAGACCGGACAGAAGTTCGAGTTGCCGTTTGCCGTGCTGCTCGTCTTCGCGACGAACCTGCAGCCCTCCACGCTGGTGGACGAGGCCTTCCTGCGTCGAATTCACTACAAAGTTCTCGCGGAAAGCCCGACCGTCCAGGAATTCCGGGAGATTTTCCAGAGCTATTGCCTGAAGTGCGACGTGCCTTACCACGACGGACTTGTTGACGACCTGCTCACTGGGTTCTACAAGCGCCGAAAAATCGCGCTGCGCGGCTGCCAACCCCGCGACCTGATCGAACAGGCGCTTTCGTTGGCGGAGTACCTCGGCGAGCCGCGACGGCTGACTAACGAACTCCTGCACGCGGCATGTGAAGGCTACTTCGTCGTGGACGAGGAGCCTGCCGCCGTCTACGCGTGACCGGATACTTCGAAATGCCGTATCGCACAAGGCTTCGGACCGCTCTCGTCGCAGGGCTGGTCGCGGCAGCGCTACTGTCGCCGGGCCCGGGTCTACGCCCGGGCTCGGTGGTCGTCCACGCCGACGACGATACGGCCGTCCCGCTGTCGGTGCGGATTACGTCGCCGCTCGGTCGCCTCGGCCTGCCGGGCACGATTCGAATCGTGGCACAGGTCGCGCATTCGCCACAGGTCGCCCTCGAATCGGTGAAGTTTTACGTGAATGACAAGCTGGCGGGCGACGACCCGGTTGGCCCGCCGTACGCGGTCGAGTGGACCGATGACAACCCTTTCGAGCCGACGCGTATTCGCGTGGATGCGAGCGATACCCTGGGCAACACCGCTTCGGCGGCGATCGATCTCGCCCCGTTCGAGATTGTCGAGACGGCAGGCGTCTCGCGCGTGCTGCTCGAAGCGACGGTGATGGACAAGACTGGGCGCTCCGTCAACGGGCTGGAGGCAAATTCGTTCCGCGTGGTGGAGGACGACGAACCGCAGACGATCGACATCGCCACCAGTGAGACGCTGCCGGTAACCTACACGCTGCTGGTGGACTCGAGCCAGAGCATGCATACCCGCATGGCGTTCGTTCGCAGGGCCGCCGCGCGGCTCGCCGACTTCCTCCGGCCAGACGATCGCATCATCGTGGCGCCGTTTACGAAGTCGCTCGGAGCGATCACCGGGCCGACCGGCGATCGCGAGACGATCGCCGAGGCGGTAGGGGCAATCGCTTCGAAAGGAGGCACGGCGATCTCCGACGGGCTCATCGAGGCCTCGCGCCTGATGGAAGGCGCCGAGGGGCGGCATGTCATTGTCCTGATCACCGACGGGTACGACGAAAACAGCCACATGAAGATCGAGGATGCGTTAGCTGCGGTGCAGTCCGCGCACGCGTCGGTGTACGTGATTGGCATCGGCGGCGTCGCCGGAATCTCGATCAAGGGAGATCGCGCGCTCAGACAGATCGCGCACGATACCGGCGGGCGCGTGTTCTTTCCGTGGCGAGAGACGGATCTTCCGGCAGTCCACGAGCTCGTCGCGGAAGACGTGCAGCAGCGCTATCTGATCAGCTACTCGCCGACGAATCAGACCGTCGACGGCGCCTGGCGGCGAATCGTGCTCTCGACCTCCGATCCGTCACAGAAAGTCCGAACGCGCGCCGGCTACTTCGCACCCAAGCCGCCGCCGGTCAGGCCGTCGCTCGAGTTCACCGTGATCGACGAGCATGGTCAGTTCCCGGACCTGGCGCTCGAGGACCTCGCCGTCATCGAAGATGATGTCACCCAGAAGGTGGACACCTTTCAGGAGGCCGTGGCACCCGTCTCGATCGTGCTCGCGCTCGATGCCAGCGGCAGCATGGCCAAGGCGGTCGACAACGTCAAGACGGCCGCTCAGTCATTCGTCGATGCGCTCAGGCCCGAGGACGCACTCGGCGTGCTGCTCTTCTCGGACACGTCGGTGTTCGCCCACGACTTGACGACCGACCGCAAGGACAGCGTCGCCGCGATCGACGGATACAACGCCAAAGGCGGCACAGCGCTTTACGACGGGCTGACCGATGCGTTGATGCGCTTGAAGAGAACTGAGGGTAGAAAGGTCGTCGTTCTCCTATCGGATGGACGCGACGAGAACAATCCCGGGACAGGTCCGGGAAGCGTGCACAACCAGACCGACGTGCTCGCCGCGCTAAGGGAGACCGACGCAGTGATCTATCCGATCGGTCTCGGTCCCCGCGTGGACCGCGCACTACTCGAGCGGCTCGCCGCTGAGTCCGGCGGCCTTGCCTATTTTCCGAAAGAAGTCTCGAGCCTCCGCGACGACTACGCGCGGGTCATCGAGGGCATTCGACGCCGATTTGTTGTCAGTTACACCTCGACGAACGCCGCGCGCAATGGCAGCTGGCGGACGGTTCGGATCGCGACACGCCATCACGGGATGGCCGTCAAGAGTCGAGGCGGCTACTTCGCGCCGGAGAAATAGTTCCTGTGATGTCATCCCAGATGTCCGCCCGTAGTAGTGCCATAGCGGCGCCGCGAGTACGATTCCATGCTCGACTTGCGGCTGGCCTCGTGCCAATGGCGCGAGTGAGCCTTGTGTGCCAGGCCGTCGTGCTGGCACTCACTGTGCCGCTTTATGGAAATCTGGGCCTCTCGTTCGAATGGGGCACGATCGCCCCTCATGCTCTACTCATTGCGCTGTTGGTTGGCATCTGGACACATCATCAGCTCGTTCCCGATCGGCGTCAGGGTGCAGTCGTGAACGACCTCATGATCGCCGTCGCCCTGATGCTGCTCCTGACCAATATTTCATCGCCAGCGCAGTACGCCGCCGTAAGGCTCGGGCAACCGCTCATCGACCACTGGCTGGCCGCTGCCGACGGAGCGCTTGGGGTTCACGTTCCTAGCCTGGTTTCATGGACGCGTGCGCATCCAACGATCGACGTGCTGCTCAAAGTGTGTTACTTCTCCCTCCTGCCCCAGTTCCTGTTCGCGCCGATCGCCGCCGGATTGATCTTCAGGGACCGTGACCGGCTGTGGGAGTACTTCTTCCATTTTCATTTCTGCCTGCTCGTGACCCTCGCCAGCCTGGCGATCTTCCCCGCAGCGTGTGCGTTCACATACTACGGGTTCGAATCCACGATCGATCAGTCTCGTTTCATCCATCAGTTCGAGGCGTTACGAGATGGATCCTTCGGAACTCTCCGCTTCGACGACCTTGAAGGCCTCATCTCGATGCCGTCGTTTCACACCGCTGGCGCGATGATGGTGACCTGGATGTTTCGTGGTCGCCGATGGTGGCTCGTTCCGGTCGCCGTGCTCAACGTTGGTCTGGTCGCCTCGACGGTACTGACGGGAGCCCACTACTTTATCGACGTGATCGCCACTGGGGTCGTGTTCCTCACGAGCCTGGCTGCGTTCCGCCTTTTCGGCCGGCGCTGGATGCCGGCCAACCAGGAAGCACCAACGTCGAGCTCGTTTGGAGTGAAGCGATGAACACAAGCGGACATGGCAACGACGGGCTGATGATGCTGGCGCCGGTCGGCATCGCAATCGTTGTCGGCGTCATCTTGTTTGGCGGGCCCACGAACGCGCTCGAGGCTATGAACAACCTGGTGCGCGACACCGTTCACCAAGTGATGACGCTTGTCAGCGCTCTGGTCTGAACAGCGGGTTCTACTCCCACGTTCAGTCCGCCCCCACTCCAAGGCTCTACAACCCTGAACTTCTCTACTCGCGACAGCCGCAGTCTAGGTGACAGGCAGGCGACCACACGTCGCCAGGTCAAACATCCAGTTCGAATGTCGAGCAATCGGTGCTCGCCCGCGTTATCGGGGGAGACGCAATGACTCGAGCGCCGGAACGACGTCGAATCGCGTGGCGTATCGCGCAGGAAGTTCGCCGCGATGCTCGATTCGCTCGGCGTCGATAACGCCAAGGAATCGCGCGGCCTGTTTCAGGTACTCGATCTTTTCGGGATCCAAGCCAATCACGCGAGCACAGGTGGCATCGACCGCCACCAGGTCTGACCCCATCGCGACGAATCCAAGCTTGCGGGGACGCCCCATGATGGGTCCATCGCCTTCCATCGCAGTTACCCCATCAACGATCGCGAGATGCGGACGGATGGTCGCCGTCAAATCCAGAATCGAATTCGGAATGCCGTGGATGTGCAGCGGGTTCTTTGGCCACCCATATACGGCCCCGGGGACCGTGCCAAACAAGTTCTTCATGCTGCACGTCATGCCGGCCCAATGATGCGTCTTGAGTTTTGGCATCGAAATGACGAAGTCCGACTCCAGCAACGTCACGGGCAGGGCGAGCTCGCGAAGACCTGTAAACCAGCTTTGTAAGGGCACTATGGCAACGTCGTCGTGATTGAGGTCGACGAACTTGATTCGCTGTTCCCGCAGCTGATCGGCCAAACCCGTCGATGACAGAAGGTATTCGATGTCGCGTCGGTGGCCAGGCCCCTCGCCAACGACCACCTCGGATGCGCCGGCGCGCTGGCACGCGATCGCTGCGCCCGCAACGACTTGGGGATGGGTGTTGATCGCCGTCCCCAGCTCGTATTCCACCATGTTCGGCTTCAGAAATACGCGCCGGCCGGCGAGCCTGATTCCAAGCTCGCCAAGTCCACGAAAGATGAGGTCCGCAAAATCGGCTTCATAGCTGCCGGCTGGAAACAAACCAACCGTCGAAGACGAGGGCACGTGAAAGCGTTGCGGGTCGAAGGGCTGGCCGCAGCCAACAGCAAGCAGCGGGACCGATAGTGTCGTGATGAAGTCTCGACGCGAAAGGCGGTGTTCTACTGGAGCGGACATGGTCTTTACACCGTAAATGCCACCTGCCGATTCGCATCCGCAAGCGCGTAAAGCATCATCGCAGTGCTGAGGAGATTGTCTCGATCGCCAAGAGTCCACAATCCGATCACAGTCTGTTCGAGCGCGTATGTTTCAACCCCATACGCGCGAAGACAGATGATCGTCAGCGCGAGGGCGACCACGGAACGTTCGCTCGCCACATCCTTTTGCAGCTGCTCCAGGCTTCGTGCCACCACTGAATGGTCTCGATGATCTCGCATCGCCAGGAGCGCCAAGGCTGTCGTCGGCACGTAGGGCCACAACTTCCGGCCGTAGACCTCCTTGTTGCCATAATTCCATCCGCCGTCGTAACAGACTCGATCGAACAGGAATTGCTCGCCGGCCTGGATGCGTTCGTCCGCCTCGCGGCTGCGCAATCGAGATCGAATCTTCTTCAGTGCGAGCAGGCACCAAGCGGTGGGCTCGACCCAGCTCGCCGTCCCGTCAACCCATGACCAAGCCTGAATGCTGTTGTCTTGCCGAACTGCATCGTTCTGCCCGAAACGGCGGCCGCTCGTCTGAATCAGGCGGTTGACCATCGGCTGTGCAAGAGCTGCCGCTGACGGCGCCTGAACAAACGTCAGCGCAGCGAGGGCGTTGAAGGCGGCATTCGGGGGCGTCCCGGGGACGTCCAGCAACCAATCGTCCTGACGCTGCCACGAGCGGAGCGATTGGACATCTGGGGGCTGTCCTGCGGAATGTCCAAGTGCAAGCGCAACCCAGCACGTCGGCTCGATTCTGCTGCGTCGGGCCGGGGCATAACCCCATCCCCCATCTTTGTTTCGGGTGGCCAGAAGTGCAGTGCGAAGAAGTGAGCAGATGCGCGAATAGTCAGTCCGGGCCTCGAAGGATTCGCGTGCACCGATCTGGCCGTTCGTTGACATCGTTATCTGGAGATGTATCGACGGAGTGCAGACCTCGCAGTAGATCTTTTCCACCATGTGGGACTACTGCTTCTTGGCGGCGGCGCATTGTCATGGGAGCGATGTTCTTTTCGGCGCACCTCCCCGTGTTGAACTCCTCACGACCAAAACTTAGCGCTGACAAATCGCAGTCACCTAGTCGCGTCTCACCCACCACTGCGTCGTGACGAACGGGGCTGTCGGGTTACCCATGCGATCGAGCGACACCAGGGCTATGTCAGCACTCTGGGTGAGGGAGAGCGGAGGGCCCGCGGCGACGGCCGCGCCGCGGGAATGGGGA
>DASRJE010000156.1:0-27468 GCA_035649635.1 Vicinamibacterales bacterium | reverse complement strand
TTCGGTGATTCGATATTGACCGGTGTCGTCGGTGACCGCCGACCGTACCTTTTCGATGAGCACGTCGCTCGAGGCTTCTACCGAGACGCCGGGCAGGACTGCTCCCGACGTGTCCCTGACCACGCCTGTGATGGACGACTGGGCGAAAGACCAGGAGGGAACCACCACCAGACACGTCAGGACTACTACCGCGTGGGTCAGTCTGCGCATGTCCTTCTCCTTCCGCTCGCGCGATGACTGATTACCAGTCATGCCGGGCTGCGCTTGAACCGAGGTCCGCTGGTGAACGAGTTAGGGTGTTGACCGGCTTTTACGCCTTACGATTGGGATAGTCAAGGACAGAACGGGTATCATTTCTTACCGCCAAGGCCCTTCGTGCGTAGATCCCCCAGAACTGCCATCGCTGTCGCCTACATCCTCGCCTCTATCCTCGTCATCGGAAGTCTCGCCATGTTGTCGTGGCAGTGGGTGGGTGCGTGGTGGTCCCAGCGCGCGCTGGCGGCACATTTGGAGAGCAGGAAAGCCTACGCAGCGCGAGTACTCGAAGAAGTGGGCGTCCTGCCGGACGAGCTTCGCGAGAGTTCCGGCCTGGCGATCAGCCGCACACAGCCGGGTGTTCTCTGGTCGCACAACGACTCGGGAGATGGTCCCAACCTGTATGCCGTCGACATGTCCGGCAAACTGCTAGGGCAGTTCAAGGTCGCCAATGCTTTGGCGCGGGATTGGGAGGACATCTCCGCCGGTACCTGCCCCCCCGAGATGGCCAACGACGCGTCGTCGCAGAAGAGCGAGTGTCTCTACATGGCCGACACCGGAGACAACGACCAGGTCCGTCCGCAGGTCACCATCTACATCGTCATCGAGCCGCGTGTCGGCGGTGCAGGTACCCAGCCTCCCGTTCCGGCCCGGTCGTTTCACTATCGCTACCCGGATAAGCCGACCGATGCCGAAGCGCTTGCCGTCCTGCCAAACGGTGACCTCACGATCGTGTCGAAAGGACGCCACGGCACCATCGACTTTTTCAGCATTCCCGCGACGACGGTGGCAAAAGCGATCGAGAACGCTGAAACCGTCGTGGCGCAATATGCCGGCAACACTGGGATAAAGCCCGATCCGGGAACGGGACAACTGGTGACTTCCGCCGCCATGTCTCCCGACGGAAAGACACTGGCCGTGCGCACGTACTACGAGGTGTATTTCTTCGAACGCCTCGATGAAGGCGGCCAGACACGCTGGCGCGACTTGCAGCGGCCGTGCTCGCTCGGCGACGCCGAGCCGCAGGGCGAAGGAATCGATTACCTCGATGCCAACACCTTGCTCCTCACGTCGGAGCGATCACGCGGACGGGCGGGGACGATTCATCGTCTGCAGTGCCAGTGAAAGTGAAAAGTTTAAAGGTCAAAGTGGATAAGTAAGTTCGAAGTGCGGTGGTGTGCCACTTCGTCCCGCGGGTGTGAATGCGGCTCACACCCCTGCGCGAGTCATCTCCTTCACAATCAACTGTTTGTACAATGGCGCGCCGCTTGCCGTGGCGTCGTGACATGAGAACACTCGCGCTGCTGTTCGTCCTTCTCGGCCTGCCATTGGTGGCGGCCAACGCCCAGGAAGCTGACGCTCCCGAGGGCGCAGTCATCGACGCCGTCGAGATATCGGGGTTCTCGCTGTATAGCCTGAGCCCCGGACTACAGAAAGACATCAATTCACTGGTCGGCTCTCCGCTCAATCGCGAGGGGCTCAATCAGCTTGCCTCCCGTATCGAACAAGAGCAGCCGGAAGTCGTGGCCGCGGTGCGTGGTGTCTCCAGGCCTGACGGTAAGGCGCGTGTGATCTTCCTCGTCGCTCGAATCAGCGACGATACGGATCTCACCGAGAACATCAACGCCCGCTACATCGTCGAGACCGTCGACGTCGAGGGTCCATACAACGAGATCAGTCAGCAGCTCCGCGACGACTTACAGAAACTCGTTGGCAGACGTCTGGACACGGATGAAGCCGAGCGATTGCAGGAGCGGCTGGAGAAGGAGCTGCCGGGACGCGACGTCGCCCGCCGGATCTCGAAGGGGTCTCAGACCGGCAGGATTCGGGTCGTGTTCGAGATCTTCGAGGAGCCGTGGATTCGTTTCGCGCCGACGCGATCGAAGCTGGTCTATCACTCCCAGCAGGGCTGGAGTGGCGTGCTCGATATCCCGATGTCCAGTTCACGCAGCCGTCATCGGTTCACAGCTGGCGTCGCGTTCAACGACATTGACGAGCTGATCGAGGAGTACTCCGGGTTCCGGCTCGCGTTCGAAAGCCGCGTGATCGGGACCGAGAAGCTCGGCGCGCGGCTGGAGTTCTCCCGCTACAACCAGACGTGGGAGGACGCCACTCTTACCGCGCTGGCGTCGAATCCCGGCATCCCTGAGCTGTACCGAAATCGACTGACCTTCGAGCCTACGGCGACGTTCGCGTTCAATCCCCGTGTTCGAATCAACGGCGGCATCAGCATCTCTGAGCTGGAGTCGCTCTCGAATTCTCCCAATTCGCAGATGGCCAACGCGTGGCTGTTCGGGATCAGCGGCGACCATCTCTGGCAGGGCAGTAACGACGTGCGTCAGCGCGCTGAGGCGAGTTACCAGATCCGCGCCGCGGTGAAGGGACTCGACAGCGATCTTGTCTACAAACGGCACCTTGGGCAGGCGCGTTACCAGTTCGAGCAGGGACGGAGCGAGGCCATCGCATCGCTGTCCCTGGGCTATATCACTGGCGACGCCCCTCTCTTCGAGCGCTTCTCGCTGGGCAATTCCACGACGCTGCGCGGCTGGGACAAGTACGACATCTCGCCTCTCGGTGGCGAGCGCATGTTCCATTCGTCCGTCGAGTATCGATACTCGCACGTTGCGGTGTTCTTCGATACCGGCTCCGTCTGGGATCGAAACACCGAGAGCAAGATTCGCTATTCGACCGGGTTTGGCATTCACTCCGACAACTCTTTCCTGACCGTTGGCTTCCCGCTGAATAGCGACGGTGCGGACGTCACCTTCATGGCCGGAGTGCGGTTTTGAGCGCCGCGATCAGTCGCTCGGCTGGTTGGCAGAGTCTGCTGCCGCTCGTCGTCATAGCCGTGGTCGCCGTGCCGCTCGCCGCGCAAAGCGTCACGGTCAGAACCGTCGCGAATGCTCTCCACGTCCAGGCGCGTGGTTTCAGCTTTATCGAGGGTCCGGTGCTGACGCGCTTGAAGGAAGGACGCTCGGTGCGCATCGATTTCGAGCTCACGGTGCTGACAAAGCCCGACGGGCCCAGCACGAAGCAGGCAGCGCAGGGTTTCACCTTGAGTTTCGACTTGTGGGAAGAACGCTTCGCGGTGTCGCGAATCGGATCGCCGCCTCGGTCGATCTCTCACCTGCGGCCACGGGACGCCGAGAATTGGTGCCTCGAGAATCTGACTGTGCCTGTGTCGTCACTCGGTTTCGGGCGCGACACACCGTTCTGGATCCGGCTCGCGTATCGCGTTCACGACGTCGCCCCGGAGGTCAACCAGGCGCCGGACGAAAGGTATACGCTGCGCGGCCTGATCGATCGGTTGAGCCGACGACGGGAGGAAGCCGATTTGGCAAAATCAGTGGATGCCGGACCGTTCCGGCTGCCGTGATCACGGCGGATAGTACGGCCCGCCGTGACGCAGGCCAGGTAGAGGCGCCTTTAGACACACCTTCGATTAGACGTTCATGAATAGTCTTCGAGCCAGATTGATCCTCGCCTTCATCATCGCGACGCTGATACCACTCGGCGCGACGATTTGGATCACGACTTCGCTGCTCGAGCGCAGCCTCGGCTACGCGACGACGGAGGAACTCGATCGGTTGTCGCGGACGCTCGAGGGAACGGTCAGGCAGTTCTACCAGCGAGAGCGCGATGGACTGAAGCGGGAGGCGCTCGATGGCCGTGTGGCGGCGACGTCGTACCCCGTCGCCGACATGAATACCTGGCCCGAGGATGTCCGCGCATTCTGGGAAAGCGGTGAAGCGGAACGATCCAGCCTGTCCGGGCCTGGCGGGGACCACCTCGACTTCATGCACAAGACACCCAAGGGAGTCGATGTCTATCGCCGCGATCTCGGCTCGATACGGATGCAGGAACTGTCAGGGGAGTTCCGCCGCACACGGGAGCTCGTCGGATCGATCGAGTCGCGCGACCTGCGGCGTGGATTTACGTTGACGTTGCTTCTCCTCGTCGCGGTTGTCTGGCTCATCTCGCTGGCGCCGCTGCTCTTCATCGCGCATCGCATCAGCAGTCCGATCCGGCAACTGACCGCCGGCCTGACCGATTTCGCGGCAGGGCAGTGGGACCGCCGGCTCGAGAAAGGGCGAGACGATGAAGTCGGGCGCGCGGTGGATGCGTTCAACGGCATGGCGGAACAACTGCGGCGAAGCCGGGAGCGGCTGGTGTACCTGACCCAGATGTCGAGCTGGCAATCTCTGGCTCGCAAGACAGCGCACGAGTTGAAGAACTCGCTGACGCCCATTCGACTCACCGTCGAGGAAATGCTCGCGCGACAACCACAGTCGGACCGGGCGTTCATGGACCAGGCCGTTCAGATCGTCGTGAGTGAGATAGAGACGTTGGAGCGGCGCGTGCGCGCTTTCTCGGAGTTTGCCAGTGAGCCCCCCGTGAACCCGGAAGTCTTCGATCTGAACGTGCTGATCGCCGAGCGCGTCGCGCTGCTGAAGCCGGCCCACCCGGACACGGCGTATACCTTCAAGCTCGACGTGCAAGGTCCGCGGGTTCACGCTGGAACGGACCTGCTCAAAGGCATCCTGACGAACTTGCTCGAGAACGCTGCCGAGGCTGCAGGGCCAGGCGGCTCGGTGATGACCGTGTCGCACTCGCAGGGAGGACAGGTTGTTGTCGAAGTGCACGACTCGGGTCCAGGCCTCAGCGATGAGGCCCGGCGGACGCTCTTCGAACCGACGATCACCTTCAAGAAACGCGGAATGGGACTGGGGCTCTCGATTGCGAGAAAGAACGCACTGCTGCTGGGCGGCGATATCACCCTCGTCAGGGGAGAGCTTGGTGGAGCCGGCTTTCGAGTCGCGTTACCGTCAGCTCCTGAATCGGCAGCGGCGTCGGTATGACACGTAAGCGTCACATCGTGATCGTTGACGATGAACCCAACATCGGTTTGTCGTTGCAATTGATTCTCGAAGGAGAGGGATACCGGGTCTCGATTTGTGAGTCTGCGGCGAAGTTCCACGCGCATCACGCCCTCGGTCGAGCGGATCTCTATTTGCTCGACCTGCGTCTTGCCGACGGCAACGGAATCGACCTGTTGCGGTCGCTGCGGCAGCGCGACGATCAGACCCCCGTCGTGATGATCTCGGGGCATGGAACGATTCGCGATGCGGTCGAAGCGACGCGAAGCGGCGCCTTCGACTTCCTGGAGAAGCCGCTCGCGCGCGATCGCGTGCTCCTGGTCGTGAGGAACGCACTCGAGCGCTCTGATCTGCAGCTCGAAAACCAGCGATACCGGGAGCTGGTGGGCCAGGGCCCACGCATGATCGGGCGCAGCACGGTGTTCCTGCGCGCCGTCACCGAAGCCACGCAGGTCGCGCGTTCCGACGCAGGCGTGCTGCTTACGGGCGAGTCTGGGACGGGCAAGGAACTGCTCGCCGAACACATCCACCGAGAGAGCCCGTTCGCCTCGCGGCCGTTCGTCAAGGTCAATTGCGCGGCCATTCCCACGGAATTGATCGAGAGCGAGTTGTTCGGCCACGAAAAAGGTGCGTTCACCGGCGCCGCTGCGCTCCGGCGGGGCAAGTTCGAGCTCGCTGATGGCGGCAGTATTTTCCTGGACGAGGTAGGAGACCTCCACGAAGCGTCGCAGGCCAAACTGCTTCGCGTCCTGCAGGACGGCGAGTTTCAGCGCCTCGGGGGTGAGCAGTCGATTCGGGTAACGGTGCGCGTGATCTCCGCAACCAATCGTCGGCTCGACGAGCTCATCGCGGACGGGAAGTTCCGACAGGATCTCTTCTATCGCCTCAGCGTCGTCCCGATCAAGGTGCCGGCGCTGCGCGAGCGACGCGAGGATGTGCGCGACCTGGCGGCCTACTTCCTTGCCGAGTTCTGCGCGCGCAATAACTTCAAACCCAAGACGATGGACGATGACGTCCGGCCAATTCTCGAGCGCTACGACTGGCCGGGGAACGTTCGTGAGCTGCGTAATGCCGTCGAACGGATGGCCATCCTCACACCGGGAAATCAAATCACCACCGATTCGGTTCCGCTTGAAATTCGGCTTCCGCCTGCATCGCAAACGACGGGACTCCACGGGGTGCGTGACGCCGCCGAACGCGAGCGGATCGTCGAGGCGCTGGAGCAGACGAATTGGAACGTCTCCGGTGCCGCGCGCATCCTGGGCGTCGAACGGACCAACCTGCACAAGCGCATCCGCGCCCTTGGCCTGAGTCGCGAGTAGTGTCCGGCTTCCCGCCGTCGCGCGAACGCTTCGGTCGCGTTGGCGAGGCCTCGCCGTAGCTCGCCTTCGGCGAGCGGAGGCTGGTAGCCGGACGTCAAGCGGGTCGCTCTGTTAGAATTCGCGCAAACGTGGAGTCACGCGCATGAGCAAGTCACCCACCAGGACAAAACGGAAAGCCGCCGCGAAAAAGGCCGCCGTAGCTCGCAAGCGTCGAGTAGTAGCGAGGAAAGCCGCGACGACGCGCAAGCAGAAAACTGCGGGAAGAAAAGCGGCGACCACCAGAAAGGCAGGCGCGGCGGGGCCGGCCTCGGTTACGGGGATGCTCATCCGCAGACCGGTCGCCGAAGTGTTCGCCGCGTTTATCAATCCGGACATCACCGCGAAGTTCTGGTTCAGCAAGAGCACTGGAAAGCTCGAAGTCGGCAAGCAGGTGCACTGGGAGTGGGAGATGTACGGCTTCGCGATCCCGGTAACCGCGAAGACGATTGAACCGAACGAGCGGATCGTGATCGAGTGGCCGGGATACAAGAACCTGACGACGGTCGAATGGACATTCAAGCCGCTGGACGACGGCTCGACGTTCGTGCGAATCAGTGAGAGCGGTTTTGCCGGCACGGGCGACGACGTGACGAAGCGGGTCGCCAGCTCGACGGAAGGATTCTCGTTGGTGCTCGCGGGGCTCAAAGCGCTCCTCGAGCACAACGTTCAACTGAATCTGGTACCAGATCGATTTCCGAAGGGGATCGAACGATGAACAACACCGCAGCGTCCGGCTTTAGCCGGCCTCATCAAATCATTGTTCCGGTTCTGCTCGCAGTTCTGCTCGCGACGATCCCCGTGCGCGCTCAGGCACCTGCGGAGCATCACGCATCGCCATCAGCCACCAGCACTCATGGTTGCGAGGCGCTTGCGTCGCTTGCGCTTCCACAGGCGAAAGTGACGAGCGCGCAACTCATCGCCGCGGGCGCGTTCACGGCTCCCGAAGGGGGACGTGGGAACGCGGCGTTCGCGCAATTGCCGGCCTTCTGCCGCGTGGCCGCCACGCTGACACCGTCAGCGGATTCACAGATTCAGATGGAGATCTGGTTGCCGGCGGAGAATTGGAACGGCAAGTTCCTGGCTGTTGGCAATGGCGGGTGGGCAGGCACGATCTCGCGTGACGCAATCGCCGCCGGCTTACGTCGCGGGTACGCCGCTGCCTCCAACGACACGGGTCATTCTGACGCGTCTGCCGGTGCGCAGTTTGCGCTGAACCAGGACAAACTCGTCGACTTTGCCTACCGCGCGATGCACGAGATGACAGTGCAATCGAAGTCGATCGTGAACGCCTTCTACAGCCGTCCGCCGCGGTTGTCGTACTACCAGGGCTGCTCCACGGGTGGCCGTCAGGGCATGATGGAGGCGCAGCGCTATCCCGACGACTTCGATGCCATCATTGCCGGCGCGCCTGTCTACAACATGGTGCACATGAACGTCTCACAGACGGCGTTGCAAGTGCACATGCTGAAGAATCCGGAACGCATCGTTCCTCAAAGTAAGGTGACGCTGCTCGCGAATGCCGTCGTGGGTGCATGCGACGCCAATGATGGCGTGAAGGACAACATCATCAACAACCCGCGCGCGTGCAAGTTCGATCCCGGCACGCTTGCGTGCAAGGCCGGCGACAGTCCTGACTGCCTGACCGCTGCGCAAGTGGAGACCGCGAAGCAGTTTTATCTTCCGGTCAAAACGAAGTCCGGTGAGGTCGTCTATCCGGGGCGGTCACCTGGAGTCGAATCGGGATACGCGGCACGCATTCCGGTTGTCGGCAAGCCGGTGAGCCCGTTGTGGGGAGACATGCCAAGGTTCGTCGGCCACCGCGATGCGAACTGGGACACGATGTCGTTCGATCTCGACAAGGACCTTGCGCTCACCCTGAAGAATGCCAGCTTCATCGAAGCCAGCAATCCCGATCTCGCGAAGTTCAAGGCGCGAGGAGGAAAACTTCTCTTGTGGCACGGGTGGGCAGATCCAGGGCCGGCGCCTGAGAACACGATCAATTACTACTCGCACGCGTCAAAGGCCAGTGGCGGAGGAGCGACCGACGACTGGATGCGGTTGTTCCTGCTTCCCGGCGTAGCGCATTGTGGCGGTGGAGTGGGGCCGGACCAGGCGGACTTCCTCGGCGCGATGGAACGCTGGCGCGAGCAGGGCGTGGCACCGGCACAGATCACGGCATCACGTAACGCCGGTCGCGGCGGTTTGACGCCGATGACGCGACCGTTGTGCCCATTTCCGCAGGTCGCCAGGTACAAGGGCTCGGGCAGCACAGACGAAGCGGCGAACTTCGTCTGCGCCGCACCGTAACGGCGTAACGGGGTCAGACCCCTTGATACACGCGCACTCAAGGGGTCTGACCCCGGCCGACGCTGACGCTCACCGGGCGCGGGTGACGTTGGCCGAAAACACCTTCTCGCGTCGATAGACGAACAGCAATCCTAGCGTCGGATCTATGCCGACGCTGTTGCTGTTTGCGCTTCTGCAGGCGACCGATCGAGTCTCCGGCAGCGTGACCGACGCGACGGCGCTGCCGTTGCCCGGCGCGATTGTCGAACTGGACGGTCGCATTGTCGCGATCTCAGACGACCGCGGCGCCTTCGAGATCATCGTACAGCCTGGCACATCCCCGCGATTTCGGGTCACCCTCGACGGATTCGAACCCTACGAATCGACACTGCTGCCGGGCACATCGAATCTCAACATCACGCTCGTCGTCCGCCGTTTTGAAGATCGCGTTCGAGTCACGGCGCGCCCGCCGCAAGCGCCCGTCGACCCGGTGTTCGCCCGCCAGCCAATCGACGTCTACCGGACTCCAGGCGCGCAGGGCGATTTGTTTCGGGCCCTCCAGACATTGCCAGGCGTGGCCGCGCCCGACGAAGCCGCTGGTCTGTTCGTAAGGGGAGGCGACGTTGGTGAGGTGCTGGTCTCGCTCGACGATGCGGTGATTGCCCACCCGTATCGCTATGAGACGCCTACGGGCGGCTTTCGCGGCGCCGTTGATCCGCTGCTGATCAGTGGCCTCGCCTTCAGCACGGGCGGCTTTTCCGCGCGTTACGGCAATGCGCTCAGTGCGGTGGTGGATCTGCGCGGGCTCGATCGCCCTGAGCTGCCGGAAATGTCGGGGACCGTCGGCCTCGCTGGTGCAGCCGCTTCGATCGCGGCACCGTTGGACGACCGCGTGGGTGTGCGCGCCGCTGCCAATCGCACGTTCACAGGCTTGCTCTTCGCCGTCAACGGGACTCCGCGCCGGTTCGACCCGGCGCCGGAAGGATGGGATGCATCGCTAGGACTGAGCTGGGATCTGGAAAACGCCGGCCGCCTCAAGACGTTAGCGCTGGTACAACGAGATTCGGTCGGAACCGAGGTCGAAAAGGATGCCTTTGCAGGATGGCTTCGCTCATCCAGTCAGCACAGCTTCGCCGCAGCGCGCTGGGATGGATCGGTAGGCACGTGGACGACATCAGCGACGTTTGGCAACGACATTTACTCACGGGGCACCGCCGTCGGTGCGCTTGCTCTCGATATCGAAGACCAGACCCAGTCGTGGAGGATCGACGCGGCGCGCCCCGGTTCGCATCGCTTCGCCTGGCACGTGGGCAGCAACGGCGCCTTCACTCAGACTGCCATGACGGGTCGCGTGCCGTTGACCGGTGGCGATCTGGCCGGCATCACGGGTGACTCGGCTTTCGATGTGGACGCGCGCGATTGGTACGCCGGCGCGTATCTCGAAGCGACGACGGCAATCGGCATTGTGTCGACGACGACCGGTGCGCGGGTCGACCGGTTTGGCAAGGCGCGCGCGACCACGGTGGATCCAAGAGTGAATGTGCGCGTCGCCGCGGGCCGCTCGCGCGCCTTTCGTTATGCCACAGGTATCTATCACCAGGCGCCCGCGCCCTCCTATTACGACACCGTCCGCGGCGCGGCACGCCTTGTACCTATGCGCGCCGTCCATCACATCATCGGATACGAAACGGGTCGCGAAGCCGAAGGCCTCTACCTGCGCTTTGAAGGCTACGCGAAGCGATATCGCCACCTGCCCCTCGAACACGCTGAGCTCGAATACAGCAGCGACGGCATCGGCTGGTCGCACGGCGTCGATCTGTTCTCGCAATGGCGCACCAGCCGGCTCGATATTCGTGGGATGGCAAGCTGGCTCAATGCGAGACGGCGATGGACGCCGGCCGACCAGCGCGATCGATACGACCTGCCCGACGGAACGTGGCGGCCAGATTTCGAGATCCCCTGGTCGATGCAACTCGTGGCCCTCGTGCCAGTCGATCGGGGCGTCGCGTTCGCCGGCTCCTGGCGGAGCGCCGCGGGGCGCCTGCACACACCCATCATCGGGAGACTTCAGAGTAGCAACGGATTCGCTCCCGTCTTTGGCGCGATCAATTCCGAGCGATTGCCGCGCTACGAGCGCGTGGATCTTGGCGTGAACTGGCTGGTTCCGGCTGGTGCCGCCGCCGTCGTGTTCTTCGCGTCGGTCGACAACGTGCTCGGTCGGGTCAACTTCTTCGATTACCGCTACGCACCCGACTACTCGTCACGTCATCCGGTCGTGCCGACGTCGCAGCGGTCGGTTTACGTCGGCGCGACCTTCAGGAGGTGATCATGCGCGTCATCTGTGTGCTTCTGCTGCTTGTCGGGGTCAGACCCCTTGACACCGATCAACTCAAGGGGTCTGACCCCGATTGGGGCGCGACGACGACGCGACTCGAAAAGGCGGCGCTGGAGGGGACGTCTCAGGATCTGAGAGCCATACGCACAGACCTGACGCAACGAGTGAGCGCCGCTGGTCCGGACGAGGCGATGCTGCGCTACACCATCGCCTACGCGTCCCATCGCATGGCCACCTCGCCAGACGTGCCGGACAAGGAGCGCAAGGATCTGCTGGACGACGCCGTTGCTCAACTGCAACAGGTCATCAAGCGAAACCCGAAAGATGCCGAGGCTCACGCGCTGCTCGGATCAGTGTACGGCCTGCAGATAGCCGAATCACCCGTGGTAAGAGGCATGACGCTTGGACCGCGTGCGAACGCGGCTCTCGACCGCGCATCCGAGATCGACAGCGGCAACCCGCGTGTGCTCCTGCTTCAGGGTGTGAGCGCCTTCAACACACCCGCCATGTTTGGCGGCGGGACAGACAAGGCCCAACAGTTTCTCGGCCGCAGCCTCGATCGCTTTGCTATGGAGCCCGCCGATAAGCCGTGGCCGAACTGGGGCCGGTTCGACGCGCACGTGTGGCTGGGACAGGCGTTGCTCAAGAAGGGAGACCGATCGGGAGCGCGCGCCGAGTACGATAAAGCACGATCCCTGGCGCCCAATTCGGGGTGGTTGCGCTACGTGCTCATGCCCGCACTCGATACGAAGAAGTGATGCGGATGAACCCGATTATCGACCTATCCGATCGTCTCCCGGTGCGTCGCATGTGGTTGATCGTCTGCGCCTGGGTCGCGATCGCACTCGTGCAGGCGATCACTCTCTACTCGCAGGAGGGGCTGCGGTTCACCCATGCGATCGTCAGCGTGGCTCTGAACTATTCGATCATGGCCCCCCTCGTCTGGGCCTCGTGCCGTCTCAACGTGCGGTGGCGGTTGTGGCGTCGTCCACCGCTGCGCGCGATCGTGGCCTACCTCGGATTGGGCCTGATTGGGATCACGATCTGGTGCGCGCTCGAGCTCGCGGCGATGCGACTCTGGGTCGGCCCTCGCTTCTGGAACATCGTGTTTGAGGGCACGTGGATGTATCAGTTGCTAGGTGCGGTGTTCACCTACGGGGCCGCGTTCGGACTCGGCCTCGTGGTGCAGACATTCGACCGTGAGCACGAGTTCCGCGAGCACAAGGCACGGCTCGAGGCAACCGCGCACGCCGCTGAAATCGACGCGATCAAAGGTCAGCTTCGGCCACACTTCCTGTTGAACTCGCTCAATTCCATCCTGGTGCTGATTGACGACGATCCGGCCGAGGCGCGCCGGATGATTAGCCGCCTCTCGTCGCTCCTGCACACCGTGTTCGATGGTCTTGACGAGCCATTCGTTCCGCTCGCTCGCGAGCTCGACATGGTGCGCGACTATCTCGAGGTGGAGCGGATCCGGTTCGGCGATCGGCTGCAATTCACCGTGGAAGCTGATGGCGGCGCTGCCGGTGCGCTCGTGCCGCCGCTGTTGTTGCAGCCGTTGGTGGAAAATGCCGTGCGCCACGGTATCGAGCCAAATGCTGGCCCGGGAAGTCTCCGTGTGGAGGCACAGGCCGAGAGTGGGCGTTTACGAATCCGAATCGCCAACACAGTAACGAGCACAAACGGTCGTGGCGGCACGGGACGTGGTCTCGCGCTGACTCGCCATCGTCTGCGGACTGTCTATGGCGATGAGGGTATCGGCTTCAGCGCCGGACCGGACGCCGGCGGATTCGCGGCGAGTCTCGACTTGCCGATGGTGCCGCACGGTGTCTGATCGGATTCGCCTGATCGTCGCCGATGATGAGGCGCTGGCGCGGCGTCTGATCAGGAAGTACACGGCTGGGTGCGCGGGTGTCGAGATTGTTTGCGAGTGCACCGATACGTCGTCGCTGGCGATGGCGCTCGTCGATGTTCCAGCCGAAGCGGCCCTTGTCGATGTGCGGATGCCAGGGGAGGATATCTTCGACGTCATCGCACACGTCGCCGAGCAGCATCGCTTGCCGGCGCTTGTTTTCGCGACGGCCTACGATCGCTACGCCGTGCGTGCGTTCGATGTGAATGCCGTGGACTACCTGGTGAAACCTTTTACGGCGTCGCGCTTCGAGTCGACGATTGCGCGGCTACGCGGTCGAGGGGCCGGTGGAACGACAGGCGTTCCGCGGCTGCTGCGTGATCTGGGACGACGGCCCGATCGATTGCTCGTGCCTGATGGCCAGCGCATGGTGCCACTCGCGCTCACGAGCATCCAGTGGATCCGGGCCGAGGGTGATTACGCGCGCATCCATGCCGATGGCAAGACCTACCTGGTCTACCGCACGCTCAACGACCTCGAGATGCGGCTCGATGATGCGGAGTTCCTGCGCATCCACCGATCAGCAATCGTGCGGCTCGATCAAATCGCTGAAGTGCAGCCCGCCGGGAGCAGCCGATATCGGGTCACGCTCCTGGATGGCACGACCCTCATCGTCAGCCGAAGTCGAGCAGCGACCCTCAAAGGACTGATCCTGTAGGGGCGTCGACCATTTTGTAAGCAGAGCGATCAAGTCCTCACACTTCGGCGCGCAATGGCGCGGCACGTGCCTTGCGACGTAGCCCGTTGTGCGGGCTTCAACGCGAATTTTGTACTCGTTGCGACTACCGCACAACGGGCTGGCGCGCGAAGCGCGCCAAGAGATGCTGCGGACCAGTCGAGGGCTTCGCCGGGATATCGAGGCGGAGCTCGTGACTGGTTCCTATGGACATGTCTATGTCGGAGCGTGATGTGAAAGACTCTCGTCAGTGTCCGCATTGTGGGGCGCCGGTCGATTCGCCGTCAGGAACGTGCTGGACGTGCGGTCAGGTGATCGCGACCGCCGAACCGGCGGTCAGGGCGGCTGAACCCGCGTTTCTGGCCACCGAGTCCGCGCCGATCGACAGGCCGGTCACGATGGAGGCCGACGCGACGGATCAGATCCCGTTGGTCGACTGGAAAGAACCGGAGCCGGTGGCGGCGACCGTGCAACCTCGCGAGGCGGTGCCCGCGCGCGAGAAGAAGTCGTGGTCGCTTGCTCTTGTCGGTGGCGCCGGAGTCCTCGTGTGTGTTATCGCAATCGTCGTACTGCAATCGCTGCAGCCGGCCGCATCGCCTCAGCCAGTCGCAACGATCCAGCCTTCTCAAACGAAGCCAGCTCCTGCCGCTCCGGTCGTCGATTCATCGCCGGCACCCAAGTGGGTCGGCAACCGGCAGGCGACGTGGGCCAACGACGGATCGAAGACGATCTCATTCGAGCTGCAAGCCACACATGACGTGAACGTGTGGATGTCGCGCGTCCGCCCGCTTCTCGTCGTCCGGTGTCTCTATCGCACCACCGAGGTGTTCGTAGCGATCCAATCAGCGGCGAGCATCGAAGGACAGGCGGGCAGCCATACCGTGCGTCTGCAGATCGACGATGATCAGGAAGTGGCGCAGCAATGGACCGACTCGGTGACGGGTCAGGAGCTCTTTGCGCCGAACAGTGTTGCGGTCGCCCGACGTCTGGCGACCGCGGAGCGGCTGCGTTTCAGCTTCACGCCGTACAATGCGCAGCCGGTGACCGCCGAATTTTCGGTGCAAGGCTTCGACAAGCTTGCCGGTCTGGTCGGGAACACCTGCGGCTGGAAGCTCGAAGAATCTCGCCCGCAGCCGGATCGGAATGCGAAGCTGACGCGACGCTGAAGTCCCGGCGGGTCCAGGGAACAGGACCCGACCTACGGCGACGGCGAGTCCACAAGGCAGGACTCGCCCTACGCTACCGAACTTCTATCTCGATCACCTGGCCGTCGTCGTTGCCCAGTTTCACCAGGTGATGCGCGTCCCCAGCCGGGACCAGGACCCATTGACCAGGAGCGTCGACCTGCTTGAGGCCGACGGGTGCCGGCGCGTTCGCCTTGGCCTTCTCGTCCGGCCCCTCTGACATCACCTTGCCGCTCAAGAGCATGACGATGGTCGGGACCTGGTGGGTGTGAGAGGTCTGCTGCCGGTCTTTCCCAAGGGCGACGGTGTACACGCGGAATGATCGCGACTCCTTCGCGAGCATCGTGCCCGCTGCCGTCAGCGCGGCCGTTGTCGACCATCCGCTCGGTTTCAGGTTCTCGACGGCGAACAACTGATAGGTGGTTTGGCCAACGTTCTGGAAAGTGTGACTCGTCGGCTTTCCTGCGTACTCCGAGGTCTCGATGTTCCCGAGCGATCGGCGCGGACGATCGGTCCACGGTTGGCCGGGCAACTGCATTCGTGTAGTAGCGCCATTGCTCATCGCGATCGTGGCCACATCCCGATCGTGCGAGTGGTCGAGCGTCGTCTCGCCAGGCGGAAGGTTGACATCCAGGATCCTTAACTGGCTGTTTTCGAAGACGACCCGATGATGCGGCTCCTTGGTCACGGGAATCTGGGCGCTGGCAGCAGCACTAGCGACGAGGAAGAAGAGGGCGGCGAATCGGGATGCGTTCATGGCTCTCGATGATAGTCGACGGTGGGCGCTCACGGACGCCTGCTTGACCACGTGCGGCCTGGATATATATAGTCCCGCCACATATGGCCTCGCACACCGAACTCAAGCGCGGCAGTGCGGAACTAATGATTCTTGCGAGTCTCGAGGAACGCGAGCGGCATGGCTACGAGATCGGCAAGCTGATCGATGACCGTTCTGGTGGGAAGCTTCGGTTTCACGTCGCGTCGCTGTATCCAATGCTCTACCGCATGGAACGGCGCGACTGGATCGAAGGCAAATGGATCGAGAAGGCGGGTCAGCGACGTCGCCGCTACTACCGACTCACGCCCGCTGGCCGCAAGGTTCTCCTGACGCAACGCAGCGACTGGCACGCCCTCCTCACGGCGTTTCGCCGCGTTGCCGGCTTCGACCCGATCGGGTGATTCCCCAGGGATTTCCGTCAATACGCACGCGATCAGTTGCCGTCGCTCCTCACGCCCCGCGAGCCCGACATCCTCGAAGAGCTCGCGCAACACCTCGAGGACCTCTATCGAGAGCAGCGCAGTGCCGGACTCGATCATGACGAAGCGCTCGCACGCGCGGCGCGCGCGCTGACGACGACGGCACAGACTGCGGGAGAGATTCGATCGGCCAGCCGTGCACCGGCGGAGCGTTTGCTGGATTACTGGATCCGCAATTGGCGTTGACGCGTCCACGGCGACTGGTCGATGAATTTGATCGCTCGGTCGAAACAGAGCGCGTGCTGGCGAGACTCACCGGAATCCTCAGCGTGATGTCTTTGCTGCTGGCGGCTGTGGGTCTTTACGGCGTGATGGCGGATATCGTCAGGCAGCGCACACGAAAGGTTGGCCTTCGTCTCGCGATTGGTTTCGGGTTGGGCCTGGTAGGAGCGGCAGCGAGCGTACGACTCGTGCGCACGCAATTTGTTTGGAGTGGAGCCGACGGATCCGCTCACATGGGTCGGCGTCGGGATGCTTCTGCTCGTGGTTGGCCTCGTCGCCTGCGGGATTCCGGCGCGCCGCGCCATGTGGGTGGCCCCGGCGGCGGTCTTGAGAAGTCTGGACCTTTGAACTTTCAACTTCGCCCTTTCCCGATGCGGTGTAGCATGTCTCCCGGTTAACCACATCGTTCTGTTTCGCCGGACGCAGACTCATGAGGAAGGGGTTGTCTCAATGAGGTCAGTCGCGCGTTCTTTGTTCCTCCTTGCATTCCTCGTTGTTCCCTCCTTCGCATATGCGCAAACGACATTGGCCGGCATCGTCCGGGATCCGTCCGGCGGTGTGTTGCCGGGTGTCACGGTCGAAGCCAGCAGCTCGGCGCTCATCGACAAAACCCGTAGTGCCGTCACCGATGGCTCCGGCCAGTACCGCATTACCGATCTGCCGCCTGGCGTTTACTCGGTCACGTACATGCTGCCCGGCTTCTCGCGGGTCGTGCGTGAAGGGTTGATGCTGTCCGGCTCCGGTGCCGTGAGCGTTGATGTCGAACTACGCCTCGGCAGCCTGGAGGAAACGGTCACGGTGACCGGCGAGTCGCCGGTCGTCGATGTGCAGACGACGCGCAGAGAGACAGTGCTGAGCAACGACGTGATCCAAACGCTGCCGCTCACTCGCAGCTACACCGGCATCATGACCAACATCGCCTCGCTGATGCCGACTGGTGGCGTCGGCGCAGAGATAAACCCGGGTCAGATCAATCGCTTCACAGCGCACGGAGGTCGCCAGAACGAAGGACGCATCTCCATCAATGGCCTGCTGGTGACCGAGCCGGGCGCCGGAGCGGGCGTCTCGTCCCTCGCCTACGACGTTTCGAACGTGGATGAAATCCAGGTGCTCGTGTCTGGTGGGCTGGGCGAAGCGGAAACCGGCGGGCCTCTCATGAATCTGGTGCCGCGGTCGGGAGGCAACACCTTCGCTGGCTCCGGCTTCTACAGCGGGGCGGGCGAATGGTCTCGCGCGGATAACGTCGACGACGAGCTGCGGGCGATCGGTATTCTGGAACCGTCCGCGCTGATTAACTCGTTCGACGTGAACGGATCCCTCGGCGGTCCTATTCTGCGAGACCGCCTGTGGTTCTTCGGCTCTGCCCGGACGTTCGGACAGGCCACGGCAGTCTCCGGCGCGTACGCAAACCTCTACGCCGGCGACCCGGCGCATTGGGACTACGCGCGCGACGAAAGCGTGGTGACGCGTGGCGCGTCCCGCTATGACGTCTTCTCGATCCGATTCACCGACCAGCTGACGCCGCGCAACCGGGTGTCGTTCTCCCAGGAGAATCAGTATCGGTGTCAGGGTTCCACGCTTACGGAAAACGGGGAGGGCTGCCGGGCGCGAAGCGGGGACTGGATCGCGGTCGGAAACGCGACCAACGCACCGGAGGCGTTTCCCGGCTATCACGACTTCCCGTATTACGTGACGCAAGCCACCTGGTCGTCTCCGGTCTCGAGCCGGTTGCTGGTCGATGCAGGATTATCGCGGTTCCACTACCGGTTCGCAGGCAACGGCCAGGTGCCGCCCGACGGGCTCGCCGATCTGATCCCGGTGACCGAACAGTCCAGCATCTACGGACTCGCGAACTTCAGCTATCGCGGACTCTACGATCCGAACGCTCACGCATTCGCAGACAACAAAGCGACATCGATCCAGTGGCGATCGTCGGTCGCATATGTCAGCGGCGCGCACAACTTCAAGATCGGCTACATGGGTTCCAGCTTGATCCAGACCTCAGGTCGCGTCGCTAACGATTCCCAGTTGCGATACACGTTCAACAACAGGAGCCCCATCAGCTTTGGCTACGTCCTCTCCCCACGCTGGGACACGACCGACCACACGATGACGGCCGCTCTGTTCGCCCAGGATCAATGGACGCTGGGCAAGCTCACGCTGCAAGGGGCGATTCGCTACGACCGCGCCTGGAGCTGGGCGCCGGCCGAAGGCAACGGCACGACCGACACCTCGAGCTTCAATCCTCAGCCGATCACGTTCGAGCGCACGGTGAACGTGAAGGGCTACAACGACATCACTCCGCGCTTGGGTGCCGCGTACGATGTGTTCGGCACCGGCAAGACGGCGATCAAGGCCAATCTCGGGAAGTACCTCAAAAGCGCCGAGGTCGGGGGCGTTTACGCCGCGAACAACCCGGCGGTGAAGACGGTGACGCGAGTGACCGCGCGGCCGTGGACCGATGGCAACCGGAATTTCCGGATCGATTGCAATCTGTCCGACCCAAGGCTGCAGGACAGTCTGGCATCGGGCGGCGACCGCTGTGCGGCACTCGGCGGGAATGACCTCAACTTCGGCAATCCCAATCCCAACCTGACGACCATTGATCCGGCCATCCTCGAAGGGTGGGGTGTCCGGGAATCGGATTGGCAGTTTGGCGTCTCGGTGCAGCAGGAAGTGTTACCGCGCGTGGGTGTGGAGGTCGGCTACAACCGGCGATGGTTCCAGAACTTCCTCGTCACCGACAATCTGCTGATCGGACCGGAGGACTACCAGCCGTGGACGTTGACGGCGCCGCTGCATTCCGATCTCCCCGGTGGTGGTGGTTATCCGGTCACGTCGTACGATCCCACGCCGGCCGCGTTCGCGCGGGGCGCCCGCAACTTCCAGACGTTCGAGACCAACTTCGGGCCGGGACGCACGTGGTATTGGCACGGGATCGACGTCACAGCCAACGCCCGACTGGGCGCCGGGGTGAACATCCAGGGGGGCACGAGCACTGGACGCGGCGTACAGGATCGATGCGAGACGGTGGTCAAAATCGACAGTCCGGATCCACGCGGCTGCGCGGTAACAGAGCCATGGATCACCGCGGTCCGCGGGTTGGCAAACTATACGATCCCGAAAGTCGATGTGTTGGTGAGCGGAGCCTTCCGCTCGCTGCGCACCACGATCCCCTTCCTGCAAGCCAATAACTCGGCCACCAACGGGGCATCGTTGGCAGCCAACTACAACGTGCCGAACACGGTCGTTCAGAGTCTGCTCGGCCGCTTGCCGTCCGGCTCTAATGCGAATGGCACCACGACGGTGAACCTGGTGGAGCCGGCGCAGGTCTACGGCGACCGCGTGACCCAGATCGACATGCGGTTCGCGAAGATTTTTCGGTTCGGAACGCGACGACTGGATGTCGGAATGGATCTGCTCAACTTGTTCAATACCAACGATCCGGCAGGCTACGAGCAGACCTTTGACTATGCAACACAAGGCGCAAGCTGGTTGCAGCCAACGTCGATTGTGCCGCCCCGATTCGCGCGGGTGAACTTGACGTTGAATTTCTAGCGAAGCTGCGCCAGGTGTCGGACCTGGCGCGCAGCCAGGAAAAACGTGTTACGCGACCGACGGTAGGGCCTCCGGCTTCGCCTTACCCTTCGGCTTGCTTTCAACTTTCGTTTCCACTTTGGCGTTGACGTTCGCGCCGTCCTGCACGATCAGGCGTCCGCACGAGACCGTTCCTTCTACTGAACCTCCCTGGCGCACGTCGAGCTTCTCGTGCGCGATGACGTTCCCCACAACTGATCCCAGAGCAGTGGCCACTCTGACCGTGATATCCGCCATGATTGTCGCGTTTGGCCCCACCGTTAATACATGATTCGGCAGGTTAATGCGGCCTTCCACTGTACCGTCGATCGTCAGGTCTTCCGACGCTTTGATTTCACCCTTGATGAAAATGGAGCGTCCGAAATGCGCGCGCCCGTCGCTCGCATCGCCGGGCTGAACTTGCTTTTGTCTTGCGTCCTCTTGATTCCACATGCCAGGTAACCCCCTTACAGATCTCGGTTCGGCGCCTTCTACAACTTAGGGGTAGACAGGGTCTCGCCGTGTTGAACACGCCGGGTCGGCCCGGGTGCTGTATTGAGCCCCGCCCTGCTAAGACCGTGATCGTGCATAACCGACGTCGTTGCAGCGACTTGCTACTCGGTTTGGTCCGTATGGTGTTCAAGAAAGGCGCACGGATCTGGCGGCGTTCCGGCCACAATCCCCGAGCACTGACGAGGGAGCCCGATTTCCTTCAGCGTTTGTGCCACCGGCCCCAGGGCTTGGACTGGCACGGCGGTTGCCGAACTTGTCATTTCGGGTTGGTGATGATGAGTGACCGTCTGCGTGTGATCGTAGCGCTGTCAGATGCCTTTGAAGGCGCGTCCGTCTACGATGGTCTTCTCTCGGCTGGATTTGAGCCGGTGTGGTGTTCAACTGTCGACGAGGCTGGGGCTGCAATGCGAGCCCAACCGTTCGATCTTGTGATCGCGGATTCGTTTTTCGCAATGGATGGTCGTTTACAGAGTGAAGGTCGCGCGCGCAATCCACTCGCCCCAATGATCCTGATCGGCGACCCTGGCTCGCAGCCTGTCAGCTGGAGTGGGCGGAGGATGCACCTCACGCGACCTGTCGATCAAGCGATGCTCACTTGTTTTGTGACGATGGCGCTGCTGCAGGAGAAGCCGGCTCGCCGCTCCGTGCGAAAACGCGTCAATCCGATCCAGGCCGTTGTCAATGGCGTCCCCGGGCACATCGTCGACGTCAGCGCGGAGGGACTGCGCCTGGAGTTGCCGGGCGATCGACGTTCGGTACTTCCGCCTGTCTTCAGCGTCCGCGTGCCGGTCGCAGATCTTGCGTTCACGGTGCAGCGCAGATGGACACGTTCCGAGTCGAACTCTGCATCGACGGTCTGGTACGGCGGCTCGCTTTCGCAGAATCGGACGAGTGTCGAACAGAGGTGGCGCCTGTTCATGGACACGATCCCCGTCGTGGGCGAAGGCGTTACGCTCGTAGGGTGATCAAGGTTTACGGAGCCGGCTTTATTCCGAACTCGACCCACTGAACGAGTTGAGAAAAGGCCGTTGCGAACTCCTGAGGCGTGAACGTGCAGTGGCCGTATCCGTTCGCAGTCCCAGCAACCGAGCGCTGAACCAGCAAATCGGAATTGCCGGCCGCGGCGACGGCGGCGCCATACAAATCGCGGTGAAAGCCCGGCACGAGCGGATCGCGAAACGTCGACACCGTCAGCGCCGGGATCTGAAGATCGCCAGTCGGCGTGTAATTGTGGTCGACGTAATTCAGCCCTGCGGGCGAGGCCGAGAAACGTTGAACGTTCGCGTTGATGGACTGAAGAATGGACGGCGGAAGAGCCCCTGTGTAATCGGTGTCCGAGTTGTCGAAAAATGGCCGCCCGTGGGTGAGGGCGAGGACGTGCGGGTAGGCGGTCGCGCCCACGAGCGCCGTCACAATGGACTGAATGAGCTCCGGAACGCTCGCGAATTGCACGGGCGTCTGTGTGATCCGGGCGATCGTGGACGCCCCCGTCAGATCGGCTGACATCGCCGAGGCTGCTGGGGCGATGATGTCAGACGTCACATTGATGTTCGCCGGGACGTCCACGAGGCTGCCGGGAAGGACGCCAGGGTAGAAGAGGTCGAACAGGACGCGGACGTTTCCGAAGTAGTCGAGCTCCGGACGCAGTCCGCCTGCCACCGGGCACGCCGCAAACAGACCGACGAACTTCCCCGGGTAGGCTTCCACGAGCTGGATGGCGATCAGCCCACCCATCGACCCACCCGCGGCATAGACGCGACTGGGAGCTCCGAATTTCGAGGTGAAAATACCCAGCAACTGGTGGGTGCGCTGCGTACCGTCTTTCACGGCCCAGCCGGTCTCTGAAAAGCTCGAGACTGCCACGGCGAACCCTTGAGGCGCAAGGATCGCGATGACTCTCTCGGCGTCCGACGGAATCGCGACCGGCTGGTCAGGAAAGACGAACCCGTGCGCGTAGACGACGAGTGCGCCGTTCCAAGCCGTGGGGCGAACCAGGCGATAGAGCGCTCCCGGGCCGAGCCTGCCATTGACGATGTCGTCCGCCTGCGCTGGCGCGGCGAGCCCCAGAACCGTCGCAACGATGAAAATCACGAAGAACACGCTTCGCTTCAACATGACGATCTCCTGCGTTGAGCCAGCTTTTCGAGCTGCATGACGTTGCAGCCGAGCGATGACGTGCGATCGCGATCGATTGTGAGGCCGGCAGCGATCGCCTGGTCTTCGGTGACACCCGCGCGTTCGAGTTCCAGCAGGCTGTAACCCTCCGCGAACGCGACTTCGCGCCCGGAGATCGCCCTCGGCTGGAGGCGCACATCCGTGCGACTGAACCAACGCCGAAGTACATCAATCATTGCGCGAGCTCCATGAGCGCGGTGCGCACGAGTTTCTTCACGAGCGCAACCTTGTACTCGTTCTGCGCGAGCGGACGCGCACGGGTAATGGCTGCTCGCGCCGCCGACTCGATCGTCGTCTGATCCAGCCGCTTGCCTTCGACTTCTTGTTCGGCGTCGGCATTGCGCCAGGGGGTGGGCGCGACCCCGCCCAGGACGATGCGAACGTCATGAGCGACGCCATTGTCGACACGCAGTGCGACGGCGGTGCTGGCGATGGCAAAGTCCCACGAGTGTCGCATCGCGTATTTGATGAACGTCGATCGAACGCCGGAACGAACGGGCACCGTGACTTCAGACAAGATCTGGCCGTGCGTGACACGGTGCATCACGGTGATGTCTTCACCCGGCGGCATGAACAAATCCTCGACGGCCACCTGGCGCGGCGTTGTGCCGTGAATCGTGGCGGTTGCACCCAGCGCGATGAGCGCCGGAGCCGTATCGGAAGGCGAGACCGTATAGCAGCGATTCCCGCCGAAGATCGCGTGCTCCTGGTTCACGCCATGACGCGCATCGCACTGGATGCCGCCGGCGCGATAGCAGTACCACGGCCCGCGATAGTAAGGACACCGTGAGTCTTGCAGGAGATTTCCGCCGAGGGTGCCGACGTTCCGGATCTGCGGTGTGGCGACTCGCGAGGCGGCAAGCCCGAGCGCGCGGCACAGTCGCGTCAACTCTTCGTTGCGTTCCAGCTCTCCGAGTGTCGTGAGCGCTCCGATTGAGATACGGTCTCCGGCGACAGTGAGTGCACGCAGCCCGGGGATCGTCTTCAGGTTGACGACATAGCGAGGCGTCCGGCGGTGTTGCTTGAGCTGATCGAGCAGGTCGCTGCCGCCCGCCATGAGCGCGCAATCAGCGCCATGACGGGCCGCGAGCTCGACTGCTTCGTCGAGTGAACGAGGCGAGAGCAGTTCGAATGGCGCCGGCTCGTCAACCGCAAGCTGCCACACGTTACACCAGCCTTCCTGCGCGTTTGAGCTCGCCGTAGACGCGTGGCCAGGTGAACGGGATCTCCCGCATGCGTACGCCGGTGGCGTTGTAAATCGCGTTGGCGATTGCTGCGGCCGCGTTGAACATCGGGTTTTCGCCCAGACCCTTGGCGCCGAACGGGCCAGCCGGTACGGGGGCCTCGACGAGAATCGGTACGATCTCGGGCACATCGAGCACCGTGGGCGGACGGTAGTCGTAGAGCGACTGTGTCACGGGAATACCGCTGTGCGGATCGACGTGCAGTTCCTCGGTCATCGCGTAGCCGAGCCCCATAATCGTGCCGCCGTCGACCTGGGCCAGCGCGCCCGGCACGTGAATCACGCGACCGCAGTCGTGGGCGCCGACGAGCTTCAGGATCGAGACACGCCCGGTCTCCATGTCCACGTCGACTTCGGCAAAGCTCGCCCCCCAGCTCTCGGCCGATGGATTCCACACGTAGAAGCCGAGACCGACGAGTCCACCGTCGGCCACGATCTGACGCGCGAGCGCTTCTGTCTGCGGGTGCAGCCTGGGTTGCGGATTCTTTTCGACCTGCCCTGTCGATTCGTCGAGATATGGATTGAGATCGGTTGCGGGATCGTAGTGGGGAGTGAAGTCAGTTCGCGCCTGGGTGCGGCCAGTTCTGAGGGCCTCTATCTGTTTACGAAGATCGAGTGCCGCGTTGTACATCGCTTTTCCGTGGCAATGCACTGCGCGGCTGGCATCGCTGACGAAGTCCCACGTGCACGTCTTGCTGTCACCCCATGTGCAATCGAGTTGATCGACCGGCATATCGAGCGCGTTGGCCACGATGATGGCGATTCCGGTGTGCGCGTTGGTGCCGAGATTGCCCGAGCCGA
Organism: Vicinamibacterales bacterium; assembly: GCA_035649635.1. GTDB lineage: Bacteria > Acidobacteriota > Vicinamibacteria > Vicinamibacterales > UBA2999 > Gp6-AA40. Next base: position 2,795 of record DASRJE010000156.1, on the reverse strand, counting down.
TCGGGACATGAACCTTCCCGGCGCGATCCATCCACACCAGCCCGTTCGACGCGTTGCGGCCGCTGTGCTCCTGGCTGAAGCGCAGTCCGATGCCACGGCGAATCGCGCCTGTCTTCTTCGACGGGTGCTGCCAGGCCTTCCAACCGATCGCGTCGGCTCCGTTGGTGAGGCACGCCTCGGCACCGATGGCCATCAGCGGCACGTTGGGCACGACGTCGGTATCGATCAGATCGCCTGCGTGCAGGCTGTTTCGGCGCCTGAATTCGAACGGATCCATGCCGAGTGCATCGGCCACTTCATCGATATGCGTCTCTCGGGCAAACACGGCTTGAGGATGTCCGAAGCCGCGGAACTCACCGCCGACGGGGGAGCTCGTGTAGACGCAGTAGCCGTGGAACCAGTAATTCGGAATGCGGTAGGTGGCGATCATGCCTTGACCGCACACCGCCACAACCGCGGGGCCGCTCGACGCGTAGCCGCCGGTTCTTGCGATCGCCTTGCATTCGAACGCCGTGATCGAACCGTCCTTTTTCACTCCTGTCTTCAGGTAGAAGATGAAGGGATTCCGCGTGTCTTCGGCGAAGAGCAGTTCTTTGAGCGTGTATTCGAGCCGGACGGGGCGGCCGGTCTTTCTGGCGAGCAGCGCGGCGATACCTTGATACAGCGTCTTGCCCAGTGTGTCCGTGCACTTGCCGCCAAAACCGCCGCCGACATAGGGTGCAATCACTCGCACGTTTCCGCGCTCCATGCCGAGAGCCAGCGCGATCGTCTCCTGCGCGGCGAACACGCTTTGTTGCGAGTCCCAGATGGTCAGCGTGTCACCTTCCCACGAAGCGACAACGGCATGTGGCTCGATTGGCACATGACACTGAATTGGTGTCACGTACCGTCCTTCGATGATGACCTCTGCCTGGGCGAAGCCCTGCTCGATGTTTCCGCGTTTGTATTCGACAGTGGGCATCCGCGCTGGCTGCGGACCCGCGAATCCAGCGACGACGCCCTCGTCGTGAATCGCGCGCGTGTCGGTCTCGAGATTGCGCTCGGCATCGGGAAGCGCATCGTGCACGTCATACGTGACGTGAACCAGATCCACTGCCCGCTGCGCCGTATATTCATCGTCGGCAGCGACGGCGGCGACGGCGTCGCCGACGTATCGAGCCCGCTGGTTCATGAAAAGACGATCGCTGCGGGCAGGGGAGCGTTCGTTGGCGTTCTCGAGATCGCGATACCCGTGGACGTCGCGGAACGTGACCATGCCGCGATAGCCGGGCAACGCGCGCGCCGCGCTCTCGTCAATCTCCGTAATGTCTGCAAGCGCGTAAGGAGATCGAACGACCTTCGCGTGCAACACATTTCGCGGTGGATCGTCGGCATGGAAGCCGACGTCACCAGCGAAACGCGCGGCGCCTGTGGCCTTGTCGCGTGCGTCGAGCGAGGGAACCGTCGACCGGAGCGCCTTGGCCGTGACGCCCTCATTGCTCTCAACGAGGGCGCCAGGTCCAATCTCGCCACACGAAACGATCGTTGCATCTTGTAGAGGCGGGTCTTTAGACCCTCCTGGCGCTGTAGACCCGCTTGACCCGCCCGAAGCGCCTGAGCATCCAGCGCCAAACAACACACCCGCGATTTCGTTGCGATAGTTGCCGCATCGACAGAGATTGCCGCTGAGCGCCAGCCGCACCTGATCCGCCGTCGGCGAGGCCGTCTTCTGGAGCAATGCGACGCCCGACATGATCATGCCGGGCGTGCAATGTCCGCACTGGCTGCCCATGTGGCGAATGAAGCCCTCCTGCACCGGGTGCAGTGCTTCATTGCGTCCGATGCCTTCGATTGTGGTGATCTCGTGACCGGTCGCATCGAGCGCGAGGAGCATGCACGAGTAGACGGGTAACCCGTTCATCAGCACCGTGCACGCTCCGCACTGACCCAGGTTGCAGGACTTCTTCGTGCCCGTCAGCGCGAGGTCTTCACGAATCGCCAGCAGCAGTGTGCGTTGATGGGGCACTCGAAGCTGACGAGCCTCGCCGTTGATGCGCAGCTCGATCTGCGCGAACGCGGGCGCGTGACCTTCCTCCGAACCGGTGACGGACTGGGTCGACACGTCTCGGAGCAATCGGAGCTGTCGGCCTGCACCCACGAGCGCCGCTGCGCCGACGGCGACACCGGCCCCCGCCCGGATGAACGAACGGCGAGTGGGATCCCCTGGATCCGACGACCTCTCCAGACGACCGGTCAGATCTTCGGGGTCAGTCAAACGTCAACTCCCAACCGCCAACTCGTTCCGAACTCCCAACACCCAACGCCGAGAGCCTAACGTCCAGAGCTATCGTCCCGTGGCTGCCATCTGGTGGCATCGTGATACAGGTTGAATCTCGATCCGCGAAGGCGACCCGTCCACATCGCCACGAGCTGTGGCCAGTTCACTCGAATGATGCCGAAGTAAACATGACCGATGAGAACCGCGATGAACACGAAAGCGCCGGCGTCGTGGGTCAAGCGCATCAGGCGCATCCACTGGTGAGAGAATGTTCCCCACGCCTCTGCACTGATGAACAGATATGCTCCGCTGAAGACGAGCCCAGCGGCCAGAATGGTCAGGCAGGCGTGATAGACCTTTTGCCACGGATCGTACTTGCCGAACGCGGGGTAGTCGCGTGTGCGACCCAGGAAATTGGCGGCGATGAGGCGAAGATCGCGCAGGTCTTGCCCATCGAACCACATCGATCGACCGTCGCCGCGCCTGGGCGCCACCACGATGTGCAGCACGAGAGCGAGCACAAACAGGACCGCGCAGA
>DASRJE010000155.1:0-14950 GCA_035649635.1 Vicinamibacterales bacterium | reverse complement strand
CACCAATGGATCGCTGACCCGCGACGAATGGGCGTACTATCGCGCCGCCCTGGATTCTGAGAACGGCATGCTTGCGATCAAGCTTGGCGGCTCCGGGGACATGACTGACAAGGCCATCCGCTGGAAGTACCAGCGCAGCGTCCCGCAGCTTCCTTCGCCGCTGCTCTTTGGCGGCGTCCTCTACATGGTGAACGACAACGGCATCATCACCACTCTCAATCCGGAAACTGGTGCGCTGATCAAGCAGGGCCGACTGACCGGAGCCCCGGGCCCGCACTTCGCGTCGCCGACAGCCGCTGATGGCCACATCTTCTTCACCAGCGAAGCCGGTGCAATCGTTGTCGTCGCACCCGGCGGCGATCTCACGCCAATCGCCGTCAACGAGCTGAAAGAAGATACCTACGCCACGCCCGCGTTCGCGGACGGCCGCGTGTACGTCCGAACCACGGCGGCGCTCTACGCCTTCGGCAAGTAGCGACTAGCGGCCAGCAGATAGTGGGACTTACTCCCACCGAAAGACTTTCGTCGACACGACCAAGCACACGATCGTTGACAGGAGCAGCGCGCCGATGTCGGTGATGTGCGAGAGCCACGGATCGCCAAGCCAGATGCCCCTGAGTAGCGACACGGCGTACGTCAGCGGCAGCACCTGTGCGATAGCTTGCAGTCCCGGCGGCATCGCATGGATGGGCACGAACAAGCCCGACAGACCAACCATCGGATAGAGGATGGCAGCGCCGAGCGGCTGCGCAAAGCGCGCCGTCGGCACGAGGCTGGCGATCACGAATCCCATGGCCAGCACGCTGACGCTGCTGATGAGCAACGCGATCGTGAACGCCACCACCGGAACGTCCTTCACGATCGGGTAATAGCGGCGACCCGCGAGCAGCATCACGCCGAGCGTCGTCGCCATGAGCAGCAGCTTGACGATGACCTGTGCCGTCAGGATGGTGTACGGGCGGAGTGGCGTCGCCCTGAGGCGCTTCAGGATGCCACCCTCGCGATAGATGGAAATGACGGTGACCAGCGAGAGCACCGCCGTGAGCAGGATCAGGAGTGCAGCGAACACCGGCGCGCCAACGTCGCCGAAGCTGTTCTCGCTCGGCGTGGGCTGGGCGTCGCCGCCGAGCGTCCGGCCCAGCACGACGAAGACGGCGACTGGAATCACGATCGCGCCGATCACGCCTAACGGCTCCCGCACGAAAATCTTGATCTCGAGCCACGTAAGTTTCAGCAGTCCACGCACGTTCGACCCTCAATCGCGAATCGAGTGACCAGTCAACCGGAGAAACACGTCCTCCAGCGTGGGATTGATCGTACGAAAATCGGTGACCCTGATGTGCCGCTCGGACAGGCACTGGATGACGCATGTCACGAGATCGTCGCCGCGGCCGCGGATGCTCAGGTCGCCGTTCGTCCTGCTCACACCATCGACCTGCGGGAGCTGCTGGAACGACACATCTGCCTCGCGATCGTCGGTCGTCAGCACGATCGTGCGCTCCGGGCAATGGCGCCGGACCAGGCGTGTCGGCGTATCGACGTCAACGATGCGGCCGTGATCGAGGATGGCCACGCGGTCGCAGAGGCGTTCGGCCTCCTCCATCAAGTGCGTGGTCAGGAACACTGTCTTGCCGCGTTCGCGAATGCCGCGCACGAGATCCCAGATGGCCCTTCGGGCCTGCGGATCGAGCCCGGTCGTCAGCTCATCGAGGAACACGAGCTCGGGATCGTTGATGAGTGCCAACGCAATGAAGAGCCGCTGCTTCTGCCCGCCCGACAGCGTCATGAACCAGGCGTTGCGCTTCTCGGTCAGGCCCAGCTGCTCGAGCAGCTCGTCGCCGTTCAAGTGCCGCGTGTAGAGTGACGCCCACAGATCGACCGCTTCCCACACCTTGATGCGCTTCTGGAGCTGCGCAGCCTGAAGCTGCACGCCGATGCGGTCCTGAAGCTGACGAACCTGGCGAAAGGGATCCAAGCCGAGCACCGAGATCCTGCCGCGATCCGGTGTCCGCAAGCCTTCCACGCACTCCAGCGTCGTCGTCTTGCCGGCCCCGTTCGGACCAATGAGGCCGAAGATTTCCCCCCGTTTCACCTCGAGCGACACATCATCTATCGCCACCGTCCGGCCGTAGGTCTTGCGAATGTTGTTGACGTGGATGACCGAGTCAGACATTCGCCACGATTATCCTCTACACGGCTGGTTCATTTCCGCCACTGGCGGTCGGCGAAGTCTGCGAAGCGCTGCCAATCGTACGGCGTCAGATTATGGCCGCCACGCCGGATGTGGTATCCGCGACGGCCGGCGATGAGGGGAGTGTCGAGCGGCGGCATCTGATCCGCGCGAATGGGCTCGTCACCCCACAGCGCGAATACTGGCGACGAGGCGGCAAGCGATAGGAACTCGCCGCGTGGATCGGACCACAGATCCCCGTCCGCGCTCGCTACATACAACGCCCGCGGCGCGACCAGCGCCAGGAGCATGTGTTGATCCACCGGCAGCTCCGCTTCACGGCCGTTGAACGTCTTGTACGTGTCAGTGAACCAGTGCGGGAAGCTGGTGTTGATGCGCGCAACGGTTTCACCAAAGCCCCGGCGGCTGAGCGCCGCGCCTCCCTCGCCTGACTCGTTTGAAATCACCAGCGCAAACCGCTGGTCCTCGGCACCTGTCCAGAGCGCGGCCTTTCCACCCCGCGAGTGCCCGACAATCGCGACCCGTGCCGCGTCGATGCGGCGATTGGTCTCGAAGTAGTCCATCGCGCGGCTGGCGCCCCAGGCCCAGGCGGCGATCGCTCCCCAGGCATGCGGTGGCCGAGGCCCGCTGGATCCCTCGAAGAACGCGATGACACCGTCGCGGTAGCGGTCTTTGTTATCGGGGGCAAGCTGCCCGTACTGCAGCGCGGCGATGCCGTAGCCGCGAGCGACAATCTCCTCGGCCGGCCAGAATCCTGACTTTTCCTGGCGTGTTGGATCGGTGTTTGACTCGGCGCGATTGTTGATCAAGAGGAACACCGCTACCGGGCCCTCGCGTGCGTTGGGCAGGAACAGAATCAGTTCGAACTGGTGCGTTCGCCCCTCGTGGTGACTGATAATCCCGACGCGCGTGAGCGTCGCCTTACCGTCCATGGCATTGCGGTTCTCTTCGAGCGACTTGAACTCGAGACGCTCAGGCTTCCCGGGCGATCGCCCGTAGACCGTGTCACGGAACGCCTGAAGCACTTCGTCGCGGCGTGACCGCCACTCGTCCGAAGTGCGAATCGTACCCGCAGCGCCCAGCAGGTCCGGCAACGTGTATGCCGGCACTCGCTCCTCGTCGTAATTGAATCCCGGCTGTTGCTTGGAGGCCCGGGCCACCGCGTCGGGCTGCGCCATCCACCCGGACGACTGGGCCACGCCTATCACCGGCAATCCGACGATCGAGATCAAAGCGAACACGCGGTATGAAGTCATGATCGGTGTACCAGTAAAGATATACTGACCGCTCCCGGCGAATTCCCGTTCCACATTGATTCAGGAGTCGCGATGCGCAATGTTCTAGCTCTGACTCTAGCGTGCGGTCTGGCAATCTCTGGCGCCACTGCTCTTCGCGCTGAAGACCCTCGCATCAAGTTCCTGCGCACGACGCCCGAAGCGCAAGGCGTCTCGTCACCAGCGATCCTTACCAGCGGTCCTTGCGTTTGTGGACGAGGCGGAGCAGAAGATCGACGCGCTCCACAGTCTCATGATCGTGCGGTACGGCCAGGTCGTCGCTGAAGGCTGGTGGTCGCCGTATGCGGCCAACGAACCGCACATGCTCTTCTCGCTGAGCAAGAGTTTTACATCAACGGCCGTGGGCCTTGCGGTTGCGGACGGCAAACTCAAGGTGGATGACCTGGTACTGAGCTTTTTTCCCGACGAGGCACCCAAAGAACCGAGTGCGAACTTGCGCGCCATGCGCGTCCGGGATCTGTTGACGATGTCGACCGGACATCACGAGGAGAACATCGCGAAGTTTCCCTACGCGGCGGATGAAAGCGTCGTTAAGGCATTCCTCGATCGCCCCGTACCGCACAAACCGGGAACGTTTTTCGTTTACAACACGCCCGCGACGTACATGCTGTCGGCCATTGTGCAGAAGGTCACGGGCCAGACGGTCCTGGATTATTTGCGCCCCCGCCTTTTCGAACCACTCGGGATCGAGAACCCGACATGGGAAGCCAGCAAGCAAGGCATTTCGATGGGAGGTTTCGGGCTGAGCGTGCGGACCGAGGACATCGCACGATTCGGTCAACTCTACCTTCAGAAGGGCCAGTGGCAGGGCAAGCAACTCGTGCCTGCGGCCTGGGTCGACGCAGCGACCGCGCGCCAGATGTCGAACGGCAGCTCGCCAAACAGTGACTGGGAACAGGGCTACGGTTATCAGTTCTGGCGCAGCCGCCATGGGTTCTATCGAGGCGACGGCGCGCACGGGCAGTTCTGCCTGATTCTGCCGCAATACGATGCGGTCATTGCCATCACCAGCGGCACGCGCGACATGGCGTCGGTCATGAACCTGGTGTGGGATCGCCTGGTCCCGGCACTCACACCTTCAGCGCTGCCACCGAATCCGGACGCCGTGCGGGCGCTCACCACCAAGCTGGCGGGTTTGACGTTAAAGCCTCAAACGGGATCGGCGACGTCGCCCCGGGCCAAGGCGATCGCCGGCAAACGATTCGTGTTCGGTTCCAACCCGCTGTCGCTTGAGGCCATCACGGTAGATTCCGTTTCGCCGAACGGCGATGTGTCACTGACGATGCGGATGGCCGGCGTGGATCAGCGCGTCACCGCCGGACACAATGCGTGGAAGAAAGGCGCCTTCAGGCAAGGTCCCGCTCAGGACGTGATTGCGGCAAGCGGCGGCTGGAGCGCGGACGACACCTACACGTTCAAGATCGTCCGCTACCGCACGCCCTTCGCGGCAACCCATCGTCTGCGGTTTGCCGGCGATCAACTCCTCGTGACCAGCGAACAAAACGTCGGTCCTGCCGATTCGAGAATCACTGAACTGCAAGGGAAACTAATGTAAAACCCGCCGTGTAGAACCCGTCGTGTCACTTGTATCCTCGCGTCAGCAGCATCTTGGCGGCCGCGTCGAACGCAGCGGGAGGGCCGACCTCGAATTCGAACGTATCAGCGAGGCGCGTGATGACATTGAATGCAAAGCCGACGTTCAGGGCGTCTTCAATTTGACGTCTGGTCACGCCAAGTTCCAGCAACCGCCGCACGTCGTCGGCCGTCACCGCTTCGTGGTCACGCGTGACCTTGCGGAGGAATGCCAGGGTGGCGCGGAGCGGCTCCGCGATGGGGGCGGTATCGAGATCGGTCAGGACCGCCGTGACGATGGAGGCTCCGAGGGCTTTCGACGCGACCGCGCCGTGAGCGCTCGTTCAAAACTCGCACGAGTTGACGCGCGACACAAAGGCGGCCATCAACTCGCGATCGCCGACAGACCACTCGGACGCCCCGCGCATCGCTTCCTGGAACACGTCGCCGACTGGTGTGCCGAAGAAGTCCGGCCGATACTTCAGCGTTTTGACGACATCTGGTGCGGGGTAGCCCGAGAGCAGGCGGATCATCGCGAACAGCGCTTTCGAGCCGAACGTGTGGCCCTGATTGAGGACGTCGAGTCTCATCGATCGTTTCTCCGCGATTGACCGGTCGCTGCGTCGAGCGCCGCGAGTGCCGCGTCGAGTTGCCGAGTCGCCTGGCCGAGCGCGGCGCAGACGACCAGCTCGAAGATCTCGTCCTCGGAAACGCCCGCCGCTCGCGGTGCGTCCACGTCTTGCGCCGTCACTGTCCACGCGTGGCGCGCGACCTTGTCGACGAGCATTCGGGCACGTGGTTCCACATCGCGGTTGTCGAACGCCGCTCGACGTGCGGACGTGCTACTGACGCCGTCGCCGTTCACGGCGCGGTCGACAACCTTCTGGCGAAATCGCGTCACTGCGTCACTCATGCGCTCACCTGGCAATCGGTTTTGGTTGGGCCTTGTCCCATTCCTCTTTCGTGACCGTCTTCTTCTCGTGCAGGAACACGAACGTCCCCCGCTTGTTGCCCACCACGATATCCGGGAGTGCGTCGCCGTTGAGATCTCTCGCAACCACCTGCGTGCCCACACCCGACTGGGTGTCGATCAAATACGGGATGTAGTCCACGGTTTTGTCGGCGTTCCTGACGAGTTTGAACCAGTACAGCACTGCGGCGTCGTTGCGATCGGGATCGCCCGTCCGGCCGTGCGACCAGAATCGTTTGCCGGTGACGATATCGAGCAGGCGATCGCCGTCCATGTCGACGAGATCGACGGCGTGGAGTTCTGAAAACTTCACGCCGTACTTGTTCTCCTTCGGATCCTTGTTCATCACGACATGCTCACGAAACGCAATCCGGCCTCCGTCACGGATCTGCTCGAACCACGCCAGGCCGAACTCGTGCGCGGATAACGCGGTGATGACGTCGTTCAAACCATCACCATTCACATCGTACGCATGCATCTGCGACCCGCCATTGCCGAATGGCTCTTTGTGAAATGCCCAGAAACCGTCTGGCCTCGGCGCCGCCGGCTGCTCCCACCAGCCATTCTTCTCGAGCAGGTCGAGCCGGCCGTCGCCGTTCAGGTCACCAAGGCCCATGCCGTGCGTGAAGTTGCCGTACTTGTTGCTCGGAGAGATGGCTCGGAACGTCCACGGGCGAGTGGGTTGCGCCCAGTCGGGTTCGGCATAGCCGTACTGGCCACGGGTGATGCACACGAGTTCTGGCTTGCCGTCGCCCGTCAGATCCGCGAACGTTGGCGACTCGTTGTCAGTCTGATCGAAGATCTTGTGTCGGACCCAGTGGCCATCACTGCCCTTCGGGTTCTGGAACCACGAGGTATCGGTCCCGGGAAAGCCGACGATCAGGATGTCGTTCCAGTTGTCCTTATTGAAGTCGTAGACCCATGCAAAGAAGTTGTTCGAGTACTTGTTCTCACGGCCGAGCAGGCCTTCGAAGCCAGGTACCGCAATCTCCGTCATCGGTCCAAGTTTCAACTGGAAGGTCGCCGTCGCCGGGTAGTACTCGTGACGCTTCTTGAAGTCCGGTCCCTCCCACCACCACGGTCCGCTGACGATGTCGTTGATTTTGTCGTTGTTGAGATCGCCGAATGTCGCACCTTCGCTCCAGAACTGATCGCTCAACTGCACGCGGGCAAACGTGTGCAGTTCCTCGGCTGGCATCGCCGACGACATCACCGATACCACGGAGAGCGCGCCAACCCACGACACGATGGCGGTAAACATTCGCATGGTTAGCCAAAGGCTAATGCAGGTGGACGAGGGACGCCAAATCCCGGTCGCCGGGCGGTTACAATCAAGCATTGCCATCGTGCCAACCCTGACGTCGCGTTGCGGCCGCCTGCTGCTGTCGTGGCTGCTTCTCGGAACCCTCGCGTCCGGCCTCTCTGCTGCGTCGTTTCGCCTGGCGGCGCAGACCGATCCATCAGTGACCAGCCGGCTGAAACGGGTTGGGTCGGAGCTGTTCTCCGGCACGGCCCAGGTCGCCGATTCGATCCGCGAGCTGAAATCTATCCTGGCGGTCGAGCCCCGCTCGGCGGAGGCGCACATGCTGCTTGGCATCGCCTACCGGATGCAGGGGTCGCCGGAAATGATGGGAGAGTCGGTTGCGGAGTTCCGTCAGGCGCTCGAGCTCGATCCAAATCTTGCGCCGGCACGGTTGTACCTGGCGTACGTCTACATCGATCTGGGCCGCGTCGAACGAGCGCGCGACGAGTTGCAGGCTGCGCTTGCGCAGCTTCCCGGCAACGTGCAGTTCCAGGCGCTGCTTGGCGAAACCGAGCGGCTGTTGAGGAACCCGGCTCGGGCCGTTGAGATCTTGACAGCCGCCCTGAAGAGCGATTCGTCGTTCGGGCAGGCCCGGTATTATCTGGGCCTCGCCTACTTCGATCTTGGAAAGAAGCCGGAGGCGATTCGAGAGCTCGAGCAGGTCGTCAAATCAGGTGCAAAGGTCGCGGATGCGTATGTCGCGCTCGGCGCCGCCTACCTCGAGACTGGACGCCTCGATGAAGGACTGGAAATCCTCAGTCAGGCCACGCATCTGGATGCAGGACGCCCGGACATCCGGATTCAACTCGCCCGCGCGTATCGCCTGAAAGGCGCGCTGCAAAAGGCGGACGAGCAACTCGCCCTCGCCCGGCCGCAGGGCGCCGCGCTTGCCTCGCCATCGTCACGCGATCGGCAAGTGGAGTTCGACATGTATCTGGAGCTTGGCCGGCTCCGCTTGCGACAAGGCCGGCTCGACGCGGCAACCAGCGCCTTTCAGAAAGTGCTGGAGATAGAACCATCGCACGCTGAAACGCTGAAATACATGGCCGAGATCAAGCAACGGCAGAAAGCCAAATCAAAGTGATTCCGCTGTTGATTGTCGTCATGCTGCTGATGGCGGAAGGACTGTTCGGACAAGCGAACCCCGCACGAGCCGATGGTCCGGTGCAATTCGTTGACGTCACTGCGCAAGCCGGCATCGAGTTCGTGCACAACTCCGGTGCGTCGCCAGACAAGATCATGATGGAGACGTTCGGCTCGGGCGTCGCATGGATTGACTACGACAACGACGGATTCCAGGACCTCTACTTCGTCAACGGCGCACCGGGTAGCGGCAACGCGCTCTATCACAACAACCGCAACGGCACGTTCACCGACGTCACCCGTCAGGCCGGCGTCGGCGCGAGCGGCACCGGCAAGACCGTTTACAAGACCGGTGTTGCGGTTGGCGACTACGACAACGACGGATACCTCGATCTCTACGTCACCGCGTACGGACCGAACATCCTCTTCAAGAACAACAGCGACGGCACGTTCTCCGATGTGACCGCGGCCGCCGGCGTGCCGGGCGGTGTGAACGAGTGGAGCACTAGCACCGGCTTCGTCGATTTCGATCGCGACGGCTTGCTCGACTTGTACGTCGTCAACTATCTCGACTACCGGCTGAGCGAGAACCCGTATTGCGGACTGCGCAAGGAAGGCTACCGGCTGTACTGCCTGCCGACGATTTTTGACGGCGTCCCCGATCGGCTGTTTCGCAACAACGGCAACGGCACGTTCACGGATGTGTCGAAGCGTGCGGGCATCGCGAACCCGGCAGGCAAGGGTCTCGGCGTGACGTTCTGCGACTACGACCGCGACGGCGACACGGACATCTACATCGCCAACGACATGGTCCGGAACTTCCTCTACCGGAACAACGGCGACGGCACGTTCCTCGACGTGGCCTATGGGGCTGGCGTTGGATTCGACGGCAACGGCAAGCCGCAGGCCGGCATGGGCGTCGACTGCGGCGACTACGACAGGAACGGCTATCCCGATTTGTTCGTCACCAATTTCTCCGAGGAGCTGAACACCTTGTACGAGAATCGCGGTGACGGCATCTTCGAGGACGTGACGGTCAAGGCCGGCCTCGGCGCAGGCTTCCTGCCGCTGGGCTTCGGCACCAAGATGTTCGACTTCGACAACGACGGCGATCTGGATCTTCACGTCACGAACGGACACGTCATCGACAACATCAAGCTGGTCCAACCGAACCTCACGTACGCGCAGAAGGATTTGTTGTTCGAGAACGTCGGCGGGCGTTTCCAGGATGTGTCGGCACGCGGCGGGTCTGGTCTGCAAACCGAACGTGTCGGCCGCGGGCTTGCGGTGGCGGATTTCGACAACGACGGCCGGCTGGATGTTGTGATTACCAGCGTCGGCCGGAAGCCGGTACTGCTCAAGAATCAAGGGGCGCGCGCGGGCAACTGGCTGCTCATCCGCGCGGAGGGAACAAAGAGCAATCGCTTCGGCCTTGGCGCGACGGTACGGATCGAGACTGAGTCCGGGACCGATGTGTACGAGATCAATAACGTCGCCAGCTACCAGAGTGCAAACGACATTCGGTTGCACGTCGGCGTGGGCAGCGCCAAGGTGGTGCGCCGGATCGAGGTACGGTGGCCAAGCGGCACGAAGCAGGAATTGCGCGACGTGCCGGTCAACCAGGTGCTGACGATCAAGGAGCCGTAAGCGTGCGCAGCAAACGCTCGAACGGGCTCAAAGCCGCCTCCTCCGCGGGCGCATGCTCAATCCCGACGGTGCACACGCTGCTGACGATTTGAAAAGCCGGAGTCAGCTCGCGGACTCCGATGTGATCGACGTTGGCGAGATGGCCGAGGAAATCGGCGAGCGCACCGATGTGGCGGCCGTTGTCGCGCATGAGGTGACCGTGATCCGCCCAGCGGTTCTTGCCGTCGGGATCGTCGAGGATCTGCTCGAAGTTCGCCTGGAGCGACAAGGCGAGCGCCGCCAGCGCGGGAGGATCGATCGGCCGGCGGCACGCGGCCTTCAGCTCGGTCAGACACTGCCCCATCGCGATCTCGGAGAGCTTCCCCGGCACTGGTCCTCCATGTGATGGATGCCCCGCCGGGATGTGGCCTGTACCAGCCGCCGCGATTTACTCGCGATCCAAGGCCGCGAGATACGCCACGACGTCCGCGCACGTCGTGTTGTTGGTCACCTCGATGGACGTTTGCGCCCAGCCGATGGGTGTGCCGTCGTACTGTTCGTCGCGGGCCTGACGGTCGGCGCCCGCGTCGACGAGCTTCTTGACCATCGGCACATCGCCATTCCAGGCCGCCGAGTGCAAAGCCGTGTGGCGCGACTGTGCGTCCGATCGCGCGTTGACGTTGGCACCATGCTGCAACAGCCAGTCAACCATCGCGTGATGCTTGAAATCCACGGCCGCCATCATCACGCGATCGCGCTTGGCGACGTTCGGGTCGGCGGCCATCATTCGCTCGAGCGTGGCCGTGTCGCCGAGGCGCGCATAATCTTCCGGCGCCGCCGTGACGCCTCGCGCGATCATGTGGTGGACGAGCGGCGTCCCATGTGCGCCGAGCCGGCTCATCGCATCAAGAGGCGTCGAACCCCACCGGTCCTTGAGGTCGGTTGGCGCGCCAAGGGCCATCAAGCGATCGATCGCGAACGGCGTCCGTGCGAACGCCAGGATCGATCCGCCGTTCGGCGTCATGTCTGGCAGCACGCCTCCGCTCAACAGGTCACCGACGCGCTTGTCGTCTGCAAGCATCAGCGCTTCGAGCAGCCCGACCTGTGCGCCGCGGGCGAGCAGCGCGTCGCGCATGTCGGGGCGGTCGACGGCGATCATCAGCGGCGACCAATGATCGTATTCGTCGTTGGTGCCGTTGACGTCGGCGCCGGCCTCGAGCAGCAGATCGAACATGTCGCGCCGGCGCGATTCGATCGCGACGTGCAACGCCTGTGGCCGTCCACTCCAGAAGGGATGTGGCCCGACCTCGTTGACCAGCTGCGGGACAACCGAGAGCATCAGACGCACGGCGTCGATGCGGCCCGTGCCGACGTGCTGAAGAAACGAGCGGACGATGTCGTCGGACGTGATAGGCGCTTATCTCAGCGGCCTGACTTCGTTGAACATCACAGGCTGCTGCGCGTAGTTCTCGAGCACGAGGTCGTTCGTCCTCTTGTCGATGTAAATCTTGGTGCCTGCGAGGATCTTCCCCTCACCCCGATCGTTCTTGTCGAGCTGCACCTGCACGATCGTAAACGGGTAGTCCATGGTGCGCGGCCGATTGCGCGCTTCCCAGAAACCGACAGGGCGATCCGTCGCCATCACAAGCTGCCGACCGCCGTCCTCCAGACGAATCTGACGCGCGAAGCGGAGGTCCCAGGCCAGCCGGTCAGGCGTCCGGATGAAGCCCACTTTCGGCATCCTCTGCAGCGCGGACAACAGCTGCTGGTTCATCCGGTTGACGTCCTTCTCCTCTTTGATGATCGCCAGCAGCTTGTCCCGCTCGGCATCGGTGGAATAGCGGGTAATGGTGAAATCCACCGTGGCCGTGCTCGGCCCGCTGTTCAGGTTGATCGCAAAGCCGGTGAAGCTCTCCTTCTTGTCTTTGTCTTGCGCCGTGACGCCGGCGCCTTGTGTCAAGAGACCGGCAGCAACCATCACGGCGGCGAATGCGAGTCTCGGCAGGATCACCCCTCGAATCGTCATGATCTCTCCTTCGCAGAAAGCAGCACTTGAGCCACCCCTTTCCAGATTCAATCTTAAGCCGGGGGAGGCGTCAGATGCTGAAATACACGATCTGACCCGATTCACAGGAGGCCGGAGTGGTGTCAACGCAGGAGGCAAGGCCCGCCTTGATGGCGGTGGGACGGTTAGCCGGAGTGATGCTCCTCTCATCCACCTCGCTCGCGTTCGCCCAGCAGCCGGCTGCGCCACCGCCACCGGATCCCGGAACGTGGATCGGCTCGGCCAGCGCAGGGCTCGCGCTGACGAGCGGCAACAGCGACACGCTCAATTTCAACGTCGCGTTTGACATTACGAGGGATCCGAAGACTCGAAACATCATGAAGTGGACGGGCCTCTATCTGCGCGGCGAGCAGGAGGGCGAAGTCACGGCCGATCGGCTCTCGCTGGCCTTCCGCGACCAGTACGCGCTCAATCCCCGCACGTTCGTCTTCGGACAGATCGAGTACTTGCGCGACACGTTCAAGCTGATTGACTATCTCGTGGCGCCGACGGTCGGTGTGGGTTACAAGGTGGTCGACACCGAGCCAACGAAGTTTGCCGTCGACGCCGGACTTGGTGCGGTCTGGGAAAAGAATCCGGATGTCGACGTGAAGACCAACCTGGCGATCACCGCCGGCGAGAAGCTCGAGCACAAGCTCACGCCAACGGCGACCTTCAAACACGCCGCCACGGCGCTATGGAAAGCCAACGATTTCGCTGACGGCCTCTACACCATCTCGGCTGGACTATCGACGAAGATCTCCGACCAGGTGCAGCTCTCAGTCGAACTGCTCGACACCTTCAAGAACCGTCCGCCGACAGCTGAAACCAAGAAGAACGATCTCGCGTTGGTGACGAACATCACGGCCAAATTCTAGCGGTTCCTAGGAACCCGGGAACCCGGGAACCGTGAGAATGTCGATCCGGCGCACTCCCGTTCGTATAAAGAGTGACGTCAACCACGGGGCGATGATGAAGCACTACTTGCTGAGCATTTACCAACCCGACGGACCTCTGCCGCCGCCGGAGTTCCTTGACAAAGTGATGAAGGATGTCGGCGCCCTTCGTCAGGCCATGAAGGACGCCAACGCCTGGGTCTTTGGTGGCGGATTGCACCCGCCAAGTACGGCGACCGTGGTGCGCTCGCGCGACGGTGACATGCTGACGACGGATGGCCCGTTCGCGGAAGGCAAGGAACATCTCGGCGGCTTCTGCATCATCAAGGTCACGGACCTGGATGCGGCGCTCGAGTGGGGCTCACGATTAGCCCGCGTGCTCGCGCCGCTGTCGATCGAGGTTCGGCCCTTCCAGGGCGACCCGCATTAGGACGGTAGCAGGCGGAAGACACAACGCATGTCAGTGCTCGAAACCGCGGAGATCGAACATGTCTTTCGACGTGAGTACGGACGCGCCGTCGCCGTACTGGCCCGTGTGTTCGGCGACCTCGACATGGCGGAAGAAGCCGTTCAGGACGCGTTCGCGGCCGCGCTCCAGCGCTGGCCCGCGAGCGGCATCCCGCCGAGCCCTGTCGGCTGGATCATCACGACGGCGCGCAATCGCGCCATCGATCGGCTCCGGCGCGAAGCCTCTCGCGAGGATCGCCACGCGCAGGCAGCGCTGCTCTATGCCGGCAACGAGCAGAACGAGGAGGACCTCGTGCGCGACGATCGGCTGCGCCTGATCTTCACCTGCTGCCATCCGGCGCTCGCTCCTGCCGCCCAGGTCGCGCTCACTCTCCGCCTGCTGGGCGGACTGACCACTCCGGAAATCGCCCACGCCTTCCTCGTCCCTGAAGCCACGATGGCGCAGCGATTGGTGAGGGCGAAAGGCAAAATCCGCGATGCGAGGATTCCCTATCGGGTGCCAAACGAAGCGGAGCTGCCGAACCGTCTCAACGCGGTGCTCGCCGTCGTGTATCTGATCTTCAACGAGGGATACGTCGCCTCGTCTGGCGATCGGCTCGTGCGCGACGATCTGTGCGCCGAAGCAATCCGCCTCGGACGGTTGCTCATCGAGTTGATGCCAGCCGAGCCTGAGGTGATGGGCCTGCTCGCACTGATGCTGTTGGTGGAATCGCGCCGCGCGACACGGGTCAGCGCAGCCGGCGATCTTGTGCTGCTCTCAGATCAGGACCGCTCACGTTGGGATCGCGAGCTGATCACGGAAGGTCAGGCGATTGTCAGGCAATGCCTTCGCCGCAATCGGCCCGGCCCGTATCAGATTCAGGCCGCGATCAATGCCGTCCACTGCGATGCGCCGACATCGGTCGAGACAGATTGGCGGCAGATCGCGCGACTCTACGACCAGCTGTTCGCCATTGCGCCCAACCCGGTGGTTGCCTTGAACCGCGCTGTCGCTGTCGGCGAGATCGACGGGCCAGCAGCTGCTCTCGCGTTGGTCGACGCGCTCGACCTCGATCGTTACTATCTGTTCCACGCCGTGCGTGCCGACTTCCTCCGTCGTCTTGGGCGAAATGCCGAAGCAGCGGATGCGTATGACGCTGCCATCGCGCGCTGCGACAACGTAACGGAACGGGAGTTCCTCGAGCGGCGGCGTAAAAGTCTGCCCTATCGCAGGAACGGTCCGAGCGAAAGATAAAATCGTCCGCCGCCATCCGTGAGCGACTGGCTGTACCCAACAAACGCTGGACCGATCAGCGTTTCCACCACCACGCCGACGGACGCCGCCGCCCTGTACTTGGCATCGCGCCAGTCGTCGAACGCCGAGCCCTGCTCGAGCCAGGCACCGTAATACGCGTTGCCGCCGAGGACGTCGGGCAACCGGAACCACTCGCGCAACAGGCCCCCGACGCCGAGCACATAGTTGTCGCCGCGGATCTCGTCGTTGTTGAACGCGCCGAGACGAA
>DASRJE010000154.1:0-103224 GCA_035649635.1 Vicinamibacterales bacterium | reverse complement strand
CCGTGTCGCCGTCATGTACTTCGGCAAACCGGACGAGGAGCGTGGCCAGGCTGCGGCTCCACCGGCCCATGAAGCGCTCGTAGCTCTGTGCCTTGGAGAAGATCGGGTCCCGGCCGTCGCCGTCGATCGTCACGGCACACTCGTTGCGCGAACCCGCCTGGGCCGGCGGACGGTCCTGATTTTCCCGCTCCGTCCGCCTCCGCAGAAGAACCGATCGCCTCCGTCTGACTCCAGTCCCGACACGCCCACACCGGGCGGCATCTCGAGCCTCTCCAGAACTTGTCCCGTTTCCGGATCGACTCGCCTCACGTCGCTTTCGTCCCCTTCCCAGGTGCCGTGCCAGAGCTCTCCGTCGACCCACGTCACCCCGGTGACGAAGCGGTTGGACTCGATCGTGCGAAGAATCGCGCCTGTCACAGGATCCACTTGATGGATCTTCCGGTCCCGATACTGACCCACCCAGAGCGTCCCTTCGGCCCACGCGAGCCCCGAGTCACCGCCGCCGCCAGGCGCCGGGATCGTCGCCAGCACACGGCCGGTCTTCGGATCGATCTTCTGGATGCGATCCTCGGCGAGTTGATACAGGTGCTCGCCGTCGAAGGCCGTCCCCGCATGCGCAGCGACGTCGATCGAGCGCAGGATCTTCCCGCTCGCCGGATCGAGGGCGTTCAACGTGTTTCCGGCAGCAAACCAGACGTGATGGCCGTCGTACGTGACGCCATGGACGTGGTCGACACCCGGAAAGGGTCCATACTCGCGCACCATCTCGGCCGTTGATCGACTCATGGCTCCATCCTAGTCACTCGGCATCGGAGCGGGGAGTAACAACGTCGTCGTGAATCCCGGCACTGACGGGGTCATCCAACGACGCGCTCGCCCGCGACCGAACGACTGCACCTTGCCTGCCGCCACAAGCGAGTCGAGCGCCCGTTGCACGGTGCGCTGGCTCCGGCCAAGGGCGAGCGCGAGCGCCGAGCTCGACCACGATTCACCATCCGCCAGGAAGGCGAGCACTGTCGCATGCTCTTCCTCGACCGGACGCGCCAGCACGACGACGTCGCGTGCGTGGCGTGGCGCCATCGCAAATCCTCGTTTGGTCGCGCTGATAGCGGCAAACGACCGAAGCAGCCGGCGAAGCCGACCGACTTCGACACGCAAGCGTGCGCGATGCGATTCATCGACGAACTTCGATCCGAAAGCCCGCGCGACGAGGGTATCCCTCGCGACGTCTCCCGGCCACGCTTCGCCAAGCGTGCGTGCCAGCGCGAACAACACGGGACGCCTGGCGAGCGAGATCACCGTGCGGTCATGACGCACGACAAGTCGACAGGCGTCCACGACGAATGCGTTCGACGCCACCAATGCCTCGACTTCTTCGAGCAGAAGGAATTCCTCCTGACCCTTCGCAATCAGGCGCGCCGCGGGCGTATTCAGGAGGAGCGATGCGCTTTCGACCTCCGCCGTCAGCGCCGGGATGCGTGCGTGGTGCGCTGCACGTTCGGCACGGGCAAGTGCCGCGCGCGCGGCCTTCGTGCGCAAACGCCGCATTGCAATTCCCGCAACGACCAGTTCGTGAGCTGTTCGCGATGCGGGAGGAAAAAGGGCCGGGTTGAGATCGGCGAGCGCGCGCTCGGCTTCATCGAGGTGCCCGATCAGAAGGAGGCGCCGGACTTCGAGATATCGCGCATGCGCGGCGTTTACGCGGTCGCCGTGCGCTTCGAGCGTCGCCCGCGCGGTGTCGAGCGTCTTGGCAGGCCAACTCAGGTCGCGTGAGACGAGGGCGATCTCGGCTTCCGCGACGATACACCTGGCGCGGGCCACCGCCTCTCTCGGGCCGAAGGCACGTGCCGCGCGGCGCACGAGAGCCCGCGCTCGAACGAGGTCGCCGAGCTGGGCCATCGCGATACCTCGAAGCGCGAGCGCCGGCGCATCGTCGCGC
Organism: Vicinamibacterales bacterium; assembly: GCA_035649635.1. Taxonomy (GTDB): domain Bacteria; phylum Acidobacteriota; class Vicinamibacteria; order Vicinamibacterales; family UBA2999; genus Gp6-AA40. The sequence continues at coordinate 101,285 of DASRJE010000154.1, read as the reverse complement.
AGCGCGACCCGCTTCAACGCGCCGAGAGGATCACCAGCGGCCAGCGCATGCGCCGCGGCTGTGATCATCGAATCCATCGGAATCCTGCCACGCTTGCTACTCTCGCCCCTGCGTCATCGTCTGGCTCCAGCCACAATGTTATCTGCTCCAACCCAGACGCACCCCCGACGGTTTTCAGGATTCTCCGCATCCCATTGAGTTCGCCGAGCCTAGGCGCAGATCGCGAAAGCGGTCTTGCGCTTGCACTGAGAACGTGTGGCCGAGTCGAGCGTCCTCGGCGAAAGGAATGAGGAGCCTCGAAGTATGGACAGAAATGGAATGTCGTCACTGAGCTCGGTCAGCGCAAGCACGAAAACAGCAATTGCGGCGATCGTGCTTGCGTTCGTGTGTGCGTGGTCCACGGGAACGGCGTGGGCGAAAGATTCGATGACGGTGTCGGTGGCGAATGCCAGCGGTTCGCCGGTCGTGGTCAACAACGGTCAGGCGGTAGGAACGATCCAGCTCTTTTACACTGTGAACGCGAGCGCGTTCACCATGGGAGAGTTCGCAACATTCGATGTGAACTGGGTTACGAGCGCAGGCCCGGGTAAAGCGACGGACTACAGTTCAGGAGTCACGTTCACGCTGACCCAGGATCAGAAGGGCGGATTCGTGGATCTGTCACCGAGCCCGAACACCTTCACTCTGTCCACGACCGGCCAAAGCGACGTCTCGAAAGTCACGATCTACATTTCTCCCGACAAGGCCGGCAACCTTCCACCAACGGTGGATGGAACTGATCTGGTCGGCAACCTGAAACTGGATGCAGGTTCGCAGGTGGGCACGGTGACCAATATTCAGGTGCACATCCGTCTCGTCCATCCGACGGACTGTCTGAAGGTTTACAACTTCGTCACCGACCAGGACTTCAACCTTGGAATTCTCGACACGACCTCGCTGAAGGTGCCGACAAACGGCGCAAAGGCCGGCAAGGTCACGAGCTCGCAGCCCGGTCAGTTCTCCGACAACGTGCTGGTCGTCAACACATGTGGATCAGAGCAGTCGTTCGATCTTCGAATCGGGCTCGATTCGAGCTTCTCGACGAACGGTGGGAATGCGGTCAAGAGCTACACCGCAGCCGGTGAGTTCGACAGCTCCAACTTCAATACGATCCTGTCTGGTACCGGGACTCCCAACGGGCAGAGCCTTTGCCTCCAGAATGTGATCGTCGCGCCCGGCATGAGCTTCCTTGCGACTGCCCATTCGAAGGTCCAGGACAACTGGCCGCAGACGTCGCTGCCGGCGGATGGAAGCTTCGATTTTGCCGCCAGACTGTATCAACAGGTGAACGCTGGCTGCTCGGGATCGCTCCACTCGCTAGCCTCTCCCAATCCCGCGACGTTCACGTTGCCGTTTACCATCAAGGTTAACTAGTCAACGAATCACAGTCCCGAAGGCGGGTCGAAAGACCCGCCTTCACCCACAGTCGGCTCGGTCGTACGCGAGAGGTCTTCGCGGTCTCTGTCCACGTCGTGACTTCCAAACTCGTGACCTTCGGGTTCGAGGCGGCGCAGAATGGCGAGAACGTCGAGCGGATGAAGTATCCAGTCTTCGCGCCGTGTCTGCAGCAACTCGCCGCGCGACCAGATCTCTCGCATCAAGCCGGACGCCGCGTGCGTATTGGTTGCGAGCAGCAGGTGTCCGATCTCGTGCGCGACCGTTCGCCCGAGCAGCTTGTGATGGTCGATCTCGAGCTCACGGGCGAGCCGCAGGGTGCGATTGACGTACACCGTCGCCAGCACACCGGTCCGGTTCTGCGGGTCGATCAAGGCGTTTCCAAGATGACGATCGCCATCGCCCTCCGGTAATTGCACCATTCGCAGCGCGACTTCCGTCGCCGACAATGGCGCATCGCACGCAACCTTGGTGCAGATCTTCCAGACGATCTGGACCGACGCCGCCGCAAACGTGGCCTGAGCCACATCGAGCGCCGCTCGCTGCGCTCCGGCGGCGATTCTCGTCGAACTGTAGACGCGCACCGTGACTCGCGCCTTTGCCGCGTCCCGCGTGAGCGGCGTGTCGGCGACGGCCGCGTTCCCGGTGACCCCCTCGCCGGCTATGGAATCGCGAGGCTCGCCTTCGGCCGCTGCAACGCCCAGGTGTCGTGAGACGAGGAAGACAACCACTAGCCACAGACGAACGCGCATGGCGGCAACATCCAATCACTGCGTCTATCAGTGGGCAATGCATGCAGGGTCGATCTCCGGAGTTGGTATCAACGTATCGAATCAGGGACGAATCGACAGGCTGCTGACACGATGCGCGGGTTCGCGTGACGGCTGTTACGACGTCCCCGCCTGTCCCTCGACTCGTCCCCGGAGAATGCGGCAGTTCTTGGTGCTCTTGGTTCTCTTCGTGACCTTCGTGGCCTCGTGACCTTCGTGGCCACGAGATATTCGTGGCCGAGCTCTTCGTGGTCTTCATGTATCCCGACACACTTGTCACTCCCACCCTTCAATGGCGGGGCGCTAAATCTTGCTTACGACTGCTTGGCTGACATGGACGAGGCGGCACGAAGGGAGAGGGTGATGGCGGCACACACGACTGGAACACGGAATGAGTGGCTGACTGCGAGGCTCGAGCTGCTCGAGGCCGAGAAAGAGCTCACACGCCGCAGCGACGAGGTGGCGCGCCGCCGACAGGAACTGCCGTGGGTTCGAATCGAGAAGGAGTACAAGTTCGAGACCGATGAGGGCGACGCGTCATTGGCAGACCTCTTCCGCAAGCGATCTCAGCTCCTCATCTACCACTTCATGTTCGGCCCCGATTACATGGCGGGATGTCCGTCCTGCTCGGCAATCGCGGATGGATTCAACGGCATCGCCGTCCACCTGGCTAACCACGACGTGATGCTCTGGGCAGTATCACGTGCACCGCTGGCGAAGCTGCAGGCGTACGAGCGCCGGATGGGGTGGACGTTTCCGTGGGCATCTTCATTCGGCAGCGATTTCAACGCCGACTTCAGCGTGCGCTTCACTGAAGCGCAGCAGCGCGACGGAGCGATTGAGTACAACTACCGCCGCGAGCCGGCGTGGAAAGGCGGTGGCGAGGGGGCGGTCAACTTCGCAGCCATGAGCGGAACCGACGCGGCCACGTTCACTCGCGAGAGACCGGGCATGAGCGCGTTCGTCCTCGAGGACGGCGTCGTCTACCACACCTATTCCGCCTATGCGCGTGGACTTGATGGTCTTTGGGGCATGTACCAGTGGCTCGACCGCGCCCCCAAGGGGCGTAACGAGACAGGCGTCTGGTGGCGCCGTCACGACGAGTACAAGGGTTGAGCGAAGTAGATGGTCGCCGTGGCTTCCCAGCGAACCTTCTTCGGCGTGTCAGCGTTACTCTTCGCGGCCAGTGCCGCGATGACGATCGTCTGGAGTGTGTCGATGTCGGCGATGAGCGGGATGCCGATGCCCGGCGGCTGGACAATGTCGATGACGTGGATGCGGATGCCGGGACAGACGTGGCCCGGCGCCGCGGCGTCGTTCCTTGGCATGTGGGTCGTGATGATGGTGGCCATGATGCTGCCGTCGTTGGTTCCAGTGTTGGGGCGTTATCGCCGCGTTGTTCCGACGACCAGCGACACGCGTCTCGGTCTGCTGACCGCGCTCGTGGGCGTGGGTTACTTCTTCGTCTGGGCCGTGTTCGGCGTTTTCGCGTTTGTGCTGGGTGCCGTACTGGCCGCGATGGAAATGGGGCAGCCACCGTTGGCCCGCGCCGTGCCAATCGCGACCGGCGTGGTCGCCATTATCACCGGCGCACTCCAGTTCACCGCGTGGAAGGCCCGTTACCTTGCCTGCTGCCGGTCCGCCTTCGCTCGCACGGACGTCGGCGCGAGCTACGGCGAGACCTGGCGACACGGCCTTCGCATCGGTCTCTCCTGCAGTTATTGCTGCGCAGGGCTGATGGCGATCCTGCTGGCTCTCGGCGTCATGGACCTTCGCGCGATGGCGGTCGTGACGGCAGCCATCACCGCCGAACGCCTCGCACCGGCGGGTGAGCGCGTCGCGCGCGCGATCGGGGCGATTGTCGTGGCGGCCGGGCTGGTTCTGGTGGCGCGCGCCATTTGACGAAATTTTAGCGCTTCACCAACTCCTGGAATGCGAGGTTCACGTTGATCACCGCCCTGGACAGCGGTGTGCCGCCATATTCCATGTCGGCCAGCAGTTCTTCCTTCGTGAAGACCGGGAACTTCGGTTTCAGGTCAGCCGCAATCTGCTCGGCGCTTCGCTTCCCCATCCCCGCTCTCGAGGCTTCGAGCAGCGCCCGATTGAACTGCGTGTATTCACGGAATCCGGCCCAGGTGTTGACGTCACCGTGCCCTTCAATCACGGTGTCGACGTTGGCAATTCCCTTGAGCGCCTTCTCGAGCGTGTCGGGCAGCGCGACCACGCTGCCGCCGGCCATCGGGTCGATGAGGGGCGCCATCTTCCAGGCAAAGATGTCGCCGGCGGCCATGGCCCGGAGCGCCGGGAACACGACGAACGCGTCGCCGTTCGTGTGGCCGGCACCGAAGTAATAGAGATCGATTCGATCCCTGCCGCTTCCGAGCGTCAGTTTGTCGGTGAACGTCTTGGTGGGCATCACCGCAGGGTTGGATGCCACGCGCGGATTCGCCTCCATCCACTTCTTCGTATTCTCGTGCGTGACCTTCTCGACTGACGCCGGGAAGTAGTCGTTGCTGCCAATGTGGTCCGGGTGCGAATGCGTGTTGATGATCATCGTCACCGCCCTGCCCGAGACGGTGCGGACCTGGCTCAGGATTGCCTCACCGTTGTTCGCCAGCTTGGTGTCGACGAGGACGATGCCCGACTGCGTGACGAAGACGGTCGAGTTGCCACCGGCACCCGGGATCACGTACAGGTTGTCGCGAACTTTCTTGATCTGGCCGGTCGGCGGAATCCGCGGACGCTGCTGCTGTTGTGCGGCAACGCCCTTTATGGCAAATCCCACCATGACGATCGCGGCCAGGAGTCTCGTGCGCGTCATTGAATCAGCTCGCTTCCCCTGAACGAAGGGTCCGATGTGGGCGGTATTGTACCCAGCGGTCTGGCGCTCCCGTCTAGCAAGAGAACGTGGTTCAAAGATCTGCCGGCGATTCATGACGCTGTTTCTTGTAACAGCTGAATGAGTCGCCTTGACCAGATATCGGTATACTTCGTCTCTGTTCCCCAGAGGCGGGGTCGGGGCCCCCCGGAGCCCCCTGGCGCCGTGGGGTGGGAGGAGCTGGAGGTCACGATGAAACGGATCGCTGTACTTGTTTTCGCTGTCATGACGGTTTCGACCGTGGTGGCCCAGGAGCGCGGCGCGCCACCGCCGCCGCCACCGCTGTCACAGGGGGCGTCACAGGCCGACGTGGATAAGGCGCTGCTCGCCGCCCCGGCCAATCTCAAGGACCAGGCGACGGTCATTAAATGGAAGAGCGACTGGACGTACGACACGCTTCGGAAAGGCACGAATCGGATGGTCTGCTTCGACAAGTCCGGGCTGCCCGGGCAGCTGCCCTTCTCGATCGAGTGCACGAGCGTGGGAAACCTCGACCGGGCCGTGCAGAACATGAAGTTCGAATCGGAAGCGGATCGCACCAAGCGGCAGGCCGCGCTCGACGCCGCTGAAAAGGACGGCACCCGAGCCAAACCCGAATTCGGCTCCGTCTGGTATCACTTCATGGGCAAGGATCAGGCGACCGCGCGCACCCACATGACGATCGCGGTTCCCGGCGCAACAACAGCATCGCTGGGATTGCCGGACAACCCGAAGATGGGTGGCGTCTGGATCATGAACGCCGGCACGACCACGGCGCACTTGATGGTTCCAGGCGAATAAGAAACCGTCAAAGGTACCTGGCCCGTTCTCGGTCTGTGGTCCTTGGTCCCATCGCGGGACCGATTGGACTCTGGACTACAGGACGGACCAGGGTCTCGAGGCGCTAAGCCCGCGTGTTCGGCGTCACGATCGTCGCGACAACCTCGCGATCGGCGCACACTTGGTACGCCTCCCTCGTCTCGCTCAGCGGATAGGTTCGCGAGGCAATGGCCTTGATGTTGATCTGCCCGGTCTCCATCAGCCGACAGTAACGCTGTGAATCGCGGCGATCGTTGGTCCCGCCGCCGGTGCCTGGCCAATGATGTTTTGCGCCATCGGCCCACTGCGACGCCGGGATGCGGACAAACCCGTCGCTTGGATGGCCCACACTACACGTCACGATCGATCCGATCGACGAGCCGAGCTCCCAACACTGATTCAGCACGGTGATGCCCGTCGGGTCGGGACCCTGCGGCTGACGGCGCGGCTTCATCTTGTCGCCGCCGACGGCTTCAATGACGTGGTCCGGTCCGTTCCGTCCACCCCCTGACCAGATTCGATCGGCGTACTTGTATTGCGTCATCGCGCGCAGGTGCTCGACCAGCGCGTCGCGGTAACGATCGCCGTTGGCCGGCGCGTTCGGGATCGGCATGCGCTCCTTGAATTGATTCGGATCGACGACGTCGGTGGCGCCAAGTTTCAGGGCCAGCTCCCGCCGATATGCGATCGGCTCGACCACGATGATCCGCGAGGCGCCCTTCACTTTGGCACCCATCACCGCGGACAGACCGACCGGGCCGGCGCCAAAGATCACGACGTCCGAGGCGACTTCGACCGGCGCATTCGTCATTGTCATGCCGAGGCCGCATCCCGAGACGCAGGTCAGCATCGAGATCTCCACCGCGGAGGCGTCGGTGAAGAGCGGTGTCACGTACTCTTCGCCCGTGATCGCGAGCTCCGACATCGCGCCGGTACGACCGAACACCGGCATGCCGTTGACATCGCCGATCGGCGTGTTGCTGGCGGTGCCCGCGCGACACTTGTCCGAGCGCATCCGCAGGCAGTTGTAACAGCGTCCGCAGGCCGCGTGCAGATTGAGAATCACCCGATCGCCAACACGAGTACTGATCACTTGCGGCCCGATCGCCTCGACGACACCGACGCCGCCGTGGCCAACGATGGTGGGCTGAGCCGTCGGCGTCCCCGGGATCAGGACCTGGTCGATGCTGGTGTAGCAGGTCTGCGCGGCCTCGACACGAAGCAGCACCTGGTTGCCGCTCAGCGCGCGCGTCGTCACGTCGACGACGTTGGGCAGATCGGCGGTGTCGTATTTGACGAACGCCTTGAACCGGCGTCCTGCCTGGATGTTGGTGAGAATCGCCGGCGCTTGCCCCTGGGTGGACGCGCCGTTAGCAAAAAGCGCGACGCCTCCTCCGACTGCTGCGCCTGCCGTTTTGAGAATCCGACGACGCGAGACGCGTGAAGACTTCGATGCCATCCGATCCCTCCTCCCGCGTGTTGCCTTCCCGTGGCTGCCGCGGATTCTGGCACGCGCGGGCGCGTCCGACAATCCCCGGGATCCACCCGGTGTCAGGCAGTGAATCGTGAACGTAAAACAGGTGTCAGGCAGTGAATCGTGAATACATACGGGCGTCAGGCGGTAAATCGGGGGTGAGCTTTCACGATTCACTGCCTGACACCCCTCGAGACACCCGTCGAGACCGGAGGGAGCGACCGACGACAGTGTGTATCTGGCCAATGCCCTGGTGCCGGAAAGCGATCGCGTCGCGATCGCGGCGCAGCAGCGGGACTTCAATCAGCCCGAGTTGATCGTGGACTTCACCCTGCGCGAGCCGCGTCCGCCCAGTCGCGGCTGGGTGTGGATTGCCCTCGCGTCTGCCCTGGCGGCCGCCGCACTGCTGGCACGACCAACCGGCATCCTTGCTCCGCGATGATGAGGTCCCTCTCACGCCGGGCACGGAACTGATCGGACGTCTCAACCGTATTTAGCCTAGCGAGGCTGCGCCTCAGACCTCGGAGCATTTGAGAAGTTCGCCCATTCAAGACGTCTGGTGCGCATGACAACCCGGCCATGAAATGGCGCGACCGCCGCGGGCTCGCGTGGTTGGATCGTTTCTCGCTCGACATCAAGCTCGCTGCCCGCTTGCTCGTCAGGTACCCCATGCTGACACTCGTGGCCACTGTCAGTATGGCCTTCGGCATTGCCACGGGCGTGGGCAGCTTTGAGATTAGGACGCAAGTCGTTGCGCCCTCGCTTCCCCTCGACGAAGGCTCGCGCATCGTGGGACTCAGGACATGGGACCCTTCGCGCGTTCGTCCCGTCCCGCCAGCACCGGACGATTTCACCAGGTGGCGTGAGGCACTCACGCTCGTTGGCGACGTGAGCGCCGCAATGATCTTTCAACGCAACCTGCTCACCAACGACGGCCGATCAGAAGCCGTGGACGTCGCAGCGATGACGGCATCGGCGTTCCGCGTCGCCCGCGTGCAGCCCTTTCTTGGTCGGACGCTGGTGAATGCTGACGAACGGCCCGGCGCACCGCCCGTCATTGTCATTGGCCACGAGATCTGGCGCGAGCGATTCGCCGGCGATCGTGACGTCCTCGGACGAACGGTGCGGCTGGGCTCCGAGCAGACGACCGTCGTGGGCGTGATGCCCGAGGGCTTCGAGTTTCCAGCCGCTCACAACGCCTGGGTGCCGCTACGCATCGACCGCGCGGCCTCCGGCCCTGCGCAGGGCCTTGCCCTTCTGGTGTTCGGACGACTCGCCGAGCAGGCGTCGGAGCAACAGGCGCAGGCCGAGTTGAACGCGATTGGTCTTCACACGTCAGCGGAACTATCCAGGACACGCGAGCACCTGCGACCCGAAGTCGTTCCTTTTGCTCGCCTCTTTTTCGACTCTGCGGACATCCGAACGGCACTGAACCTGTGGAACGCGTTCGTCGCGATGCTTCTGGTGCTGGTCTCCGCAAACGTGGCGCTGCTGATGTTCGCGCGTGGGTCCAGCCGCGAGAGCGAGATCACAGTGCGAAGCGCACTCGGCGCCGGGCGCGCGCGTATTGTCGTGCAACTCTTCATCGAGGCGCTCGTCCTCGCGGCTCTTGCGACGGGCATCGGACTTGCCGCGGTGCGCGTGGGACTTCGGTCGCTACTGGCCATGGTTGAAGCGGACTTGGGGCGGCAGCGACTCCCGTTCTGGGTGGTTGACAGCCTGACGCCGGCCACGGTGATCTACGCCATCGTCCTGACCGTTCTCTGCGCGACGATCATCGGCGTGCTTCCCGCGCTCAGAATCACGGGCAGGAGCGTCCAGGCTCGGCTCCGCGAGTCAGCGGGCGGAGGCGGTGGCGTCCGCTTCGGCGGACTGTGGACCGCCGTGATTGCCGCGCAGGTGGCCACGACGCTGATGTTTCCGGCGGCCGCCTTCATCTTCCATCGCGGCGTCGTCCGCGGACAGACACGAGACCTGGGATTCCCGGCCGATCGATACCTTTCGGCACGGCTCGAGCTCGATCGCGAGAGCGCGCCTGGCGTACTGGTCGACGCGACGGACGAGGCATTCCGTTCGCGCGTCCGCAAGACCTACGCCGAACTGGAGCAACGCCTGACCGCCGAACCGGAGGTTGTCGGACTGACGTTCGCCGACCGCCTGCCCGGGACGCTGCATCCTCGCTATCGGATAGAGCTCGATGACGAGACATCCACTGCGTCCGTGCTCGGTCACGAAGTCGTGTCAGCGTCAGTGGCGTTCAACTTCTTCAGCGTACTCGGCGCGCCAGTTCTCTCTGGACGCTACTTCACCTCCGCCGATCTCGACTCCAGTGTCGGCGTCGTGATCGTCAACCAGCCGTTCGTGAACCAGGTTCTGAACGGCCAGAATCCAATCGGCCGCCGCCTCCGTCGCCGTCCTTTGGACGCGTCGTCCACGCCGGGTCCATGGCTCCAGATCGTTGGTGTCGTGCGGGACCTTGGCATGCTGGGTGCCAATGGCGGTCCAGCCGCGGGCATTTATCATCCCGTCTCGCCGGACAGTGCGTCGCCGCTGCGGCTGGCGATCAGATCTCGCGTCAGTCCAACGTCATTTGCCGCACGTCTGCGCACGGTGACGGGCGAAGTCGAACCGACACTGCGGATTCTCGATCTCATGCCACTCAATGCGGTCGGCACGAGCCTGTGGCTCGAGTCTCAGTATGTCTCTTGGCTGTTCACTGTGATGGGCGGGATCGCAATGCTGCTGTCGCTCACGGCCATCTACTCCGTGATGGCGTTCACGGTCGCCAAGAAAACACGTGAGATCGGCATCCGGGTGACACTTGGTGCAGATCGTCGCCGCGTCATGAGTGTGATTCTCCGCCGTCCGGTTACTCAGGTGAGTCTTGGGGTTCTCGTGGGAGCCTTCATCGTGGCGGCTATGTACCCTGGTCTCAGCGAGGGCGCGCTGACGGCGATAGAAGTCGCGGTCATCATCGCCTACTCGATGTTGATGATGGGCGTGTGTTTGCTCGCCTGCGTCGTCCCCGCCCGCCGCGCGCTCCGCGTCGACGCCGCCGACGTATTGAGGGTCGACGTTTAACGAGCGAGTGGTTACGCTGGAACGTGCCGTACCGAGTGGACCTTCGCAACGTCGGCGACGAGGCGTTCGATCGGCTCGTGGAACTCGGTGCCCTCGATGCTGAAGCTTCGTTCGACGGCGGCATCGCGGCCCTGATGCCCGACAGCGTTGCACCAGAACAGATCGTGAGCGCCCTCGGCGTAGACAATGTCTCGATCTCCCCTGCCACGGGACGAGACGCTGACTCGGTCTGGATCCTGCGCCCACGTGCTGTTCGAATTGGAAACCTTCGGATAGTTCCGGCGCACAACGCGGCTGAACCAGGCGCCCTGAGATTAGTAGACTCCGCGGCATTCGGCACCGGACTGCACCCGACGACCACGCTGTGTCTCGAAGCGCTCGACGAGGCAATACAGATCGATCCACCGGCCGCTGTTCTCGACGTGGGCACAGGATCGGGCGTGCTTGCGCTGGCCGCGCTGATGAAAGGCGTGTCACGAGCCCTCGGCATCGATATCGACGAAGAAGCGCTGCGCGTCGCCGCGGAAAATGCGCGCATCAACGCGCTCGACGAACGTCTGCAGTTGGCACGCGGCGGTGTGGACACGGTCGCAGGCACCTGGCCACTCATTCTGGCCAACGTGCTCGCTGCCCCGCTGATCGAGATGGCGCCCGCCCTCGTGCGGCGCGCCGGACATCACGGTCGACTGGTTCTCTCAGGAATTCCTTCGTCGGTCGAACAAGATGTCGGCGAGGCGTACCGTCGCCTGGGCATGCAGCGCGTGCGGGTCACCTCGCGTGCAGGCTGGGGCGCGCTCCTGCTGCAGGCATCCTGGTGAGTGCAACTGGGAGACGCGCGCGGTTCCGCCCCGTATAATCCATTCACTCTGTGAGCCTCAAGACCGCGACGCTGTTCGTGTTGGCAGCGCTTCTCGTTGCCTGCGATCGCCCTCGAACGACCGCGGCGTCCGATGCGTCCGATGCGTCCGATGACGCGTACGACATCGTCATCAGCAATGGGCGTGTGGTCGACGGCACCGGTGCGCCATGGTTTCGCGCCGACGTCGGCATTCGTGGCGATCGCGTCGTTCGCATTGGCGACCTCCAGACGGCCAAAGCCACCCAACAGATTGACGCCACCAACCTCGTCGTCGCGCCCGGATTCATCGACATGCTCGGGCAGTCGGAGTTCAACATCCTCGTGGATAACCGGGCTGCCAGCAAGATTCTGCAAGGCGTGACGACGGAGGTGACTGGCGAAGGATCGTCGATCGCACCGCTCAACGACCACCTGGTGGCCGAGATCTTTTCTGCCTCGGCGTCACACTACGGGGTAACGGTTGACTGGCGCAGCCTTGCGGACTATTTCGCGCGACTCGACCAGCGCACCCACCCGGCGATCAACGTCGCCACGTTCGTGGGTGCCGGCGGTGTGCGGCAATACGTGCTTCACGAAACCGATCGCGCCGCAACGCCGGAGGAACTCACCGAGATGAAGCGCCTGGTCGCGCAGGCTATGGAACAGGGCGCGCTCGGTCTCAGTTCGTCGCTCCAGTACGTCCCCGATCGGTTCGCGTCGACGGACGAACTCGTGGAGCTGGCGAGAGTGGCCGCGCAGTACGGCGGCATTTACATCACGCACCAGCGCTCGGAAGGCGGCAGTATTTTTGAGTCGCTCGACGAGGTGTTCGCAATCGCCGAACGCGCGCGGATTCCGGCAGAAATCTTTCACCTCAAAACTGCCTACAAAGCGAATTGGGGCAAGATGCCCGAGGTGCTCGCGAGGATTCATGCGGCGCGCGACCGCGGCCTGGACATCACGGCAAATCAATATCCGTACGTCCGCGCATCGAATGCGCTCGACGCGTGTCTTCCCATCTGGGTGCGTGAAGGCGGCAAGGACGCGATGGTCGCGCGTCTGAAGGACCCGGTGCAGCGAGAGCGCGCCAAGAAGGAGATGGCGGACCCCAACGCCAAAGGCTGGGAGAACCAGTGGTACGGCTCCGGCGGCGGAGACGGCGTGTTGCTCACGGCGGTGCTCAACGCCGATCTGAAGAAGTACGAGGGGAAAACGATTACCGAGATCGGGAGGCTGATGGGCAAAGAGCCGCGCGAGGCGTTGATGGACGTCGTCATCGCCGATCACGGAGAAAGTGGTGCGGTCATCTCGATCATGACGGAGGCTGACGTGCGGCTGGCGTTGAAGGATCCGCTCGTCGCCATCGGCACCGATTCACCGGCGAAAGCAGAAGATGGACCGCTGTCGGACACGAAGTCTCACCCGCGCGGTTGGGGTTCATTCCCGCGCATTCTCGGCACGTACGTGCGGGATGAACGGCTGCTGACTCTCGAAGAGGCGATCCGCAAGATGACGTCTCGACCTGCTGCCCGCGTGGGGCTCTCCGATCGCGGCATCCTGCGAGCTGGCATGGCGGCCGACGTCACGATCTTCGACGCCGCGACGATCAGAGACGTCGCGACATTCACCGACTCCAATCGTTATTCGGTTGGGGTCAGATGGGTGCTGGTGAACGGCCGCCCTGTCGTGGCCGATGGCCAAATCACGGCTGAGCGGCCGGGTCGAGCGTTGCGCGGACCCGGATACGCAAAGCGTCCCGTTCCGTGATGCGTCGAGCGAAACGGAGTCAGGACAGCGCTGCCTGACTGGCGAGGATGCGCTGTTCCCAGGACTTCGCGCGCTGCTCCCGGGCGATGACCAACGCCTGCTCGTACGACGCCAGCGCCGGCTTCGGACTCGGCAGCACCATCAGGACGTCACCACGAATTCGATGCAACTCGGCAGCAGAACAGTTGTCCGCTGTCTGGGCGACGAGCCCAATTGCGTCGTCGATCACGGAGAGCGCGTCGCCGGCGCGCCCTGCCTTGACAAACGCTCGCGCGAGGAGTCCCTGGAAGTGTGCCCGCCACAGTCTTGCACCTGTTGCCTGGTACGCGGCCAGACCTCGTTCCAACTCCTGGATGCCCCCTTCCACCTCGTCATGCTCGACACGGGCCCAGCCACGGTTCATATGTCCGAACGCGGTCCAGAGCACGAGCCCAGACTCCTCTGCCAGGTCGATGACGGTCTCGGCGTGTTGGCGCGCGATCGTAGCCTCGCCCCTCAATTGATGGAGATGCGCGGCGAAATGATGCGCGATGACGAGCGTCTCGTTGTGACGCAGTTCCCGGGCGAGCCCGAGGGCGCGCATGACGCGCGTTGCGGCGCCCTCAGTGTCGCCGAGCGCCCAGAGCGCCCGTGCCGCGAAGCAGTCGCTGACAACCTTCGGATCCTGCCCGGCAAACGAACCCTGGCGTGGCTGACCGTCGTACATCGACACTACATGCTCGAAGTGCTCGAGCGCGTCTCCGAACCTCCCAAGGTCCACGAGCGTGACACCCATCGCGCGGTGCGCCTCGAGCCGGATGCCGGGATCCGATGCGACCTGCGCGAACGCGATGAGGCGTTCTGCCACCACGCGCGCCGCGGCGAGCTCGGCCCGGAAGTAATGGAAGAGACCGAGCTGCCACTGCACCATGAACGCCAGATCGGCGGCGCCCTGTGCGAGACACAGATCGAGTCCGCGACGGAGCACTGGCTCGACCTCGGCGGCGGCGAAGCCACGTGTCGCCATCAATGCCACACCGAGAATCAGGCGCAGTCTCATCTCGCGCTCGTCACGCTCGGATGACTGAGGCAACGACTCGAGTGCCTGTAGCCCGCGGCGTGCCAGCCCCGCCGCCTCGTATTGCGCGGAGCGATGCGTGGCGTTCTGCGCCGCCTGTAGCAGGTACTTCACCGCACGCGACGAATCGCGCGCCTGTTCGAAGTGCATTGCGAGTTCGGCGGCGATCTCACTGACCCGGTCGCCGTAGATCGCCTCGCCGCGTTGACCGATGCGCCCATGAATCTGTGACCGGCGTATCGCCGGCAGCAATCGATACGGCACCTCGAGATACAGCACGTGGCTGAACTTGTAGCGCGCGGTGATCGTGCCGTCCGGCAATTCGACGATGCGTGCCGGCGAGAGGAACTGATGCCGGCGCACCAGCGCTTCGCACCGCTCCTCGACCCATTCGGTCTTGACACCGAGCCCCGCGGCAATCGCGACCGACGAACACTCCATGCCGACGACGCTGGCACCCTCGAGCACGATCCGCTCGTCTGCGTCGAGGCGTTCGATCTGTTTCTCGATCAGTTGGCGGACGTTTTCGGGAACCCCGGCTTCGATCTCTGCACTGGGGTCCTCCATCACCCAGCACCCGTGTGATTCCGCAATCACATGCTCATCGATCAGGTACTGGACGATGTTGACCATGAACAGCGGGTTCCCCTCGGTCCGGCGATGAATGAGCCGCGTGAGTCTCCTCGGCAACTCGTGTCGACCGAATCGCACGGTGAGGTAATCGGCCACGTCCTCTTCACTCAGGTAGTCGAGCGGCAACTCCTGGCATAAGCCGTGTGCCTGCAGCTCACGCTTCACGTCCTTAAGCGGGTGTTCACTGACGATGACATCGACGGGCCGATACGTCCCGATCACCATCAGTCTGGCCCGGTCGCGGCGGCGAGCCAGGTATCCAATCAGATCGAGCGTCGAGTAGTCGCTCCAGTGCAGATCCTCGAGCACCAGAATCAGCGGGACCTCGATCGTCATCGCCTCGACCGCGTCGGCCATCTCGCGAAGCATGCGTTCGCGCGTCGCCGCACCCACCTGCTGCTGCAGAACGGCGCGTTCAGGCGCCGCAATCAACGATGGCAGTTCGGCCAGCCATGCCGGCGCATGCTGGCGCAAGGGTGCCGTGACCCATTCACCGCCACGCGTGCGGGCCAGGCGCGAGAACGCATCCATGACTGGGAGGTACGCTTCGCATGCTCCGTACTGTTCGAGGCACTGCCCTCGCGCCACGGCAAAGGCGTGAGTCCCGACCACCTGCGCGATCACCGCGTTCACAAGCGTCGTCTTCCCGATGCCGGCCTCGCCGGTGACGAACACCACCTGCCGGTCACCCTGGAGCGTCCGCTCGAGGCAATGGCGCATCCTCGTGAATTCCTGCTCGCGACCCAAGACCCCGGTCGCCGGCGTCAAGGCGACGGCGCGCTCAGTCCGATCGGTGGCCGCTTCGTGGACTTCGGGAGACGACGCCTCGGCGATAAAGCGATAGCCGCGCCGATGTGCCGTCGCGATGTAGCGAGGCGATTCGGCATCATCGGCGAGCGCCTCGCGAAGCTGCTTGATGCTCGCCTTCAGAACCGCGTCGCCAACAAATGTCCCTGGCCACACCGCCTCGAGCAGTTGTTGCTTGGTGACGAGCTGGCCGCAGTGATCGATCAGGTGCTTCAGCACCGCGTACGCCTTGGGCCGAAGGGCGATGGAGCGGTCGCCCTCCCACAGGCATTCATTGGTCGGATCGAGCCGGAAGTGCCCGAATGTCAGGTGGTTGGCCATCCGTGACGCCCATCCGCTGGTGGGCGTAACCGAAACATCACTACAACCTCACCACGGCGTTATGACCGGGCTTCGATCGGGTCGTTATTCTCGCCTTGCTCATACGGAATAGCCGCACTCACACCAAGAACGGAGCACTTCAATGCCACATCGACTCGCCTGGATCGCATGCGCACTGGCGACGACCGTGCTTCCCGGCACCACCAGAACGTTGAATGCGCATCCTGCCGATCATCACATTGCCGACTCGGTCGCGCGCGCGCTCGAACAACTGCCCAGCTACGGCGTCTTCGATCTCCTCACGTTCTCCATCGATCACGGCACTGTCACGCTCGAAGGCTACGCCTACCAGGCAGGCCTGGTGTCGGAGGCTGTGGTCGCCCTCGAGCGTGTCGCTGGCGTGTCCCACGTCGCCAACAAGGTACAGCCACTCCCGATTTCCGCACAAGACGATTGGATTCGTCACGCAGTGTTCAAACACGTTTACACGGATGACTTCCGTGCGCGCTACGCGATCGGCGGCAGCTACCTGATCCACATCGCCGTCAGAAACGGTCACGTCACGCTGGCCGGCGTCGTCCATAGCGACGAGGACAACGAGGAGGCGCTTCTCAGGGCGCGCGCGGTCATTGGACCGTTTGCCGTCGACAACAACCTCATCTCACTCGCCCACTGACGTGGCTCACGCATTCACACGAGAAACGACATGTTTACCAACAGCAATTCACGCTCCGAGCGACTCCTCTTCTGGCTGGCAATCCGCCTGGCCGGCCTGGTCATCTGGGCGGCAGACCGCCTGGATCGAAATCATGCAGCCACGCTCATCGCTGCAAGGCTGACCCTCGAATTCGTGTCGATGGTTGGCTGGATCGTCGACCGGTTGGCGGCAGAACTTTTCACAGCTCCGGCGCCGACCAACGGCTCGCATCACGGAGCGCACGGCCACCGTGCGATGAACCCGTCATGATGCCGTTTCAACTGACACTCACGTCGCTTCTGGAGCGAGCGGGACGATTGTTTCCGGCCGCGACCATCGTGTCGCAACGCCCTGACAATTCGACGCACCGCTATACCTACGCTGACTTCTATCACCGGGCGCGAGCGTTGGCGGCAATGCTTCAGCGACTCGGCCTGCGTCAGGGCGATCGCGTGGCCACTCTGATGTGGAACCACCACAGGCATCTCGAAGCGTACTTTGCCGTGCCGGCGATCGGTGGCGTACTCCACACGTTGAATCTCCGGCTGCATCCGGACGAACTGGCATACATCGTCAATCACGCCGAGGACCGCTTCCTTCTCGTTGACGATGTGCTCTTACCTGTCTTCGATCGGATCAAGGACCTCGTACGCCTCGAGCACGTGATCGTCGCTCCCTGCAGCGGTGGATCTGATGCTCATGGGTACGAAGACTATGAGGCGCAGCTCGCGACGTGTGATGCGGATCCTGTCTATCCAGAAATCACTGAAGACGACCCAGCGGGCATGTGCTACACGTCGGGCACGACCGGCCAGCCCAAGGGAGTTGTGTACACGCATCGCTCCATCTCTTTGCACGCGCTCTCGATTTCACTGCCGGACCACTTCGCGATTTCGCGTCGGGACACGATCCTCCCAGCGATGTCGATGTTTCACGCGACTGCCTGGGGCATGCCGTTTGCCGGTGTGATGAATGGCAGCGCATTCGTGCTGCCCGGTCCGAATCTGCAGCCGGAACGCATCCTCGATTTGCTGTCGACGCACCGTGTGACGCTGACCGGCGCAGTCCCGACGGTCTGGCTGGCGGTGCTCAACGCGCTCGAGCGTGAGCCAGATCGTTGGCGACTGGAGCCGGGACTCCGAATCGTGGTGGGCGGTTCGGCCGCCCCCGAAGCGCTCGTTCGACGCTTCGAACCGTTCGGTGCGCGTGTGCTCCAGGTGTGGGGACTGACGGAGACTTCTCCGATCGCCACGGTTTCAACACTCAAGCCTCACATGGAATCGTGGCCCGAGGTCGAACGATTCAAAGTCCGCGCGACACAAGGCGTTCCGGGTCCTTTCACCGAGATTCGATCGGTCGACGAACGCGGAGAGGTGGCGTGGGATGGAGCAACGCCGGGCGAACTTGAAGTCCGAGGACCGTTCGTCGCCGACCGGTATTTCAAGCTGCCCGATCGTCAGGCGTGGACCACGGATGGCTGGTTCCGCACCGGCGACATCGCGACGATCGACGCCGAAGGGTACATCCGCATTACCGACCGCAAGAAAGACCTGATCAAGTCCGGCGGCGAGTGGATCAGTTCAATCGACATGGAGAACGCGTTGGTTGCGCATCCCGCGGTCGCGGAAGCCGCGGTCGTTGCGGTGCCCGATCCCAAATGGCAGGAGCGACCGCTCGCGCTCGTGGTGCTCAAGCCGACGGCAGTGGTCAATGCCGACGAACTGCGCTCGTTTCTTGCTGGCACCTTTGCCAAATGGCAACTGCCGGATGACGTCGTGTTCGTGCCGGAGTTGCCCCACACCTCGACCGGCAAGTTGCTGAAGAGCGAACTGCGGCAACGATTCCGGAACTGGCACGCGGAGAACCTCGTCGCGCCCGGCGCGTGAGGCGAGCACGCCGTGCCACTCACTTCACACCTCAGTTGAGTCAGGAGTCACTAGTCATGCGTGAACAGGTTTCATCATCTGCGGTCGCCGACCGCACCACGCCGCTGCTGCCAGGAGTCCTGGAGCGTTTGCTCGACGAACAACCTGCCCTCGGGCTCGAGATCGTGCGTGCGCTTGATGACGGAGCGGTGCCGGACGATCTTCGCGAGATTGCCGACCGCCTGGCCTCAGCCGCCAACAACGAGCTCGCCACCGAATTGGAAGTGGACAGCATGGTTGCGCGTGCGCGCGCCGCGCAGCGGGCATATGCACGCTGGTCAGAATGGCGCGTCGACGAGTTGCTGTCGGCGCTCAGTGACACGCTGTCGGACCACGCAGAGGAGCTCGCTCGAAGGACAGTCCAGGAGACCGGCCGTGGCAATGTCGCGGACAAGACGCTGAAGAATCGCTTTGCAAGCCAGACCGTCTATGAATCGCTATCACACGAGACAGCACACGGCGTGCTCTCGGTTGACGCCGATCGAAAGGTCACGGAGCTGGCGAGCCCGGTCGGCGTGATCTTTGCGGTCGTGCCACAGACAAATCCCATCGCGACCGCCATCTTCAAAACATTGATCGCGCTCAAGACACGCAACGGGTTGATCCTCAGCTTTCCGCAGAAGGCTCGCCGCGTTGCCACGATGTTCAGCAACGTCGTCCGCGAGGTCTTGTGTTCGCACTCGGTGCCGCCTGATCTGATCCAGTGGACACGGCCCGGCAACAGGATGATGACGACGAAGTTGATGCGTCATCGCGGCGTAGGGATGGTCCTCGTGACCGGTGGCGCTGGTCTCGTGCGAGCCGCGTACAGCTCCGGCACACCGGCAATCGGAGTCGGACCGGGAAACGCACCGGCGTGGATCTGCGACGACGCCGACGTGGACAGCGCGGCGGCTGCGGTGGTCTTGAGTAAAGCATTCGACAACGGAATGATCTGCGGTGCCGAACATAACCTGGTCGTCGATGCCGGAATCGATGCGTCATTTACCCAGGCACTGATCCGAGAGGGGGCCTACCTCCTCACGCCTGAGGAAGCCAAAACGTTCACTGCCGGGGCGATGGATGCAGCAACCAAATCGCTCCGACCCGATCTAATCGGTCAGTCTGCCAGCGACATCGCCGCGCGCTTTGGGATTGCTCGCCCCCAGCCCATTCGTCTCCTGATCGTCAGGACCACGGCCGCCGATGTCGAGGGACCCTACGGGGGCGAGAAGCTCGCACCTGTGCTCTCGCTTTTCACCGTGACGAGTCCCGACGAAGCATTGACGTTGTGTACAAGCCTGCTCGAACGCGCGGGCACCGGCCACACGGCAATCATCCACACCGCAAGCACTGCCCGGGTCGACCGGTTTGCCCAGGCGATGCCGGCTAGCCGCATCATCGTCAACTCGCCGGGTGCACTTGGCTGCTGCGGCATGACGACGGGACTGCCGCCCTCGATGACGCTCGGGTGCGGCACGCTCGGCGGCAACTCGACGTCCGACAACGTGACGTATCGCCAACTCCTGAACATCAAGCGCGTCGCCTATCACCTCGTGTAAGGCAACGGCGAAACCAAAATGAGCCAGTTACTGAAAACAGGCGCCTTCGTCATCCACTTCCGGCGTGGCACGAGCTTCGCGTCGGGGACGATGCAAGGCCGAATCGAGCACGTCGCGTCAGGCTGGAGCGCCTGCTTCGACTCTCGCCAACAGTTCCTCGATCGCCTGGCGCAAGCGTTCGATCAGGTTGAAAGCGAGAGCACCGAAACGGCGGGAGTCAGAAAGCCCACGGAGGAGTGAAATACGCTCAGCCCGGCAATTGGCGTGACGTTCGGCGGAACGCACGCGGGCTCATGCCAAATTCCTTCTTGAACGCGCGATTGAAGTTCGACACGTCACCGAATCCGCAATCAAGTGCGATGTCGACGACCTTCCCGCTTTCCACAACGAGACGCGTGGCGGCGGCACGGATCCGGGCGCGCCGCACGTACTGGTGAGGGGTGAGGCCGGTCACGCGCTCGAACGTGCGCAGGAAATGGTACGGGCTGAGATCGGCCGAACGCGCCAACCGTCGGAGAGTGAGGGCCTCATCCGCATGATGGTCAATCATCCGAATCGCACGGATGATTCGAGCTTCAGCATTCAGAGGTAAGCCGCGTCGATGAGGCGAGAGACGCATCGCCAGACTCAGGCAGCTTGCCCCGAGACGTAGTGCGAGTTCCTCCCACGGCACGTCCCGATGGCCGCAAGCGCAGGCACCAATGCGCGCGACCAGCGGCGATAACGGACGCAACTGCGGCAGGCGTGGCACGCGAAACCGCGCGTTCACGGCGGACAGTCCCACGTCGACTGCCAACTGCTCGAAATAGTCTGGCTCGTACCAGAGCGCCACGCACCGATCGCCTTCGGCGTGTTCGTGGCTGCACTCGAAGTCGTCGCCTTCGTTGCCGAGCATCAGTGAGCCCGGCGTCATCAATTCCCTGCCGAGCGCGGACCGGTAATTGAAACTACCGCTCAGTACAGTGGCAATGGCATAACGGCTGTGTCGCTCTTCGTAAGGGCGGTCCTGCGCTCCGCAGGTGCAGATGACGTCGGCCACAGCCCAGCCATCACCGCTTGCAATGATGCGCGGCATCGTAGAACCAGGCTTTCCTTCCAGCCTCCGCCGTGCCAGCGCCTCTTCCAGTTCGATCGCAATTTTTGCCAAGAACCACGCTCCAACTGCGTCCTATAACAGTTTGACACGGTAGATCACGTCTTCGAGGTGATGAGATGGCTTCAATTCAGAAAGAGCTCAACATCAACGCACCTGCCGAGCACGTATGGGCGGCTATCCGCGATGTCGGTGCCGTTCATACGCGTTTCGCGCGGCAGTTCGTCATCGATACACAGCTCGATGGCGATTCGCGGCTCGTCACATTCGCCAATGGCGAAGTCGTGCGCGAGCGCATCGTCACGATCGACGATCGCGCGCGCCGTCTGGCTTATGCTGTGGTCGACTGGCGGACCACTCACCACAACGCGTCATTTCAGGTCGTGCCAGACGATGGCGCGCGCTGCCGCCTGGTGTGGATTACGGACTTGTTGCCCGATACGCTCGCGGATCTGGTTGGTGGTTTCGTCGAGCAAGGGTGCGCAGCGATCAAGCGGACGCTTGAAGATCGATCCTCGCAGACATGATCAACTCCCAATTCCCAATTCCCAATTCCCAACCGGCAACACTGCAGTCTTGGGAGTTGGGAGTTTGAGATTGGCAGTTGACACGCGACCGCCTGGCCTCCCCGAGCGCAGAAGTGCGACTGAATCCACATTTGAGCGCGGGGCGCTCATAGTGGTACTCTTTTCCGCCGGTTTTCTTCATCCTTGCTGCGTGATGGGCACCCGGTGCCGATCACGATTTCACGGAGGCGCATCAAATGAACGCGCGAACTTTGGGCTGTCTCGTCTTGTTTGGTTTGTTGGCCAGCGTTGCGGCCCAGGCGCACCATTCCCTCGCCGCCACGTACGACATCCGCAAAGAGAGTGAGATGACTGGCGTGGTCACGAAAGTGGCGTTTACCAATCCCCACGGAGCTTTGCATCTCGAGGTGAAAAACCCAGACGGCACGAAGACACTGTGGATATTGACGACCGGCTCCGCCAACGTGCTTGCGGGTCTCGGGTTCGACTCGAAGACCGTCAAGGCCGGCGATGTAGTCAAGGTCTCCATTTACGGGTCGAGGAACGGCCAACCGCTTGGCTTCATGAGACGGATCACCCTGGGCGACAAGCGCTCGTTCGAGTTCGAGGCTAACTAGCGCAGTGGCACCAACGGAGGAAAACACCATGACCTTTCGCCGGGGAAGGATTGGGTTAGCGGTCGCGCTCGCAAGCGTCCTCGCGATCACCCTGCCGGTAGCGGCGGCTGCGCAAGGGCGCGGAGGCGGTCCGCCGCTTTACACGCCTACTGCCGACACCAAAGACGCGAAGTCAGTGCTCTACAACTGGGCGTCGCACATGGGGATGCTGCGAGGCGTCGAGGAACATGAGCTCGCGGTGTCGCTCGAGTATGAGGGCAACGGCACCATGCAGGTTGACGGTCAGCCCTGCACCCTGAAGAAGTATCGCGTCAGCACCAACTACCAGACGTCGGGACAGCGGACACAGATCGAGTGCACGAGGTCAAACGGACAGACGTACTCGAACATCGAGGTTGTCAGCGGGCAGTACGCGTGGAACGAAGACATCGCGGGTGCGGAGATCATCGCCGGGAAAGGAAAGGTCACCCCGACGCCGAATGCCTTACAGGAGCGACTCATTCGCCTGTGGGCCAGTCCGCAAGGTGCGCTGAAGGCGGCGGAGGCTGGGGCCGGCATCGGTCTGATGGCCATGGATCGCGACCTCGGTCGAATCCTCCAGGCAGGTTCCACGACAATCGGGCAGACGTCCGTGGCTTGGGAGGGGAACAAGCCGGTTGTGACCTACCCGATTCCTGGCGTCGCGGGTGCCACCGCCAAGGCCACTCTCGATAGCAGATACATGGCCGAGCGCGTTGTCGTAACCAACGGCACTGCGACCACCGAGTTCACGTACAGCAACTATCAGGATTGGAACAATCCGCTGAACAAGATCGAAGCCTACTACGCCGGAAAGATCACCGAGCGACGCAACGGCACCGCGGTCCGCGACCTGACGACAGTGCAGACGGAGACTGGCAGTTTGTACGTCGTGATGCCTGTGCCCGCGAGTGTACGAGCGGCGATTGCGCCCGGACAGGCTGCACCGCCTCGGACGTTGTTCCCGAGCGATCGGACGGCGAGCCTGCAGTCCAAGGATGCCACTCCGCGACAGGCCAATGGCAAGCCGGATCTGTCAGGCAACTGGGGTGGCGGCGGCATGAACTGGCGCTACGGCAATCGGCGCTGCGGTCCCACGCAGCTCGAAGGCTGCAGCCCGCAGTGGAACCAGACGATGGACTTCGAGTTCGAGGCGCCGTCGCGGTTCGGTCCGAATCGTCCGCTCTACAAGCCGGAGCACTGGGACAAGGTTCAGGCACTGGACATGTGGACGAACAAGGAAGATCCGGTGATGACCTGCCAGCCGCTCGGAACGCCGCGGCAGGGGTCGCCGCGACGCATCGTCCAGAGTGCCAACGACATCATCTTCTTCTACTCGCAATATGCCGATGGCGGCGGCGGGCAGGGGGAATACCGGATCATGCCGATCGATGGTCGTAAGCACGACGAGCGTAACACCCGGACGTCCACCTACTATGGCTATACCGTCGGACGCTGGGACGGCGACACGCTGGTGCTCGACTCCATCGCCTTCAACGACTTCACATGGCTCGCCCGCGGCGGCTTCTTCCATTCCGACGAGATGCATGTGGTGGAGCGCTTCACGCGTCAGGGCAATGAGATCCTGTACGAGGTGACGGTCGAAGACCCCGTGGTGCTCGTGGAGCCCTGGGTGATGACGCCGCGCATCCTGCGTCTCACCAACAACGCCGACGCTGGACTTCTTCCGGAACGCGGCAATTGCGAAGTGTCATACGAGAAAGAAGCCATAGAGACGCAGATTCGGCACTAAGAAGACGTCGAAAGCCGATCAACGCCCAACCTCCAACTCCCAACTCCCAATGCTTGCGTTGGAAGTTGGGAGTTTTTGTTTACGTGACGGGCGGAGGATCATCGGGAGTCGAATTGATGAAGTACAGTCACGTGCGCGCGTATTGCCTGGCTACGATGGTCGTCGCCGTCGTCACCCAGGCCTTCGTACCGCGCGTGGAAGCGCAGCGCGGAGGCCCCGGTGGACCGCCGGCACCTATCACGCCGCGCGCGAGCGCTCCGATCGATCTCACCGGCCAATGGGTGTCGCTGGTTACTGAAGATTGGCGCTATCGTCAGTTCACGCCTCCAAAGGGAGACTACGGGAGTCTCCCGCTGCTACCCGCCGCCCGGAAAATCGCGGACAGTTGGGACCCGGCACGAGATGAAGCTGCAGGTGAACAATGCAAGGCATATGGTGCCGCCGGCCTTCTGAGATTGCCCACGCGGGTTCGTATCAGCTGGCAGGACGATGCGGCCCTGAAGCTCGAGACTGACGCCGGGACGCAGACGCGACTCTTCCGATTCGGACCAACTCGAGCCGACGCCGGGGGGACGACGCCGGCCGGCGAGAGAACGCCAGGCGGCGACTGGCAGGGCGCGTCGAGCGCCACGTGGGACTATCCACAGGCCGCCTTCGCTGGTCGCGGCGGCGGGCCCGCTCCGGGTGGCTCGCTCAAAGTGGTGACCGTGCGAATGAGGCCCGGCTATCTGCGAAGGAACGGCGTCCCGTATGGTGCAGAGGCCGTGTTGACCGAGTATTTCGACCGCCTCGACGTTCCCGGCGGCGACTCGCTGCTCGTCGTCACGGCGGAAGTCGTCGACGCGGAGTATCTGGCGACTCCGTATTGGACGAGCCAGCAGTTCAAACGCGAGACGGACACGTCCCGCTGGCAGCCGACGCCCTGCGCGGCGCGGTGAGGAACATGAGATGCGAAATGCGCGCGGACTGGTGTGTGCGGCGCTGGTCGTTCTCAGCGCTACCTTGATCGGACAGGCTCCTCAGATACCTCCAGCGCCAACGGGGCAAGCACCAGCGATCGATCTGAGTGGCTACTGGGCCCCGGTGCTCCACGAGGATTTCATGGAGCGCGGCCCCGGATCGGAGATCGCCGACTACGGCGGCTTCCCGATCAACGAAGCCGGCCGGCTGTGGGCGCTTTCGTACGACCCTTCTCGAGTGACATTGCGCCATCATCAGTGCGAGGCCTACGTCACTCCGTATCAGATGCGCGCGCTCGGCAACTTCCGTATGTGGGAAGAGCGCGACGCTCACACCCAGCGCCTGCTCGCGATTCACCTCTGGGCACAGACGACGGAAGGGCATCGAGTCATATGGATGGATGGGCGGCCACATCCTCCGGCCTGGGCGCCGCACACGTTTCGTGGGTTTTCCACCGGTCAGTTCAAGGGCAACGCACTCATCGTCCAAACGACGCACATGAAGAGCGGCGCACTGCGGCGCGGCAACGGCGTTCCCCAGAGCGATCAGGCGACGCTCACGGAATTCTTCGTGCGCCACGGTGATCACCTCACCAATGTCACCGTCGTGTCCGATCCCGTTTTCCTGAGCGAGCCGATGGTCCGCAGCAACGACTACTATCGGCAGCCTGTCGATCCGGGCGCATGGCTATACGCCTGCGACGACGGCGAGCAGATCCTAGATCGGCCTGACGACGCCGTGCCGCATTACCCTTTCGGAAAACAACCGTACGTGCGCGAGTTCGGCGCGCGCTACAAGATCCCGGTCGCGGCCGGCCTGCTCGGCGCCGTGACGATGTATCCGGAACTATCATCGCGCCTGCGCACGGCGAACGAGACCGAGACGAATGCGCTGCTCTCCCCTGCCGGCGGCCGTCCATCGGAAACGAGCAAGGTCGTGGGTGGTGATGCGCGCGACGGCAACGTCCATATCCTTCCCGTCCGCGACAACGTGTACATGCTGGTCGGCGACGGCGGCAACATCGTCGTTCAAACCGGCGATCAAGGCGCGTTCGTCGTCGATGCGGGCGAAGGCAAACTGAGCGACAAAGTTCTCGCCGCGATCCGCACGTTGACGAACAATCCGATCCAATTCATCGCCAACACGAGTTTCCGGAGCGAGCACACCGGAGGGAATGGCGTACTCGGCGCTGCGGGCCAGGATCCGAGCCTTCCGGGATCGTTCTTCGTCCAAGCGGCGCCGCGCGGTGTGACTGGCTTCTTCAGCGATCCGTCGTCACATGCCACGATGATGGCCCACGTGAACGTTCAGGTGCGCCTGCAGGCGGCCGGGGCGCCGGCAGCCGCGGTTCCGGCAGATACCTATCTGGAAGATCGCCGCAGGAAGTTCCACAACGGCGACGCGATCGAGTTCTTCTATCAGCCGAACGCAGTAACCGACGGCGACAGCCTGATTCACTTCCGGCGCGCCGACGTGATCGCGGCGGGCGACATCTTCACGACGACGCAGTATCCCGTCATCGACGTCAAGAACGGCGGGTCGATACAGGGCGAGATCCGTGCGTTGAACGAGATCCTCAAGAAGACGGTTTATCGCCACCAGGGTGAAGGCGGCACCTACATCGTCCCCGGCCACGGGTACCTCGCCGATGAGCACGAAGTCCTCGAGTACCGGGACATGGTGGTCATCGTCCGCGATCGGGTCAAAGCGATGGTCGATGCCGGCGCGACACTGCAACAGGTCAAGGCTGCACGCGTCACTGCCGATTACGACACGCAGTACGGTGTTAACACCGGTCCGTGGACGACGGAGATGTTCGTTGAGGCGGCTTACAACAGCTTGAAAAACGGCCGCTAACAACCGGCCGCACGACGGGCTATCGTGTTCATGACTGTGTAGCGGCGAGTCTTCCGCCTTCGCCGGGTCGGGTCGCAAGCGACCCGACAAAGCAGTGCTGTCTGACGGTTCGCCGTTTGCGAACCGTCCTGGCGGACCACCGTAGTTCGAAGAGCGAAGGTGGTCAGACTCGCCGTCAACTGTGAGATTGATCAAGGCGGGTCTGAAGACCCGCCTCTGCCGTCGGCAGCGAACGGCGGCCCAGCGACATCCACAAGCCGGCGAGCAGCGCGAGGGCGCCAACGAGCGCCTCGCCCGCAAACACCGACGTCGACATCCAGCGCAGAGCCGGCAGCCCCATTCGCGCCTGTGGCGCGATGATCATCCACAGGCCCGCCATCGACATGACGACGCCGAAGAGGCGAACAGATCTCGAGTACGGAATGAGAATCGGCTCTTCGACCTCCCCATTGGGTTCAGCCGCGCCCTCATCGTCTCGATCAACGAAGTGATCGTTGACGATAGCGCCGACGAAACCGTCGTCGGTCGTGTTGCCCGCCGTCGCCAGCATGGGAATGAGACCTGAGTAGAACGTGACGAATGTCGTCACGAACGTTGCGGGGTCCGGAACCGCGAGCAGCGAGGCGATGACGGGCGACATGAAGACACCTGCGCCGCCCGGGATGCCGGGCGACTCGAGTCCCAGGATCATCACGGGAGGAATCAGCACCGCGATTTCGGTCATCGTAATCGGCAGGCCAAGCAGGCCGCAGGTTGAGACCGTGACCAGCATCACTCCCATCGTCGCGACGTTCTTGTTCAGCACGGTGCCGATGACGATCGATGCGCGGGCCACCCGCGGTCGCAGCCCGAGATCCCGTTCGGCCGAGACCAGATTCACGGGCAACGTGTCGTACGAGCCGCCAGTGCCGAACCCGGTGACATAGACGGTGGCGAAATACTTCCAGATCTGCGGCCATGTTCGCTTGGTCGTGGCGCGGACGAACAACAACATCGCGGCGGACCAGACGAGCGCCACGATGGCGAGATTGACCGACGTGCGGCCGTAGACCTCGAGTCCGCGCACGCCGAAACGAGACGGAATGAAGATCGCCAGGCAGCCGATCATGATGGGGTAGTACCAGAGGAGCTTGGCGAACGCGCCCAGAATCCAGTCGCCGGCGACGATCAGACCGTGCGCGGCAGGACGGAGGACACGGATGGATCCTACGAGCGCACCGGTAATCGTCGCGGCGACGAGCACCTGGAGCAGTGGCTGCTCGGTCAGGGTCCCGCTAAACGTGCGGCCGACTTCCTTCAACCACTGGAAGAATCCCGGCAGCGGCACGTCGGCGCGGTTGAATGGAAGACCCGTCAGCACCGGAATCCACGCCGACACGTAGAGCAGCGACACGGCGGCCATCACGACATAGAGCGTCACCAGGATTGCAAGAAACCGGGTGCCGCGGGTGTGCGACAGCAGCGTCCTGGCGAGCGCCGCCGACATCAGGATGAAGACGATGGCCGTGGCCAGCGTGACGATCGTCCGCGGGAACCACGTCCCGCTCTGGGCGATCGCGAGTACGGTCGAGTTCTGAGGAAACGCGAGCCCGAGCCCAAGGCCCGTGAGAAGGCACGCCACGATCTTCACGGGCTGCGGCATTCGCGGCATGGATCGCGCCGCAGTCTAACATCGTGCAAAGATATCGGGACGATCGAAGGAGAAGACACGGTGGTGCGAGCGCCCGATACACCCCAAGCAACGGCCGGCCGGAAGGTCCAAGTCGCGCCGTTCGCGCCCGCATTAGGCGCGGAGGTGCGCGGGATCGAGCTGGCAGACGGCCTCGACGCGGAGACCTGTCAGCAGGTGCGCGCCGCGTTTCTCCAGTACGGCGTGCTCTTCTTCAAGGAGCAGTCAGAGATTCAGCCCTCCGTGCACGTGGCGATCGGGAGGATGTTCGGCGAGCTCCACCTGCATCCGGCCGCGCCCCAGATGCCGGGTCATCCCGAGGTCTTCGTCATTCATGCCCATCGCGAGTCGAAGGTGGCCAACGGTGAATTCTGGCATTCCGACGTGTCCTGTGACGAAGTGCCACCGCTCGGCACGATGCTGCAGATCCACGTCCTCCCGGAGATCGGCGGCGACACGCTTTTCGCGAACATGGACGCCGCGTACAATGCGCTCTCCGCACCGATGAAGCAGATGCTCGACGGGTTGACGGCGAGGCACGAGTCCGAGCATGTCTACCGCGGCCGGTACTCGGATCGCGGCGTGGACGACGCGGGCAGAACGTATCCGCAGGCAAACCACCCCGTCATTCGGACGCATCCGGAAACCGGGCGGAAAGCGGTTTTCGTCAACCGCACATTCACGACGCGGATCAACGAGCTGAGCGAGACGGAAAGCCGCGCCGTGCTCGACCTGCTGTTCGATCACTGCGAGCAGGTCGATTTCCAGATCCGGTTCCGCTGGGAACGCAACGACGTGGCGTTCTGGGACAACCGGTGTGTAATGCACCGCGCCATCTGGGACTACTGGCCGAACGAGCGCAAGGGGCGGCGCGTGACGATCAAAGGAGATCGGCCCCGATGAACGGGTGCTACTTCTCTCCAATCAGGTAGCGGCAGCCGCTCGACCCCATCCGGGCTGAGTGAACAGCGCCAGCAGGAACGTCCGGTGGACGCTCCCCCGCCTTGTAGGTCTTCGTAGAGCCGCCGCACATGAGCGTCATCTCGCCGTCGAGGATGATGTGCGCCGTGTCGACCGGATGGGTGTGGTCGGAATAGAAGGCGTTGGCGCCATCTTGCCAGACATACACGTGCCGAAAACCTTCGCGACGCAGTTGCTGTTCGAATGCGGTTGAGTCCACGGACTTAGTGTACCCACGAGAGGCGGCAACTTTCGTGACCAGGCGTATACTTCAAGGCCGCCAGTCATGAAGTTCATCGCAGTCTGCGTCACGTGCGTCGTGTGCTGGGCATCTCACCTTCAGGCCGCCGATCTCTTGTCGGGGACGTGGACGGCTGGCGATGGGCCTGACGCACGAATCTACATCTTCAAGGTATCGGGGGATCGCGTCACCGGCATCGTCTGCGGACCCTGCGACGATCCCGCGCGTGTGTTCAGGATCGAGGACGGCCGCATCGTCGGCGACGACAAGGCCGTCTTCTATATTCGCTACGACGTCAGCGGACCGGCGTTTCAGCGCTACGGACCCTATCGCGAGAAAGTGGATGCGTCGACGGGGCGCAACCAGCTGAAGCTGTCTGCACGGCCGGAGGCAGATCCCAACGCGGCCTCCGCGTCCGTGTCGCTCAAGCGCGTGGTGGAGAACTTCGAGTTGGCTCCTGAACCTTTATCGCCGGCACCGGCAAGCTCACGGTCAGCGACCTCGACGTCGACCTCGTCCATCGAGGGACGCTGGGTGTCGGTCGGACGCACGGCGCAGCAGAATTGGATCCTGAAGGTCAGAGACAACAGGGTCTGGGGCCTGGTGTGCGGACCGTGCACGCCGTCAGTCGTCGCAATGATCGACGAAGGCCGCATCGACGGCGACACGATCACGTTCTACATCAACCACATCGACACCCCGCCAGACGCTGGCCGCCAGGGTATCCAACGCAACGTGATGACGGGAAAGATCTCAGGATCTGGTAACGCGAACGTCATGCGGTTCACGTGGGTTCGAGAACAGTCTCCCGCACAGAGCGGCGAGATCGTGATGATCGGACCGATTCGCTAGCCTGCTCCATTTACTTTGAACGGGTTGCCCGCTGTTCACTTCCCCGCTCCCAGACGCCTGCGCAATTCGTCGCCAAAGTTCTGCAGGAAGACGACGTGATTGCGATGCGTTTGCGCCTCGGGCAGATCCGCCGGGAGCAGCGCGACGAAGCGCTTGCCGTCAGGTGAGATGTCGAGATTGCGCTGAGTGGTGGTGTCCGCCAAAACCACCTTGGTCCAGAGGCGCGGCGGCTCGAATGTGAACGCGTCGGCGTTCGCCCGATACGGCACCCGCATGATCTGATGGTCTTCGTTGCGATAGAAGAGTTCGTTTCCGACCGGCGACCATATAGGAACGACACCTCCGCCCATTGATATCGGCCATTTTCCACCAGTGTCTGGGAACGCTCGCACGTAGATCTCACTCGCACCTGATTCAAACGATCGATAGGCCATCCACCGGCCATCCGGAGAGAATGCCGGATACAGTTCGTTCGTAGCTGTCCGCAAGAATGGTTCTGGTTTGCCGGCTTTCAATCCCGTGCCGTCGAACTTCACGGGGACAGTCCAGATGTCGCCGCTGCCTTGCCCAAACTCCGCAAACGCGAGATGTTTGCCATCCGGCGAGAACGACCAGGGAAACTGCCCGTTCCTGCTTTCTGTGAGTACCTGCGGTTGGCTCGCCCCATCAGCGCGAGTCCATGCCATTCCGCCGAGGCTCTGGCCCCTGGAAAAGACGATAAAGCGGCCATCAGTGGTCCAGACCGGAAATTGATTCGCTCCGCCAAACGTCAAGGGTAGCAAGACGTTCCGGCGCACGTCGTAGACGGCAATGTCCTGACTGGTCGGTGACGTGACGGTCAGCGCGATGCGTTCACCATCGGGCGACAGTCGCGGGTGAACGTACGTGCCGGGCTTGAGGGGAAGCGACTGCACGTTGCCTGACGCGTCAATCCAATTGAAAGAAACGAATTGAGCTTGCGTCCGGGTTCGGTATACCAACGTGCCATTCAATGAGACATCGAACTGCACCGAGCCCGATCCGACCTGGCCGCTTCCGACACCCTCGACTACCGGTGCCGCGGTCCCAATTACTTCCAAACGCTGCGCATCGAATCGCACGCCATAGAGCCTGCCTGCGTTCTCGAATATGACGTAACCCGTCCCATCGGCACTCGCGACGTAGCGCCCGAATCGGCCTTCGTTCTGAAGAACTTTCGTTCGGCGATCGGCGAGCGAGAGCACCTTAATTTGATCGGCGCCGTTGCGTTGGGCTGTGAAAAGAATCGCCTGCCCACCAGGCAGCACGTGGGGCCAGCGGTGTCCGATTTCGTCGTCAGCAAGTTCGGTGAGTGCCATCGCAGTTCCGCCGGCTTCCGGAATGCGCGAGAGCACCCGGCCGTCGAGCGAGGCGACGATGTAACCGTCGGTGCCCCAGCTACCCCCGAATCCAGTCGCATCGGCCAGCGCGGTGGATGCCCCGCCAGCCATCGAAACCGTCCTTAGTTTTCCACGATTGAAGTACGCGATCGATTCACCGTCAGGCGAGAAGAACGGTGCGTACCCTGCCTCGCTGCCAGCGAGCGGTGATGCGTCCGCCTGGTCCAATCGCCGCGTCCAGAGGCGACCCTGTGACACGAAAACGAGTCGTTCGCCGTCAGGCGAAATGATCACGTCAGCGCCTCGTAACGACTCGAGGCTCACATCCTGTCCGAGGTTTACGTCGAGGCGGACCAGGGGGCGAACGACCGACGGCTTCGGCCACGACTGCCAGACGGTGAAGCCAACGGCCGTGATCAGCGCACCTGCAACAGCCCACGAGACAGCGGGCACGAGTCGCTGTCGCTTGACTGGGTCCGCGATCGTTCCGGCATCGAGCAGCAGCTCGACCCCGCTGATGTCACGCAAACGTTTCTTGGGTTCCTTTTCAAGGCAACGCCGTATCACAGGGCGTACAGACATCGGGACGCCAGTCCAGTTCGGCTCTTCTTTGATCACCGATGCGAGGACATCGCCAACATCGCTGCCCTGGAACGGTCTTCTCCCAGTCACCATTTCATAGAGAACGACGCCGAACGCCCAAATGTCCGCCCGCTTGTCCACAGGCTTTCCTTTGGCCTGCTCGGGTGCCATGTACGCGGCCGTGCCGAGAATGACGCCGGCATAAGTCATCGCCGCCGGGGACGTAATCGTCGGCGACATCGTCAACTGATGGACCGGGTCGTGCGGTCGGGAACTCGCGAGAGTCGGTGCGCCACCCGTTGGCGCATTCTCGACGAACTTGGCGAGCCCGAAGTCCAGTACCTTGACTGTGCCGTCTGGCTTGATCTTGATGTTGCCCGGCTTCAGGTCGCGATGGGTGATGCCCTTCTCATGAGCCTCTTCAAGCGCCGCTGCGATCTGCCGCGCAATGGCGAGCGCTTCATCGAGCGGAACGGCGCCTTCGCCAATCCGCTCGGCGAGAGTGATTCCTTCGACCAGCTCCATGACGAGGTAATTGGAAGCCACGTCGTACAGCGTGCAGATGTTGGGATGGTTGAGCGCCGCGACGGCCCGCGCTTCGCGCTCGAATCGCTCGCTGAATTGCTCCGCGGAGAACTTCAGTGCCACATCGCGGCCAAGCCGGGTATCGGTCGCGCGGTACACCTCCCCCATTCCACCCGCTCCGAGCCGGGCTGTGATGCGATAGCTGCCGACCGTTTGACCAATCATCCCGGTCCTTACTCCTCAAGGCACTCTGAAATCGCCCAGGGCTGGCGGCGCGACGCGCCGTTCTGTCGGCAGAGCAATCTGCGGAATCCACGCGTACGGGATGCGATAGGCGCGGTAGACGGCGTTCGATGCATTGGCCCCGCCGAACAGCGGATACATGTACTCCCAGACGATCGCGCCTTCTTTCGTGACTTCGAACATACGCCCGCCAGCGCCAGCGGTGATCAGCGTGTTGCCGTTCGGCAGCCGTTGCGCGCCGCTGATGTTGGTGCTGAAGAACCTGGGGTTCGTGTAGGACCAGACTAGTTCGAGCGTGAGGGGGTTGATCTCCAGCACCCGCGACGTCGCGCGCGCAAACGCGCCGACGCCATTCGGTGCGATTGGATTGGCGAAGCCATAGCCGCTCGAGCCGCCGTTGTCGAATACCAGCAGGTTCCCTGCCCCCGGCAGCCCTTTCGGGATGAAGTGGGCATGATGCTGGCCAATGATCTGACGAATGGCGCGAAGCTCCGGGGATTCGCTGAAGTCGGGACCCAGCCGCCAGACGATCTTACCGTCGCGACCGACGATTGCGAGCAGGCTGGCTTCCCTGCTGCTGATGATCACGTTGTTTGGCGTGAAACGCATGTCGCCCTGGTCGAACCACCGATTGGGTCCAACGTAGTGCGCCGAGTTGATGTGCAGCCAGTCGAAGCTGCCGCGCGCCTTGTTGAAGCTTTGTGCCGCCTTTATGGCCTTCCGCGCATCCGGCGCGAAACCCAACTCGTCGATATGGTCGCTTGCGACCCACTCCCAGGTGACCTCGCCCTTCCACGACACTTCGATGAGGCGATCGTCTTCGAGCATCACATCGGCGACCTTCGGTTGTGTGCGGTTCGTATGGGTCAGGATCAGTGTGCTGCCGCCTTCGATGGCCGGCATGCTCTCCGGCGCGAAATAGCCCGCCGGAAAACTCTCTCGTTGCCAATCGTGATGCTGGCGCGCCGACCAGATCGTGCCGCCCTCGCGCGTCTTGATTTGCTCGTTCCGCGAGAACTGCCACATAACCTTCCCGTCGAAATCCTGCTGGACCAGCTCCAGCGATTCCTGGTTCGGCGGACGCGCGCCGCTCGCGGAGATGACGAAGCCGCCCGGCAGCACGCGCGCCGGACCGCCGGCGGAGTTGTTGAGGCCCTCCCAGCGTTTGACGACGTTGCCGTTCATGTCGATCACGAGCACCGCCGGCGTCTGCAGTGGCGACAACACGGTGTATCCATTCCACGAGCGATCTGGCTCGTAGATCGTCGTACCTGTGGGATAGACCGACTGCGCCCGAATCGGCGCAAGTGCGTATATGAGAAGAGCGACCGTGCATGCGAGGGCAAGTCGTGTCATAGGCACGCCGGAGTGTCGTCCGCGCTCAAAATTTAGTCAATACACAGCAACTCATGAAGCCGGCGCTGGCATTGAGCTTTAGAATCGTTATCGATGAAAGCGCGAGTCACCTTCTCTATCGCCGCCGCCCTCCTCGCGTTCGTGGCATCTGTCCATCCTGAGGCGCAGAGCCGCGCGGCCGGGACTCAGACCGGCCGTGAACGAACGTGGAATGAACGCACCGCGTGGGGCGATCCTGATTTACAGGGCGAGTGGACGAGTGAAGGGGAATATGGTGTTCCGCTCGAACGACCGGCGCAATTCGGCACGCGGCCGGTCTTGACCGACGAGGAGTATGCCAAGCGGATCGAAGAGGTCCGCATCCGCGACGAACGCGATCTGGCGCCAGTCGATGTTCTCTCGGGCAAGGTGGATGCGCCGAATGCGCCGATTCCGCATTGGCGCGAGTACAACACCACGTCGAGGCGAACGTCTCTCATCATCGATCCGCCCGATGGACGTCTGCCTGCGCGAACCCCGCAGGCCAGGCCGCTCCCGGTGCAGCGGTGCGGCAGCCTGCAGCGCGGCGAGCCGTGCGACTCGTACGTCGACTACAGTCTCGGCGTCCGCTGCATCGTGCATGGCGGCGGGTTTCCGGATGCGATGTTTCCGGCGGTCTACAACGCGAACATGCGACTCACTCAGAGCCCGGGGTTCGTCGCCATCGCATACGAGCTGATTCACGATGCGCGCATTATTCCTATCGATACCACTGCTCCGCCGTTGGCACCGGCCATTCGGATGTACATGGGTGACGCCCGCGGCCATTGGGACGGCGCGACGCTGGTTGTCGAATCGAGCAACCTGAAGGCGAACTCACGAGGGGCAACCACCGGCCTCCGGCTGATCGAGCGGTTCACACGGACAGGTCGCGACTCGATTCGATACCAGGTCACCTTCGTCGACCCTGCGACGTGGACCGCGCCCTGGACCGCCGCACTCGATCTGAAATCACGACCCGCCGATGCCGGCGTCTTCGAGTACGCCTGCCACGAGGGCAATTACGGGATGGCCAACATGCTCTCCGCCTCGCGTCACCTCGAGCGGACGGCTGGCGAAAAATAGATCGCCGCGTATACTACGGCTGCTCTCGAGGTGATCCGATCATGCTGCTCTTACAGTTGCGTCACAGCGTTTGCCTGGGTCTCGGCATGGCCACTGCGTTCCTCGCCGTCCAACTCGTAACGGCGCAGCAAACGGTTCCTTTCGACGGCGGTATACCAGTCGCCCCCGCCGGCTTCGAGCCGCTGCCAATACCAGCCGAGCCTGTCGAGTTCGATACCGCCGAAGTCATGCGCATCCGCGTCGTTCCAGTCGCGCGGTTGGCGAATCCGTGGAGCCTGGCATTCCTTCCCGATGCCAGCATGCTGGTAACGGAAAAAGAAGGGCGACTCCGAATCATTCGGAATGGCGTGCTCGATCCGAAGCCCATTCCGGGTGTCCCGACAGTGCGTGTTCAAGGCCGCTCCGGGCTGATGGAAGTCTTGCCGCACCCACAGTTCGCGACCAATCGATTCGTCTACTTCACGTACCTGAAGCCGATCGACGAGAAACGTGCGGCGTTGACCCTCGCCCGTGGGCGCTTCGATGGATCGGCAATCTCAGAGCTCAAGGACATCTTCAGTTGCGGGCCCGGTGTCGCAGGCCCGTCGCGGCTCGCCTGGGGCCGTGATGGCAAGCTCTATATGACAACGCCAAGCGGCGGAAACGGCAGCAGCTCGCAGGATCCGAGCACCTATGCCGGCAAGGTACTTCGGCTCAATGACGACGGCACGGCACCAGCGGACAATCCGTTCAGCGGGCGTGCCGGACATAAACCGGAGGTCTACACGTTCGGACACCGCAACTCGCTGGGACTCGCGGTCAATCCAGCCAGCGGCGAAATGTGGCAGAACGAAATGGGACCCAACGGCGGCGACGAGATCAATATCCTGAAGCCGGGTGCCAATTACGGATGGCCGCTGGTGAGCCTCGGCCGGAGCTACCCTGGACCGTGGCAATCACCGACGTTCTCGAAGGAAGGTTTCGAATCGCCGGTCGTGTACTGGATGCCGTCCATCTCCCTCTCCGGCATGACGTTCTATACCGGCAGCAAGCTGCCGAAATGGAAGGGCGATGTCTTCGTGGGAGGACAGCGGACTGGCGAGATCCCGGGAACGGGCCATCTCGATCGGATCCTCGTCAACGACAAGCTGGAGGAGCTTCGTCGCGAGTCGCTGCTGGTTCCGTTGCGTATGCGCATCCGCGATGTCCGCCAGGGACCCGACGAGCTGCTCTACGTGTTGGTCGATCACGATCAGAACGGCGGCGTTCTGCGGATCGAGCCGTCGGCCACACTGCAAGCACCAACGAAGTACCCGACGCGCCCGCCCCGCTGAAACGTATGGTGTCGTCGCGCTGAGCCGTCGCACGCCGGATCGCTTTCTCCTCTTCTTTGCATCGAAGCGCCTGTTGACGCCTGCCGATCAGCGCACTACGATTCTGGAACGATCGTTCAAATGTGACAGACACGCGCGCAACCGGGTGGAGCCTCCCTTCATGACCAGCCACGTCGACTACGGAGACAAGATCCCGAACAACGTCGACCTGGGACGCGACCGCGTGCTGCAGCGTGCGCTCGAGCACTGGCAGCCCGCCTACATGGGGTGGTGGCATGACATGGGACCCAGCGGCAGCCAGAGCCACGACGTGTATCTGCGAACAGCCATCAGTGTCGACCGCGAAGGCTGGGCGCAGTTCGGATACGTGAAGATGCCCGACTATCGCTGGGGCATCTTCCTCGCGCCTCCGTTCGCCGGGCGCGAGATCAACTTCGGCGTCAACAAAGGGCGGCCGGCCTGGCAGGAGGTGCCCGGCGAATACCGTTCGCCCCTTCGACGCATCATCGTCACGCAGGGAGACACCGAGCCAGCGTCGGTCGAGCAGCAGCGGATGCTCGGTATGTCCTGCCCGTCGCTCTACGATCTGCGCAACATCTACCAGGTCAACGTCGAGGAAGGCCGGCACCTGTGGGCCATGGTGTATCTCCTGCACCGCTACTTCGGCCGCGACGGCCGCGAAGAAGCGGAGGCGCTGCTCGAGCGCCGGTCTGGCGACGAGGACAATCCCCGCATCCTTGGCGCCTTCAACGAGCCGACGCCCGATTGGCTGGCCTTCTACATGTTCACGTTCTTCACCGATCGCGACGGCAAGTTCCAGTTGTCGTCACTGGCCGAATCGGGGTTCGACCCGCTCGCCCGGACATGCCGCTTCATGCTGACCGAAGAAGCGCATCACATGTTCGTTGGCGAGACGGGTGTCGGCCGCATCGTGCAGCGGACGGCCGACGTGATGGCCGAAAGCAAAGTCGACGATCCAGACCACGTTCGTGCACTGGGCGTGATCGACCTCCCCACCGTCCAGCGCTATCTCAATTTCCACTACAGCGTTACGCTGGACCTGTTTGGATCCGATGTGTCGTCGAACGCCGCCACGTACTTCACGTGCGGACTGAAGGGCCGTTACGGAGAAACCAAGATCGAAGACGACCACGTACTCTCGGATGCCACATACGTCGTCGCGGAGGTCGACAACGGCCAGCTCGTCGATCGCGAGGTGCCGGCGCTCTCGGCCATGAACGAGCGGCTCCGGGACGATTACATCGCCGAAGTGCAGGCGGGTGTCGATCGGTGGAATCGCCACATCGAGAGGGCCGGTCTCCCCTACAGGTTGCGACTGCCCCACAAAGGCTTCCATCGCGCGATCGGCAGTTTTGCGGGCCACTACATCGGTCCAGACGGAGAGGTCATGGGCAAGGACCAGTGGCACGCGCGCCGGAGCCGCTGGCTGCCAGGCGAAAAGGATTACGCGTTCGTGCAATCGTTGATGGCCGGTCGCGTGGTCGAGCCCGGCAAGTTCGCGAACTGGATCGCCGCGCCACGCACCGGGATTAACGGCCAGGCACTCGACTTCGAGTACATCCGATTCAACTGATCTCCATGGCCATCTCATGACAGATGCATTCATTGTGTCGGGCGTCCGCACGCCCATCGGCCGCGCCGGCGGCGCTCTGGCGAACATCCGCGCCGACGATCTCGGCGCACTGGTCGTTCGCGGCGCCGTCGATCGCGCAGCGATCGATCCGGCGTCGATCGACGATGTGGTTCTTGGCTGTACAAACCAGGCAGGCGAGGACAATCGCAACGTCGCGCGCATGGCGGCGCTACTCGCCGGGCTTCCGATCGACGTCCCGGGTCAGACGGTAAATCGGTTGTGCGGATCCGGCCTGCAGGCAGTGGTCGCGGCCGTCTATGCGATCCGTGCGGGCGAAGGTGACATGCTCGTCGCCGGCGGCGTAGAGAGCATGACGCGTGCGCCCATGGTCATGCTCAAGTCCGCGACGCCATGGTCGAGGGACGTCCCCCAGATGGCCGACTCCACAGTGGGCTGGCGCTTCACCAATCCTCGAATGAATGCCGAGTGGACGATCCCTTTGGGCGCGACGGCCGAGAGGGTCGCTACTGTCTATGGCATCACCAGGGACGAACAGGATCGATTTGCGCTCGAGAGCCAGCGGCGGGCGGCCTGCGCCGCGGCGGAGGGCGCGTTCAACGATGAGATACTTCCCGTCTCCGTTGGGGCGTCTGGGGTCGTCGATCGAGACGAGCATCCGCGGCCCGATACAACCCTTGAAAAGCTGGCAACGCTGAAACCGGCATTCTCACGAGACGGCACGGTGACCGCGGGCAATACGAGCGGTATCAGCGACGGCGCCGCCGCGTTGCTCGTGGTCTCCGAACGCATGCTGAACGGACGGCGCCCGCTGGCGCGTATCGTGGCGTCGGCAGTGACCGGCGTCGATCCATCCGTGATGGGCCTCGGCCCGATCTCTGCGACGCGAAAGGCGCTGGCGCGCGCCGGGATCAGCGCAGCGCAGCTCGACCTGATCGAGCTGAATGAGGCATTCGCATCGCAGGCTATTGCATGTGTCCGCGAGCTCGCACTCGACCCGCTGAAGGTCAACATCTACGGAGGGGCAATCGCGCTCGGCCATCCTCTCGGCGCGACCGGCGCACGGATGCTGGTGACGCTCGTTCACGCGTTGCACCGGCGCGGCGGACGCTATGGCCTGGCGACCATGTGTATCGGTGTCGGTCAGGGTCTCGCGGTCATTGTCGAGCGCGTGTAGTAGCGGCGTGGCGACCCAGTTCGTGAACATTGACGGCGTTCGCCTCGAGTACGAGCGGTACGGTCCGAGCTCCAGCGAGACCCCGACGATCGTGTTCCTTCACGAAGGGCTCGGTTCGATCACACGGTGGCGCGACTTCCCTGCCGCGTTGTGCGCAAAACTTGGGTGGAGCGGACTGGTCTACAACCGCCAGGGGTACGGCGGCTCGGACCCGTTGCACGGACCATTGACGCCACACTTCATGCACAGCGAAGCGCTCAAGGTCCTTCCGCGGCTGCTCGACACCTTCGACATCAGCCGGCCGATTCTCTTCGGCCACAGCGATGGGGGATCGATCGCGTTAATTTGCGCCGGTTCGGGCGCGGTGACACCGGCAGCTCTCATCCTCGAGGCGTCGCATGTCTTCGTGGAAGAGTTGACCGTCACGAGCATCGCTAAGGTCCGCGACTCGTATCGCTCAACCGACCTACGAGCGCGGCTCGAGCGGCACCACGGATCGAACGTCGATAGCCTCTTCGAGTTCTGGACTGACGTCTGGCTCAGCGAAGAGTTCCGGAGCTGGAACATCACGGAATTTCTGCCGGCAATCACCTGTTCGACCTTGGTGATTCAGGGCAGCGACGATGAATATGGCACAGGGCGGCAGATGGAGGCGATTGCCCGGAGCGTCTCGGGACACGCGGAGACGCTCGTGCTCGAGCGCTGCGGTCACTCACCACACATCGACCAGCCGCAGACAGTGGAAGCAGTCGCCGTGCGTTTTCTTCGTTCCACTCAGATGCACACGGGCGCGTGATCTTCGTCGCCCTCTCACTTGCGTGGAGCGTTGGCGACTCTGAAGTCTCGTGGCTCCTGCCGTCCGTCAACGCATGAAAAGTTCCCGGCCTCGTCGGTGCTGCCACTGCCGTTCCACCTGGCAATGGTTGGGTACGGGCACAGCGGCCGCGACATGACAGTTCCATCCTCACGCCTGCGGCTTGCCGGAAGTGAGTCAGGCGCGACGCCTTTCTCCACCCAGTTGACCATCGTTTCGAAGACGCCGACCGGATTCGGTCCGTCACCGCCCCCACAGTGTCCAACACCGGGCGCCATGAACAGGCGGGCGAACTGACTCACCTGCCGTGCACCGCCGTTCGCCGCCAGCACACGCTCGAAGTAATTGACGGTGCCGCGTGGGAAAATGAGAGGGTCTGCCTCGCCGTGCCAGATGATCATCTTGCCACCCCGTTTGCGAAAGGCGGCGAGGTTCGGATCATCGGTTCCGATCACTTCGTTGAACTTCCGTTGCGAGGTGTTGAAGTCGGCCTCGAAGTCCGCCTCCCTCAAGGTGTGCCAATCGAACTTCGGGTCCTGACGGATCCAGTACTGGAAGTGCGTGGCGGCGATCGGGAACGGGCTCCCGCCGGCGAGGAACCCCAGTGGAGTGCCGCGTTCGAGCCCGAACCAGAGACGCTCGCCTGATGCCGAGGCCGGACCGTTCCAGATCTTGCGAACCGCGTCCACCTCTTGGGGTGCCAGGCACGCCGCGGGGTCGTCTCCGGCCTTGCATGCGAGCGCCGATGGATCGTAGCTACACTTGCGAGGGTCGTTGATGATCCCGTCCTTCACGCCGTCGCTGGCATCGCAGGCGGCGACTGCAGCGTTCGTCACCGCGGTGAGCTTTGACGTCGCGACGGGAGCCCCTACCGACTTGTTCATCACGATCTGCGGCCAGAGCTCAGCGGCGATGAAGCGATCCCAGTTGATGGCGGGCGCACCGATCACCAGCCCCTCGTACTCCTGCGGAAACCGCTGTGCGGCTATCAGTCCCTGACGACCACCAGTTGAACACCCGTTCCAATACGAGAAGGTTGGCGCGCGATCGTAGTACGCCTTGATCACGGCCTTCGACTTGATGGCCAACTCGTGCAGCGATCGCTCGGCAAAATCGACGATCGATTGCCTGTTCAATGTCCCGTCCGAGTTGAGCGCAAAAGTTCCACCAACCGACGACGGGTGTCCGGTGTCCGTGCTGGCAGTGGCGTAACCGGCGCGAAGGCCCGCGGCCAGACCGCCGTAAGAGATCTGGCCAGCATATCCTCCACCACCTTCACCCCGATACCGTCCGTTCCAGTTGTCTTTCGGCAGCCAGACCTCGATGCGAATCTGAGGCGAGACGGTCAGCGCGACTCGACAGAAAGCAGGCAGACTCGTCTGTCGCGGGCCTGCAGGTGGCGCCCATTCTCCAGCCGGAATCTCCTCGGCCGACGTAATCGTTGTGTCGGGGAGAGAGAGCCTGCCGAGATCCGCACACGGGACAGGCGCGCCCGAGGCACGCGAGGGATTCACGACGAGAACGGCTGTCGCCGCCAAAGCGATGACGATGACACGAGCGATCATTTCTCTCCTCCCACAGTGCGGGCGTAGTCTACACTGCATCGTCCACGAGACTGGAATGCTCGTTCAAATTCTGATAGACCGCCATGGTCCCGAGTGATGTGTTCAACGCGGCTGCCTATTTCGTCGATCGCCACATCACCGAAGGCCGGGGCCCGGCCATCGCCATCGAGTGCGAAGAGCGACGAGTGTCGTACGCCTCTCTCCACGAGCAGGTGAACCGGACCGGTTCGGCACTGCGGGCCGAACTTGGCGTCCGGCCGGAAGAACGGGTCCTCCTCCTGATGCTCGATGGCCCGGAGATGGTGTTCGCGTTCTTCGGCGCGATCAAGACCGGCGCAGTGCCCATCCCGGTGAACACCCTGTGGACACCGAGCGACTACGAGTTCGTCCTGAAGGACTCGCGTGCGGTGGTGGCCATCGTCAGCGCGTCGCTCTACCCTCGCGTCGCCGACGTCGTGCCGAGGTGTCCCTGGGTACGACATGTCGTAGTGGTCGGCGCCACGCCTCACAGCGCGACGCGCGATTTCGACACGCTGATCGGCCGTGCCGATCCCTCCCTGGAGGCTGAACAAACGAGTTGCGATGCGCCGGCCTTCTGGCTGTATTCGTCGGGCAGCACCGGGCGCCCCAAAGGCTGTGTCCACCTGCAGCATGACATGGTGGTCTGCGCCGAAGGATATGC
The DNA here is from genome assembly GCA_035649635.1 of Vicinamibacterales bacterium. Taxonomy (GTDB): domain Bacteria; phylum Acidobacteriota; class Vicinamibacteria; order Vicinamibacterales; family UBA2999; genus Gp6-AA40. Next base: position 58,386 of record DASRJE010000154.1, on the reverse strand, counting down.
GCGCGGCGTCCTCGGCATCGACGCCTCAGATCGGTGCTTCAGCGTTGCGAAGCTGTTCTTCGCATACGGACTCGGCAACGCGATGTACTTTCCGCTGGCTGTCGGCGCCACCAGCATCCTCTGGCCGGGACCGGTGACACCGCCGATCGTCTACGGCCTCGTCGAGCGCTATCGCCCGACGCTGTTCTTCTCGGTGCCCACGCACTACGCGATGCTCCTGTCGCACCACGACGAGCAACGTGAGTTCGACTTATCGAGCGTTCGCTGCGCCGTTTCGGCGGGCGAGGCGCTGCCACCAGCCGTGTTCGAGCGCTTTCGGGAGCGATTCGGGTTGGAGATCCTCGATGGCATTGGCTCGACCGAGGCACTGCACATCTTCATCTCCAACCGGCGCGGCAGCATCCGGCCCGGCTCGAGCGGCATACCCGTCGCCGGCTACGACGCGAAACTCGTCGACGAAGCGGACGCGCCCGTCCCACGCGGGGAGGTCGGCAGCCTGCTCATCAGGGGCGATTCCACGTGCGCTTTCTACTGGAACCAGCATGAGCTGACCAAGAATACGATTGAAGGACACTGGATTCGCACAGGAGACCACTACTACCAAGACGAGGACGGGTACTACTGGTTCACGGGGCGATCGGACGACATGCTCAAAGTGGGAGGCCTCTGGGTCAGCCCCACAGAGCTGGAACACACGCTCCTCGAACACCCGGCTGTTCTCGCCTGTGGCGTGGTCGGGCGACCCGACCAGGATGGCCTGGCGAAGCCCCTCGCCTATGTCGTGCCGAGCAAGGACGTCGATCCGACGCCAGCACTCGCGGCGGAACTGCAGCAGTTTGCTCGCACCCGACTCGCCGACTACAAGCGCCCCCGCTGGGTGGAATTCGTCGATGCGTTGCCGACCACGGCAACAGGGAAAGTGCAGCGATTCAAGTTACGCGAGCGCGCCTCGCAGCACGAAACTCGCGAGGCCGCGCCCCAAACCCGCGAGCCTGCCTAGTGTCCGGCCCTGGCCGGACCACGCTGACACGCGAATCCCGTGTGGTACGCTCCTCGGCATGGATCGCATTCGCCCTCGCGGCGAGCGCAAGCGGATTGAGATCCTTCGCGCGGCGGCCGCCATCTTTCGTCGCCGCGGCTATCACGGTGCGAGCGTGGATCAGATTGCCAGCGCGCTGAACATGGCGCCCGGCAACCTGTACTACTACTTCCGCAACAAAGAAGAGATCCTCTACGCGTGCCACGACTACTCGCTGGGCCTGATCCTGAAAGAGCTCAAAGAGGTCGAGCAAACCGGCTTGCCGCCGGATCGGCAGATGCACCGCTTGATCGTGGCGTTCGTGCATCTCTTCATCGACGTTCTGCACGGCACGGCGTGGACACTCGAGGTGGAAGCGCTGTCGCCGCCACTGCTCAAGAAAGTCATCGCCAAGCGCGATCGCATCGACAAGGGCTTTCGCAAAATCATCGGCGACGGCGTGAAATCGGGCCTCTTCGCGCGGCGAGATCCCAAACTGGCGTCGTTTGTGATCTTCGGTGCGATCAACTGGATTCCGCGCTGGTACGACCCGGCCGGCCAGGCAACGTCGCATGAGATCGCGCAGCTCTTCGCCGACTACCTCGTCGCCGGACTTCAGAAGACAGAACGAGTCGCTCTTGCCGCGGTGACCGGACGCGCCAACCGCGCCTAGCGTCGCCCGTCGTACCGCATGCGACAGTAAGATAGAATGCGTGTTCAAATTCGAGCGGGTCATCGCGTGAGCGCCCAGATCCTCTTCTCCCGCCACGATGCTGTTGGCCTCATCACCCTGAATCGCCCGGAGGTGCTCAACGCGTTTGCCGACCAGATGCGCGAGGAGCTCGTCGACGTCGTGCGCGCAGCGGCGGAAGACACGGCGATTCGCGCCGTCGTGATTACAGGAGCCGGGCGAGGCTTCTGCGCCGGCGCAGATGTCCGGCGCATGTACGAGCTCGTATGCCGTGAGGAGTGGGACACGCTCGAGGCGCTCGTCGAGGGCGGGGCCAGCGTGGTGAAAACGATCGACGGACTGGGCAAGCCCGTGCTCGCGGCGGTGAACGGTGCGGCGGCCGGAGGCGGCGCGAACCTCGCACTCGCTTGTGATATCCGCATAGCGGGGACGAGCGCCTCGATCGGTCAGACCTTCAGCCGCGTGGGTCTTCAGCCGGACTGGGGCGGTACCTATTTTCTTCCGCGCCTTGTCGGCCTTGGACGCGCCCTCGAATTGGCCTTTACCGGCGAGATACTGTCCGCTCCCGATGCGTTGCGGCTCGGGATCTTCAATCGTGTCGTTGGCGATGGCGAGGTGGTAAACGAAACGATAGCGCTCGCCGCACGTATCGCGGTCAAATCCCCTCTGGCCGTTGCTCTGGCCAAACAGTCCATCCGTCAGTCGTACGGCGAAACGCTTGACGATGCCCTGCACACGGAGCGCGTAAACCAGCTTCGCCTCTTCAAGACCGCCGAAGCCCGCGACGCGATGCGGGCCTTTGTCGTCAGGAAGTCCCATGAAAGCTGAAGACGTCGTGAACGAATCGTCCGATACCGATGCCGAACCGCCCGTCGACTTTCGAACCGATCCGTCCCAGTACCGCCACTGGAACCTGAGCATCGACGGCGTCGTCGCCACGCTCACGATGGATGTAAACGAGAGGGCCGGCCTGCGACCTGGCTACCGGCTGAAGCTCAACTCATACGACCTCGGCGTCGACATCGAGCTGCACGACGCCCTCCAGCGCATTCGCTTCGAGCACCCGCAGGTTCGCGTAGTCGTGCTCACCAGCGCCAAAGGCCGCATCTTTTCGGCGGGCGCCAACATCTACATGCTGGCGCAGGCGAGCCACGCCTGGAAAGTGAACTTCTGCAAGTTCACCAACGAGACTCGCAACGGCATGGAGGATTCCAGCCGCTACTCGGGCCTGAAGTTCATCGCCGCGTGCAACGGGACGACTGCGGGCGGCGGCTACGAGCTCGCGCTCGCCTGTGATGAAATCGTCCTCGTCGACGATCGATCGTCGAGTGTCAGCCTTCCCGAGGTCGCGCTGCTCGGCGTGCTGCCCGGCACCGGTGGCTTGACGCGCCTCATCGACAAACGGCGGGTCCGCAGGGATCACGCTGATGTCCTCTGCACGACACCCGACGGTATCCGCGGGCAACGCGCGCTTGAATGGCGTCTCGTCGATTCCCTGGCTCGAACGCAGGAGTTCAGCGCGAGGGTACGCGAACGCGCGCAAGCGCTCGCCGGAACGAGCGACCGCCCTCTCACGGCCACCGGCATCGCGCTGACGCCCCTCGAACGAGAGGTCAACGACACGACCATCCTCTACCGGCACGTCCGCGTCGATCTCGATCGCGGTCGCCGCACGGCGACGATGACCGTGACTGCCCCCGCGGCGATCCGGCTACTCACAATCGACGAGGCACAGGCTCAGGGCGCCGACTGGTGGCCGTTGGCGATGGCGCGGGAACTCGACGACGCGATCCTCCACTTGCGCACGAACGAGACGGCACTCGGCCTATGGCTGCTCGAGACTCGTGGAGATTCTCAGGCAGTACTCGCCATCGATCAGTTCATCCTCGAGAACCAGGCGCATTGGTTCGTGCGTGAAGTGCTGGGCATGTTGAGACGAACCCTCGCGCGTCTCGACGTCTCGTCGCGCTCGCTGTATGCCGTGGTGACCGAGGAGTCCTGCTTTGCCGGAACGCTGCTCGAGCTGCTGCTGGCCGCAGACCGCGGGTACATGCGCAACAACGAGCCAGCAACAGCGCAGGCGTACGTCGCATTGTCGCGCATGAACACAGGTGCGCTCCCGACGGTGAGCGGCGTGTCACGTCTCGAAGCGCGGGCGCTTGCGCCAGAGCAGCTTACAGAAGCCACGGCTCGAGCGGGCGAGCGCCTCGATGCCGGTACAGCCTATTCCCTCGGGTTGGTCACTGAGATTCCGGACTCGCTGGATTGGGGCGACGAACTGCGTCAGGCGATTGAGACCAGGACAACGCTGTCGCCTGATGCGTTGACGGGGATGGAGGCGAGCCTGCGGTTCCCATTGCCCGAGACGCAAGCGACGCGCGTCTTTGGTCGTTTGTCAGCGTGGCAGAACTGGGTCTTCAGCCGCCCGAATGCAGTCGGAACGTCAGGGGCGCTGAAGGTCTACGGCACGGGTGCGCCATCGAGATTCGATTGGCACCGCGTCTGAGACAGACGACATCACCGCAGTCTCACCGCGCCGTGGCCGGCGGCTGGGTCGGTTCAGCGCTCGAGTACTACGACTTCTTCATCTACGCCACCGCGGCATCGCTCGTCTTCCCCCAGGTCTTCTTTCCCTCTGGCAATCCGACGGTCGCCATCGTTGCGTCGCTCGCGACCTATGGTGTGGGTTACGTCGCCCGGCCCGTGGGCGCGATCGTCCTGGGGCACTGGGGAGACACGCATGGCCGCAGGCAGGTCCTCGTCGGCTGCATGATCCTGATGGGACTCTCCACCATGGCCGTCGGCGCGTTGCCAACGTACGAGCAGGCTGGTGTGCTCGCTCCGACGCTGCTGGTCGTGCTGCGTCTAATCCAGGGATTCGCGGTGGCTGGCGAGATTTCCGGCTCGAGCTCGATGATTCTGGAGCACGCGCCGTTCGGCCATCGCGGCCTCTATTCGAGCTTCACCCTGCAGGGCGTTCAAGCCGGCCAGATCCTTGCCGCCGCCGTGTTCCTGCCGCTGGCGCGTTACCTGCCGCGGGATGCGTTCATGACGTGGGGGTGGCGTGTGCCATTCCTGTTCAGCGTGTTCGCCGTTGCGGCGGGCTACGTCATCCGTCGTCGTGTCGCGGAAACGCCTGTCTTCACCGAGCAGCATGCGAGCGGAACGATAACAAGAGCACCCGTTGTACAGGCCATCACCAACAACGGGGCGGACATGTTGCGCGTGACCTGCATGGCGCTGATGAACGTCATCCCCGTCGTCACGACGATCTTCGGCGCGGCCTACGCTGTGCAGCCTGGCTATGGCATCGAGATGCGGGAGGACGTCTACCTGTGGATTCCCGTCCTTGGGAACTGCGTGGCTGTGCTGGTCATCCCGTTCGTTGGGCATCTGTCGGATCGTATCGGCCGCCGCCCGCCGATGGTGGCTGGCGCGCTCACCTCGGGCCTGCTCTCATTCGTCTATCTCTACGCCATCAGCATCAGGCACGTGCCGCTGGCGATTGTGACCTCGCTCGTGATGTGGGGAGTCGTTTACCAGGGCTACAACGCCGTTTTCCCGAGCTTCTACCCGGAGCTGTTCCCTCCGCGCGTACGGGTTACCGCGATGGCAATCGCGCAGAACCTCGGCACGATGCTGACGGCACTGATGCCAGCGCTGTTTGCCGCAGTCGCGCCGCCGGGCGCCTCGCGCGTTCCAGCGACGGTCGGCGCAATCACGTTCGGCGTAACCATCGTCGCGGCGATCGCCGCCTGGAGTGCGCGCGAAACGTCTCGCATCCATCTTCGCGACCTCGGAGATGCGGACGCTGTGCCGGTTGACGAGCACGAGTACGTTCGGTTGCGCGCCCTGGCCACCTTCACCAGAACACGACACACCGAGGCACAGAGGCACAGAGAACGTGTCGCGAAGCAACGGCCATGACGATTCGAGGCACGACGGACCTCATCGCGCACATCGGCTTTCCTACGCACGGGTTCAAGTCGCCCCTCATCTACAACCCGTACTTCGAGCACGCTGGCATCGACGCCGTGGTCGTGCCGATGGGTTGTCGTTCCGAGGACTTCCCGGACGTTCTGGCGGCGGTGTTCAAACTCACGAACATCCGCGGCGCGCTCATCACGATGCCGCACAAAGTTGCGGCAGCGGCGCTGGTGAACGAGGTGTCGGCCGCAGTTCGCATTGCGGGCGCGTGCAATGCCGTGCGGCGGATGGAGGACGGTCGCCTGCAGGGCGATCTGTTCGACGGTGAAGGGTTCATCAGGGCCCTGGAGCGGAAGGGATGCCGGCTTGCTGGAGCGCGTGCCTTTATCGCCGGCGCCGGCGGTGTTGGCTCGGCGATCGCCGCATCCCTGGCATCAGCGGGGGCCCGCTCGATCGCCGTCTTCGACATTGCTCCCGAGCCCGCACGAGCGCTGGCTAACCGTCTCTCGTCGTTCTATCCGAACCTCGATCTGAGAACGGGCAGCGACGATCCGACTGACTGTGACATCGTGGTCAACGCAACGCCGATGGGCACGCACGACGACGACCCGATGCCGGTGGATGTCGAGCGAATCGCGCCTGGCACGTGGGTCGGCGACGTCGTCATGGCGACGGGGATGACACCATGTCTGATTGCCGCTCAGGCTCGCGGGTGCCGCGTACAGGTCGGCACTGACATGCTGTTCGAGCAGATCCCGAAGTACCTCGAGTTCTTCGGGTTTCCGAACACGACGCCCGAGCACCTCCGGCAACTCGCCCAAAATACTTCTACCGAACCGCGTTAGGGCAGCAGTGCCCCGCCGCTTTCGTTGCGATTGCTCCCTCGCCTGTGTCACGCCTTGGTCAGGCTTCGCAAACAAAAGTTTGGGACGCAGTACGTGGTGAGACTGCCAGTGCCGGGATACAGAGAGGTGGCTATCACGAAGTGGAGCGTCACCATGAGACAACTGCGATACCAGGTGGCGGTGAGCCTCGATGGCTTCATCGCCGGTCCCAAGGGCGATTACGACTGGATCGTGTCGGATCCGTCGATAGACTTCGGCGCGCTGTTCAGGGAATTCGATACGGCCGTCATGGGTCGAAAGACGTACGAGGTGGTAACGGCACAGGGCGGCACCGGCGCGATGAAGGGGCTCGAGGTCGTGGTGTTTTCGCAGAGCCTTCCGCCCAAGACGATGAAGGGGGTACGCATCACCAAGGATGATGCGCGTGACGTCGTCAGGAGGCTCAAGGCACAGCCGGGAGGAGACATCTGGCTGTTTGGCGGTGGCGCCCTCTTTCGTTCGCTTCTCGACGCGCGGCTCGTCGACACAGTGGAAGTCGCGCTCATGCCCGTGCTGCTGGGAGAGGGAATCCCCTTGTTGCCCGCTGGTGCCTCGACCACGCTCGAGCTGGTCGATCAGATCACACTTCCGACCAGCGGCATCGTCATGCTGTCGTATCGCGTACCTGGACGAGGGCCTGGCACTCGCATTCGGTACATCAAAGCTCGCGGGGCAAAGACAAAGCGGCCCGCGAATAAACGCACCAAATCCGCAAAGCCCACGTCGGGAGCCAAGCGAGAAGGCAAGACACGCGCGACACGTCGCTGACGTCAGGTCAAGCGCTACGCGAGCGTCGGTCTGCGATGCACCGCAGTCACGAAGCCAAACGTGGCCATCGCCCCCAGCACGAGCAGTGCGGTAACGCCGGCGCCCGCGTACCAGCGTGAGAATTCGACCGTCACGGGAAAGACGATGAATAGTCCGGAAGCGTAGAAGGCAACAACGGCCGCCAGAAGGCCAACACGCACCAGAATCAGCGTGAAGAAGCTGTGGAGCACCAGCGTTCCCGCAAGGCTAATCCAGAAGTACGCACTCGACATCGAGTACGCGATCGCCGCAAGCACGACGAAAGCCACGATCGCCAGCGACCGACGCCCGAGCACCACGCGGAGAACGACCAGCACGAACACTGCACTCAGCCCGGTGAACACGCTTTGCGCCGATCGCCAGACAAGCAGAGGAACAACGCGCTGCAACCCATACACGGCGCCGATGATGTCGGCCGGCACGACATCTGGCGCCAAACCGAGCCAACTGGGAGCGATCACCGCTGAGAGTCCGAGCACGGCGACTATCGCCCCGGCCGTACATCCCACCAGGACATCGCGGCCGACCTGCGGATCGCGCACACGTCCACCAAGGAGGCGCGTCCACGACACGAGCACCTGCGGCCACTGACGGCGCACGAACGGCTCGGTGGCAAGGTATCCGACCCAGCAACAACCCGCCACGAGAAGCGCCCAGGAAAGCGCCATCGCCAGTAGAGTGGCTTCTCCGAGCGACGCCACATGCGTTTCGCCGAAGAACCACGCGACGAACATACACGCGAAGATGAACGACGAGAGGCGGAACGCACCGCGGCGATCACCCCGACCCTCGCGCACGTTACGCGATGCCATCACACCTGCGGCAACGATTAGCATCGCGGCAACGACCACGAAAAAGACGACGGTCGTGCGCTCGGCTGCGTTGAGCATGGGAGCGGCCGTGCGCGCGGGTTTCGACCACGGGAACACGGCTTCGAAATAGACAGGCCGTCCCGCCAATGCGGCGGCTTCGAGGTGTACTGGGAGGTCGCCTTTGCCCGGCCACGTCCCTTCCCACGCCGCACGGGCGTCGGCGTAAAACGGCGGCATATGGCGGGGCGCCACAGCACGCCATTCGGCGGGATCGTATCCGCCCGCGGTGAGCAGCGCGATCCAGTCGGGCGACGAGGCGGCTCCGGAGATTTCCTTGACCGCTGAGGGAACGACGACTAGATCCACCAGCCGGCCGGTTGGGTCCAGCTTGACCCGCGTCATGCCAGCAACATCCAACGGCGGATCGGTCGGATCCACGCGCGAGAAGTTTCCGTATCGCATGACGAACTGCCAGCTTTCCAGCGGCTGTGGGCTGTCCCGATACCAGAAGCGGAGGAAGCCGGGAGTCGACTCATTCCAGCGCGCGCGAGAGAGATCGCGCGTGCGTATGTAACGGAGGTACTCGACGTCGGTCTCGAACCCCGATGCGCGGTACAGCGGCGCGTCTGGATATCCCAGCCCCATGAGGATGTCGCGCGCCTTTTCGGCGAGCGCATCCGGCGAGCGCTGCAGCGCCCCGCGCCGCCAGAGGAGCGACTGGTCGCCAATGGTTATCGCGAGGACGCTGCCTGCCATCAGGATGGCCACGAGCCCCCACGCGATAGACGACGTCAGCCCTTCGTTCGTGCCCATCGCGGCAACCAGTTCGGGCGACGGCGTCTGCCCGGCCAGCAACGCCGCTTCGAGCAGGTTTCCTCCGGGCAACGCCGCGACAACCTGCGCGACCGAGGCCGGACGCGCGCGCGGATCGCTCGCGAGGCTGGCCATGATCACGCGCTCCACCGTGGGTTCCATGTCCTTGACGAGCGTCCGTGGGAGCGCGGGTGTCTCGTGGAGCTTGCGATCGATCAATTCCTCGAACGATGCTGCGAAAAACGCGGGCTTGCCCGTGTACAGCTCGTACAACACAAGGCCGAGCGCGTAGAGATCGCTGCGCACGGATGCGCCTTCACCCGCAAACTGTTCCGGCGCCATGTATTCCGGTGTGCCAGCCATGTCGTTTCTAGATGGCTTGGCGTCGACTGCAACGGCAAGACCGAAATCGGTGATGCGCACGCGCCCTCGACCATCGAGCATGATGTTGGAGGGCTTCAGATCGCGGTGGAGCACGCCGCGATTGTGCGCGGCCGCGACGCCTGCGGCGATCTGCCGGGCAATGTCGAGTGCCTTGTCGGCAGGCAATCGGCCGATGCGCTTCAACAGCGAGGCCAGATCTTCGCCGTCGATGTATTCCATCGAGAGGAAATGCATGCCGCCGATCTCCGCGATGTCGTACACGCGGCAGACATTCGGGTGCGACACGTCGCGCGACAGCCGGATTTCCGCGAGGAAGCGTTGATAGCGCGACGGATCCATCGCGATCGCGCGCGGCAGGAACTTGAGCGCGACCGCCGTCCCGAGCTTCAGATCATCGGCCCGGTAGACCTCGCCCATACCTCCGCGACCGAGCAGCCCGATCACGCGATAGCGGTCGCCGAGCACGGTGCCGGGGGTGAAATCTCCAGCCGTCGTTGAGTCGTAGACAATTCGCGCGGCCGGAGTAGGCGCGTGCGGACCGGAATCCACTGGAGCGGTAGGCGCCGAAAACGGCGACGGCTCGATATTCATCTATCCCGCAACCTTCCCGCCACTCCTCAATCAGAGGATTGTTCGAATCACGCTCGAATACTCGGGGAAATAGCGCTCGATCACCGGCAGCGCGAAGGATGAAAGGATCGCGCTCGCCGGCTCCCTCTCCAACAGAAACGCGAACGACGCTTCAATGAGCCGCTCGGGCGACGTGCCCGCGGGGGCATACTGCGCGATGTCCTGAGGCGTAGCGGTCACCGTGTGTCGGGTGACACTGCCACGCTGGTTGACCGTCACGAGGTACGTTGACGGCCCGGCGGCTTCGATAGTGATAGTGGCCGTCACCCCATTACTTCCACGCCGAATACACCGGCTTGCCAATCAGGTAAGCCGGGTTGGCGCCGGCCCGCGGGCGGAATTTCTGGAATCGGCCCGCGTCGACCTCCGCCACATAGAGATTGCCTTCCTGGTCGGTGCTCATGCCGTGCACGCCCCACAGCGTGCCGGGAAAATCCGCGACGGTACCCCACGCGTACAACAGATGGCCATCGAGATCGTACTTCAGCATCTTGTGCGTATTGCGGTCGAACGTCACCACGGCGCGGTCGTCTCCGATCTGCACGAAATGGAGACTCGAAGGGCTCACAGCGATTCTCCACTCGGAGAGATACGCGCCTTTCTCGTCGAAGATCTGGATACGGTGGTTGTCGCGATCGTTGACGAAAACGCGCCTCGTCTCGAGATCGACCGCCACGCCGTGCACGTTGTTCATGTACCCAGGGCGCGTCTCTTTCCCGGAGTCGCCGGGTTTGCCGAAGTCGAACTGAAACTTGCCGCTGGCGTCGAACTTCGCGACTCGCGTGCCGTTGTACCCATCCGACACGTAGAAGCTCCCGTCGGGCAACCACGCCATGAACGTCGGGCGATTGAAGTGCGTGCCGTCGGCGCCCGGAACGTTAGGTGTGCCGATCGTCTGCACGAGTTGCTTGCCGTCGTTGGTGAACCTGTAGATCGCGTGGGTGTGGTCGTCGACCACCCACACGTGCTTCTCCGCGTCGTAGGGACTGATGTAGACCGCGTGCGGACGCTTGAACAACTTGTCCCACTGCGTCCACTCCTCGATGATTTTTCCCTCGGCGTTGACGACCACGATCGAGTGCTCCCATCGCGAGTCGACACCGAGCTCGCGGTACGGGGGCGATGCGCCTCGCCAGATGTCCATCCCTTTCGCCGGGTCCTGACCCGATCCGCCCGCACCTGGCGGCGACGCCGTGTTCGCGTTGCGCCACGGCAATCCAGCCAGCGGAAACTGCACGTTCGGACCGATCTCGGGAAACAGCCGCGTCTGCGGACGCGCGATCCTGGGCAGCTCGCCGCCGCCGAGCAGAAAGACACGATTCGGGCTCTCGGCAAAGATTCCGCGCGCGCCTCCGTAGGTCCACTTCTCGTGGCCAGGCAGCGTGCTGAGATCCTGCGGCCACCCTTGAACCACCTCGTACGGCCCCGAGATGTCCTGCGCACCAATGGCGTCCGGCACCGCAGAGAACGCCGTGCCAGTCGCGGCCGCCGCCGGCGCCGCGGCCGACGACGCCGCGGACGGCGGCATCAGCCGGCCACCCAGTGGAATGCCTACCGCCAGACCCACCGCTAGCGCCAATGCCACCGTCGCTGTTCTGCCCATGCCATCCTCCGCGGAGCACTATACTGCGACGCGCGCGCAACGATCGCGCGACTCAGATACCCCCGCGCCACGCGATTCACCGCACGTTTCGCGTAGAGTGAGTCTCATGCGCGCTCGCAGGCTGATGGCCGTGCTCGCGCACCCCGATGACGAGTCACTCGGCATTGGAGGGGTGCTCGCCAAATACGCCTCCGAAGGCGTGGATGTCTCCCTGCTGACAGCCACGCGTGGCGACAGTGGCCGTTATCACGGCCACCGTCCCACCGACCATGAACATCCTGGCGCGCTGGCTCTCGCCAGGATCCGCGAAACGGAACTCCGCGCCGCTGCGTCGGTGCTGGGCGTGCGCACCGTCTCGTTGCTCGACTACCACGACCAGCAGCTCGACCACGCAAACCCGCGCCAGGCCGCCGCTGGAATCGCGGGGCACCTGAGGCGCGATCAGCCAGATGTCGTCGTGACGTTCGGGCCCGATGGTGCGTATGGACATCCGGATCACATCGCGATCTCGCAGTTCACCACGGCGGCGATCGTGGCCGCGGCCGATCCGGCGTTTGTGTGCCCCGGCGTCGAGTCGGCCTTGCCGGCGCACTCCGTATCGAAGCTCTATTACATCGCGTGGCCGGAGTCGACGTGGGCTGCCTATCAAGCGGCGGTCGGAAGGTTGTCGTCTACGGTCGATGGCGTTGAACGACACGTCACGCCATGGCCCGACTGGGCAATCACCACTCAAATCGATACCCGCAGCTTCTGGACGACGGTCTGGCAGGCGGTCTTGTGCCACGAGTCGCAGGTCCTTGCGTACGAGCGTCTAAAAGATTTGCCTCCGCAGCTTCATGAAGCGCTCTGGGGCAGGCAGTCGTTCTATCGCGTGTTCAGCACAGTGAATGGTGGACGGGTACGCGAGACTGATCTCTTCGAAGGGATCACTGTATGACGAGGACGGAGCCTGTTACCTTGGTGGTCGCGGTCTTCAGAAGTCAAACTGCGCGCTAAGTTTGAATATGCGCGGCAGAAGGATCAGTTGCGGTGTCCGCCACGCCGCGCCGTACGTGATGTTTTCGTTGATCACGGAGTTGGAATTGAGCACGTTGTAGAAGTCGAAGTTGAGACTCGTCCGTGTCGTGTTCAACCGGAACAGCTTCGACATGCGGAGGTCGAGCTGATTCATCCGCTCGACGTAGACGGTGCCAGCCTCGATGATATTGAAGAAGCGCGCATTCGGTCCGCTGCTGTACGCGCGTCCGAGCGTGGTTGTCGTCGCAGCAATCGCCGCGTTCGCGCTCATGCTGGCGCCGGCGCTGTTGCTGGCGCTCGATCCGGGCAGGTTCTGGAAGGTCCCGCTGATGTTGACGTCAATCTTCGGGATCAGGTAGGCGACCAGGCCCTGCATGGACGTGCGCCACCCCTGATTCTGTTTGCAACGCTCGAGGGTCCTGGCGGCATTCGTGAACGCACGGGTGTTGGTGACGGGGTTGGCAGGGTTACCGGTGAAAGCATTCGCGTGCAGCGTTTCGGGCAGCGCCGCCACGACCTCGCAATCGTCCGTAATGACGCGGCCGGTTCCCGCACCGGCCTGAAGGGTAAGTCCGTTCTGAAGCCTGGCATTGACGCCGAGGCTGACCGCGTTGAACACCTCGGTCTGATCCCCATAGTTGCTGGAGAGGGTCACGAAGTTGTTCTGGGCTCGTGCATTCGCCGCCGTTTTCAGATCGAAGGCGGTAAGCGTGTAGCCGCCACCATTCGGCAGCCTTGAATCGCTCGGCACATTGATCGTGAACTGATCGTAGTCCTCGGGTCCGACGGCCCGGTCATCCATCGTCCGGAAGTTGCCGTACCATCTCCGGGCGAACTGGACGTCGAGCGACAGCCGTGGCACCAGCTCGTGCTGCACCCCCGCCGTGAACTCCCAGTTGTAGAAGCGCTTCCCCCAGCCCGCCAGAACGTCTGGATCGTAGGTGGTACCGGGCACGATCGTCCCAAAGATGGCTGCGTTCACCAGCACGCCGCACTCCCCGTTGGTGGCATAGTTCAACAAGTCGCAATCAGGCACGAAATCGGTGTCGCTGTCGGTCCAGGTGCGAGTGGTGGTCGTGTTCAGCCGATTGATGGGATTCGGGTCGGAGGACAACGCTCCCGTTGTTCCGAGGCCTTCCAGATACTTGTTCAGCGTGACTTTCAGCGCCGTCTTTCCGTTCCCGAACAGATCGTAGGTCACGCCCATCTTCGGTGTGATGTCATGCAACGAGTAATTCTCGATTCGGTCGAAGCTGACGTTGAGATTCGGCGCCAGGGTCGTTGGCGCAATCGCCTGCGGCGGGAAGCTGTTTTTGAAGTGGTCGTAGCGAACGCCACCGGCGAGCGTCCATCGGCCAACAGTCCACTTGTCCTGCGCAAAGAGGCCGAGGTCGCGGTCCACGTTCACCTGAACCGTGCGAGGCGTGATTCGATACGTCAGCTGCGTCGGCACACCGTTCGCGAAGTTGTAGAAGTACGGCGTCGTCGGGTCGGTGTACATGGTGTTCTCGTGATGGCCGTAGGCGTTGTTGAAACCGACCTTGAAGTTGTGCGAACCCGTGATGTAGGACACTGCGGCCCGGTAGTGGATGTTCCAGTTCCAGGAGTTGTTGAATGTGCCACCGGCGGTGGTCGCAAACGCCCGGTAGTTCAAGCTCGCGCCGGTCGCGAGCGACGGGTTGTCGATGACCGGAACCATGCCTGGGGCGATGGCGTCGATGTTGTCGCCCTTCCCGGTCTGAAGGTGCATGCCGCCCCACCGCTCCACGCGATGGATCGCGCTCGCCTCGAGCAACAGCCGGTTGTTCACTGGACTGTTCCAGTCCATCTGAATAAAGCGCTGCAGCGGGAATCGTCGATCGACCGAGGCCTCAGGGGCGACCGTGGCCGAGATCTGGTTGGGACAGCTGCATAGCGCCTCGTGATCGTAAGTGAAACCGATCTTGTTCTTGGAATTCGCCTGCCATGTGACGCGGGCCTGATACATCGTCTGGTCCTGATGGATGATGGCCTGCTCCCCTGTGCTCACGTAGCGGAACGCGTTCACGTTGTTTGCGTTCGCGTTGTGGAACATCCCCGGGACGTAGTTGTCCGCGTACAGATAGCGCCCTGACACGAAGAACCACACCTTGTCGCGGACGAACGGTCCGCCGACGCCAGGATTGAAGTCTCCGTTCCCCTTGATTTTAGGCGCTGCTGTCAGCCCGCGCGCCTGCACGTCCGAGCCCGTGAAGTTGTCCGACGCGAAGTTTTCCGTCGTGAAGCCGCCGAAGACCGTTCCGGAGAGCCGGTTGCCCCCGTCTCGCGGAATGAAGTTAATTCGCACGCCGCCCGTGGCAGCCTGCGCGTCCACTCCCGACACATCAATGGCGAACTCCGCCATTCCCGTGGCGTTCGGCACGGCTCCACCGCCCCAGCCACCGCCGATCATCGTGCTCAGCGCAACGCCGTTGACCATCATGCGCTGGTCCGACTGCCGGCTGCCGTTGAACTCGAGCGATGCCACCTCCTGCACAACCGAGCCGCCAACATCCGGGACGTTGGTACCTCCCCGTCTCACACCGGGAATCAACACCCCCGTCGTGAAGGGATTTCGTGCGTTTGGAATCGCCGCCAGCACCTCCTGGTCGATCACGGCCTGCCGGGTGGTGCTCTGAACGTCCACGACCGGCGTCTCGCCGGTGACGGTGATGGTTTCTTCGAGCGTGCCGACACGCATGTCGGCGTTAATCGTGACCACGGCTGTGCCGGTCAGCTCGACGCCCTCGCGTCTGAACGTCGAGAAACCCGAAAGCGTGAACGTTATCGTGTACGCACCGGGCCGCAAGTCCGGAATGGAGTAACGCCCGTTGGCGTCGGTCGTCGTCGTTCGTGCTTTCTCAATCAGGGCCGGACTGGCAGCTTCAACCGTGACACCTGGGAGGACTCCACCCGAGCTGTCCTGAACCAGTCCCGCCAACGACGCCTGTGCGAATGCTACGGCTGGCACCAGCGTCATGCCCGCCAACAACAGCAGCACGTGAGCAAGCTTCCGCATGACGATTTCCTCCACCTCAAACAGGCAGTCAACATGACGCGAAAACTGAACGACGGGAGTTGGCCCTCCTTATACGTCGCGCGGACCGCGCCGTCAAATCGATCCCAGGATGGATACCAGCGCGTGGTCTGGATGATCCACTACATCTGACGAATCACGATTGACTCCATTCACAAACAGCGGACCCGGACCACAGACGGACTACGGACCACCAAGCATCGGGCTCCTGCGTGCTTGATCGATGTACGCCTGAACGTCAGCGCGAAGCAGTAGCCGTTGTTGTTCGAGTTTCTCGGCTGCCCTCGTGACGGCTGCGACGTATCCATCATGAGTGCCGTAGCGCTCCTCGAGTGAGAGACGCGGATCGCCGGCGGTCAGCCGCGCCGCCTTCGTAGACACGAATGGAATGTGTTGGCCGTTGGCTTCGCAGCCCTCGTTTGCGCCGAAGCCTTCGCGGCGCAACGCCCAGCCAGTCGTAGTCGCAATGGGCGCTGCGACCGGCGGCAAACGAATACCAGCAATCTCGTTTCCGTCCCGATCGACCTTGGAGACGAAGTGTGGATACACGGTGCGTCCAGAGAGCGGCGGCGGGTAGCGGGCGATGATGCCCTGGTCCAGCATCGGGCCAAAGTCGAGGAAGTAACGGCTGGTGATGACGCCCGTATACGTCACGCCAGGAATCGCCGGCCAACCAAGCGCCGCTTGCGGCACGACGGCCGTCTGATGACCCGGCCGAGGAACAGCCATGACCGCTGTGCCATCACTCTGTCGTGGCACGAGGCTCGGCGGCGGCGCCGTGCCGGCAACGACCCAGTGATCGAGCGCCATCAGGAGTGCGCGCAGCGCCGGGAACGGGCTGGTCGGGTTGAGGAACTGCTGGCACTGCCCGCGGCTGGTCACGTTGCCCACGCCGTGCGACAGCCCGGAAATCAGATAGAAGCGCACGTTATCCGGGTCGGGCACGTCGCGCCCGCGCGTGTCGGTGTGCAGAAGCGATCCCGCCTTCACCCAGTACTCATTCGCGGAATTGGCATCGAAGATCTTCGGGCACGTGTTGCTCGCCTGACAGCGGGCGATGCGTCCGGCAGTCTTCCCGCTCAGGTGATCGGTCATTACCGGATAGGCAAAGGGGAATACACCCTCCGGGTAGAGATGGTTCTGGCGGTTCCGCTCCGTGCGTCCCGTCTGAGCAAAGCGATAGTTGATCTGATCACCGCTGCCCCCGCCGGTCCATTTGAGCATGCCATCGATGACGCGGCTTCCCTGCTCGTCTTCGTTGAAGCCGAACGCAAGCAAATCGTTGAGCGTGCGCGACGGCTGTGAAATCGAGAAGCTGAAGGTGTAACGGACATCGCCGGCCAGCGGGTTCGCGTCGCCCGCCTCGTCCTTCACCGCGTGACGGAGAAAGGAGACGAGATCGCGCGTGGCGGCGAGCCCGAGTCCTGCAACCACCGGATCCTTCGCGGTGTAGACGAATTCATACACATGGCTCTGCTTGAACGGCGTTCCTGCCGGCAGCAGACGGATGGTCTTATCGTCGACGTATTCCCACCCGCTCTCGGGAATCTGCTCCGGCAGGTCGTCGAGTCGCGCGCGCACCGTCAATGTCGCCTTCGACTTGTCGCGGGTTGCCGCCGGGTAGGTCAACACATACCGCACGCTCTTGCCATCGTCGAAGTTGATGTACTCGTACGACGGCCCCGTAATGCTCGAGCCATCGCGGTTCCTGGCGATCGGAACCTGGATGGTCATCCCGTCATCATCGCTGGACGCGCCGAAGTCCCAGCCGTTGCCAACGATGCTGTAGCCCAGGTTCATGATGAATCCGGTGCCCGCCTGCGCGGCCTTTATCGGGTTGTTGCTCAAGGCGGCGTCGTTGAGCGCGGCCACGCGCATCTCGCCACGATTGTTGAAGTCGAGAAACAGCTTGTGGTTGCCCTTCGTCAGGTCGATGGGCTTGAGGATGAAGATGTCCATCGAGTACTCGACCCTACCGCGCGCGTTCCGTGGCGCAAGCGTGAGGTCGGTAATCAGGGCGTTACGAGGGTCATCCGGATCGACCTCTCCAAAGGCCTTTCCCCGGAGCTTCTCGTACGGGCCGACCTTCCCGTCAGGCCCAAACGTGCGGCCCTCGAACGTCGGCGATTCCGACCGCGCGGGATCGATCACGATGCGCGTGATGTGGGCCTCGGCAGGGGGGGCGGTCGGCGCCGAGCATGCCGCGAGCACGAACGCGACGAGCAAGGGTCGTCTCATAACGTCCTCTACTTCAGTTGGTCAGCTACTTTGGCGATTCCTGCCTTTGCGCAGGCTTCCTCCTGCTCCTGACCACCTGGCGCGCCGCTCAGTCCCACGGCACCGATGGTTTCCTCACCGATGTTGATCGGCATCCCGCCACCGAGCGGGATCACGTCGGCCAGCATGCGCTGGCCTTGATTCACAGTTTCGGTGCGCTTCGCCCAGGCCGAGGACGGCTGGCGGAAGGTGCGCGCCGTGTAGGCCTTGCGGCGTGCGAGCTCGATGTTGTGCGGGTTCGCGTTATCCCCCTGGAGGAACACCCGCAACCGGCCCGCACGGTCGACCACGGCGACCGACGTTTGCGCTCCACACTCCTGGCTTGCCGTTTGCGCAATCGTCAACGCCATACGGAGTGAAACGTCTCGCTGATTGAGAACCTGGGCGGCAGCAGAATTCGGCACGGACAGAATGACGGCTGCTCCAGCGGCAATGGCGCCAAGACGGAACGTCATAGAGAGCCTCCGAGTCGGGCCCGAGTGTAGCGCGCAAGCTGGCCGTTTTCTCAGACTTTTTCAGGCGAATCATCAGGACTCGGCGCCCTGCCCTCCCGGAGGATCGATATCCGGAGGTGGCCATGGCCAGTCTGCTTGTCGTCGTTCTCGGAACCGCCCTCTCGACCGCATCGCCGCCATCGCCGTCCGTGACGGTCACACCCTCGAGCACGCCCCAGGAGCTCGTGCTCAGCGATGGAACTCGGCTCGTGGGCATCGTCGAGTCCGTGTCGGACGATGTCATCGAGGTCCAGACAGGACCGGACGAACGGTCCCAGATTTCGCGGTCGCGCGTGGTCGCTGTCTTCAAGAGTGCGCCGCCGAGCGCAGCGACCCTCTCAGCCGCGAGCCTGCCTCGCGACCGTTGGACCAACGACTCGAGCGACACCCGCCTTCTTTTGGGCCCGACCGCGCGATCACTCAAACGCGGCGAGGCCTACGTCGACGACTTGAGCCTCTTCTTTCCCTCCGTGCAGGTGGGGCTGTCGGACAGGGTCTCGATTGGCGCCGGCACTCCGCTGGCGCTCCCACAAACCGACTTCCGCTTTGGCTGGATCACACCCAAGGTGCAGATATTCAACGGGCAAAAGACGCAGGCGGCCCTTGGTCTCGTGCACGTGGCGGCTGCCGGACATCACCTTGGTCTCGCCTACGGCGTGACCACCCACGGGACGTCCAACGCCGCGGTGACGCTCGGGCTCGGACTCGCTTACCCGCAATTCGAGGTTCGACGACCAGTGGTTCTCGTGGGTGCCGAGAAACGAGTGAGCAATCGCGTCAAGCTCATCACCGAAAACTATCTCGCCGGACAGGACGGTAATGTGATTCTCAGTGGCGGCATCCGGGTCGTCCAGCGGCGGCGCACGCTTGACCTCTCGTGGGTCAAGTTTCCAGGGATGCCTCTCTATCCGCTTCCACTGGTTCGCTTCTCGTTTCAGGTCAGCGGGCCCAATCGATAGACCCCATGAAGCTGCGACCCAGGTCTTGCGTGCTGCCTACAGGGACAATCCAACAGACTCGAACGAGACCTCCGCTGGCAGCCCGACATACTGCTCCGCGAGGCTCGTCATCGCGGCACGCGAGTTCGTGAGGTAGTCGAGGTCAGCAAGCTGGCGTTGATGGTCGAACGCGTTGTCGTCGGGCGAACGATGCAGCGTCGACGTCATCCACCACGAGAACCGCTGCGCTTTCCACACTCGGCGAAGACACACGCCGGAGTACTCGTCCAGCCAATCCGTGCGGCGGCGCTCGTAGAATGCCTTCAAGGCCCGCGCGAGCACCAGGACATCGGATGCCGCCAGGTTCAGTCCTTTCGCGCCCGTGGGCGGGACGATGTGCGCGGCATCGCCGGCCAGGAACAAGCGGCCATAGCGCATGGGCGCAGCGACGAAGCTGCGCATGGGCGTCACTCCCTTCTGGATGATGCGGCCGACACTCGGCGACCAACCGTCGCTCGTCGTCATGCGTGTGAGCATCTCGCCCCAAATCGCATCGTCTGACCAGTTCTCGATCGGCTCGTCCGGCGGCACTTGAAAATACAGTCGCGTGATCTTCGACGAGCGCATACTGAACAGCGCAAAACCGCGCTCATGACACGTGTAGACGAGCTCGTCGCATGACGGTGGGGCCTCGGCAAGAATCCCGAGCCAGCCGAACGGATACACCCGCTCGTAGACCGTCAACAAGCCATCCGGAATCGAGGGACGACAGACGCCGTGAAATCCATCGCAGCCGGCAATGAAGTCGCAGTCAATCTGGTGATCGGCATCGCCATGCCGGAAACGAATGACGGGCGTCGATGAGTCGAGAGCTTCGACTGACACTCGTTCCGCTTCGAAGTACAGGGGACGCGCCGTGACGACGCGGGCTTCGATCAGATCCTTGACGACCTCGTTCTGGCCATACACCGTGATGGCCCTGCCCGAGGTCAGGTCGGCCATGTCGATGTGATGCCGCTGGCCACGGAAACTGATGTAGAGACCGTCGTGGCGTAGTCCCTCTCGTTGCAGACCGGCGCCGACGCCCATCGCGTTCAGCAGGTCCACGGTACCCTGCTCGAGGACACCTGCCCTCACGCGGTCGATGACGTACTCGCGCGTGCGGTTTTCGACGATGACAGAATCGATACCATTGAGGTGAAGCAGATGCCCAAGCAGCAACCCTGCGGGGCCCGCACCAACGATCCCTACTTGAGTCCTCAAGCCTCCCACGCTATTTTTTCAATCCCCGGCTCGCAAGGATCGCGTTGTACTCCTCGGTGGCCTTTTGCGTCGCGGGGATGTCGTAGTCGGGACCGCCGGTGCCTCTGAATTCGTTATACAAGCGCACGGTGTTCATGACGATGCGCTCGGGTCCGATCCAGTTATCGAACTTCCCGAGCTTGATCTCTGCCGCCGCACTCCCGGGCGACATGCCGGCATCGAGCCGGCGCTTCACCTCACGCTGCAGCGTGCGGAAGTACTCGGCCATCTCGGCCAGCTCCTTCTTGCCACTGATCGGCCCGTGGCCTGGAACGATGGTCTCCACGTCCATCTTCAGAATGCGGTCGACGGTCTCGAGCCATTTCCCGACGTGTGCATTGTGCGCGAACGGCGCCACATAGATGAACGCCACGTCGCTCGCGAACAGCAGACGGTACTTCGGCAAGTAGATCATCAAATCGCCGTAGGTATGCGCCGGTCCCGGGTGGAACACCTCCACGGGCGAGTCTCCGTAGTGGAACACCATCTTTCCTTCGACCGTGGCCGTCGGAGGAACGAGTCGGCGTTGCTCGGTTCCGTCAGCGAAGCCGTCACGCTTCTCCCAGACAGCCGGCGTCGTTGCCACTACCTTTCGGACCTCGTCGCGACAGTACGGGTGACTGACGATCTCGATCGGCGCGAAGAACTGATTGCCGTTGACGTGGTCGCCGTGGTGATGCGTGTTGATCAGGCGGCGGAAAGGCCGATCGCCGGCCGCTTGCCTGGCGGCGGCGATGAAGTGTTTCGCGTGAACGGGAGCGCCCGTCGCATCGATGATCATCGCGTGATCGTCGCCGACGATCAGCCCCGCATTCGAGACACCCTGAGCGATCAAGCCGGGACCGCCAGCCTGGATGTACGCGAACACACCGGGAGCCAGCTCCCGGAATTCGTTCTTCCAGCTTGGCACCTGCGGAAAGCGAGGATCGGGCGGCGGCGGTGTTGCGATTGGGATCTGAGCAGATGCCGGTGCCGCTGCATACCGCATCGCGGCGGCCATGCCCAGCGTCGCGGCTGTGACACGCCCGATAACGTCGCGCCGAGTCATGCGATCAGGAATCATCTGAATCCTCCGACACTGACCGTGTACCGGGGATATTAATGAAGGCGGGGGCTTAACGCCAATTGAGGACTTGCTCGATGAATTGTTTGCATTTCCTGACTTCGTCGATGGACGACGACTGACCCATGTACTCGTACTCGACGACGGCGACGATGCCGAACTTCTCCGACCTGAGCAGCCGCAGCACGTCCGCAATCGGGGTGTCGCCCTGTCCCCACGGCTGGTTTGGACCGTCGTTTCGTTGGCGATCTTTCAGGTGCAGGTGGGAAATGCGACCGGGGTACTTCCGGATGAAGGCGATTGGATCGTTGTTACCAGCGACGAAGTGGCCGATATCGAGGTTGGCCTTGAAGCGGCGCGACATGGCAAACAGCCGCTCGAAGCTCTCGACCGACGCAACTTCGGTCGGGTCGCTGACGTTGGCGTGATTGTGCCAGCCGAGCGTGATGTCGTATTTCTCTGCGAACGGGACCAGCCGCGGTCCCATCGACACACGCGTCTGATTCGTTCCGATGATTCCCACGCCCAGCGACTGCGCAAATTGAAACGAGCGATCGATTTCCGCGTCCGTGAAATCATCCGAGAACGTCACGACGTACCCGAATAGATCGATACCGGCGAGTGAGAACTTCTGGCGGATCTCTTCGAATCGGGCACGCGGGGTCGTCAATCGCCACTGCCGCAGTTCTCCTCGCCTTTTCATGTACTCGGGTGTGACCGTCGCGGGCACGCGTCCTCCACCCGGGATCGCTGGTTCAGGCTCTACGCGAGCCGATTCCAACTCGCACAGGCCTATACCGGTCTGCCGGAACGCGTCGATCAAGGTGTCCATGTAGTCGCCGGCATCGGGCCTTGGGATGCTGCGAAAGCAATAACTGATTGCGCCGACGCTCACGCCGGCGATTCGCGTCTCGACTGCATGGAGTCGTGCGCCTGCACACGCACCAGCAATCGCACCGGCAGCGGCGTGGACGAATTCGCGTCGCGTCAACATGGAACCACTCCGTTTTGGCCTACTTCCCGCCTTCTCCCTTCGGCCGCGCGATGTCGTGGTAGAGCCGCGTGCCGTCCGCCAGGATGACGTAGAAGAGCGAGATACCTTTCGAGCCGTCTTTCATCGGATGACCGACAAACGTAATCGGGTCGCCGGGCTTGAAGGTGGCGCGCGTCCAACCCTGCCGTCCCATGATGTTCGTCGATCCTCCTTCGACATCCCACGTGCCGAGGGTCGCCGGATCGACTCCCTGCCCTGGCTTGATGTCTACCGTGATGTGGACGTGAGGGTTGACCCATTTGTAGTCGAGCACAACGCCGGTGTACGCCACGTCTTTCTCCATGTCGAACATGGCGAACGAATGATGCGCGTATAGCGGAGCCGCAATCGTGGAGGTTACGGTCACGGCGATGAACAGACAGGCACGGGCGTTCATGGCACCTCCAGGAAGGCCGCCCGCGCCTCGTCGAACGGATTGCACGCCAGCGGCGGCTGCGCCTCGTATAGACGCGGCGCACGGACGTAGCGAAACTCGTACGAATGCGGCGTGCGAAACACGCGCGGATCTTCCCAGGTGAATGTCACGGACAGCACGGCACCGCCGCTCATCAAGCGATAACGCTCGATCAGATGTGAGTCCGACGTGCGGTAACCGCCGCCGGGAATCGCCGTGACACCTTTCGCGCCATCGAATCCAATCGTGTCGACGACAAGCGTGTCTCCTTCCCAACGCGCGATCGAGTCGCCGTTGCTCGTGGGATCGAAGACGTCCATGTTCGCGTGCGCGGAACGAAAGTACAAGTGGCGCGGAGTCGCCACGGTCTCGAAGTTGATGACAATCTCTCGACGTCCCTGCCGGATGTTGATCGGCCGCGGAGAGTCCATCGCCATTGGGAGCCCCAGGAAATTGCACCAGCGAATCGCGCTCCCGTCCTGATCGGCTTGTTTGGCCAGTACGGCCGGTGTTACTGCAGGCGCCAGGCTCGCCGTCGGCACATGGCGGCTGTCGAACGACAGTTCCCAGAAACCGCTGATATCCGGTGAACCCTGGGCCGAAGGTTCTCTCAGCATCAACACAACCGCGAAGAGGATCCAGGCGGCGCGTCTCATGATTGGTCCGTCATTTGTTCTGGGGCGGCGGCACGATCGAGAGTCGTTGGCTTGGATCGCTCGAATCGCACCACGATTCAAACGCCCAACTGCCTGGCGGGGTACGCTCCGCCACGATCTCGTAGGTATGTGGTTTCACATAGATCTTCGGGTCGGCCCACGTGTACGCGATCGTGAGGCGACGCCCGTCGGGCGACACGCGGTACCGCTCGGTCAGTCGCGTCTCAGGCGCGCGCCACCCCCCCGCTGTCACATTGCCGGATGTCAAGCCAATCGTCTCAACGACGAGGGCGCCCGCTTCGTAGCGACCGGTCGAATGGCCGACCGCTGTCGGAGTCCATCGGCTCAGATCCGGATGCGCCCGGCCATCCATGTAAATCGTGCGCGGCAGTCCCGGGTTTTCGCGGACGATGAGCACCTGCTCCTGGCTTTGCACGACGTGGAACGCCGCCGAGTTCGGCTCGACTCCTCCGGGCAATGAGCAGTTGCCATCCGTCACGACGTAGCCCTCTCCAGCGCCTTTCGGTCGAGACGGATCGCGGGCGAAATCGAAGCGCGGTTGAGCCGCGCGTTTGGCCTGTTCGGCCGCGGCGGCCTGAGCGGCGGGCGTCAGAACGGCGCGCGGAAATTTGGCGGCGAGGCCGGTGAAGTTGCCCGACCCCTCGACGTCGACGCGAACCCAGCCGCCCTCGAGATCAGGAACCGATGCTGCAGGCTGCTGTTGCGCGGCGAGCGTCGTCGCGAAGGCAAGCGACAGAAGAGTGATTACGCGCGCGATTCGCACGGCACCTTCACTTCCTAGTAGTACTTGCTTTGCACCGGACACCCTGGATGAAAGTTCCCTTTCGCGACTTCGGCCTTGCAGTGCTCGCGCGCCCGCTCGGTTCCACCCTTCAGAAGGTCTTCGGCCTGAGCGCGCGTCAGCGTGGCCTGTCCCTGCGCCAGACCCACGCTATGGACCGGCGAGATGCGCTCCACGTTCAACATGTACTTGCTGACCACATCGCGAAACCCGTCAGGCCAGTGCTGCCAGTCGAACGCGGCGGTCACGAGATCGCCTTCCATGAGAAGCCGCTCAGACGGGACGTAGCCGACCAGGACGTCCGCCATATGACCGTTGTTCCGCGCCCAGTAAATGTCGAGCGTCTGCGTGTCGTCAGACATGCGCACGTGTTCATCGACTGCCTGGAACTTGAGCGGCTTCGTGGCGCGTGCAAGATCATCGGGATAGTCAGGAGCCGCGTGCATCACCATGTCGCGGAACTGTGGCTCACTGCCGCGACGCTGCACGATCGTCAGTCCTTCGGCGACCGCCTGCCGGAGCCCCGCCGTGTGGTCGAAGTGGTTATGGCTGGTAATCAGCTGTGTCACGGGTTTGCCCGGCGCCAACGTGCGCGCATGCGCGATCACGGCCTTGGCCGTCGCGACGTTCACCCCTAACTCGAACAGGACGATGTGATCACGGAACTCGATGACGGTGGTTCCACCCTGGTCGACGCGCCAGACGCCCTTCCCGATGCGCTGAGACGTGATCATCGGAACCGGGTATGACGGTGGCTCGGTCGACGTACGAACCGCATCGGGTGCTGACAGATTTGGAAGCGTCGTGTCGAGTTGATAGGCGTCCACGTATAACTTCACGTAATCGACGTTGCGATAGCTCAGACGCGTCTCGTACGCGAGCGGCAGAAGAATGCCGCTGTTTCCGGTGGCGTCGGACCATCCGCTAAAGCTGGTCGTGAAGTTCATCTGACCGACGTTAGTGTGGCGCGCCGACCAGCGTATCCAGGCCGGCAGCCCGTTCAACGCGAACGCCGCGTTCAGCTTGTCGCCTTCCGTCAATGTCACGTCGACGATGCTGGTGCCCTCCTGACGTCGAGGTGCCGACAAACGCGTCCCCGGTTGAAGCATCGTGCGCACCAGCACGACTGGGTTGCTCATCATCAGCATGCGGCGCACGTGGACGCCATCGACTTGCAACGGATTGTCACTTTCGCGCGCGACGCGCACGGCCTTTTCACCTGCGACGTCGTAGGCCACGTCGCCGTCGAGCACCTGATTCACCGGCGCCCAACTGTGGCCAAACGGGGCAAGGAAGGGAAACAACATGTTCCGGCGCTCGGCGAGCTGGAAGACGTTGTGTTCGAGGTCGTAGACGCGCCGCAGCTCGTTGGCCGCCATGTACTTCTCCGGCGCAGCGGGATCACCGGTGATGCGGCCTCCACCGAACTGATAGGCGTACTGCGCGTAACCGGCCAGGGTGATGTTCCGGACAGCTCGTATCCGGTCGAGGCCGCCGAGCGCGCCAGCGGCACGTTCGACGAGCATCCGCGCGGTGTTGGCGTCCTGACCAGAGACCGGCCGACCCACGACGACGGCCGCCACAATAATTGCGATTGAAAAAACCCGCACGGTCCTCGGCATGTACCACGTCCTTACGGCGTTGGATCTACTTGACCTGCGCGGGACAGCCCTGAAAGTAGTTGCCCTTCGCAAGGTGCTGCGCGCAGAACTCCTTCACGCGCTGGATACCGGGCGTCACCATCTTGATCACTTGTTCACGCGTCATCACGTCCATGTGGACGGGCACGTTCAATTGCACGTCGAGCTTCCGGTAGTTGATATTGTCCAGCCAACTGTCGCCCCACCACTGAAGATCCTCAGCCGCCGTGGCGATGTCGCCCTCGATCATGGCCTTGTGCTCAGGGATGTAAGCGAACACGGCATCGGCCATGTGGTTGTTGGCGATGACGTGATAGATGTCGACAGTCATCGTCGCGTCCTTGAGCTGCAGGTGATCGTCGACGGGAACGAACTTGAGCGGCTTCGGGGTTCGGCCGAGGGCGTCCGGGAAATTTGGGGTCGGCCGGGAGGTCATCTCACCGAAGATCACGCCGTTGTCGCGCCTGGAGATCACCGTGAGCCCTTCGGCAACCGCCTGCCGCAGACCGGCGGTGTGATCGAAATGATGGTGCGACACGATCACCTCGGTTACCGGCTTGCTCGGCGCGATCTGACGCGCTGCCTTGATTACCGCCGCCACGCGTTCGGCGCCGCCGCCGACCTCGAAGAGCGTCATGTGGTCGGTGAACTCGATCACCATCGTGCCGCCGGTGATGCGCCACAGTCCGCGGGCAATCGGCGTGACCTCGACATTCGCGCCACCGGGGCCTCCACCCGGTCCGCCACCGCGTCCGGCGGGCCCCGCCGCGAGCGTCGCTGGCGCGGCCAGGTCCTCGATGGCGGTGTCGACCAGGTAGCCATCCACGTAGAGTTTCAGCATGTCGACGTCGCGCCAATCGAGCTTCGTCGTGTACCCCATCGGCAACCGCACGCCCTGGAAGGGCACGTAGCCGTAGAAATGCGTCGTGTACGCCACCTCGCCGAGATTCGCGTTCGGACCGGACCAGCGAATCCACGCCGGCGTATTCGACGGCGGACGAATCGCCATCGTGAGCGTGTCGCCTTCCTTGAGTCGCAGATCGACCAGCGTCAGGTCGCCCTCCTGCCGCCGGTTCGAGACCATCGCGGATCCGTCGAGCGCTGCCCGGACGGCAACGACGGGGTTCGTGTGCATCCACATGCGCCGATCGCGCACGTCACCGCCGCGAGTGGCCTGACCCTTGTCGTTGACGTTGTAGGCGACGCCGCCGTCGAGCACCTGGTTCTGCAACGCGAAGTCGTGACCGCCGTACGCGGCAAAGGGAAAGAGGTCGTTGCGCCGCTCGAGATGGCGCATCCGCCGGTGCTCGAGGTCGTAGATACGGCGATAGTCGTTGGCGGCAATGAACTTCTGCGGCGCGCCGGGAAGAGCCGTGATGTTGCCACCGCCGTTCTGATAGGCGTACTGCGCGTAGCCAATCAGGGTGATGTTTCGCAACTTGAGTATTCGCTCGGCGCCTCCGAGCGCCATGGCCGCTGCGTCGACGGCGTCCTTCGGCGAGGCACCGGGCACACGGGCGGCCGGGGCGCCGGGTCCCTGCTGCGCCTGCATCGCGAAGCCGCCCACCAGCACAATCGCAAGCGCAGCTCCTAGAACGCCTCGCATATCAACCCTCCAACAATCGTGCACAAGCGCTCAGCGCGCCGCCTCAGGGCGCGAATCAGCGCCAGGTGGTGGCAGTGGCGGAGCCGTCGGCGCGGCCGTCTGACACGGCGACGGCCGCCACTTCGAGTTGTCCGCCTCCCGCCTGAAAGACGAACTGGTGATGAACGGCTGCGTGAGGTACTTGGGATCCTCGACGACTGTCGTCACGGTGAACCATTCCAGATCCCCCGGACCCGAATGTCGATTGAAGTACTCGGTGACGGTCGCGTCTTCGCTGTAGGGGATACCATTCTTCCGCAGATAGCCCGCCTTCATCTGCACGGTCACGACCTTGAGCGTGCCGCCGCTCACCCCTGTCCCGCCGCGTCCACCGAACCCGAGGCCCCTGCTTTGCGCCTGCTTGACCCACTCCGCCGTCGAGGATCCCTGCCATGTCCGCTCGCCGGCAGCGGTCGCGCTGGCGGCTGCAGCGATGCCTGGCTGCGCGAACCTGAACACGCGTGTCTGTTGTCCTGCGTCCGTCTCGAGCTTCAACGTGCGGTCGTCCTGCCACGCGATCTGCACGCGCAGAGGCTGTCGCATGATGCCGCCGGCGCCGAACGCGCGGCACTGGTTTCCTGAAGCGTTGTCCTGATCGAGGTCCCACGACGCAGCGACTTTTCGCGCTTCGGCGTTGACGGGCACGCTGGCCACATCGTTCTTCGGTGGGGTGACCATCCGCCACCGCCAGTCCTCCGTCACAACCGCTACCCACGTACCCGTGAGGTCGAAGGTTGCGGCGGCACGCGGCGTCGGCGGTGGGCCACCGCGTCCTTGTCCTCCAGGCGGGCCCTGTCCCCCGCCGCGGTCTTGCGCGCTGATGGCGGATGCGGCGAGGAGCAACATGATCCCGATCGCGGAAGCGATTCTCATTTCTGCGTCGAGCGCGGGCTTCCGCCTTCGCTGAAGCTTCAGCGGACCACCGTAGCCTTGGCGGAGGCTGGTCAGCCCGAGCGGATACGCGCACGTTGAAGCGGGTACTCTACGGAAGCTCACGCCCGTCATCGCGCGCGCCCGCTCGTATGCGACGTCAGACTCCGATATACCGCCTCGACGAACATGTCGCCCGTGTAATCCGTCCTGGCGTACACCCCGTCGTAGTCGCGCGTCGGTTTTGCCGCTTTCACCTGCTCGAGCGTCATCTTCTTCTTCACCAGGTCCGCCACGCGATCGCGCACGACGGTCACCATGTCGCGGTAATCGCTGACATCGGACTCGTCGCAGAGACGACCATGGCCGGGCACGATCATCGTTCCACCCTCTTCGTTGAAGTCGGGCACGGCGAGCTCGAGGATGTAATTGATGCCGGCGAGCAGGCCCTCGATGCTGCCGCCGCGTGTGAGATCGATCATCGGGTACCGGTCAGGCGTGAATACGTCGCCCGCGCTGATCACGTCACTGCGCCGGAAGAAAACAATCGTGTCGCCATCAGTGTGTGCGGCTGGAACATGCAGCAGTTGCACCGCCTCACCGTTGACGAACATGTCCTTCTGCCTCACGAAGTAGGTGTCGGTCGGCAGGCTGGCTGGCGCGGCTCCAGACTCGCTCAACCGGTTCAGCAGGTTCTCGTGCGCGAAAATCGGAGCACCACCGGTTCCCGTCACGGTCGCCGGTCGCGTGTTGCCACCCTCGAGGACCTTCCCCGACCTGGCCAGTGCTTCATTGCCCGAGTTGTGATCGGAATCAATCGTGGTGTTCACGATGAAGCGCACCGGTTTGTCCGACAGGCGGCGAATCGCCGCGAGCAAGGGGCCGGCCGCCGCGCTGGTCTGCGGATCGACGACGAGCACGCCGTCGCGGCCGATGTGAAGAGTGGTGTTCGCGCCCGGGCCTACGAGCATGAAAACGTTCTCTCGTATCGGCCACGACTGCACCGCTTCTGAGGACGATGATTGCGCGACGAGCACGACCGCCGTGGTCATCGTCGCCAGGAGGACGGCAACCAGCGTGCGCATCAGCGCTTGACCCCGCCGCCTGCCGGCGCCGCTGGCTTGCGTAACGGCGTCAGCACCTTGAGCTTCTCCAGGTACTCGGGGTACATCGTCTCGGCCCCCCCGCGCACCGCTTCGCGCGGAAGCGCCCATTTCATGGCGAACTCGTCGAGATACGGATTGCTCCCCGGCAGATAGTGCGGGATCTCACCCGCCGGCCGCTCGACTTCGATGTCCACCGAGCACGGATAAAGCGCCATCTGGTAGCCCGGGTCGTAGAGAAAGTTGCGGCTCTTGATGTACGGCTCGGTCAGGTACACCGGATCGCTGACGATCGAGATCCATGTCAGCACGTTGCCGTTGCGAATGAAGTGCTCGAGCAGCGTCGCCTTCTCGCTTCGCGCAAGGCCGTTGCGGCGCACGTACCCTGGCTTCAGGTGCGTCGTCGTCACCGTCAGTACGTCGCCTTCCCACTTGCCTGTCGAGAAACCCTGCCAGGTGTGCGGGGCGTAAGCCGGAGGATGCGGACGGCCATCCATCCAGACCGTCCGGACAGGATTCATCCACCCCATCTCGGTGTGGTAGGCGGTGACTTCTTTCGTGACCGGATCGAGATCCTTCCAGATACGCACCGGTGAGAAGTTGGGTGCGTAGTCGGCGGGATGAGGGATGCACTGATGTTCAGGAACCGTCCAGAGCGACGCGCTCCAACTGTCGCCTCGCATCCGGTCTGCGTCGTTGATCGGCAGGCCTTGATACTCGCCGACCTCCGGTCCACCGCCTCGCTCCGGAGCGTCCTCATGCTGCCGCGCCGCCCATCCACCTTCGAGATCGACCTGCGCCCCGGCCGGCGCCGCGCCCGCGACAACCCATGCCGCAACGAGCGCCGCGACCTTGACGACTGTCCATCTAACAGATCCGGAGGTGGTGATGGTCATTGATCCTTCGTGCTCTTCGCGTGTCAGAAATCGAGCTGGGCGCTGAACTTGACGAGCCGCGGATTCAGCACGCTCAACGGCTGCCGGAACAGCGCGAACGAGGGATTCTCCGTCAGCACGGCGTTCGCATTCAATGCATTGAAGAGATCGACATTCAATGCCGTCCGGAGGCCACCGATCCTAAGGATCTTGCCAATCCGGAAATCGAGCTGATTCAGACGATCGCCGTACTCATCTGCGGTCGGAATTACGTTGACGACCGCGGTAGCGCCACCCACGAACGGTCGGCCGAGTGCTGGTGCCAGCGCCGCGGCGGGATACACGACTGCAGCCTGAACCACCGGGCCAGGGACGCTTTGGAACGTGCCGGCAAACTGTATGTCGATCTTCGGGATGGTGTACGCCGCGGCAAGTTTGAACTGCGTGAGGTACGGTTCCTTCACACGACAATACGGGTTCAGAGGGTTCGTCTCCGGCAGCGCCGCACGGATCTCGCAGCTATCCGTGAGCCGGCTGCCCGTGCTGATGCCGCCCTGGGTCACGACACCGCGCAGGCGGGCATTCACGCCAACATCGATGCCTTGCCAATTTTCGATCTGATTTCCGTAGTCCTTCGCAAACGTCAAGTAGTTGTCCGGCGGTCGCGTGAAACCCGCCTGAGTGATGTTGTACAAGTTGGGCACCGGATAACCACCGCCATTCGGCAGCCGCGAATCGGTTGGCGCCGCCACGCTGAACGACGTGAAATCGGCCGGCAAGAGCGCCCGGTTGTCCGTCGCCAGGAAATTCCCATACCACCGTCGGAAGTAACCGACGTCAACGTAAACCGCGGGCACCAGTTCGTGCTGCACGCTGACGGACGTCTCCCAGTTGTACCCGCGCTGGCCCCACCCGCGAAGGACTTCGGGAGCGTAGGTCGTACTGGGCACAGGATTGCCAAAAGCAAGGTTGCTGATCTGGAGGCACTCGCCGTTGAGCAAGGGGTTGGTGAGGTCGCAGTCAGGCGTGAAGTCCGCATCGAGGTCGTTCCACTGGCGTGTGACCGACTGCACCGTCCGCTGCATCGGATTGGCTGAATCGCCGTAGGTCCCGGTGTAGGTGAGCTGCTCGACGTACTTCGAAAGCGAGGCCTTCAGTGCGGTCTTTCCGTTCCCGAACAGATCGAAGGCCGCCCCCAGCTTGGGCGTCACGTCCTTCAAGCTCGCCAGGTCCCCGGCCGGGAAGGTCACGTTCCGATTCGGCGTATAGACGGTGGGCCCCAGCGTCTGCGCGGGGTAACTGGTCGAATAAAAGTCCCATCGCACACCGAGATTGAGCGTCAGCCTGTCGATCGTCCATCGATCCTGAGCGTAGACACCACCGTCATGCACATGTGTCTCCGACGTATAGGGAGCGCGCTCGGTGATCGAAACCGGCGTCAGGCCATTGAAGGTGTATGACAGGTTGGCGGCCACGGGAATGTTGAAGTTGCCAAGAGTACGCCCCGTGTGGTCCTGATACCCGACTTTGAAGGCATGCGCCCCCGTCACGTATGAAACCGCCGCGCGCCAGCTGTCGTCCATCAGTTCCGCCTTGAACCGCATCGAGGCCATGAAGTACGGGCGCGGGCCGCGATAGAACACGCCGGTTGCCTGGTTGTTGATGCCCACGAATTGCTCGAACGACTCCAGGCCTTCAGGTGTGAAGTAGCCCCAGTCCTCCGGCTTGTGGGCATACCCTGCTTCCAGGAGAACCTTGCTCGTGATCGGGGCCGTGTAGGTCGCCGTCACCAGCCGCTTCCACGGGAACCTGAAGTCCGCCGACGCTTCGCGCGCCGTCAGGGCGCGAGAGTCGATGCAACTGCAGCGATCTTGCGCGTCGATAAACAGGCTGACCTTGTTCTTGGCGTCCATCTGCCATGTGACGCGCGCGTTGACGTTTTGCCAGAGCGTGTCGCGGGATCCCCTGTAGCTTGTGTCCGGCGCGAAGGCAAACGAGTTTCGATCTCCCGCGTTCGCGTTTGCGACGGAATTGGCGATGTAGTTGTTGACGGCAGCGGAGCGTCCGGACGCAAAGAACCAGAGACGATCGCGGAGCAGCGGTCCGCCAAATGCCGGGTTCACCTCCCAGTTGCTTTTGACGGAACTCGTCGACACCAGGCCCAGAGCGCGGAGCTCGTCGTCGATGTTGTTGCTTTGCAGGTCCTCGCTCGTACCCGCGAGGAAGAGCGAGCCGCTGAACGTGTTCCCGCCCTCGCGCGGAATGATATTCATGCGGACGCCCCCAGCCGACTGCTCCGCCGAGCCAGCGGCCGTGTCCACGGTCACTTCCTGGATCATGCCGCTGTTGGCGGCGAATGCGCTGACCGACGTGCCCTGCGACTGCATCGACAGGCCATCGACCATCCGCCGCATGTCGCCGCCGCGACTCCCGTGGATCGATAGCGTTTGCTGCACCTCGCCCGTATTTCCCCCAACGTCCTGTCCCTCTCCACTGAATGTAGTCGACAGCGTCATTCCCGGTATCAGGACGGCGACGTTGATGGTCGTGCGGCCGGTCGGCAGCGTGTCGATTATCTCCTTGTCGAGCACCCACTGCCGCTGAACACTCTGAACGTCAACCAGGGGCGTGTTGCCGGTGACGGTGATGGTCTCTTCCACGCCGCCGACGCGCATTTCGGCGTCAACGGTCACCGTTAACGAACCGGACAGCTCGAGAGCCTCTCTCCTTACCGTGCTGAAGCCAGGCACCGTGAACGTCACGGTGTAGATGCCGGGCCGCAGATCGACAATGCGGTACTGGCCGTCGACGCCGGTCACCACACTTCGAATCTTTTCGATAAGGGCCGGACTGGCTGCCTCGACGGTCACGCCGGGTAGGACCGCGCCCGAAGCATCTCGTACGACCCCGGTGATAGAGGCTTGGGCAAAGGCGACAACCGGAGCCAAAACCAACAGGATCACGGCGACCAGAATTGGCATGGACCTCTCCTGTCCGGCGTGAATGGAAGCTGCCGGCGCGCGCGACTCTAGACGCAACGTCGCTGGAAGTCCTGAACGAACGCTGAAATGCCTCTGAATCCGGGTGAAAGTTCTGAGAGACGAGACTGCGCTTTGCGACCGACGTGGCAGTAGAATGCGTTCCTCGATGGACTGTCGCGTAGCGGCGGGTCTTCCACCTCCGCCAAGGCCATGGCGGACCACTGTAGCTCGAAGGTGGTCAGACCGGCCGAGCTGCTGCGTGTTCCCGCCGGCGATCCTCGTCTGAGAGGCTGCCATGACGCAGTCGGGTGAAATCTATACATTCGGGCCGTTTCGTCTGGACGTTGCGACGCGCACGCTCGCGCGCCAGGGCGAGGCCGTCACGCTGACGTCAAAGGCGTTCGACACGCTCCTGGTGCTGGTCCAGAACCGCGACCGCTTGGTGGAAAAAGATGAACTGGTGAAGGCGGTCTGGCCCGACACCTTTGTGTCGGATGACAGCCTGACGCACAGCATATCGGTCCTGCGCCGTGCCCTCGGTGACGACTCGGGACAACCGGTCTACATCGCCACCGTACCGCGCCGAGGCTATCGGTTCACCTCGTCCGTTCATGTGGAGCGAGTCGCTCCTGCCGCGGCGGCAGCCACGACGTCCCCGCAGGTCGACGTCGCCGCCACGGCGCTACACGCGGTCAGTGAGGATACGGGCGGGGACGGAGTCATCGCGTTCCGGCCCCGCCGGTGGTGGCTCGCCGCATTGCTGATCCCTGTCGCGGCGACGATCGCGTTCGCCTTGCGATTCAATCCGGCCGCACCCGCCAGCGTACCGCCGGACATGACCATTCGCTTCGTACAGGATCCGCCTTCGGGACACCTCATTGCCTCGGGAGCCGTCGTTTCACCTGACGGCCGGAACCTCGCGTTCGTCGCGCGAGGACGCGACACCGGGCGCGCGCAGATCTGGGTGCGTTCGCTCGACTCGGCCCAGGTCAGAATCTTGCCTGGAACGGACGGCGCGTTCAGACCTTTCTGGGCTCCCAGCAGCAAGGCTGTTGGGTTTTTCGCCGATGGTCGATTGAAACGTGTTGGCCTCGAGGGGCAGCCGCCGCAGACACTCGCTGATGTTGGCTACCGTCCCTCTGGCGGAAGCTGGTCCTCGTCAGGTGTGATTCTTTTCTCCGAGCGTCAGTCTCGGTTGTACGCCGTTTCTGAGACCGGTGGCGAGAAGACGGCCGTCACCAGCCTCGAGGATGCGCACGAGGTCGCACATCAGGCCCCCTTCTTCCTCCCCAACGGTCGAGAGTTTCTCTACTTCGTCCTCGGCTCGACTCCGCAGAGCAGCGGCACCTATCTCGGTTCGCTCGACTCGCGCGATCGAGTTCGTCTCCTCGACTCGTCGTGTTCCGCCGTCTCGTTTGCCGAACCCGGGTATCTGCTCTACGTCCGCGACGGTAACGTCATGGCACACCGGTTCGAGCGCGCGAGGCGACGGATCGAAGGCGCCCCTCAACCGATCGCATCCACTCACACAGAGAGCATGGTCGAGATCCGCGTCGGAGCGATCTCGGCCTCGACCAACGGCATTCTTACGTTCGGTGGGGACACGGCCATGGCGCAGCTCACGTGGTTCACGCGCGATGGCAAGAATGTGGGCACCATCCGCTCGCCTTCACCACTGCACAATCCCACGATCTCTCCGGACGGACGCTATGTGGCCGCCGATGGGTCCGGATCGAACATGTCGATCTGGGTCGTCGATCTCGAGCGCGGCACGCCGACGCGCCTCGCCGACGGCGTGCTTCCGCTGTGGGGCCCCCGTGGCTCCGACATCGTGTTCACCTCGCGACGCGTCGGAGGCTCGTCCGACCTCGTGCATCGCTCGATCGTCGGAGCCGGAACCGACGAATCGTTGCTGCTTCGAACACCGGAAATGAAGATCGGCGGCAACTGGACCGACGACAGCAGCTACATCATCTACACCGGTTCGGATCCGCGGACCAAGCTCGATCTGTGGACGCTGGCGGTCGCCGACCGCAGGCCCGTTCCCTTCCTGCAGACCTCGTTCAACGAAATGCACGGGCAGATCTCACCCGACGGCCGATGGGTCGCGTACGCATCGGATGAATCAGGAACCTGGGAGGTGTACGTGCAGACGTTCCCGAGCCCGGGTTCGAAGCGGACGATTTCCGTTGGTGGCGGTGCCGAGCCTCAGTGGCGCCGCGACGGGCGAGAGCTGTACTACCTGGCGCCCGAGGGAACGCTTATGGCCGTCGCAGTCTCGAACAGCGATGACATCTTCAATGCCGGCCGCCCCGTCCCGCTGTTTCAGGCGCGCATTCCCGCCGACATCATCGCCTTCCGGAATCATTATGCTCCGGCCCGCGACGGCCAGCGGTTTCTGGTGGATGCGGCCGACGACAACGAACCAATCAACGTGGTCGTGAACTGGACTGCGCTGCTGTCCGATTCCGCGCCACGCGTTTCGCGCTAGCGTCAACGGCGCATGCGACCCAAAGCTCCGAGACGAACCGCTTCTTCCGGGGTTTGCAACAACACACCGCCGCACGGAGGCACAACGTATCTGTTTACCGGGCGATGTCTATCCAGGAAGCGCGAAGCTCACGAAGCGCAAAACCGCGGAGTCGCGGAAACGCGGAGGCCATCGTTTCGTTGGCGTCGATCAGCGCGCCACGCTCGGACCGCCCGCTCGGGCGGCCGACGGATAGCGCGGCCAAAGGCCTCCGTGTCTTGGCGTGTCCGCGGTTAGTCGATTCGTGTTCTTCGCGTTCTTCGCGTTCTTCGTGGCTGAATGCGCAAACCAAAAGCTTCCCGACTCGCAACTCCTAATGTATTCGGTTAGCGGGTCGGATAGGTAACGGCGCGTTCGTTCGGTTCGCACCGCTCGATGTTGGTGCACACGATCGCGCCGGCAATTCATGGGCTGCGAGTCGATCCGTCAACGGTACTGCGCGTGGAATGAGTCAGTTCCAAATCGAACAGTCAGGACGAACGCACAACGCGCGGGTTTGTCGGCGCGGTGGGAGCCTGTGACACCGACGGACCGAGGCACCCGATGTAGCTCCTGGCGGCGACGACGTGATCGAACAGCATCGTGCCGCTATAGCCCGGCGGATCGTTCGGCGCGTAGTTCTGCAGCCAGATATAGTTGATGTTGAGCGCGCTCGTGCTGCGCCACCGGATGCCCTCGAACGGGGATCCGTTCGGATCCTGCGTGAAGCGCCCACCGTCCCAGAAACCTTTAGGGAAGCCAAGTCCCAGATGCGAGACCTTCACGCCATTGAGCCAAAGGGCGTGCTCGCCGTTGGCGGCTGTGGTCGGGTTGTTCAGCTTCACCATCTGCTCGACGCACACCCACTGGCCGCGCGTGACTGTGACCGACGGGTTGTTCAGCAGCCAATTGCCCCAGTATGGGCCGCCGTCGTCGTGGTGCATACCCATCCAGTAGTTGTAATGCTCAAACGTGTTGGTCAGGTTGTTTTGCTCGCCGGCGGCGCTGAAGCGGTCATCGCCGTTGGGCAGTTCACCAGCCCTCGGATTTGGCCACGACGATTTCGGATTGTAGCCCCCGACCCAGATGCCGTTATGCGAGAAGTATCCGTCGATCGGATATTTGACGTAGTAGCGGACGTAAAGCGTGTCGTCGATACCCGGGTTGAGCACCTTATAGAGATGCCCGCCGTCGCTCACGCCGCCCACCCACGGGATGCTGAGCGCATGGCCCGCGGGAGTTCCCGGTGGGACGTCGGTGGCGAACAGCATCCCGCCCGGGTTCTTCGCGTCGCCCCATCGCGCAACGACATTGGCAATGCTGTCTTCGAACTGCTCCGAGAAGATGACGGCAGGATGGTTCTCAATGCCCACGTCGCCCGGATAGAGCGCCGAAATCCCGGCAACGCCCTGTGCCATCGGACGGTCGAGAGCGATCGCAAGCGCCGCGATCAGCGCCAACGCAAGTGCAAAGGGCGCCGTTGTGCGGCGTTCGGATCGTTTCATGCAGTATGTGATTGCAAGGCAACAGATGTACCGCGTCGGCCGCACGAGACGTCGACCGACGTTCATGACAAGTGGCGACCGGCCATAGTCCCACTCGAGCCACCCGATTTCTGGCCATTTTTCCCATCCGTCGTGAATGTGCTTCATATCCGTTCCGCGACTTTTCAACACCTCGTCCCCATCCGCCGCACATTACAGATGTGATGTCGCGCAGACAAAGACGTACAAAACCCGTGAGCGATGCGTCGCGCTGCACGATTGCGACACGACGCTCATCGTTCGTCGTTCGAGGTCAGTTTGGGTTTTTTCGAATCTTCAAGCGGGGCGTAGCCCCAGGGGATTGGCAGATCATCCCGCAACGTCGATGCCATGACGTCGCGCGCCCGTTTTTCGGGACTTTGGTGGTGTGGAGCGCGTTGACTGTGTAGACTCGTGGCTGATTAATATTCACTTCGAGAGCCGCTTACACTCCGAACTCCCACTCGGGTGCTTCCCCAAACCACGAGGATCCATTGGCGGAGCTACTGTGTCGTTGGCTTTCAAACCAATCGGCTGACCGTCTAAGAATCCACGCTGAACAGCAGCGATGAATGCTGTAACGTGGCCAGGACCCTGCTCCTGCATGGGGCTTGCCATCAAGCAGGATCAGCGCGCGAGATCTCAAAAGGAGCGGGGTGCCGCCTCGGCCCCCGGCGGCTCTCTGAAGGGTTCAACGGGAATGCGCTGATAACGCACTTCCAGGATCTCCAGTTGTTCCGTCCCGCCTGGCGCGTGAAGGATCACGGTGTCGCCGGGCCCGGATTTCATCAACGCCCGCGCCAGCGGCGACAACCAACTGATATAGTTGCGATTCAAATCGACTTCGTCGGCACCGACGATGCTCACCATTCGCTCGATGCCAGCGCAATTGGCGTAGCGGACGGTCGCTCCGAAAAACACCTGCTTCAATGCCCGCCCGCTTCTCGAGGCTTCCGGGTCCACGACTTCCGCGGCATCGATCCGTTTCGTGAGAAAGCGAATCCGGCGATCGATCTCGCGCAGCCGCCGCTTCCCGTACTGGTAGTCGGCGTTTTCGCTGCGGTCACCGTTGCTCGCCGCCCACGCCACCACCTGGGTCACGGCCGGCCGCTCCCTGGTGAGCAGAAACCGGTGCTCATCCTTGAGCCGCTGCAAGCCGCTTGGCGTGATGTAGTTCTTGGCTCCCGAGACCGGGCCCTTTGCAGCCTTGTCAGCCACGCGCTCGTCCTCCTCGCTCTCGCGTCCCCACTGATTCAATCACATCGACATTGTGATTCTTACCAGACGCCGGCGCTGCGGTGGCTATTTGTCGCGCTGGGCGTCGCGCCGGACGTTTTGGCTCATGCGTGAGGCGACCTGCGAAGATGCTTGCGATGAAACGAACGGGTCGCATGCTCGGTGAGGGGGCACCACAGCTGTCGTGGGTACTTGGATCTGAGGTTGCACAAACCCGTCCTCGCGTGATGCATGGGCGGACCTCCGGACCAGGTCCGATCACAGTGCACCAAGGGAGAACGGACATGGGCGCACGAGTATGCGTCGTAGTGTTCCTGGTGCTCGGGATGCTGCAACCGGTCGTGCTTGGGCAACGTCAGCAGCGCGACGGCGACCTGTATAGATGGGAGGGTGAACAGTGGGTGCGGGTTGAGGGCTACGGCGTTCGTCTTGGTGTCGGGCCTGACGGCGCACCGTGGGTCGTGAACTCGAGAAATGAAATCTATCGTTTTGTGAAGGGTAAGTTCGATCGTCTGCCCGGCGCGGCGACCGACATCGGGGTCGGCGGCGATGGCACCGCGTGGATCGTCGGCACCGACACCAACGTCTATCGATGGACCAAGGGCGATTGGGAGCGCATGCCCGGGACCGGCGTTGCGATAAGCGTCGACCGCTCCGGCTCGGCGTGGGTCGTCAACGCAACCGACGAAATCTATCGCTGGGCCGGGGACAAGTTCGAGCGTATGCCGGGAAGCGCGCGTGACGTGGGGGCAGAGGGCCAGGCGTGGATCGTCGGCACCGATAGTCAGCTTTACCGTTTCGCGTCGGGCAACTGGTCTCCGATGGGAGGCATGGGCGTGCGTGTCAGCTCCGGGGCAGACGGGACAGCCTGGGTGGTGAATCAGGCGGGCGAAATCCACCGGTGGCAGAACGGATCGTTCCAGAGAATGCCCGGCAGCGCTTCCGACATTGGAGCCAACGCGAAAGGCGAAGTGTGGGTGGTCGGCACAACCGGCGGACAGTAACGCAACGGTGTAGACCGTCGAGTGGGCCGGCATGACCTTCGCGTCATGCCGGCTGCGATCCTGTATTCGTGGCGCTTTAGATCTTCGTGATCCTCGTGGCCCTAGATCGTCGTGTCCTTCGTGCCTCAGAAGTCGAACGTCACATTAAATCGCGCAAAGCGCGCGTTCAGCACCTGCGTCGGCGCCAGCCACGTCGCGCCGTTGGTCAGGTCTGGTTGTACGCCGTCCCCGTGTTGCTGTTGAACAGGTTGTAAATGTCTATCGCCAAGTTCGTCCTGGTCCCGCCGAATCTCAGGATCTTGCCGACGCGGAGATCGAGTGCGTACGTAGATAGCGCGCGCCGTTCGAAAACAGCGCGCGCCATTGCGTGGTCCGAAACCTCGTATCAGAAGTCGATCTGCGCGCTCAACTTCACGAATCTCGGCGTCAGTACCGACTGCGGGATCAGCCACGCACCGCCCGGCGCGAATGTCTGGTTGTAGGTCAATACGGCGTTCGAGTTGATCAGGTTGAAGATGTCGACGCCGGCATTGATGCGCCACCGTCCGAACCGGAGGATCTTTCCGACGCGGAGGTCGATCTCATTCACGCGGTCACCCCAGACTTCGCCGGGCTCTATGAGATCGATCGGCACTGTGGTGCCGGCCACTGCCGCCGGACGCCCTAGTGCCGCCGACACCAGTGCCACCGGAGCGTTCCAGGTCGCACGGAGCGGGGCGCCCTGGTCGCTTCTGAACGTGCCGGCGACGAGGACGTCAACCTTCGGGATGGTGTACGCGCCGACGAACGACATCTTGGTGACGAAGCCGGGATCGACGCGGCAGTACGGGTTGGTCGGGCTGAGAATTGCTCCTGCAATGCCGAGGGTGAACTCGGGGAGACCGGCTCGCACGGCGCAGTAATCGGTCACCTGCTTGCCAGTGTTGACGCCGCCTTGCAAGGTCAACCCGTCCCTGATCCGCGCGCTGACGCTCAGGAGCATCCCGTTGAAGCTTTGTATTTGCTCCGTCGTCCGGAAGACGTTGTTGCTGGTCTGCCCGAACTTCGCCTGGACGACGTTGTACAGATCGTTGACCGGGTAGCCACCGCCGCCGGGCAGCCGCGGGTCGGACGGCGCGGGCATGCTGAACTGGGTGAAGTCGCTCGGCGCAACGGCAAGGTTATCGGTCGCGGTAAAGTTCTGCAGCCACCGTTTGAGGTAGCCGACCTCAACTGATACGCGCGGTAACAGCTGCTGCTGGACCGACACGCCGAACTGCCAGTCACGCGGGCGCACTCCCCATCCGCGGAGCAGGTCCTCCTCAATCGCCGCCGTCGTCCGCGTGTCCGTGCCGAAGGTCGTCGCCGTCGTGGCGGCGCACTCGCCGTTGGCCGCGTTGTTGGTGAGATCGCACTGCGGTTCGAAATCGCCCGCCGTGCCTGGTACTCCGGGAATGCCGGCGTCAGTCCACGTGCGCGTGGCTGTCGTCGCGATGCGCGCGATTGGGTTGGAGATTGAGTAGTTGCCGTTCAGGTTACTCGCCGGATCCATGTACTTCCCGACGTTGATCTTGACGGCGGTCCTCCCGTTGCCGAACACATCGAACGCGGCGCCGCCGCGCGGCGAGATGTCCTTGTAGTTCACGCCCTCGGTGCGATCGAAGGTCAGCGGCGTACTGAGAAATGTCTGACCGTTGATCAGCGCGGGCCCAATCGTCTGCGGCGGCGAGTAGCTCCAAGCATTGTCGTAGCGCACCGCACCTTGCAGCGTCATCCGGCCGAACGTCCACTGGTCCTGCGCGTACAGCGCCGTCGTCCTCACGCGGTCCATCTGTCGAAAGACGCGCAGGCTCTCCGTCAGCGACGACGGCCGGCCGTTGAGGAAGGTGTAGGCGAGGTTCAGATCGTTGCCGTGGTTCTCGATGTCCTCGACGAGATAGCTCCCGTCGTATCCGAACTTCATGCTATGAGCGCCGGTCACGTAAGCGGCCGAGGCTCGCCACCTATTCGGGTTGTCGTAGTGTTCTCCCCAGTTCGCCGATCGGTACTGGAAGTTGGCGACGGCGCTGTTCCGCGCCGAAAGTTCGGTCACGCGTGCGAGGCTGCGCGTCGGGTTTCCCGGCATCTCGAACGGTCCCCATGCCGCGTGATACGAGCCGACGCCCGCCTCGAGCAGCAGTTTGTTGGTGACCGGCGACTGCCAGGTGACCTGGTGGTTCTGGACGAACGTCTGCAGGTACTGCGCGGTTTCAGGCGACGCCGTCGCGGTCAACCCGCCAAGGCCTAATGACCCGACGAACGCACCCTCCTGCGACTGCGTGCGGCAGGCGTCAGCGTTCCCTGTGAACGACGCGCCATTGCACGGCCACTGCATGTCAAAGTGATAGTTGATCTTGTTGCGACCCGAGACCTGCGCCGTCAGCCGGACGCTCGCCAGCTGAAAGCTTTCGGCGCCGCGCGCCTCTTTCGTCGTGTCCGGCAGGTATTCCCACTTGGTCGGATCGCCGGCATTCAGGTTCGGGAAAACCCCAGGAATGGACCGATGCTGCCCTTCGTCGCGATAAGTGCCGTAATACCAGAGGCGATCCTTGACGATCGGACCGCCGACGCCGACGGTCTCGTCCCACTGCTTGAGCAGCTTTCCGGGCGCCGCCAGGCCGCGGTTCCTCAGGTCGTCGTCGTAGTTGGAGTTGACCCAGGCCGGCGGCACGCCGGACACGTAGATCTGACCCTTGACTGTGTTGCCACCGCTGCGCGGTACGATGTTCATGGCCGGGCCGCCGACTTCGGCCTCTCCCAGGCCGCCGGAGTTCGTCGTCACTACTTCCTGCGCGTTCGAGATGTCGGCGACATAAGTCGACACGCCGCCGCCGTTGAGCGCCGCGCCGGTGCCCAGGCCGTCCACCTGCATGCGCCCTTCGTTGGTACGGCCGCCGGCGCCGCCGAACACGGTCATCTGCGGAGTGATTTGGACGTCGGCGCTCGTGCCGGCCTGAATCGTGATCCCCTGGAACA
The DNA here is from genome assembly GCA_035649635.1 of Vicinamibacterales bacterium. Taxonomy (GTDB): domain Bacteria; phylum Acidobacteriota; class Vicinamibacteria; order Vicinamibacterales; family UBA2999; genus Gp6-AA40. The sequence continues at coordinate 15,385 of DASRJE010000154.1, read as the reverse complement.
GAACCGCAATCGCCGCCCAAGATCGCGCGTTCGGCACCGTGGTCAGCAGCTCGTTGGTCAACGTCGTCTGCCGGCGGACGCTCTGCACGTCGACGATCGGCGTTTCGCCGGTCACCGTGATGGTCTCCTCCACCGCTCCGACCTTCAGGTCGGCATTTACCGTCGCGACAAACGTGCCCGAGAGCTCGATCCCCTCACGCTTGACGGTCTGAAACCCGGGCAGCGTGAAGACAACGTCGTAGGTGCCCGGCCGCAAACCCTCGATGCGGTACTGGCCGGTGCCATCCGTAACGGCGGTGCGCGTTTTCTCGATGAGCACGGGGCTCGACGTCTCGATGGTGACGCCTGGCAGCACCGCGCCTGATGCATCTTTCACTACTCCCGTGATTGTCGCTTGCGCGAACACCAGCGTCGGCAGCAGCAGAAAACAAGCCGCCCCGACGACCCACCCCGCGACTCTGTGCACGATATTTCCTCCTTGGTGTGGTGACGACGGTTAATCGAACAGTTCAGCGTAGGGTGGCCGCTGACTCCTGTCAATCACGACCGGTAGTTCGAGCTTTGCCGCCAAGGGCAGATCGATCAGGTATGACGATGGCGAAAAGAGTCCGATTCGACGGTCCAGGTGGGATGGGGGCTGCCCCGCTGACCGATCAACGGCGGTCGGTTATCTCCGTCGCTGGGCAGGATCTCGACGGACTCGCCGTTGAGTTGCCGGGCGTCATGAGAGGCCCGCCCTCGTTCGAGAGCGGGCCGTACCCAAGCGACACGATTTGACGATCAGAAATCGACCTGCACGGCGAACCTGGCGTACCTCGCCGGCGTGATGGTCGTTGGAGTGAGCCACGCGCCACCCGGCACGAACCCATAGTTGTAGTTCGTTACGGTGTCCGCATTCAGCAAGTTGAAGATGTCAACTCCCACCAGGGACCGCATTGTCCCGAAGCGGACGATCTTCGCGATGCGCATGTCGACGTTGTTTCGCCGCTCGCCCCACATCGTGGCAGGAGCGATCAGGTTCACCTGGTTGAGCGCTCCAGTGAGGTTCCGACCGAGCGGCTGCGGCCCGGCGTTGACCCACGCGTTGGTCAGCGTGAAATCCGCTCGCAGGGAGTCTCCGGGGATGCTTGCCCACGTCGCGGACAGCTGAACGTCGACCTTCGGGACGACGTAGGTGGCGAGTCCGCGGAAGTCCGTTCTGTAAGGTTCCTCGATGCGGCAATAGGGGTTGTTCGTGGAGAGCGCGTATGGGCCACCCCCGAGGGCATTGACGTTCGCCGTCACGGAGCTGTTTGTTGCGCCTCCCGTCGGGCCCGGGATTGGGCCAGTGCCGAGTTCCGGCAACTTGGCCCGCACGGCGCAGCCGTCGGCAAGCCTGCGTCCGGTGCTCGTACCACCCTGCAGCGTCAGTCCGTTCCGCAGCCGTGCCATCACCGAGAGATCGATGCCCTGCCAGTTCTCCGTCTGCTCGCCGAAGTTCTTGTAGGACTGGGCGAGCTCGTCCACGAGTCCGACCTTTTCCTGTACGAGATTGTACAGGCCACTGATCGGGTACCCGCCTCCGTTCGGTAACCGCGAGTCAAGCGGTGCGTTGATGGTGAACGGCGTGTAGTCCGCGAGATTGGTCGACCGGTTGTCCACGACGTACCAGTTACCCCACCAGTTGCGCGTGTAACCAACCGACACCGAAACGCGGGGCACCACTTCGTGCTGAACCGACAGGCCCATCGACCAGTTGTTGGGACGGTTTCCCCAGCCGCCCACGAAGTCGGGATCGAAGGACCGGACGAACACCGGAAGCCCCAGATTCTGGTTATCCATTCTCTGGCACTCGCCATTGGCCGCCGGGCTGTTGAGATCGCAATCCGGCACGAAGTCCCGGTCGGTGTCTGTCCACCCGCGGGTCGTGTTCGTGGCGGTACGGATCAGCGGGTTCATATCCAGATCGTTGTTGCTCGCCGTGATGGCTTCCAGATACTTGCCGATGTTGAACTTGACTGCAGTCTTCCCATTCCCGAACAGGTCGTAGGCCACACCGACCCGCGGCGTCAGGTCCTTCCAGCCGTACCCCGGAGTCGAACGAGCCGGGAAGAAGAGTTCGACGGGAGCGTATGGCCAGCCGGGGCCTCCGATGCCCTGGTCGGGATAGTTCGAGATCAGGGAGTCATACCGCACGCCGCCCTGCAAGGTCAGCCGGTTGAGCGTCCACTGGTCCTGCGCGAAGAAGTTCGTCGGGATGAGATTGCGAACGTACTTGGTGTCAGGCCCCACGGAAATCGTCTGTGTAAGCTGGTTCGGGATACCGTTGTTCGTTCTGACCTGAACGACCTGAGTGTCGTTCTGGTAGGTCTGGGACGGATTGCCGAACCCACCCTGGTAGCCGAACTTCATGTTGTGCGAGCCGGTGACGTACGACAGCGATGCCCGCAGGCTGGCGAGGTTGCCGATCAACGAATGCGTGAAGCCGCCTTGCCCTGGAGCACGTGGCATCCGGGAGAGCAAGCCAGGGATGCAGTCTGCTCTTTCTACGCAACCCGGCTCACCGGTCTGCTCCAACCGCTGGATCATTGCCGGATTGTAAGTCCCGTCGTTGCGCTTCGCGAAGCGGTACCGGGCCTGGTACATGCCCCACCCAGCCTCGGCGAGCAACTTGCCCGAGATCGGCGATTGCCACGTCGCATGAGGCTGTCGCGACGGGATGTACAACGTTCGAGTCGTCGCTTCGGGCGTCGTCGGTGGCACGCCGGCGCCACCGCCGGGCCCGTAGTTCGCGTCGTTGTACTGCTCGGCCCAGTGGAAGTTGAACTTATTTCGCGGTGTAGCCTGCCATGTCAGCCGGATCGTTGCCTGGCGCTCCAAGCTGTTGTTGAAGGCTTGCTTGGTCCGATCGAAGTCAACCACCCAGCTGTTTGGGTTGCCGGCGTTCTTGTTCTCGAACATACCCGGCACCGTCCTCTCGCCCCCGACCTGGCGGTAGACGCCGTAGAACCACAATTTGTCCCGGATAATCCGGCCACCATACATCCCACTGACGTCGTACACGTTAATGAGCTCGAACGGGGCTCGCAAGCCCGCAGCCTGGAGAGCCTGCGTGTAGTTGCTGCCTTGTAGTGAGTCGTTCGAGCCGCTGAAGTTGAACTGGCCGCTGAATTGGTTCGCTCCCTCACGGGGGACCGCGTTAAAGACAAGCCCGCTCGTCTCGGCTTCGGCAAGCCCGCCCGAGATCGTCATGACCACTTCCTGTGCGGCGGCCACCTGCGGCATTTGTCCGCCGCCGCCGCTGCTGCCTGCCCACCCCATGTTGATGCCGTCGGCATAAATGCGCGAGTCGTTGGTGCGCCCGCCGTGGATGGCAGAGGCGCCTCCCTGCATCGTTCCCGCGAGGCCGCCGTCATCGCCGGCCGTATTCATGCCGGGGATGATCGCCTGGATGCCGTTGACGTTCCGCGAAGAGGGAATCGCGGCCAGGACGTCCCTGTCGATAACTTGCTGGGACCGTGCGCTCTGCACGTCGACGATCGGCGACTCACCGGTCACCGTGATGGTTTCTTCCAGCGCGCCGATTCTCATGTCGGCGTTGACGGTTGCGACGAAGCTGCCCGAAAGCTCGATGCCTTCACGCTTGACGGTAGTGAAGCCCGTCAGCGACACGGTTACCGAGTAGATGCCAGGTCGCAGATCGACGATGCGATACTGGCCCGAGTCATCGGTCGTGACCGACCGGACCTTTTCAATCAGTGCCGGACTGGAGGCTTCCACGGTGGCGCCCGGTAACACGGCGCCTGAGACGTCTCTCACGACGCCAGTGATGGCGCCCTGCGCGTAAACCATTGAGGGCAAGAGCAACGAAACCAATGCGACCACCAGGGAACCCCGGGATCGCTGGGTTAGCTTCAGCATCACGGTTTCTCCTCACTAGGACACAAATGGCACCTGGACACGAACGCTCTGTTCACGACACGACCAAGGGAAACGACCAGAGGAACCGACCGAGGGAACGAACGAAGGAAACGATGACGGCGCAGCGTGCCGACAAGGATGAAGTAAGCGGAAACTACGTACCACCTGTGCGGTGGCATGTCAAGATGAATCTCGAAACTTTTTCCGGTGAAGTGCCGCGTTTAGTGGCACTTACGACCGACGACTGACATGGCTGTCCTATCGTCGGTTGGTCGAATCCAAAACGGCATTCGTCAGATCGACGAGCTGGTCCGAGGTGAATCGGTTGCCTTCGATGTTGGCAACCATGGCTCCCCGCCGGTCGATGATCGCGGTACGAAGCGAGTGGTTCATCAGCCCGTCATCGGTGAAGGAATCCACGCCAAAGAGTTGGCAAACGCGCTGCACGTCATTGGACGGGCCAGTGAGAAAGTGCCAGGTCGCAGGATCGGCGTCCCATTGGCTTGCATACCGCGCTAGAACCGCGGGCGTATCGTGGACAGGGTCGAACGTGACTGTCAGGAGAACGAGATCGCGTCCGAGCCGCGCCTTGAGGCGCTTTTGAAGCACGCCGAAGTTATTGGCGATGCGCAGGCAGAAATTCGGCAGCGGACAACTCGTGTAAATGAAATTGATGGCGACGACCTTCCCGCGCAGGTCCGAGAGAGCGAGCGGCCGACTCTTCTGGTCGATCAACCTGAAGTCAGGCACCATGTCTCCGATTGCCAGCACCTTTTCGCGGTTGGTGCCCGCAATCTGCGTGAGCAGCTTCAGGCGGCTGGCCGCCAGGGGATCCTGCTCAACGCTTTGATAACGGACAATGCGGATGCGCTCGGCGTATGACGAATTGCCGTTGACGATGAACGTGAATTCCACCGCCGCGCCGGGTACCAAACCTTCGAGGTCTTTGCTATAGCGGACCTCGAACGGCATGGCCATCGCGGGCATGAAGCCGGGGATCGCCTGAATCGACGCCACAAAGGTATTGCGCGATCGATCGACCTTCAACACCATGCCGGTCACCGGATATTCGGCTGCCGTGACGGCAAACGGCACCGTCACCAGCAGGAGCGCAGCAGCAAACCAGCCACCGCCACGGCGCCTCTCACTCATTGAGTCTTCCTCGCTTGCCCCAGGGTGATCCGATTCCGTTCGATCCGGGTGTAGGTTCGTGTCAGCTCGGTGATCTCTACTGCTTGATTCTTCTCGATGCCGGGAAAGCGCTGGCGCGTCTTGCTGGCAGGCCACCAGATCTCGAGCTCGACGATCCGCGCCGACGTGCCCAGGCCGATGTGTTGCTCCAGCGGTGAAGCGCCAAAGGATCCGCCACTCCCGACGGTGCGATAGATCGTGCGGTTCTGCTGTCCTTCGTTTTCCACGGTTAGTTTGACCTGGACGCCGATCGCCGCCCTGTTGGTCGTGACGCCTACGAGCCTCAGGCTGATCCAATCGTTTCCGTGACCTGGGTTCTCGAACAGGCGAAGTGGATGGCTGTCTCCCGGCGTCGCGCCACCGATTTCAGTGACGATCTCCTCGTCTCCGTCATTATCCAGGTCGGCGAAGGCAACGCCGTGCCCTTTGTGGAGCTCGCCGGTGCCAGAGGACGCAGTGATGTCCACGAACGACTGCCCCCGCTTGTTGCGAAGGAGCACATTGGGAACCAGCGAGGCGTACGACGGATTTCCAGTGCCGAGATAGATATCGAGGAAGCCGTCGTTGTCGATGTCACCAAAGTTCGCACCCATGGGCATGTAAACCCTGTCGAGGCCGACTTCCGTCGTGACATCGCGGAAGCTTCCATCGCCAAGGTTCTTGTAGAGTTTGAGTCTTGACGCGTTGGGGGCGAGTCCAAGGTAAGGACGAACTGATTCGTCGACCGACGTGATGTAACTCGTCGCGAAAAGATCTGACCAGCCGTCATTGTCGTAATCGAAGAACCAGGTCGCAAAGCCGTAGCCCGGCCCGGGCACGCCGGCTGCGCGCGCCCTCTCGGTGAACGTGTTGTCGTGGTTGTTCCGATACAACAGGTTCTCTCCCTTGAAATTCGAAACGTAGAGATCCACGAATCCGTCGTTGTCATAGTCTGCCGCGCTCACTCCCTTGCTGAAGCCGACACCGTCGACACGAGCAGAGCGCGAGATCTCTACGAATGTCGTACCGCCCTTGTTCAGGAACAACTGCGAAGCGCGATCCTCGTTGCCGACGAAGAGATCGAGCAGTCCATCGTTGTTGATGTCTGCCCACGCCGCAGTTTGCGTACTCGTTGCAGGCTCTGCCAGTCCGCTTGCTGCCGTCACATCCGTGAAGCTACCGTCGCAATTGTTCCGCAACAGTGAGTTGCGTTGCGGCACCTCCCACCCGCCGCGCAGCAAGAGGATGTCCTTGCAGCCGTCGTTGTTGTAGTCCGCCTGAACCATGTTCAGCCCGCCCAGCTGGCCGTCGAGTCCCGCGGCGGACGTCCGTTCGGTAAACGTGCCATCGCCGTTGTTGCGGAAGTAGTGCATCGGGCCGCAACTGTCAAAATTGGACGTGACGACGTCGAAGCGCCCGGTGCCGGCGAAGTCGTCGACGATGACGCCTCCCGCCGTCGCGACGACGCTGAGACCGGCTTGCGGAGCCACGTCGCGGAAACGTCCCAGGTCTTCGGTGGAAACGAAAACACTTGACGGAATTGCGTACGCGGGTGGTACCTCGTGCGGGTACCGGCCGATGGTCATGTACGCGAGATTGAGCAGCCATCGCACCTCGAGGTTGTCGGGCTCGCGCTGAAGGAAATTCAGGAAGTGCTTGATCGCTCTTTCCGCGTCTGCCGTCTTGCCGTACGACTGGCCGGGTCGCGAGGGGAACAAGCAGATCTCGCCAGGCGCACGATGGGCGCCGTTCTCCAGTCCGGCTTTGTGCAGGTACGCCACCCCCAACGCTTCCTCCATCCGTGCCGCGGCGGCCGGCACGGCAGCGCGGGCAGTCTGGTAAGCCTGTTGATACCGGTCGAGTGCACGATCCATACGGCCGTAATAGGCATGGAGTTGCGCCAGGGCGAACTGGGCCTGCATGACGTCGAAGGGCGGTCGCTCGGCGCGAACGGCTTGTTTCTCTGGCGACAGGAAATCATCGAGCGATCGCTCGGACGAGGCCAGAGATTGACGACGCCCTTGGCAGATCGCATCGGGACTCTGGTTCCAGTCTTTGGCCTTGGGAAACGCCTGCAGGATTGCCTCTGCCTCGACGAGCCCGCTCACGTCAATGACGTATTTCACGTTCGCTCGCGTGGCCAGGGAGGCGGGAGAAGCCGCGTTCATGTTGATGTTTGTCGGATCGGTTTCGTCGACCACTTTCAGGATGGCAAATCCACTGGGGATCCTTACGACCGGACTGAGCTGCCCGGGTTCGACGCCCACAAGCGCGTCTTTCAACACAGGAGGCAGCGTCGACATGGTCAGTTTGCCCAGAAGCCCGCCTGTGTTCGCGGTCGGATCGATCGACTCGGCGTGAGCGAGGGCAATGAAGTCCTCTCCGCCCTTCAACCTGGTCACAATGCTTTGCGCCTCCTCTGCCGAGTCGACGACGATGACTCGCAGAGTGACTTCGTCCGAAGTCGCGACTGGTGACAAGAGCGCGGGAGAGACCTGTTGCGTGCGAGAGGGGGTCTCGGAGAAGGCCACTGCGCCGAGGACAATCAGGCAGATCGCAGGGTGACGCATCTAATCGGTCTTTGATTGTTGATCCTTGAGTCTTGATTCGTTGTCGAATGTCGATTGGCGTTTTTTTTGATCTAGTTTGCGATGGCTTCAGATCACCGGATCACCACAATCCGCCCCAAATCCTCCAAGACATCAGCAGTCGGCGATCAACAATCATCAACGAATCGACAATCAAAGATCGCTAAATCTTCAATCGACAGAGTCTAATACTCAATCGGCTCGTCCGCCCGCCACGGTGTTCGGCAAGGCCGACCGGCCTGGTACCGCTCCAGGTTATCGGCCAGGCGCTGGGTGGCATCTCGCCGGCCGGCGCGTTCTGCCGACTCGATTGCTTCACGTTGCCACTGCACCGCTTCGCTGTACTGCCCGGCCTCGGCCGACGCCATCGCCAGTGTTTCCACCAAGTCAAGGGTTCGCGGCTGTCGGCGCAAAAGCTCGTGACCGATCGCCAGCGCGCGACGACCGTCACGAACACGATCGTCGGGCGCGGCGGCGAACAGGCGGGTGGCCGCGCGCGCGAACACGGGCTCATTCGGATACAGATCCATGGCCTCCGCCAATCGTTCGCTCGCTTCCTGATATCTGTTCAACCGGATGAGCGCGGCCACGTAGCCGAAACGCGCCCTGACGGAGCCCGGATCGATCTTCAGGATACGCTCGTACTCCGATAGCGATGGTGCGAGCTGGCCACTTCGTCTCAGCGCGTTGGCCAGACCGAGACGGGCGTCGACATTGACAGGCTCGTATTTCACCGCGGCCGAGAAGGATTCGATCGCCGCCTGATAATCGCCTGACTCTTCGTGGATCACGCCAAGAGCGTAGTGCGCCTGGGCGAAGGCGGGCGACAGCCGCACCGCTTCCTGGAATTGTTCGTGCGCGCCGCGCTTATCGCCTGTGTAGAAGAGGGCCGTGCCCAGTTTGTGATGCGGCGACGCTCTCGTCGGAGCCAAGGTCACGGCCTTTCTGAGATACTCCGTCGCTTCCGCCCAGTCGCCTCTGGCGCCTGCGACGTCGGCATTTTTCTCGTAGGTGAGCGCACTATGGAGGAGCTCGTCGAGCTCCTTCCGCAAGGGATCGGGGCGGATCTGCAGCGTGCCGCGTTGCTGCAGATGTGATTCAGCCCGTCGTTGGTCGCCGAGACCACGGTAGGCCATGGCTAACGAATAGTGGATGACTGATGCCGTGCTGTCGAGCGCCAGCGCCTGTTCGAGATGTTGCGCGGCCCGAGCGTAATCCTTCTGCGCCAACGCCACGCGTCCGAGACCATACGACGCCGCGGCCGAGCGAGGCTGAAGGGACAGTGCTTTCGCGAAGCGTGATTCCGCCACGTTGGTTCGTCCCTGATCGAGTGCTCCTTCCCCGAGCCACATCATCGTCGGCGCGTCGTTCGGCGCTGACTGCAGCGCTCGCTCGAAGGCGACAGTCGCGTTTACGATGTCCCCTTTCCCGCGATACAGGTACCCGAGGTAATAGGACCAGCGCATCTCGCCCGGGTCGAGCGCTTCGGCATTGAGGAGCGACGCTTCGGCCGGATCGCGGAATTCTGCTGCCATCAGCAGCCGGCCCATCTCCCCAAATTCTTTCCCGAGATCGGCGTCCGGTGTCTGCGGATCTTTCTGTTTCCCAAGCAGCACTGCGTATCGTTCGCGCACCTGCGCCTGAACCGATTCCTCAACACGCGAGAGATCCGGCAGGACCACCGGACGTAGTGAAGCTCGATCGACCGTCTTGCGCTCGTCGCTCGACGCGCAGCTGACGGCGCAGAGCATCGTTGCGCCGACGAGAAGGGATGCTCTCACCGGCCTTCGCCTTCCTTCAGCGTGGTGTATCGATCAACGGGAACATCAGCCCATTCTTCGGCGCGCCCGTCCGGCCATTCAACACGGACCTTGTTGATGATTGCGGCCGTGTCACCGAGGCCGACAAGCACTCTCGGATCACTGGCGGACGCGTAGCTGCCATCGGCGCGGACGCGACGCCAGAGCGTGAGAGCGTTCGCGCGAACAATACCCACGCGCGCGCCAACGATGTCGCGACCCTGGCGTCCCAACACTCTCAGGCCGATCCAATGTCTGGCGTTGCCGACGTTGTTGATCAGCAACCTGATCGGTCCGTTGTCATTTGCCGCTATGACATCGGTGTCACCATCGTTGTCTACGTCGCCGAACGCAGCGCCGCGACTGACGTCCGGAGTGCGCAGGGCTGCTCCCGCCCCTTCGGTGACGTCCGCGAAGTGACCGTTACCAAGATTGCGAAACAGCTGCTTGGGCTGCTGCAGCGCGAATTTTTCGTTGCGGGTGAGCGCCTCGGCCGAATGCCTGACCGCTCCATTGACGGTCAGAATGTCCAGCCAGCCGTCGTTGTCGAAATCGAACCAGGCCGCGCCGAAGCCTGTATATGGCAGGCTTGAAAGCCTGATTCCTGCGGTGGCGGCCCGTTCCACGAAGACCCCGGACCCGTCGTTCAGATAGAGATCGTGGCCCTCACGCGCGAGCTCGGTGACGAACAGGTCTTCGTCGCCATCATGGTCGAAGTCTGCTGCGTCGACGCCCATGCTCCCTTTTGCTTCACCGTCGGCACCGAGCGCCACACCGGCGAGCAGCCCCGTGTTCGTGAAGGTGCCGTCGTGCCGGTTGATCCAGAGCTGGTTTGGCGCGCCGTCATTGGCCACATAGATATCGATCCACCCATCGCCGTTGAAGTCGGCCGTCGAGACGCCAAGCGCTGGGCCGAACTCACGCGACATCCCTGCCGTGGTGGTGACGTCAGTGAATGTTTCGTCGCGGTTGTTGTGATAGAGGCGGCCAGGCTGCGGGCGGTACACACTGGGCGGGCAGTAGTCGACGAGGCTGCCGATCGAATGGAGGCACGGTTTGTCCGTGTCGATGCTGTAGTAGACGTAGTGGCCCACAAACAGGTCGAGCCACCCGTCACGGTCGTAGTCGACGAACGACGCGGAGACGCTCCAGCCGCGATCCTCTGCACGACTCGCCTTCGAGACGTCGGTGAATGTGCCGTTGCAGTTGTTGCGGAACAGTTGGCTCACGTCGAGGTTGGTCACGTACAGGTCCACGCAGCCATCGTTGTTGAAGTCACCGGTTGCCGCGCCCATGGCGTAGCCATGAACCGCGATACCGCTGGCATCGGTCACGTCGCTGAATCGCAGCGTGTGCGCGCGGCTTTCGTGAATCTCGAGATCGTTGCGGTAGAGGCGACTTTTGAGAGGAACCTGCGGCTGCTTCAAGGCTTCGCTCAGCGCGCGCTTCCCGAGCATCTGCCCCTGTGGCACGAAAACATCGAGATCGTCGTCGTTGTCGTAATCGAAGAGGGCGACGCCGGGCGGAATGACTTCGGGAAAGTGAAAGGCACCGGTCATGCCGTTGAAGTGAACGAAGTCAAGGCCCGATTCACGGGCACGGTCGGTGAACCATTCGACACCCTCGCGCGACGTCGCGCTGGCTTTACCAGACGACCGGTGCTCGGAGCACGAGAACGCCAGCAGCGCAACGGCTAGAGGCCCCATCGATCCCCGCAACCGTCCGGTGACCATGGCGCTGATACTAACTCTGATCCTTCAATCGGAGATTTCGCGATTTTTGATTATTGAATCGTTTCTGATTCTTGAACTGTTGATGGACGATTCACCAATCAAGAATCTCCATTCCACAACGAATCACTAATCAACGATCAAAGATCAATAATGAGTTAGTTGCCGGCCTGGTACCAGACGATGAAATCGCGGATGTTCTCGCTGGCCGTGCGAGCGTAGATGGTTTCCGTCGTCTCGACGGGGCGAATCGTGACCGATTTCAGATTCGGTGCCGAGAAGTTCGCCAGTAGAAACGCACCAGGTTTCAACAGAGCCCCGACATTCGACATGGCCAGCGCCTGCTCGAGTTCGTCATAGTAGATGAACACGTTGGTGGCGATCACAAGGTCGAACGGTTCCCCATCGAGACGCTGAGTCACGATGTTCAAGTCCATCACCGACATGCGCTGAACCGTCGCCGGCCTCACACGAACCGCCCGAAGCTCCGCCGCGTCAGTAATCGCCTTCGAGCTGGGTGCCTGAGCCGGCGCGCCAATCCGATCACCAAACGTCTGCCAATACGTGCGCACTTCGAGAAGCCACGGCGTGCTCTTTGGTAGCGGGAGGTTCAGCGTGTAACCAATGTTTTTCGTGGCGCGAGCTCGCGCCTGTTTCACGTGATCGACAATCCTGGGGCTGATGTCGAGCAGCACAACCTCCGGATCGCTCGGTGAGCTCACAAGGTCCAGGCGCTTGAGCGCATCGAGCACAGCGAATGGCTGCAGCGTCTGTTGCGGATAGAAATCGAAGCCGACATCCTTGTCTGCGAAGTCGAGCCCCGGACCGACGATGGCGACCCGCTTCACCGCTCCGGGCTTCAGCAGGCCTCGTGCCTTGATCGCCGTCAGCGCCTGGTCGATGGAATAGTTGGGAAGCAGCGAGGTGTCGAGCGACAGGCCGCGCGTGCGGAAGAGCCGGGAACGCTGCGCAAACTCCACCCGCGGATCGCCGCTGCCAGTAGCCCCGAGTTCCTGCTCGATCTGGTCCTGTTCGTTGGCGACCCGTATGACGGCGGCGCGCAGGTACTCTCGCGCGGCGTCCTTGTCCGCGTTCGTCGTGAAACGAAGTCCTTTTCGCTCGAGGAACGCACGGGCGAACCGCCGGCGTTCGTCAGTGCCGGGAGCGGCCAGCGCCTGCAGCAGATCGTCGAGGCGGGCCGAGATCAACTCGATCGTGCGGCGTAATACCAGTTCCTGATCGGCCGCCCCCGCTTCCACGGCACCGAGCACCGCGCGCGGTCTCGACGTGAACGACGTCCCGAACAGCATCCAGTTGACGATCGTGTCTTCGTCGCCCTGCTCGAGCCGCGCACGAATCTCCCGATCGTGGCGCCCGATCCAGTCCGGCCACACGTTTTCCATCTGCGCCGCGCTCAGCGCGTTGAGCTGGGATGGCAGCTTGCCGGCAAGCTCTGTGAGAATCGGCCGTGCCTCGGCGAAGCCGATGAATCGTGGCCGATTGCCGACAGTCGTCGCACCTTGCCCCTGCACGCGAGGACGCCGCGCGTCGAGGCTCCCGCTACCCTCGACGAGCAGCAGGAGGCAGACGATCGGAACGTGAGCTCGAAGAATGGGGAATGCTAGCAGGTTTCGCCCAAGGTGACTCGGATCAGGGTTCCTTCCGTTCGATGAGCATGATCGCCAGGCCATCGAGGTCCTCGATCATCGCGGCGCGGGTGTCGCCCCACTTGTGGACCTCTTCGAGGATCTTCACCCCTTCCCTGCGCAGGCGCGGCACATGCGTATCGAGGTCTGGATAGGTCAGGCCGATGTGGTCCAACACCTGTCCACGCGAGGGTACCAACCTGACGTCGCCTTCGCGGCAGCGGCCCGCCTGACACGGACGGACGTACCAGGAGAAGTTGGTGCCTGTTAGAGTGACGGTCACGCGCGGATCGCGCAGAGTGCCCTGCTGCTGCAAAGACGGCCAACTCGGAGGTCCGATCGGGCCCTGACACGGCTGCGGGATCGGCGCCTCAATCAGTTCTTTCGTTGCCGGATTCCTGATCTGCTGCGGCTTGAACCCCAGGTGCTCGACATACCACTGCGCCGCGCACCACGGTTGTTCGTGGACGAAGTGAACGTGGTTGAAGATGTCCTCCTCTCCCGGCCCGCCACCGGCTTCGATCAGTTCCTGATCGGGTCCGAGGAAGTAGGCATAGCCACCTTCCTGCGGCTGGCCCGCCGGGCGCTCGGCCATCATCTTCGCCGTAACAATAGGATTCCGACCGTAGCCCATTTCGCCTGCGCGCCAGATCGAGCCCGAGTCCCTGTCGCTCGTGAACAACGGCACGAGTGTCGCGTTGGCCGCCTTCAAGCGCTCCTTGATCGTGGCCGTCGGCGTCTGTGTTTCGAAACCGATGTGCCAGAACACGCTCTGCGGGATCGACCGGTGCTCCTTCGGATCCCATGTACCGCCGGCGGGCTGGTTCACCTTCGTGAAGAGAAGGTACATGTTCGACTTGTACGCCGGCAGGCCCGCGAACGTCGTGACTTCGCCCTGTGGCCAGATGGTCTTGTAGAACTGCTGCGACCGCGCAGGGTCGACGACGTTGAGGCCGGCATGATGAAGAGCGGGAATCGGCAGTGCGGCCCTCGCCTGGGCCTGCCCCGCCGAAGCGTCTGCGCGAAGCCGAGCCGAGGCCGTGGCCACTACCTCTTCTCTGGTAGCGGTCAATGCTCCCACCGCGGCGCCGACCGTGGCGGCGAGCAGCACGACGACGAGCCTTGCAGATAGACGCTTCACCGACCGCGATCGTCGCCGTTGACCTTCTCGAATACGCGCTCGGGTGGCGGCAGCCCCTTCGCGGCGTTGTCCGCCGCCTGCTTCTCGTAGACCCGCTCGCCGCTCAGCGCGTTCGGAACGGAGCGGTTGCCCTCGTGACAGCCATATTCGTAGATCTCGTAGCCGGGCTGGCTGGTGAGCGTCATCCGGAGCGTCCATGGCGCGACGTAGGTCTTCGGGTCGTCGACTCGCAGCTCCAGTTCGACCATATGTGGATCGATTCGTGTGATCCGCTCCGTCGTCTTCAGCGCGTCGCTGAACCGGACGCCACCGCCGCCGGTGGCCGCAATGCGATCGGTGAAGTTGGTCGTTTCGATAACGAGCGTGTTGCCATCCCAGTGGCCGCGCGAAACCCCCATGTACTGCTTGATCGCCGCACCCATGTGACCCCACCTTTCGCCCCTCGACTCCGCTCGGGGCGACCCTGAGCTTGTCGAAGGGTCGAGCGGGATGACACGCGTCTCGTGCACCATCTCGTGCGCGATGATGACCGAATCCGGCGTTTGGATGATGCGCGTGCCGTTGCCGTACACCACTGGAAGCCACGACCCCGCGAGACCGCGCGTGATGCAGCGGTCCCACAAGCTGAAGTCGTCGATGCTGTTGAAGGGACCCACGCCGCCGGTCCCGCGCGGCGTGGGGCGGGTTCGGGCCTCGGCCGTGAAGGCCGGAATTCGTCCGTCCGCCGGCTCGATCACAAGCGAGGTGTACCCGAAGTCGCGCGAGCCTTCCTCGTTGCGAAAAGTGCCTGTCCTCGCGTCGTCGACCCTCCGCGCTTCGGCGCGCTCGCGCGCGCGCGCAGCGAATTCCTCGTCGTTGAGAGATTGGCGCGAGCCGAACTGCTGCGGCCGCGACATCGGCACGCCGCGCATGTCGTCGCTCGTCCAGATGCCCTCGAGATCGGGATGGCCCCATGACAGCTTCGGTGCTGCCCAGTGCGGGTTGACGGAGGCAGCGGCGGATGCCTCAGCGGCCGCCCCCTTGGCCTGAGCCCAGGCTGGAACGGCTGACCCGATGCCGAGGAGTATCAGTACGCACGCAATCAGATAACGACGCATAACCCTCCTCGGCCTCAGAGCGCGAGTTCTCGACAACGACTACTTCAGATCCTGGAGTTCCTCGGGCTGGACGTCATCACACAGTTCAGGAGCCAGACAGACGCTCTCGAGGGTCCGACCTGGCGGCGGCGCGGGAATTCCGCGTTCGATCATCAACTTCCGGAGCAGCGCACCCGCTTCCGGCTGAATGATCGCCGACTGCGTGCCAATCCGAATAAGGCCGTCGGCGTAATCGACCGGCAGCCAGGTATGTTCTTTGAGCCGGCCGCCCGCGTCATTGCCGTTCATGCCGTAGTCTCTGGCGTCGAGCTTGG
>DASRJE010000153.1:0-85528 GCA_035649635.1 Vicinamibacterales bacterium | reverse complement strand
TTGGCTCCTCGGGCTGGACTCGAACCAGCAACCCTCCGGTTAACAGCCGGATGCTCTGCCATTGAGCTACCGAGGAATGGCGGGGTGCACATCTGCGGCCACGGCCACAGAGCAACCTTCCGATCGTAGCGAAAGGATCAGGCGGACGCAATATCCGGCAGCCACCGGCGTACACTGATAGCCATGAAATATCTGCTGCCCGCCGTCCTCATCGTGTCAGCAGCCGCCCTCGCTGCACAGGAACAGGAACAGGAACGGAAAGTGCCAAATGACTCGCAGCGGATCACCGTGCCCGGCTGCGCAAAGGGTCGCACCTTCATCGTTGCCGCCCGCGAAGGGCACGAGCCGACCAGCGGCGAGCTGGCACCGGGTCGCAGGTTCCGCCTCTCCGGCGATAAGGACATCCTGAAGGAAATTGAGAAACGCGAAGGCATGATGGTCCAGGTCACTGGCCTGGTGCGCAAGGCGGATCTGGCTGGACCCGGTGGCATCAGCACCGGTGGTGGCCGTGTGAGAATCGGCGGCGGCGCTCCGCAGTCGCAGGTGGGTGGCGGTCCGGCGAGCGGCACGCTGACTGGCGTCAAGACCGACGCAGTGCTCGACGTCGAAGGATGGGACCGACTGCCGGAGTCTTGTCCGTCTAGGTAGCTGGGTTACTGAGTAGCTGGGTTACTGGGTAGCTAGGTTGTCTGGGTAGCTGAAGACTGGGTTCTGCGCCCAGATGCCCAGATACCCAGCCACCAAGTTACTGAGGTGCGTCGATCTGAATCGGCATCAGCGCTTCCACTTTCCCTTCGAGCGCTGTCGAGCCGGGCGCGAACTTGCTCGACTTCAGCATGAACGCCAGCACGTCGGCCGTTTGCGCAGGCATCAACGTTCCCGGCGCGGTCGCCGGCATCGTCGTCTGCACCTTCTCGTAGAGATCGGCGAGAGTCTTGCCTGTCCAGTTAGTGAGGAAGTCCATCCCCGCGAGCGGCGGCATGGGACCTGAACCTTCGAGGTTGTCGCCGTGGCACGCGGCACACTGTTCCTTGTAGATCGCCTCGCCGCGCGTGGCCTGTTCCGCCGTGTACACGCCGGCGCTGGCTTTGCCCTGCGCTCCAAGCACCGCGTACGAAACCGAAAGGATGAACCCGCACATCGAAAGAATCGTGACTGTCTTGCGCATGTACCCTCAATCGCGCGGAAGCGCTCTACTGATAGTTTAATCGGTTTTCCTGCTTTTCCTTCTGCGCCCAACCCGGCCTTTCTCCCCGCCGGTCCAGCCGAGTTGCACACCTGTGCCAATTAAACCCAGCACGACCCACGCAATTGGCAACCATTGCCGGTCGGGTGCGGGATTGAGTGGATACAGCACCCAGACATTGTCGACAGCGGCCTTGGCCGCGCGATCGCCGATCAGTGCCATCGAGCCCACGATCATCGTCCAGGCTCCGCCAAATGACGTGCTCAGGATGATGACGTAACGCTGGAGATACATGGACACTGCGGCCCCGGCGACGGCGCAAAAGGCAATGACCAGGAAGTGAGGCTCCTGCCCACTCGCCGAAAACGCCAGGTTGGCGACGAGTGCACCGATGCCGGCGCCGAACAGTGCCACTCCCACGAAGTAAGCGGCGAAAAGGATGCCGGCGCCAATAAGCCCACCGATCGCTCCGACCACCAGCATCGACGTCGTATCACTCGGCGCGACGATCGAGCTGCTGAAGAATACCCCGACAATGAAACCAAAGATCGCGAGCACGAGACGGAACATGCGGTAGCCAAAGAAGCAAGCCACAGTTCCACCGAGGAGCAGCACGATCGCTGCAGGCAATTGGTAAGAGGCGGGGAGCATCAAGGAATCAACAATTCGAGATTCAGAGATCCCGACGGCCTTCCATGGCGCGAGTCATCGTCACCTCGTCGGCGTATTCGAGATCGGAGCCGACAGGAATTCCCATCGCAATGCGCGTGACGCGGACACCGAGTGGCTTCAGCAGTCTCGCCAGGTACAACGCCGTAGCTTCTCCTTCGACCGTGGGGTTGGTCGCAAGAATCACCTCGTCGACGGCGCCGGTACCGGCGCGCCCCAGCAAGCCTTTGATCTTCAGATCGTCCGGCCCGACCCCGTGCAGCGGCGACAGCGCTCCCATGAGGACGTGATATACGCCGCGGAACTCGCGCGTCTTCTCCACCACGGCCACGTTCTGCGGCTCCTCGACGACGCAAATCAGCCGCTGGTCTCTGGTGGTGCTGGTGCAGAAACCGCAGGGATCGGTGTCTGTGATGTTGTTGCACGTGGAGCAGTAAGTAACGCGTTCCTTGACGTCACGGATGGCGTCGCACAGTTGCTCGGCATCCTCGCGCGGATGCCGAAGGATGTGAAAAGCAAGGCGCTGCGCGCTCTTCGCGCCGATGCCGGGCAGCTTCTGGAGATGCTCGACCAGCCTGGCCAGAGGTTCCGGTAGCGACACGACGAATCAACTCCCAACGGTCATCGAGTCACCAACTCCCAACTTCCAAACCGATTCGAGCCACCGTTTTGGGAGTTGGACCGTTTGGGAGTTGGAAGTTGACATCGAAAGGATCAAAACAG
Organism: Vicinamibacterales bacterium; assembly: GCA_035649635.1. Taxonomy (GTDB): domain Bacteria; phylum Acidobacteriota; class Vicinamibacteria; order Vicinamibacterales; family UBA2999; genus Gp6-AA40. Next base: position 82,950 of record DASRJE010000153.1, on the reverse strand, counting down.
TCCGGGGATCTTCAGGCCTCCGAGCAGACCTGACATCGAGTGCCCGAGTTGCTCGTCGACTTTCCGGTTGGCGTCATTGACCGCCGCAAGGATCAGATCCTGAAGCATCTCGACATCTTCCTTCGAAACGACCTCGGGATCGATTCGCAGCGACTGCAGCTGCTTACTGCCGTTGACCACGACCGTCACCATGCCACCGCCGGCGCTCGCCTCGACGCGCATCTCGGCCATCCGCTGCTGCATCTGTTCCTGCATCTGCTTGAACTGCTGCATCGCGGCTGCGATATTCACATCTCCTCCACGTCGCGAATTTCGGCCGGGAACACGTCGAGCAACGCCTGCACCCCAGTCGACGACAGCGCTTCGGCCTTGAGATCACGCTTTGGCGCCGCTGCCGCGGCGGACGTCTTCGGCTCCGGCTCTGCGGCCTCGGTGCTATCAGTAGCCTGCACGGCGGCAACAACGATCTTACGGCCGGTCAGCCGTTCGGCAGCCGCCTCGAGCCACGGACGCGCCTGCTCGAATTGCTCGCGCAACGCGCGGTGAGCAGGTAGAAACGTAAACGTCACGCGGTCCTCGACGACGTCGATCTTCTGCGCCTGAGCAACGACGGTATTGTAGAAGAACGCCTTTCCAGCGCGGATCTCGGCAAGCAACGAGTCTTTCAAGCTGCTTGTCGGTGCGACCTTGCTACTTGTCGGTGTGACGTTGTCGCTTGTCGGTGCGAGCTTGCTGCTCGTCGGTGCGACGTTGTTGCTTGTCGGTGCGAGCCTGCTGCTTGTCGGTGCGACCTTGTTACTTGTCGGTGCGAACTTGCTGCTTGCCGGTGCGGCTTTGACACCCGTCGGTGCGGGTTGGTTCCTGGTTCCACCGCTACCGAGTTGCTCGAGCAGATCTGCCAGCGGCACGAGCTTCCGGAGATGCATCCACCGTAGCAGCAGCATCTCGAAGTAGTACCGCGGATGCGACACCGTGCGAATGTCCTGCTCGGCGGTCGAGAGGAGATCGAAGGCGCGCATCAGATCTTCTCTCGAGAACTGACGCGAGAGTGCCGTCAGCCGTTCACGCTCGTCGGCCGGCAGCTCGGCATCGGTCACGCGCGAGGGATCTACCGACATGACCATCATGTCGCGCACGACCTGCGTGAGCTCACGGCAGACGAGCCTGAGATCGGTCCCCGACTCGACTGCTCGCTCGGCCAGCGCGAATGCGCGCGGAGCATCTTCAGCGACCACGGCGTCGATCACGTTCATCAGCAGGTCGCGGCCGACGAGCCCCAGAACGGTCGACACATCATCAGCACCGATCGCCTTGCCCGCGAACGCAATGACCTGGTCGAGCGCACTCTGCGCATCGCGCATGCTGCCCTCGGCCGCCCTCGCGATGAGCGCGAGCGCCGCGTCCGCGGCCTCGACATTCTCAGCTGCCGCAATTCGCCGGAGCTGATCGGTGATGGCTTTCGGGGAAATAGTGCGGAACTCAAATACCTGCGAGCGCGACAAGATCGTGTCCGGAATCTTGTGAAGTTCGGTCGTCGCCATCATGAAGACGACGTGAGGCGGCGGCTCCTCGATCGACTTGAGCAAGGCATTGAACGAGGCGGTCGAAAGCTGGTGGACCTCGTCGATGATGAATACCTTGTAGCGGTCGCGCGCCGGCGGGAACGCCAGCCCCGCGATCACGACCTCGCGGATGTTGTCGACGCCGGTGTGGCTGGCCGCGTCGATCTCGAGCACATCCAGATCGCGACCCTGCGCGATTTCGACGCATGCATCACATTCGCCGCAGGGATCCGGCGTCGGCCCCTTGATGCAGTTCAACGCGCGCGCCAGGATGCGGGCCGTCGTGGTCTTGCCGCAGCCGCGCGACCCTGCAAAGACGAACGCGTGGGCGATGCGTCCGCTCACAATGGCATTGCGCAGCGTACGTGTCACGACCTCCTGCCCGACGACATCGTCGAAGCGCTGCGGGCGATATTTACGTGCGAGGACCTGATAGGACAACCTCAACTCCCGACCAACGTCCAACTCCAGGCGAGCTGTACGTCAGACGAACTCGTCAAGGGCTCTGCCCGTGATATCTCACTGAGCCCTCGACTAGTTCAGCAGCGTCTTTTTTTGCGCGCCGCGCGCGCCAGCCCGTTGTGCGATCGTCGCAACGAGCACCAGATCCGCGTTCCAGCCTGCACAACGGTCCAGAGTGCAACTGCCAACCTCCAACACTACTTCCAAACGTGAGGAATCGGGAGTTGGGAGTTGGAGATTGGAAGTTGAGCGGGGTGCGCTCCACCGCGACCCGGTGCACCTGCAGCACACTGCAGGGTCTACTTAGCGCTGCTGCCTTCCGGCCCTGACGCGGTTCGCAGGCTGGAGTTGCACAGGGTCCGGGCCGCGATGCGGCGCACCCACTGCCGGGCACATCGGAGTGCCCGGCAAACATTGAGTGTAACGTACGGCCACGGTCCGGCTAAAGCTGGAGCACTTGGCTGTCCGGCTGACGCCGGAGACTACATAACGGCTGTCCGCCTTCGGCGGACTTCACAACAGCTGTCGCGCGAGCGATTCGTACAACTGTACGGCGGCCATCATCTCGTCGATGGCGAGGTGCTCTTCGTCGGTGTGGGCCACGTGAATCGAGCCGGGGCCAAGGAGCAGAGGCGTTCCCCAACGGGTCAGGAGCGGAACATCGGTCGTGTAAGGAAAGACCGCGGTATCGAAACCGGACAGCGTATGCATGCGAACTGCGGGCACGTCGAGCACGTGCTCGACGTGGACCAGGCTTTCAACGACGTGCATGGCGTCGCGCACCGCAGCACCATTGCCGACGATTCGGAAGACCAGCTCGGCCGACGCATGCGGCGACACTACGTTGGGCGCTACGCCGCCCTCAATCAGGCCAACGGTGTAGTGTGTCCGGCCGAGGATCGGGTCGTCGGGGAGCGTCACTCCGCGGAGCACCATCAACGCGTCCAGGAGCTTGTCGATGGCCGATTCGCCAAGCTCAGGAAACGACGAATGAGCGGCGCGCCCATCCGCGTGGAGGCGGACGCGCAGAATCCCGCGCGTGGCAGCCCCCAGCCGGTTATCCGTCGGCTCACCGTTGATCAGGAAACGAACACTATCGGGGGCTTGTTCGTTCGCCACGCGCGCGCCGTCGCTGCCCCGCTCTTCACCGGCAACGAACAGCAGCGCAATCCGTCTTTCCCCGGAGGCGCGCAACGATTCGGCAGCCGCGACCTGCGCCGCCAGAATCCCCTTGGCGTCGCAGGCGCCGCGGCCAAACAGCATGCCCCGCTCTTCCCTGCTCGGAAAGAACGGTGGCACACAGTCGAAATGAGTCGAGAAAACAATCGTGGGAGGCGCGTCGAGGCGAGCGTAGACGTTGAACCGCCCATCGGCAACCGGCTGCTCGATCACCTGATAGCCGAGTTGCTGGAGCGTGCGCGCCAGCAGCGCAGCAACCTCCGCCTCACGGCCGGTCGTGGAATCGATGTCGATGAGGCTGCGGGCAAACGAGACGGGATCGACGGACATGTGGTCGAAGACGTCCGGCTAACGCGCACGCCAGGTCCGGCTAAAGTCGGACACGAGGTACGGCAGCGTCAGGCACGCGCTGCGGCACCGAGCATCTTGAGATTCTGCAGCACCTGCACAACCTTGTTGCGAGTCGCGGCGCTCGGCGGCACCATCGGCAGGCGATAGTTCTCCTCGATGAGACCCATTGCCGCCATCGCCGTTTTGCACGGGATCGGATTGGTCTCGGCGAAGTTGACCTGAATCAGCGGCAACAGCCAGTGGTGCAGTTTACGGGCGGCGGCAAAATCGCCCTTCTCGCACAGTTCGACGATCTGCGCCATTTCCGACGGCGCTTCATTGGATGCCACCGACACGACGCCCTTGCCGCCAATCGCCATCACGGCCACGGTTACCGGATCATCGCCGCTCAACACGATGAAGTCCTCGCGCGCGCCGGAAATGATCGTCGACATCTGCGGCAGATCGGGCTGCTCCTTGATCGCGACAATGTTTCGCAGCTCCGAGAGGCGAATCGTCGTGTCTGCTGACATGTTCACGCCGGTGCGACCGGGCACGTTGTACAGCACGATCGGCAGCGGCGTCGCCTCGGCGATTGCCTTGAAGTGCTGGTAGAGCCCCTCCTGGGTAGGCTTGTTGTAATACGGCGTCACCGACAGCAGCCCGTCGGCGCCCACCCGCTCCATGTCGCGCGCCAGCTCGATCACTTCGCGCGTGTCGTACCCGCCCGCACCGGCAAGCACGGGCACCTTGCCGTTGGCTTCTTCCACCACGAGCTCCACCACCCGCAGCTTGTCGCGGTGCGTCAGCGTCGGCGCCTCCCCCGTCGTCCCGCAGGGCGAGAGAAAGTGAACACCGCCTTCGATCTGCCGGCGCGCCAGGCGCTTGACGGCAGCTTCATCCAGGGAACCGTCACGAGTGAACGGCGTGATGAGCGCAGTGCCAACACCTGTAAATGGGGTACGCATGGTATCTCCCGTCTTCGGCGTCCGCGCACACTAGAGCGTGCGCGCTACGGTCTTTCGTTCGCAGCGTAGGGCGGGTCTTGCTTTGGAGACCCGCCGGCTGATCAAACCTTCAACACATCCTGCATGTTGAACCAGCCGGTTCGCCCGTGAATCCATCGCGCGGCCAGCAGCGCGCCGCTCGCGAAGCCGCGGCGATCCCGCGCACGATGGATCAACTCGATCGTATCCGAAGCGCTGTCGAATCCAACCGTGTGCGTTCCCGGGATCATACCTGCTCTGGCCGACGAGATGTCGATCGATCGATTGAATCCGGCCGACGTCATCGCGTCGCGCAGGAGCAACGCGGTCCCCGATGGGGCATCGCGCTTGGCCGCGTGGTGGATCTCGTGGATCCACCCACCGTACTGCGGCTGAGCGTTCATCAGCCTCGCCGCTTCCGCCACAACACGCTCGAAGACGTTCACGCCAATCGAAAAATTACCGGATGCGACGACGCCGATGCCGGCCCGTCCCGCTTCCGCTCGCAAGCGATCGAGGTGTGCGTTCCAGCCCGTGGTTCCAATCACCGCGCACAGCCGTCGACGCGTGTATTGGCCGAAATTGGCGAGCAGCGCGTCAGCTGTCGAAAAGTCGATAGCCACGTCGGCGTCCGTCCACTCGCCTCGCCCCTCGTCGACGCGCCCGACGATCTCGAATCCTTCCGCGAGAGCGAGCTCTTCGACCATACGCCCCATCTTGCCGTAGCCGACGATCAGCAGCTTCATTCCGCGCCCGTCTCTAACGGTCATGTCAAACACTCCGGAAAAACTCCTCGTGCAGACGCTCCATCGCGTGCGGCAGGTCACTTTGACGCAGAACGACGGTGATGTTCCTCCGTGACGCGGCCTGCGAAATCATCCTCAGCGGGACCTCCTCGAGGACGCCGACTACGCGGGCCGCCATTTCCGGCTCGTCTTGCAACACGTCGCCGACGGCGCACAGCAGGGACATGTGAGGCTCGACCGCGACTTCGGCAAACTCGCTGAGCGCTGCCACGATTCCCTCAATCTGTCGCGCATCGTCCACGGTGACCGACACGCTCACCTCGGACGTCGTCACCATGTCGACAGCCGTGCGGAATCGCTCGAAAACCTCGAACACGCGGCGCAGAAAGCCATAGGCCATCAGCATTCGCGTGGAGGTGATGTCGATGACGGTGACGTCCCGCTTTGACGCAAGCCCGGTCAGGCCGCCGCGCGAGGGAGAGCCTGCGCCCGTGATCAGCGTTCCCTCGGCGTCGGGTTTCCAGGAATTGAGAATGCGGACGGGGATGTTGCGTTCGACAGCTGGAAGGATCGTGCTCGGATGCAGCACCTTCGCCCCGAAATACGCGAGCTCCGCCGCTTCGGCGAACGACAACTGCGCGACCAGGCGCGGACTCGTGACCACGCGCGGGTCTGCGCTCAACATGCCGTCCACGTCGGTCCAGATCTGGATCTCTGAGGCGTTCACGCCGGCACCAACGAGCGCGCCCGAGTAGTCCGACCCACCGCGACCCAGCGTCGAGGTGTGGCCGGCGACGGTTGCTCCGACGAATCCGCCCAACACGGGCACGCCCCCAGCGTCGAGCACAGGTTGCACGATGGAGCGAAGCCTGTCGTTGGTCTCCTTTGCGAGCGGCGTGGCACGCGTGTGCTCATCGTTGGTCACGATGGCCTGGCGGGCATCAATCCAGTCGGCGCGGACCCCGGCACAGGTGAGCGCTGCAGCGACGATGCGAGATGACAGCAGTTCTCCAATCGCGGCAACCACATCGAGCGTCCGCGGCGATACTTCTCGCAGCACGGCCAATGCCCTGATGACGTTTGCCAGTTCGTCGATCTGCGCATCGATGTCGGTCAGCAGCATGTCGAGGGCGGGTCCGGCGACCAGCTCACGCGCTGCCGCCAGATGACGTTCCCGTATCTGCTGCGCCCGTGCCAGTGCCTCCTCAGGCTGCGACGCGCCGGCCGTGGCGGCAACCCCGAGGAGCCCGTCGGTGACACCACTCATGGCGGACACCACGACGGCAGGACCGCGCCCATCGCGCGTTCGCGCCGCCCGGACAATTTCGATCAGGCGTTTGATAGCTGACGGATCAGCGACAGAGGTGCCACCGAATTTTTGAACGACCATGTTGCGTGCTTGGGATTGGCTCTTGGCGTAAGGATCCTAGGGTACTAGAAAGTCGACTATCATTCGCACGGATCATGGGCGCCGGCGGTGACTTACCCTGCGGTTCGCTTGTGTTGAGGCTCTCAACAAAGGCCCGCGGCGAAATCACCGTCAGTTCGGGAGGGAAGGGTGTTGCCGACGGGAGCGAAACAAGCGAGCAGTGGAGAATCTATCGTTCGCTTGTGTGGAGGCTACTAGCGTAGGCCCGCTACGAAAACCGAGGTCGATTCCGATGGGAACGACGTTGCCGACAGCACCAGCACAAACGAGTTGTGGAGTAAGCCAGGCGACAGACCAGGCGACTGTCGATCACGGTTGGAAGCTGGGGACCCGCCTGGCGGATCGTTGGCTGGGCGAACGGGTGCAGCGCACTATCGAGCCCGCGGCCGTGCGTCTCGAGCTGTGGGATGGCAGTTCGAGCTACGCCGGACCACAGCCGCCGATCGGCGACTTAATCGTGACCGATCGCAGGACGCTCCTCGGTCTGGCGCTCAACCCCGAGTTATGGTTTGGTGAGTCGTACATGGCCGGCCGGCTGCTGGTTCGAGGTCCGCTCGAGGAAATCGTCGAAGCCCTCACTGCCAACGCGCCCGTGAACGTCTCATGGCAGCAACGCCTGTGGATGGCGTTTGCAGGACGCAACTCAGTCCGGCATTCGCGCCACAACGTCCATCATCACTACGACCTGGGCAATCCGTTTTACCAACTGTGGCTCGATCGTGAACTGGTCTACACGTGCGCCTATTTCGCCGATCCGGGGATGTCACTCGAAGCGGCGCAGATCGCGAAGTTGGATCTGGTGTGCAGGAAGCTGCACCTCCGTCCCGGTGAGAGGGTCGTCGAGGCCGGCTGCGGCTGGGGCGCCCTTGCGATGCACATGGCGCGGCACTACGGCGTGACGGTGAAGGCCTTCAACGTGTCACGCGAGCAACTGACCTACGCGCGCGATCGCGCGTCGCGTGAAGGACTCAGCGGGCAGATCGAATTCGTCGACGACGACTATCGCAATGTCATTGGTGAATTCGACGCCTTCGTATCTGTGGGGATGCTCGAACACGTGGGGCTTCAGCACTACCACAGCCTCGCCGATGTCCTGCGCCGAACACTGAAACGTGACACCGGCCGTGGGCTGCTTCATTTCATCGGCCGCGACATCCCGCGCCCGCTGAACGCCTGGATCCGCCGCCGCATCTTTCCCGGCGCATATCCGCCGACGCTGGCGGAAGTCACCACGGGAATTCTTGGGCCGTGCGGCATGTCGGTCATCGACGTGGAGAATCTCCGCCTTCACTACCGCGAGACGCTGGCCCATTGGAGCGAGCGTTTCGCATCGGCCACGGACCAGGTGCGCGCGACCTACGGCGAGGCATTCCGGCGAGCCTGGGAGTTGTATCTGGCGGGCTCGCAGGCCGCATTCGCAACGGGGTGGATGCAACTGTTCCAGATCGTCTTCGTGCCACGCGAGGCGCCACCACCCTCATGGACCCGCGCTGACGTGTACGAGTCGCATCCGCCCGTCAGCGTCGATCGATAACGTAGATCCCCGCACCTCATCCCATCGGCTTCGACGCGTCACGCCCACCGGCTGACAACCAGTGATAGCGGGCTGTATCGAGACCGGCGTAGTCTGGATCGAGATAGATGAAGCAGCGTTGAATGAGGAAGTCGCGAATTTCGAACACGTCGCACCATCGGCCGGCGTGACTCACGCCAGCCCGCCACGATCCGGCTTTGTGCTCGCCGAAGCTCGTGCCCTCGACGGCAAACGTGTCCGTGCCAGTCATGATCCAGTTGAACGTGGCGTAGTCGTGCAGGATCTGCTTGATTTCTCCACCGAAGTCCGTGAATAGCTGACCGATCTCTTTCTTCCCAGTGGCCAATCCCCACTTCGGGAAGAACACCTGCGCATCATCGGCAAACAGGTCCATGATGCTGCCGCCATTCGACGTCACGCCCTTGTCGTCGAATGCCTTCAAGTACTCCAGCGCGACTGATTTGCGCTGCTCGTCAGTCATCGACCCGCGCGTAATCGCCATCGTTCCGCTCCTTGTCAGTCAACCGCACACTGCGGGCGTCAGTCTAACTCAAGCAACAGATCGCTCGACAAGCGGGAGGCGCTGACCGCTTGGGAATTGGGAGTTGAAGGTCGGGAGTTGTCAGGTCTTGACAGGCTGCCGCCCATACTACTAAATTATTAGTACTAATTCATGAGAACACCACACCCGACCCTCACCCCCCAGGAACTGGCGATCATGAAGGTCGTCTGGCGGATGGACAAAGCGACCGTTCGCGACGTCTATGAAGCGCTGCGCGAGACGCGACAGATCGCCTACACCACCGTGATGACGATGATGAAGATCCTGGAGGAGAAGGGCTATCTCAAAAAGACGGCCGCCGATCGGGCGCACGTGTATCGGCCGGCCAGGCCGCGGCAGCAGGTGGTGGGCGCGATGGTGCGCGAGTTCCTCGACCGCGTCTTCGATGGCGCCTCCGACGGCTTGCTGCTGCATCTGGCAAAGGACAACAAGCTGACCGAGAAGCAGCGCCGCATCGTCAAGCAGCTCATTGAGGAGATCGACGAATGACCGGCTCGACTCTGCTCACAGATCTGATTGCCTGGAGCGCGCAGGTCGCGTGCATCGTCGCAATTGGAGGCCTGCTCCCCACGCTGCTGCGCCTCGAGGCGCCCGGCGTCCGCTACGTGTACTTTCGGACGCTGCTTGCCCTGTGCCTCGTCTTGCCGTGGCTCCAGGCGCGCCAGTCGAATGCTGCTGGCGTGACGACTGAAGCGTTCTCCGCAGTGCTCATCGGTGTGCCAACGGCTGGGGAGACCGTCACCGCGACTCCGAGCTTTCCGTGGATGACGGCGCTCGTTGTCTGCATCGCTGTGGGGATCTGCGCGCGCGGCCTGTGGATCGCAGTCGGTCTGGTTCGACTCGCGAGACTCAGAACTGCTGGCTACATGTTTCCCTGGAACGAGGAGCACGACGAGCCGCAAAGGGCGCTTGGAACCCGCGCGGAAATCCGCTACGTGGCCGGGCTGCGTCAGCCGGTCACGTTCGGCGTGCGACGGCCAATCGTTCTGCTTCCCGACTCGCTTCGTGCGCAGGCTCTTCACGTGCAGCGGGCGGTGCTTTGTCACGAGTTGATCCACGTGCAGCGTCGTGACTGGATGTGGCTGGTCGGCGAGGAGGTCGTGCGCGCCGTCGTCTGGTTTCATCCCGGCATGTGGTGGCTCATCTCGCACGTGCAGCTCGCGCGAGAAGAGGTCGTGGACGAACTGGCCATGCTCGCCACCGGCACTCGCCGGGGCTATATCGAGGCGCTCGCGGCGTTCGCCGACGAAACCCCTCTGGTGCCCGCGGCCGCGTTTGCGCGTCGCCGGCATTTGTTCAGGCGGATGCAATTGATCGCAAGGGAGGCAGGCATGTCGTCGAGGCAAATTGCGTGGTCGTGTGCTGTGATGGCGCTGGTCGTCGCGGCCAGCAGCTGGTATGTCGTCGGTGCTTTCCCCTTGAGAGAAGCTGCCGCACAGGAACTCCAGAAGGAGATCGGACCGCTCGAAAAACAGGCCAGGCCGATCACGCCGGAGAACCCAGTACCGCGACGGACCTACTCCGTCGATCCCGAATACCCCGCTGATGCCGCCGCAGTCGAGGCCAACGCGATGGTGACCCTGCTGATCACGCTCGATCAATTTGGCCGCGTCGCCGAAATGCGCCGGCTTGGCGTGGGGCCCATCGGCGGAGCTGCCCCCATACTTCCCGCACCGCCTGACGCGCAGGCGCTCAGCGCTGCGTACGATTCGCTCGTCAGGTCGGCGGCTGAAGCGGTTCGGCAGTGGACGTACGACCCACCCGCGGAGGCACCGCTATCGATTCGGGTGACGTTCGCGTTTCCGTTCGGTGGGAAGCCTCGCCTGGTTGCGCATGATGGCTGGTCTCTTTCAAGACCCGGTCAGTTCATCGGGTTTGGTGTAGCCGGCGGACGTGGTGGGACTCCCCAGTCTGCCCCGCCTCCACCGCCACCACCGCCGCCCCCTCCGGATCGCGACATTGCCGCTCCGCCCTGGGCTGCGGGTGCGGTTCGCGTCGGCGGGGCGATCCTCCAGCCCACGAAGACGAAGCATATCAACCCGGTGTATCCCAAAGCCGCTCAAGACGCGAAGGTTCAGGGCGTGGTGATTCTCGAAACACTGATCGGCGTGGACGGCAAGATCACCAACGCCCGCGTGCTTCGATCGGTGCCGATGCTCGACCAGGCCGCTCTCGACGCGGTGATGCAGTGGGAGTTCACGCCCACTCGCTTGAACGGTCAGCCTGTGCCCGTGTTGATGACAGTGACCGTTCAGTTCACGCTGTCCTGACGATGTCGAATGGAGGGTCTGGAGGTGACGGTTCACGTCGCCTCCGTCCTCTTCACGCCACCTTCCTCCCGTTGAGCATTCCATCAGGAAGACGAAGGTCAAAGGGTTACGGCGATCAGAAAGCGGTCCGGGCTTTGCACATGCCTGGACAGAGGCTTGTGATGACTCAGCCCTTGACCTCTCGTCGCGCCGGCGCCGCCATCGTGATAGCGTCGCTCGTCGTCCTTGCCGGCTGCGTGAGTGGCGGCGGAGGTCGTCGTACGACGGTGGCTCTGCCTGGCTCTACTCCAACCGTCGCGCCATCGGCAGGAGCGAACTCTGTCCAGGGTCTGTATGAGTCCGGGCGGTACCACGAAGTCCTGAACAGTGTGAACGCCGGTGACCGAAGCGCCCAGGCGCTCTGGTTCGCTGCACAAAGCCACCTGCGGCTTGGCCAACGGGACGAGGCGGCGAAGCAATTCGCGCAACTGCCGCAGGTCGGCGGCAGCCCGTCATGGCAGGCGGCTTCCGATCTGGCGCTCGCGCTGTTGCGCGACGATCCCGGCGAAATCGATCGCGCCCGCAATGCAGCCGAGGCGTTTCCCGGCGATCCGTTCGTACAGTACCAGCTTGGCCTCGCGCACTTCCGCCGGAACGACAATAACGCCGCTGCGCAGGCATTCGACAGAGCCACGCAGGCCGATCCGCGTTTCGCTTACGCGTACTACAGCAGCGGGCTCACATACGATCGACTCAATCGCACCGACCTGGCGATCGCGCGACTCGAGATGTTCGAGCGGCTCGCGCCGGATGCCCCGGAAAGCCCGGAAGTCGAGTCGATCCTTCGAACGGTCAGATCTCGATAGCCGTCGTCGGTGCGATGGTTCTAACGCTGGTCGGTGCGATCGGTTCTGACGCTGGTCGGGGCGATCGGTTCTGACGCTGGTCGGGGCGATCTCCGGAGCTATTCATCGCGGACGCAGTTGCCGGAGTCCGCGCGTCTCCCAGACGAAAAGCGTGTGCGATCCGTCCGCTTGCCTCGCCGCGAACACGCGTGGATGGCGATCGAATATCTCGTCGTATTCCGTTCGCTGATTCGAATCGACGATGAGAAGGCGATAGCGGCTGGTGTCACGATCGGTGGAGCTCACGAGGACGAGATGGGGCGCGGCAGTTGGTGAGAAACGAACGCCAAGAGCGGACGACAGCGTGAAATCGCCGAGCGGAACATCGAAGAGTAGCTTGCCGGTGAGATCGGACACCCGAGCCGAGTGACCGCCGTGAATGAAGCTTCGTCCGGCGAACGTATCAACGACCGACAGTGGCGAATCTGCAGCAGTGATCGCTCGCTCGCTCAAAGGCCGGCCATCGGCATCCCAGACCAGGAGTTTGCGGCCGTACTCGAGCCCCACGATCCACGGCGGGACATCTCCCGCCCTCGGCACCGTCGCGAGAAGCGCCGCGAGCGTGGCTGGGCGGCGCCAGACTTCACGGCCCATCCAGTCGAGACGGGCGATGAAGTTGGTCGAAGCGCCGTAGAACTCCACGCTGCCATCCTCGTCCAGGTCCGCCGGGCGCAAGGCGGTCGGTGCCAGCTTCGGATCGGTACGGTACTCCCACAACTCGGTGCCATTGAGATCCTGCAGCAGTGTCCTGGAGAAACCGCCGCCGGTCTGCGCCACGGCCAGCCGTCCATCGGGCAGCCGGACGAGCGTCGAGAACGAACCCCAGAGCCGGCCCGGTTGCCCTCCAAATCCGACGTGTCGTGTCACCGCACGCGTGTTGCTGTCCAGCAAATCTGCGCCCGCGTGATCGACGATGGCCAGTTCCTCGCCCGGTTGTCCATCGAGATCCGCTGCGAGGTACCAGGCCGCGGTGGTCGAAACAGGTACCGACGTGAAGGTATCCGTACCGATCACCACGCGTGGTGGACCGATGCGTTCGAGCAGCGCGCGGCGCGCGACCACTGTGGTCGGAAAGAGTTCGGGCCTCGCCAGTCCCAGCATCATCAGTCCCAGCACAGTGGGACCGATCGTGACCGCGGCGATACGTCCGGCGATGTGCCATCGCCACAGCCTGCCAAGTACCCACCCGGCCGCTGCGCCGATCGGCAGGATGAAGATGGTGATATATGCGGGGGAAAAGACCAGGGCGATCGCCGCCGTCGATCCCCGCGGCCACAGGAAGACGGCCGCCCGGATGCCGAGATCCGCGGCAACGGCCGCGGTGCCCGCGCCGATCGTGAGCCAGCGATCGCGTTCGCGCCAGTGATCGGCGTTCTCTTTTTTCTTCGCGAGCCCCCGTAGCACGGTTCCGACGATCCACAAAACTCCGTACGGGAGGGTCGACCAGATCGCGAACGGGATGGAGAGCAGGCTGAATCCCGAGCCTACGATTGAGCTGACCCAGACGAGCAGCGTGCCAAGGCTTGCCAGCGCAACGTGAGGGCGTTCGACCACTGTGGTCCCCGCGCGAGCGTGCATTGCCACGATATCGGCACGAAACAACCTGGCGACCAGCCGCGACCAGGATCACGGTAGCACCGACAATCGCAGGGACCAATCGCACCGACCAGATTCAAGATCGCACCGACAATCGAAGACGGATCGCACCGACCCCGATCAGAATCGATGGCTGCTCAGTCGAACGTAGGGACCCGATAGAACTCGTCGAGGACGTCGTGGCGGCGCATCCCCAGCGCCTCGCGCTGGACTTCGAGATACCAGCGGTGCTTCATCGCGCGGGCTCGCAGGTCACGCCACGTCGCGATCTCGCGCTCGCGATCTGGTCCAGTGGCTCGCCGCACTCGTTCGCGCGAGTCGCAGAGCTGACGGATGAGCGATTCGAGCGTGGTGCTGATCCGCTGGAGCGCGGCCGCGCGCTCTTCGTTCAGCTCGCGCAGCAGCTGTTTGTGGCCTTCGCTTGGTGGCCGCCTGACCATGAGGTCTATTGTCGCCGAAGAAGCCACCGCGGGATTGTTCGCGCCGAGCGCGAAAAATCCAGCGCCGACGCTGTGCACGCGCGGCTCTTCTCGATAGACAAACTGCCCTTTTCTTTTCTCCGCGAGATGGCCAGATGCTTGCTCAGGTTGTGGCGCCGACGCCCGGTGTCCGCTCGGCACATGGAGGGATGAAATGAAGAGCGCATTCGGGTTGATCGCGGCCACGGTCATGGCTGTCGGCTGCGGAACGCCGTCGCAGTCGACGACAACAACACCGGCCGCTGCGTACTCGCCACAGGCTCATTCGAATCTCGCCCAGCTGATGCGAGGTATCCCATTCACGTTTGCCAATATCGTGTTCGACGCGCAAAGCGAAGACCCCGGAGCGGCGAGAGATCCGGCTGCAGTGGGTGGCGGCGCAACAGCGACATTCAAGAATGTGTACGGCGGCTGGCAGGAAGTCGAAAACAGCGCTCTCGCGTTGTCGGAAGCGGCAAACCTGATCCTGGTTCCCAGGCGTCTGTGCGAGAACGGCCGGCCGGTTCCGATCGATCAGCCGGACTTCCGCGCCGCGGCCGAAGGGCTGGCCGCCGCCGGGAGGGCGGCATACAAGGCGGCGCAATCGAAAAGCATGGACGAGATGGTGGCGGTCAGCGAAACAGTCGCGATGGCATGCTCGAAATGCCACGAGCCATATCGTGACTTCGATGATCCCAAAGATCGATGTAAGGTCCCTCCCGCCAAGGTCGAGTAGAACAGCAGAACGCGCCTGTCAATTCCCGACTCCCACGCTCCAACTCCCAGGCAGACACTTGGGAGTTGGAAATTGGAAGTTGGGAGTTGACGCGTTTCTAGAACACGTACTGCATCCCGATCTGCATCGTCCGGTTCCCCGTCAACGATGTGATGTAGCCGAAGTCGGGAAGCGTCGGATTCGTCACGGCGTTGTCCAGCCGCGTCCGGTTCATGAAGTTGAACGCCTCGACACGAAGATCGAAGCGATGGTTGGTACCTGGAACGTTGAAGGCCTTTCGCAACGACAGGTTGATGTCCCAGAAGCCCGGCTGCCGCAGCGTGTTCTTCTTCTGGGTCGTCGCGAACGTGCCGGTGGCAGGCACCTGGAACGCGTTGCGGTCGAACCACGTCGCTCGCGACAACTCCGGATCCCACTCGGTGCGCGCTGCCTTTGGATCGCCGACCAGGTTGTAGAACTGCTGGCCGCTTCCCGGTCCGACTCCCGCGATATCGACGGGTGTGCGCACCGAGAACGGCATTCCCGACTGCGCCTGGAGAATCCCCGAGACGTCCCAGTTCCCAAGCACCCAGCGCACCGGCGCCGCCGACGATTCGAGCCTCGGCAGCGCGTAGCGTACCTGTGACACGAGGACGTGCGGCCGATCGAGATCGGAAATGCCGTAGTAGCCGCTGTCGTCGAACGCGTTGGGCAGCAGATCATTCCGGCCGGCTCCGTTGTCCGTCGTCCGCGCGAACGTATAGGCCACGCTGAAGCCGACACCGCGTGTCGATCGTCGCTCCACCTGGGTTTGCAAACTGTTGTACCTGGACGTGCCGGTCGTCTCATACGACGTCACTGTACTGAAGCCCAGGTAGGGACGCAGCGCGTTCGCGTTTGCGCCGGGATTCGCCTGGATCGTGCCGGGCTGGAGCTGGTTAATGTTGCGGGCCCGTTCGAGACGCGATGCCGAGCGGCCCACGTACGAGACAGTCCCACGCATGGCCCAGGGCAGTTCCCGATCGACCGTCGCGTTCCACGCCCACGACACCGGATTCGTGAAGTCAGGCGACTGCATTGCGCCGACGAGCGGGAAATTGCGGGTCGAGGCGCCGCCAGGCGCGTCCACGATGCCGTTGATCACGGTCTGCATTTCCGACAGTGGCGCGTTGAACCCGTATGCCGCCGTCGTATTGATCTGCACGCGATTCAGGAAGCGGCCGACGCCCGCGCGGAACGTCGTCACATCGTTGATGGCATAGGCCAATCCTAGTCGCGGCTGGAAGCCATCGGTCGGCGTTTCCGAGAAACCGTTCGGCACGCCGTGATACAGCCGCTGCAGGTTGGCCAGCTGCGGGAAGTCAACGAGCGCTTCGTCGGTCGGCTCGTCGCCAGGCAGCACGACACCGTTGAACCGGTCGCCGCTCACCACGAACCCGCCGGCACGGTCGATCACGGGAGCGGTTGACGGGTCATAGAACTGCGACTGGAATGACGCCATCGCCAGGTTCGTCGTGCCCCACGGTTGCCAGAGTGAATATCGGAGTCCCAGCTCGAGCGTCAGGTCGCGCGCCGGCTTCCAGCTGTCCTGCGCGTAGACGTCGTAGCCCATCGCCAGCCACTTGGTGTTCGGCTTGTTGCCGAACTCGGTGTAGTCATCGAACAGCCCCAGCAAAGCGTTGGCAACCGAGTAGCCCGTTCCTCCGGCCCGCCCGTCCATGAAGCGGAACGATCCGTTCTGGTTCGTCGTCGCGGGCGCCGTTGCGAAACTGAGCTGAATTCGATCGTTCATCCCCGAGCGCTCGATCATGACGCCCGCTTTGAACGTGTGATTGCCGGTGATCTTGGTCACGTTGTCCGACCAGAGGAACACGAAGTCGTTCCAGGACCCTGGATAGGCGGCGTTGTTGATCGCGGGGTTGAAGCCTTGTAGCGAGATGTTCGGAATCTTTTCCGGATCCAGCTTCGTTCCCGGGAACAGGTACGGGTAGTTGATGCCGACCTCGCTCTGCGTGGGATACATGAAGGCCGTGGTCCCGCCCGGGCAATAGTCACAGTTGCGTTGCCCGAAGTACTTGGACGGACTCGTCGAGCCCCACGAAAACGAGAACTCGTTGATGAGCGAAGAGGAGAGCGTGCTGGTCAATGTCGCGGCCAGCGTGCGACCTGGATAGTCCCAGATCGTTGAGTAGACGCTCAGCGGCTCGGGATCGTTCCAGACGTTCGGCGCCCAGGTATGGCGCACGGCGACGCGATGATTGGACGTCGGGACCCAGTCGATCTTGATGCTGTCCTTCCGCTGGTTGTTGAAGACCGAAGGGTTGCCGAGGTAGTTGTTCGCTCCCTGCTGGAATCCCGGAGTCGGCAAGGGGAAGGCATTGAGCAGCGCACGACCCTGCGGACTGATCCGGTTCTGGGGAATCATGTTGCCTGGAAACGGCAATCCGGTGAGCGGATCGCGGATCACTCGTCCCGGCAACAGCGCACTGAAATCGCCGTTTTTCATTGCTGCGGTGGGCACGTTGCCCGTCTGCGTATTGTTGTCTTCGACCGTGCGGTCGCGCTGCCATTCCTGTCCCCAGAAGAAGAACAGCTTTTGCCGATCTGTGTTGAAGGCTCCCGGAATGTAGAGCGGCCCGCCCAGGGTGAAGCCATACGCGTTGTACTTGTGCGGCGACTTCTCGAGACCCGCGCGTTTACGGGTCCACGTATTCGCATCGAGCGCATCGTTCTGATGGCTCCAGAACACGTTGCCGCGGAAGCTCTGCGTGCCGCTCTTGGTCACCAGCCGCAGCTGGCCCGCCGACGAGCGGCCGTACTCAGCCTGGTAGTTCGTCGTCAGGACTTGCACTTCCGCGACGGTGTCGAAGTTCTGCGCGCCCATCATGAAGCCGCCGGCGGCGCGGACACGAATGGACGGCGCGCCATCGATCGTGGTGATGAATTCGTCGGAACGGCCGCCGTTGATAGACGTCACGCCGGTCGCGAACGTGCCGGTACCTGTTGGCACCGACCCGCCCATGTTTCCACCGACCACGCCCGGCGCCAGCTGCGCCACCTGCGACGCGCGGCGCCCGCTCAGCGGCGTTTCGGCGATCTGCTCGGCACGCAGCGTGCGCCCGATCACCGATGTGTCCACGAGCGTCGTGGCCGCCTCGACCGAAATCGTCTCGGACAGCGCGCCCACTTCGAGCGACACGTCAACCCTGATGTTGAGGCCGGCGTTCACCTGCACGTTGGACTTGGTGATGGGCTTGAACCCGGACAGCATGGCCGTGATCCGGTACTCGCCAACTGGCACGTTCGGGAAGGTATACAGACCGGCTTCGTTGGTCACCGCCTGACGTTCGATGCGCGTTCCGACGTTCACGAGAACGATGTCAACACCAGGAAGCACAGCGCCGGTGGTGTCCTGGACAACCCCGGAAATCTGTGCCGAGTCGAACTGTGCATGCGCAGACGTCGCGCAAAGAACGATGACCCACGTGGCGACAACAGAGCGCCAATTCATAGCTCCTCCATCAACAGGACCAACGGACCACGGACTGATATGTCTCTGGCGTGGCTTTAATAGCAATAGGCGGGCCCGGCGTCAAGGGGAGGTGACGCCGGAATTGCAGATCTTTGATCGTTGATTAATGAATCGTTGTTGATTGGTGAGGGTTGATTCTTGATCCGCAGCCTCAGCCCACTTGCCGCCGCGGGGGAGACCGTAAGCCTCCAATCTAATAGGCTATAGATCCGATGCCATCGATCAGGCTCCGAACCCGACGGCTGCTGAGGCGATTGGGCTACGACATCATTCGCTGCAATCCCAAGGATCCGGGTCGCGATCCCTTCCTGGACATGACTCGCTTCCTGACTGGCGTTAGGCGTCCACTGATCTTCGATGTCGGCGCCAACCTGGGACAATCGATTGCCCAGCTCCATGAAGCCTTTCCTGGTGCAGTGATTCATTCATTCGAACCAAGCCCGACCACCTACGCCGAGCTGAAACGACGCAGCCAGGGCATGGCGGATGTCAATCTGTGGAATCTTGGGGTTGGCGCATCAACAGGGTCTCTTCCGCTTCTTGAGAATTCTGACTCCGATATGAGTTCGTTTCTCGCGCCAGGGCCAACGGCATGGGGCAACATCGTTCAGACATCGGCTGTCCCCGTGGTGACGCTGGACGACTTCACCGCGCAGAAACAAATTGAGCACGTCCATGTGCTCAAGTCTGACACGCAGGGTTACGACTTCGAGGTTCTGAAAGGATGTGAAAGGCTCTTCGCGGAAAATCGCATCGATCTCATCTATTACGAGGTCATCGTCTCTCACATGTACGATTCCCTACCTGCGTTCTATGACGTTTTTCGGTTTCTCGCAGAGCGGGGATTTTCGCTTGTCTCCTTGTACGATCAGCATTACCAGAACGGCATGCTCAGCTGGACGGACGTCCTGTTCGCCAGGAGTCAAGCGAAATTGGAGCGTTGAAACACCAGTCAGCCATCCCTACTGCCGGTTAACCAGCCTATATCGTCGGAGCCCCCGGCACATGCCGGCTCGTGCCGTTACACTTGCGCTGCCTTGAGCGCTGCGAGGACGCGTGCGTCTCGAAACGGCACTCGACGTAGTCGAACACCCGTAGCATCGAAGATGGCGTTGCCAATGGCCGCGAGCGTGGGCTTGCACATCGTCTCTCCCGCCCCGTAGTGCGGAAGATCCGGACGATTCGGATTCGGATCGCCGTTGATCAGGACGACGTCCATCGTCTCCGGCGTGTCAGCATGCGTCAGCGTCGGCGACGTGACCCAATCGACGCTCGTCACCTTTTCCGTGTCGAATCGCACTTCTTCATGAAGCGCGCGACTCAGGCCATAGAGCGTGCCTGCCTCGATCGTCCGGCGAAGCGCCTCAGGATTGATGACGAGACCGCAATCGTGCGCGCACACGATCCGCTTCACCCACACGTGACCGGTGCGCCGGTTGACCTCGACCTCGGCAATCTGCGCAACGACGGTCTGACTCCTGAACGCGTAGGCGATTCCACGACCGGTGAGGATCTCTCCGCTGCCGGCTCGTTTCGGCGACGGACGCGTGTCCCACCTGAACTTCTCGGCCGCGGCCTTGATGACGGCGATCGAGCGCGCTCGCTTGAAGCCGCTGTCCTCCTCGGTGCTCGCCGTGAGCAGCTTCAGCCGGAAGTCCACCGCGTCGGCGTTGGCTGCAGCCGCCAGTTCGTCGATGAAGGACTCCGAAGCGAACGTCGACTGCGGGCCATTGGGATCGCGCAGGTTGCCCGTTCGAAGCGGCGTTTCCCAGATCGCAGGCAGGCTCACGACGTGAGTCGTCATCCGTCGGTTCGGGATCGCGTACATCTCATTCGGAGCCGCCGCACTGCCACGGGCTGGCATTTCCGATCTCGCTCCCATGAGCTGTGAAATCAGCACCGTGTTGTGCTCGTTGTATCCAAGGTGGTTGAAGTCGGCGGACCGTGCGTCGTAGTCGAACCCAACGAGGTTCCCTTGCGCGTCGAGCCCGCCGCGCACCTTCACGGCAAACGCCGGACCTTTCGTGTCCCAGGCGGTCTCCTCGTTTCTCATCCATTGAATGCGAACCGGGCGGCCGATCTCTTTCGCCAGAAACGCGGCCTCGAACCCGGCATCGTCAGCGGCCGTTCGACCGTATGCCTGCGGCCCTTCCATCCAGACCACGCGTACTCGATCGCGCGGCATCTTGAGAAACTCGGCGACGCCATCACGCAGGCCATACGACTTCATGTCGTTGGAATAGATCGTCAACTGGTCGTTGGAAGGATCGGCCATCGCATGCGCCGGGCCGATAGAGGTGTGTCCCTGGAATGGAATCTCGTAGTCCGCCTCGAGAACGCGGGCCGCGCTCTTGAGCGCCGCGTCCGGGTTGCCAACGATGCTCGGCGGCGTGCTGGATGTCGTCATCGCGCCGCGTATATAGGTGAAGAGCTCTTCTGAACTCGGGAACGGCGCCGTGGCGGGCTTTTGCCAGTTCACCTTGAGCTGCCGCGCGGCCTGAATCGCCTGCTCCTCGCGTTCGCAGACAACGGCAATGTAGTTGCCCTTGCTCACCACTTTCAGGAAACCTGGGATGTTCTTGACGGAGGATTCATCGATGCTCACGAGCTTCGCGCCAGCAACGGGCGGCTTGACATTGCGGGCGTGAACCATGCCTGGCACTTTCGCATCCACGGCCCATTTGAGCGAGCCATCGACCTTCGATGGGATGTCGTACCGCTGCGGCGACGTGCCGACGATCTTGAACTGCTGCACGTCTTTCAGCTTCGCGGTACCGGTGGTCGCGTTGATGTTGTTGCCCGTCAGCGTGACGTTGAACCGCTTTCCACCGATCAGTTCGCCGTAGGTCACTTTCTTCGAGGGATCGGAAGCGACCGACACCACGCCATCGCTGACGACGAGTTGAGCGACCGGCACACCGAAGCGGGTCGATGCCATTTCGAGAAGAACACGACGGGCCTCGGCAGCGACGCGACGCATTGGATAACCGTCGGTCTGCAGTGCATCCGATCCACCCGAGCCGCCCTGGTCCACCGTCACGTCGGTGGTGCCCATGACACAGCTCGTCTTGTCGTACGGCATGTCGAGTTCGTCGGACATGATCTGGCGGAATGCGGTGCCGGTTCCCTGACCGAGATCGGTCTTGCCGACAAAGAACGTCGCGGTGTTGTCCTGCCGAATCACGATCCACGAATCGAGTTGCCGGAAGTCCACGTCGGGATACGGACCCGCGCCTTGCGCAGCGAGCGGGATCTGGTGAACGACACCTGCAGCGCTGAAGCCGACGACGAGGAACCCGGACGTCTTGATGAAGTCTCTTCGGGTTGTCATGCGATGACCTCGCTGCCTGCTTCGTTGCGAGCGGATGCGATCGTTTTCGAGGCGCGCTTGATCGCCGCCTGGATCCGGTAGTAGGTCATGCAGCGGCACAACGTGCCCGCCATGCCCTGACGGATCTGCGCATCGGTTGGCGTCGGATTCTTATCGAGCAGCGCCTTCGCGGTCATGAGTTGACCGTTCTGACAGAAGCCGCACGCCGGCACCTGTTCGTCGATCCACGCCTGCTGAAGCGGATGCAGCTTGCCATCCCCGGACAGACCCTCCAGCGTGGTCACGTCGGCGCCCTGCACCGTCGACACGGGTCGAATACAGGACCGCACAGCCTCGCCCTTGATGATTACGGTGCACGCCCCGCACTGCCCGAGTCCGCAGCCAAACCGAGGGCCATGCAGATCGAGGTCGTTGCGCAGGACGTATAGGAGAGGCGTAGCGGGGTCGACATCCACGGTGTGCGACTTCCCGTTTACCCTCAAGCTGATGCTGGCCATGGCCCGTCGTCTCCATCTCCGGCGCGCAGCGCGCGGCCACTCATTGTGACATCAAACTCTATTCAGGAATTTACGGTAAACCGCTGGGCACACCGGGCCAAATGCTGCGGCGTGAGGGCATCAACGAGTAGCAGCCCAACAGCTCGTTTGGCGCCAGGTTCACGGGTGTTTCGCGCACACGAGCATACTCGGCGTCATGACGAAGCGACCACCCGAGACGGCGTTGGCGAACTGCGCGAGTTGGAAAAGAAGGTCACCCGCGGCATTGGGAACTGCCGATGAAGAACGGAGCAACGGCGAGGGCAGACACTCAATATCGACAAAACCAAGATTCCGCAGCCTCGCCTCGAGATATCGCCGGCTCAAGAGGAGCAGGTGTTCCGGATTGAAAAAACTGATGTTCGCTTGCGTGGCCCGCCGACGCTGAGATCTCAGAAGGTCTCTGATCAATTGACTCGCGCGAAGCAAGTGAAACTTGTTGGGTACGCGGATCACGAGTGTGCCGCGGGGTGCTATCAGTTTCGGCAACGTCGACCACATCTCGGCGATCTCCGGCTCGTAATAGAGCACGTCACTCAGAACGACGACGTCGTACCTGATTCCGTTCTCGTAGACCGCGCGCGCATCTCCCGTGATCGTTGGAAAACCAAAGTGCTCCGCCGCGTACTTCGTAGCCGACGCAGAAAGGTCGTTGACGACGAGGGCGAGGTCCGGCCGTCGTGTGCGCACCTGGTGCATCAGATGCCCCGTGGCGCCACCGATGTCTAGCACCCGGCCGCGGAGGGGCGCAATACGTTCGATTCGTCCGACAAGTTGATCGAAGATCGCGCGCCTGGCCTGGAGAAAATATTTCTCGTCCTTGTAGGCGCCCTCGAAATGTTGCATTAAGACGGCCGGATCGGGTCGGACGTTCGTCCATGCGAGCCCGCACGCACCGCACTCGACCAGGCGCACCAGGGTGCTGTAGTAGACGAACTGCCCCAGTGAACGTGTCGGTTGCCCCCCGCAGTCGGGACACCGGCCCACGGTCACAGCCTTGACCTGTCGAAACCCGTGCCGCATCGCATAGTCGACCCAGAGTTCTGGTACGTCAAAGCCGACGTTGTGTTGCAGCACGGCGAGAGCGGACGCGCGATCGTTCGACATTGTGATGCGCTTAGTTCTAGGACGCCGCGCGTTCACAGGTAAGTGTGTGCATATCTTGTCGTTTTGACGCTTTTCGTAACCGGACGTGTCTATGCGGTCTTCGACGAAACGAGCAATTGCACCAATTCGAAATCACGAACACGGTTTTGCGACCGTCATGAGAATATTCGCCGGATAATCGCCCGCGGTCTTGCGGCTTACCGGGCCGGCGCGTCGTGAGTACGCTGCTCGCGAGCACGTGGGGTAAGGTGCATTCCTTCCACCTGCGCTCGTCGTACGAGTTTGAGAATTTCGCGGAGTTGCTCCGCAGGCGACAGTCGCCGATGGTTGTAACGCCACGCGTATTCAGCCAGGTATAAACCGAGGCGATGTCGACGAACGCCGCCCTTGGCCTTGAGGCGACGTTGCAGATAGGACCAGAAGCTTTCAACCTGCCCGAACCGGGCGGCTGCGCCACTCCCCGATTGCGCGAGGCGATACAGCCTTCCCGCATACACCACGCCCGTGTAGCGCTGCGCACCTGGCCACGCGATTTCTGATCGGTCACTTTTTCGATGGCGAAATACACGCACGATTCGGGCGGTGTCCGCATCAGAAACGATTTCCGCCCAGGCCAGTCCGTGAGAGACACGCAGTCCGAGTACGGCCGATCGCGGCCGCCCTTGGCTCGCTCCCCGACCTTCCGGGCTCGTCTCGCGTGAATCCGGTTCGTGGGGGGATCCGACATCCACCGGCATTGCGCGTCCCATCTGCCGCCTCACGACGGTCAGGGCCCGCAGCACGCGCTTGCGATCGAGGCGAGTTTCATGTGCGATTTGCGCGCTCGACGATCCGCGCACGAACCATTGCACCAGTGCGCGCCACTGCCGCGGGGTGAGCCGCAGGGGCAGACGACCCGGCGTCCAGTCGTACCGGCACCGCGCACAGCGGCGTCGGCCACCTTTCAGGAGCCAAGACTTCCGACTGCTGCACCGCGGACACTGCATGACGAGTTATCCACCGAGTGACGCGCTGTGTACTGAGGTGTTAGGAATGGGACTATCCCGCGTCTCGATGACCAGTTAGGTGGCCTAAACGTCCGCGTTTTTTTCCTCGCTGGCACATCGGTTGAATTGTCTAGCTACGCCTTTCAACCCTAAGGCTTCCCCAAGAAGCGCCGGCGGGCCGCATGGCGCCGGCCGGCGAATTACAGGGTCTCCGTGACTTCTTCACCGATCCGAAGAAGACAGGACACGTGTGCCTTTTGGGCAGGAGGACGATCGCCTTGCGTAGTTGGACTCGTTGGATCACAGTTGCCGTTCGCGTATGCGTTCTCGTGTTCTTACCGTATGTTCTGGGCGTTTCTGGCCTGACGACAGTTCCACCGAGTTCCTCCGGGCTACGTAACGAAAACCCATTGCTGGCGAGCGCGCGCGCGTTCGGCGTTTCCTCCACTGTACTGGCAGCGCAGAGTGCCGACACCGGGATCGTCCGGTTGTCGCCGCAGGACACGTACCTCAATCTCGATCCGACGAATCATGCCCAGCAGCCGACCGTGCGCGTCTACACATGGCCGGATCATCGACCGGCCAACGCTGCGGTCTTGAAATTCGATTTCTCGTCGATTCCTCGTGATGCCATCGTCCAGCGCGCCACGCTTCGGCTCTCGCTTACCGATGCCGACCCGACGGCGGACGCAACCTACACCATCAGCGCGCACAAGATCCTGCGCAAAAACGTGGTGGTCGCACAGGCCAACGGTTTCACCAGCGACGGCCGCACCGGGTGGACCCCGTCGGCGTGCTGCGTCAACGACATTCCACTTGGACAAGCCGATCTCGGGTCGCCCGAAGACGTGAGAGCCATCGACAAAACCCTGGGTTTCAAATCCTGGACGGTGACGGAGATGGTTCGGGAGTGGCTCGCATCTCCCTCGACCAATCACGGCGTCATGCTCAATGCCGACGCGACGAACTCAATCGATCGCTACCGTTACTTCGCCAGCATGGAGCACTCGAACGCGAGCCTGCGGCCGTACCTGGAAATCGCGTTCGCGGCTGCCGACGCGACTCCCCCTTCCGTCGCCGTGACCGCGCCAGTTGGCGGAACGACTCTCTCCGACGCCGTCACGATCTCGGCCGATGCGAGCGATCAAGGTGGCGTCGCCGGTGTTCGATTCCAATTGAACGGCGCACCTTTCGGCGCCGAGCTCACTTCGGCACCCTACACGACGACGCTCGATACGACCACGTTGTCAGACGGGACGCTTGTATTGACAGCGGAGGCCAGGGACTGGGATGGCAACGTGGCGAGGTCGCCTGGCGTGAGCGTCACGATCAGAAACGGCCTCCTGTATCTCCCGCCGGACGACACATTTCTCAATCTCAATCGCAACAACTACAGCAACGAGCCGATCCTGGCGACCTATACGTGGCCGAATAACAAGATCGCCAATACGATCCTGATGAAGTTCGATCTCTCGGCTCTTCCGAACGGCGCCTTGCTACAGGAGGCAACCCTTCATCTTGCGCTCGTGGAGAGTGACCCGGCACCGGAGCCGACCTACACGGTGACCGCGCACAAGGTGGTGGGCCGGAACCCAATCATTGCGTCCGCCAACGGGTACACCTTCGACGGTGTGACAGGTTGGACGCCGAGTGCGTGCTGTTTCGAGGGGACACCGCTCGCACAAGGCAACATCTCCGGCGCCTACGCTCAGCGCGCGGTCGACAAGGTGCCCGCCCGAAAGATCTGGACGATCACCCGCATGGTGGAGGAATGGCTTGCCAATCCGGCGTCGAACTTCGGCCTGTTGCTCAACTCCGACGCCACCAAGCTTGCTGACCGTTGGCGCTACTTCGCCAGCATGCAGCATCCCGATGCGACTCTGCGTCCTTACCTGCGCGTGCGATTTGTGCCCCCGGCCGTGGCGGACACGACTCCGCCATCGGTTTCGATCACAACGCCGACTACCGGAGCAAGCGTGTCGGGCACGGTCGCGATCAACGCCGCGGCCAGTGACAACGTCGGAGTGTCCAGCGTTCAGTTCCAGGCTGACGGCGTGGACATCGGCGTACAGGCGACGGCCGCTCCGTTTTCGATCACGCTCAACACCGCAACGCTTTCGGACGGGAGTCACTCACTGCGCGCAATTGCCAGTGACGCCGCCGGCAACAGCAAGATATCGTCCGCGGTGACAGTCAACGTTTCAAACGACACGACGCCACCATCGGTCTCCATCACGGCTCCCGCCAAAGGGGCAATCGTCCAAGGGACGATCAATGTGACCGCCGCAGCGAGAGACAACAAGGGTGTGACCAGCGTTCAGTTCCAGGTCGACGGCACCAACGCCGGCGCACCGGACACTGCGGCGCCGTTCGCGACCTCGTGGCAGACCACGACGATGTCGAACGGCAGTCACGTGCTGAGAGCCATCGCCCGTGACGCGGCCGGGAACACCCAGACGTCGGCGGGCGTGACGGTGACGGTCGCGAATGACGTCACTGCTCCGTCGGTGTCCATCACCGCACCGAACAGCGGCGCCACGGTGTTGAACACGGTCGCGATCAACGCCGCGGCTTCCGACAATGTGGGTGTGACCAGCGTCGAGTTCCAGATCGATGGCGCCAACGTCGGCGCGCCTGACACGTCGGCTCCATATTCAGTCTCGTGGAACACGACGACAGTTGCCAACGGCGGTCACACCGTGGCAGCCATTGCCCGTGACGCGGCGGGAAACAGCCGGACGTCGGCCGTCGTAACCGTCACCGTCTCGAACCCGATTGCGCTGCCCCCCTCGGGCAGCGGCATCGCCGCGCAGTATCCCGGAGATGTCGGCATCGAGAAGGACTCCCGAGTCGTCTTCGTCGAACGGTTCGACGAATCCTCACTCTCGACCTTGTTCGGACGATGGACCGACGTCCTCAATGCCACGGCCATGTCGTTCAGCACCGACGTTCCTGCGGGAAGCCCCCTCCGCAATTCGCTCGCGATCACGTCGTCGAGTTCGAGCGTCGGGGGACATCTCTACAAACAAATAACGCCGGGCGTCAACGACACATTGTATGTGCGCTATTACATCAAGTTCCCGGCCGGTGGTAGTTACTCCCACGACGGAATCTGGATGGGAGGCTACAACCCCGCGCTCGCCTGGCCCAATCCGCAGGCAGGAGTCCTACCGACGGGCACCGATCGCTTCGCCGCGGCAGCCGAACAGGCCCCCTCAACGCTCACATTCGATCACTACGATTACTGGATGGGCATGCATCGGTCTCTGGACGGCAACTATTGGGGGAATACGTTGCTGAACAACCCCTCCGTGCTCGGCAACGCAGGTCAATGGATGTGTGTTGAGCACATGGTCAAGCTCAATAATCCGGTGACATCGTCGAACGGCGAGCATGCAATCTGGTTGAACGGCATTAAAATCAGCCACCTCGGTCAGGGATTCCCGAAAGGCACCTGGTCGGGCGGCAAATTCATCCAGAGCTCCTCAGGCTCGCCGTTTCCCGGGTTCCAGTGGCGCAGCGATCCGAGTCTGAACTTGAACTACATTTGGCTCCAGAACTATGCGCCCAACTCGACGGGCACGCAGAATATGATGTTCGCCCACGTCGTTGCCGCGATGACCTACATCGGCTGTCTGTCCGGCGCCGCCCCCCCGCCCCCATCTGATACGACCACGCCGACAGTCTCGGTCAGCTCTCCGAGTGGTGGCGCCATCGTTTCGGGCACGGTGGCGGTCAGCGCCGCGGCCAGCGACAACGTGGGCGTAGTTGGGGTGCAGTTCAAACTGGACGGCGTCACTCTCGGTGCGGAGGACACGGCGGCGCCCTTCTCTGCCACCTGGAACACGACATCCATCACAAACGGCTCGCACGTGCTGACAGCGGTGGCTCGGGACGCGGCCGGAAATACCAATACTTCCACGTCCGTGTCCGTGTCGGTGGCGAACGCGACGGCGCCGGCGGCGCTGGCGGCGGGTGGATGGCCCAACGAACCCGCAGGCTTCACGACATTAACGGACTGGGCGTTCGATGAGTCGCCGCCGACATCGGGTGACGTGCCGATCCCCGGAACCAACGGCTGGAAGGTCGTCTACAACGTTGAGCCGGGGAGCAGGCTCGGGGGCTGGGTGACGCGGACGTCCGACTCGTCGGCGCCGTTCTCTGCGTCCAACGTGTACGACTTCGTCTACCCGGCAGGGATGGTCGAAGGGACGGCGCCGGCCACGGTGTATTACTACGGCATCAACAAGCGCGAGGTCTACGCCGGCTTCTGGTGGAAGCCCTCATCTCCGTTCGATCCCGGCCCGGCCGGCAACAAGATCGCATTCCTCTTCAATGGCGGTGGCGGGGCTGGCGGGCAGCAGTTTATTGGCTTGGCCGCCAACGGTCAGTTGATCGTCCTGCCCGAGTATCAGAATAAAGGGTTCTATGTTCACTACCCGAACGTCAACGCGACGAAGGTCACCCTCGGCGTGTGGCACCGGGTCGAGTGGTACACCAACCTCGATACTGGCGTCTTGAAGTGGTGGTTGGATGGCGTCCTCCAGGGAAGCTACACCGACGTCGTCAACACCTACCCGTTCGACATGTTCCAGTTCAGCCCGACCTTCGGCGGCTGCTGCAGCGCGCGCAAGGCGCAAACCGATCACTACTGGTTCGATCATGCGCATATTAGCGCGCGATAACCTGCATACGGACCGTCGAAGCACCATGCGCCTTCGACAGATGGTTCTTGCTGTCGCCTGTTCCTTCATTTCGACCGGCGGTTGTTCGTCGAATCATCTGGGCCCCTCCCTCGTACGGAGTCCGTTGAACTGGGAAAACGAGCCCGCACAGTTCACTCCGATCACGGACTGGGCGCTCGATGAGTCGCCGCCGACATCGGGTGACGTGTCGATCCCCGGAACCAACGGCTGGAAGATCGTTTACAACGTTGAGCCGGGGAGCAGGCTCGGGGGCTGGGTGACGCGGGCGTCCGACTCGTCGGCGCCGTTCTCTGCGTCCAACGTGTACGACTTCGTCTACCCGGCAGGAATGGTCGAAGGGACTGCGCCGGCCACGGTGTATTACAACGGCATCAACAAGCGCGAGGTCTACGTCGGCTTCTGGTGGAAGCCCTCATCACCGTTCGATCCCGGCCCGGCCGGCAACAAGATCGCATTCCTCTTCAATGGCGGTGGCGGGGCTGGCGGGCAGCAGTTTATTGGCTTGGACAGTAGTGGCTACCTGATTGTCCTGCCGGAATATCAGAACAAAGGGTTCTATGTTCACTCCCCGAACGTCAACCCGACGAGGGTCACACTAGGCGTGTGGCACCGCATCGAGTGGTACACCAACCTCGATACTGGAGTATTGAAGTGGTGGCTGGATGGCGTCCTCCAGGGAAGCTACACCGACGTCGTCAACACCTACCCGTTCGACATGTTCCAGTTCAGCCCGACCTTCGGCGGTTGCTGCAGCGCGCGAAAGGCGCAGACCGATCACTACTGGTTCGATCATGCGCATATTAGCGCGCGGTAAACTTACCGTCCGTCGAAGCGCGATGCGCCTTGGACACCTCCGTCTAGCCGCGAACGACGCCAGCCTTTAGTCGAGCAAATCCTTGGACCAACTCACATATCCGCTGGCCAACAGATTTCGGATCAAGGCAGTCTTCGAAATATTTGACCGCTGCGCAGGACATCTCTGATCGCTGTTCATCTTTAGTGAGGTAGTTCTCAAGTACATCAGGAATAACTTCATACTGTGCATGGCTGGCGACTGATTGCGCAGTCGTGGTTTCCGCATCCAAGGAAAAGAAATGTGTCCCCTCTACCAGCGGAACTGGCCAAACAGTTTTGGGCGGTTGGTCTAGTACCGTGCACGCGCCCAGCGCCAAAACGTCAGACATTCGCCAGGGAACACAATGGTGCATTCCGAGCCGAATAATAGTCAGTTTGGAGCGAGCCGTGATCTCCCAAAGCTTTCGTCGCGGGATTGGTTCCGTCGTGAAGGGAATACCCGACTGCCGTAAACGATTACTCATTTCTTTGATATCGCCTCCAACCAAGTAGGCAAGGAGGTACTTCTCCGCTCTTGTCTTCGCGACTGCCTCTAGTAGCCTCAAACAATGCTCATTGCCGTCGACTTCATTTTTGCCACCCCACACCCTCACAATGAAGGAGATATCAAACTCCTGTCTCTGCCCACGAAGCGGTCTCAATATTTTGAGGTTTTCGAGGAGAAGAGGATTGCAATTAAAGAAGGGAATTACACTCTCTGCATAGTGCATTGTCGGCCAATAATTTGTCTTGAGATACACGTCACTTCTTAACGCTAGCTCTTGGCTGTTGAGGTCTCCTGAATCGTGGCTATCGACGCACATCCTAATTTTCTTACCGTCTTCCAAGGAGAAGAAATACTCTCCAACCAATGATGCAGTCGGTCTTTTATCGCCACCAACACACTTCGCGATTTCGGTGACGACGGACGTGCTGATAGGTGCGAAAGGTCCAAGAACGCGACGTAACCTATACGAATCGCGGATACTGGCGAGCTGCCTCAAGATTGAGGTAGAAAGAGGAGAAGAACTGTACTGAACACGAGTACCGTACTGCGCTAAGTAGATCTCGATACTTTGGCGATAATACCTCTGATACAACTCGTGCCAGTTATGAAATGGAAAGACCGCAGCCTCCACTGACCTAATGAAATGACGGCAGGTTGCCACTTTACCCATATCGAGTCTTAACGAAGAATATCCTCGATGCTTCCTGTCGGCCCCTGCTTGGCGAAGAGCATGTGCATCCAGTTGCTCCTCGACCGAGCGAAAAGGCCGGTCACGCGCCGTGCGATGAAGCCAAGTCTTGTCAACAATTTCTGGTTCAGCGTCCGTTCAGGAGGGGCGATCAAGGAACGCCCGCAATGAATGCATGGCTCTTCCTGGGAGTACGTCCCGTACGGATTCCCCGCCAGGTCCAGCAGCGCCATCGAGAGCGGGTTCGTGGCTTCGGCGGTTTTGCCGACGAACGTGGTCGACTTGACCACACAGTGCCGGAACAGGCGGCGTAGACGATGCTCGTCGAAGCTGTTGACGTGTCCCCAAGGCGGGTTCTTCCCGCCGCACGAGTGGCATGTCGTGCGCCCGACACGGAGATCCTGTCTGTACGGAACGCCGATCAAGAGTTCTCTTTTGCAGACGCGCTCGAGCTCGCGGCAGACAATGGTGAGTATCGCGTGCGGGATGTGCTCGAGCACCTCGGCGCAGAAAACGAAGTCGATCGAGTCGTCGGCGAAGTCGAGGTGAGCGGCATTGCCCTGTACACAGACAACCCTTGGATGAGTGATGGCGGGCTTGCGGAGGTCGAGCGCGATAACTTCATCGAAACGCTCGGCAAGAAGGAGCGAGAAGTGGCCATCTCTGGCTCCAATGTCCAGCGCCGTCCGCCCTTGCAGCGGCGTGAGACTCAGAAGATCCCACGTTCGCTTCTGCTCGTTGGGAGAAGCTCTATATTCGGAAACGCCCATGGTTCTCCGTACCCGACGGAGGAGAGCAGGCGGGGCCTGCAGAGGCGTCGCTCACGTACGAACCGTAATACGAACCGGCCGCGCGCATTGCTCGGCGAGCTCGGCCGCAAGCTGCCCCGTCAGTCTCCTGGCGTCGTACCGTCGGAACGACGCCGGATCGTTGCGCAAGGATCGGTACGCCCCGTCCCTGAGCAATTCGTCAAGGTAATCCTTTAATCCGGCGACGTCGTTCTGAGAGAAACAGTGGCCGCCGTCGGTCTCCCGTAGCAAGTCAGCAGTCGCTCCGGGGTCGGCCAGCGCTAGCAGTTTCGAACCCGAGCCGAGATAGTCGAAAATCTTGGCCGGCAGCATTAAGGTGTTCTTCGGTGGCGCCAGCACGAGAAGCAAGTGTGAGCGACGCATGATCTGAACCACTTCGGCATAAGGCACGCGGTCGACCACCTCTACCGCCGGCGCAATGCCGTATCGTCTTGCTACGGTCTCCGTCTCCACCTCACCAATGTTGCGACAGTTCCCGACCAGCTTGACGCGAAATTCATCGAGACGCGCTTTACCCTCGTTCACGAGTGCGCCCAGCGCCTCGAACAGCGGCTCGGGCGTCCGGTCAAGGTAGAGCGAACCCGCGTAGGCGATTGTCAACGGGCCGTACTTGTCCACGCCGTCGGGCCCGGCGAGTCGATCCATGTCGATGCCGTTGGGCAGACACGAGAACTTCTCGGCTGGCACCTGGGGGTACCGAGCGATCATCGACTGGCGCATCCGCTCGGTGGTCGTCAGCACTTTGTCTGCGTTGTGCATCACCCGAGCTTCCATCCACCGCTCGAGTCGACGCGACAGCCATGATTGCTCTTGAGCACAGACATCCTGGCGCATTTCGAGCCATGGATCCCTGAAGTCGGCAACCCATGCCACTCGCGTGAAGAGCTTTGCGACCACACCGATCAAATGCACGGAGTGTGGAGGAGCCGACGTGAGAATGTAATCGATGCGGTGTCGCCGAATCAGACGGATGGCAGGTATGGCGGCGAACACAGCCCAGTTCTTCTGTTGGTCTGGCAACAGAACGAAGAGCGATGTTACGTAGCGCTTCAGCCGTTGTGCGAGGCTTTCGCTACGAGCGGACCGAACCGGCGCATTGACCAGCGCGAACGAAGGGGGCTGGCTCGTCAAGAGCTTGCGCTTGATCCACATGTAAGCGTCGAGGATCCCTGACGGTTCACGCGTCCTGGTGATCGAAACGCCGTCGAGCCCGATCAGGCGGGAGTGATCCGTGCCCTCCTTGTCATCACGGTCGGCGTCGTTGACGGTAAGCACGTACGGTCGCCAGCCGAATTCGGGGAGGAAGCGCGCAAACCTGCTGATACGCAGCCCGCCTACCGCCGCGCTCGGCGGAAAGTGATAGGCCGCCAGCAGGATTCGAAGGTGTTCCGTCTCGGCCGACGCCTGCGCGACCGTTGCCTCGTTGCGTTTATACGGCAGCATGATCCTCCTTCTTCGAGCACGCGCCGCACCGCTGCGCCAGAACGGCTCCAGACCTTGCAGCCTGAAGGTGTCTATCACGTCCTTGAGCGCCGCGGAATTGAAGAGGACGTTGTAAGCGAGATAGGTGGCGCATCCGACGAGCGAACAGACGATCAGGCGAGCCAGCGGTTGGACCGGGCCGAGGTAGGAGTTGACCGTCACCACCGCAGCGACCATAACGAGCGAGCCTACCAACGGATGCCGGAGACCGCGCAGGTATCGGGCGAATCCGATTTCGACGACCTGGGTTGTTAAGTAGATGCCCAACGCGAACAGGAAGGGGCGCGTCACCAGCCACGCGACTGCCACTCCATTGATGCCGCCACGGCGCGCGCCGACATAGAACGAGACGGGGAGCACGATCGCAGCAACCAGCGTGTTGATCAAGACTGTTCGCGCCCGTCCCCTGGCCATCATGACTGGTGTGTTGATTATCTCGATGGCACGGAAGCAGGACACGATGCATAGCAACTTCAATGGGACCACAACCGGTAGCCATCTGGCGCCGAGGAGTACCAGAACGGCGCTGTCAGCCACGAGAAACAACCCGATGAACATCGGAAACATGACGAGCGCGACGAAGTGGACAAGCTTCAGATAGTGCCGCTGGAGCCGAGCCGTATCGTTCTGCACGGATGAAAACGAGGGGAAAGCGATCTCGTTGAGGATCGTGACGAACTTGTCGAGTGGCAGGGTCGAATACTGGAACGCGAGACTGTAGTAACCGAGCTGCGCCGAGCCAAGCAGTTTCCCCACGATCAGGACATCCGCACTGGACGACAAATACCAAAGGAGCCGCGCGGCCGACACCTCGGCTCCGAACTGCATGAACAGCCCGATGTTGCTCGCGGAAAAAGAACGCCTGAACACAGGAGGACGGTAGACGCAATAAAGCACGTTGGTCACGAGCCGCAAGGCCAGAATACCGGCCACCAGGCTCCACACGGCATACCCAAGCCACGCGAGTATTAGCGTCAAGATGGCGCCCGCTAAATTTCCAGCCACCTCGGCGGCCGCTTTCTCCTTGAACGCCATCTCGCGCTGAAGGATCGAGGCGGACGGAACACCCACACCGTTGATCAAGAACGTGATGGCGAGGACTCGCGTGATCGACGAGAGACGTGGCTCATCGAAGTACGCCGCCACCGCAGGCGCCAGGAAGATCAGTAACGCGCATAGGCCCACGTTGATAGCGATGATGAGCCATCGCAGATCCGAAAGTTGGTCACCGCTGAGCTCGGATTTCTGTACGATCGCAGCGCCCAGGCCAATCTCGTTCAAGAGAAAGAGGATGCCAGTGAACAGCAACGCCATCCCCATCAAACCGTAGTCCTCGGGCGTCAGCAGCCTGAGGACGATGATGGTGATGATCCATGTGATGATCTGTCCCGATGCCCGGGTCGCCGTCAACCAGAGGACTCCGTTGACCACCCGCTCCCTCAGCGGCAGGGTGCTCGTACGACCATGCCGCGTGAAGGCCTGAGCCGCCTCTCCGCTCGTGGTAAGGTCGTCAGCATCGATCATGGGACCAATCCTCGATCTCGTCGCCGGCGCCCGTCCAAACTTCATGAAGCTCGCACCGGTTGTCCGCGGTCTGGGCGCCCATCCTGGCATCACGCCGCGCATCGTCCACACGGGACAGCATTACGACCCGTCGATGACGAACGTCTTCTTCCGCGATCTGGGGATTCCGGCGCCGGAAGTACACCTCGACGTCGGCTCTGGCACCCACGGCGCGCAAACCGCCCGCATCCTCGAACGGTACGAATCGCACCTGATGCAGCGGCGCCCATCCGGCAGCGTTGTGTTCGGCGATGTGAACAGCACAGTGGCCTGCGCGCTTGCTGCGGTAAAGCTCGGCGTTCCCGTAGCGCACGTCGAGGCGGGCCTCCGAAGCTTCGACCGCACCATGCCTGAAGAGATCAACCGGCTGCTCACCGACGCCGTGGCCGATCTGCTCCTGGTGTCGGAGCCTAGCGGCGTGACCAACTTGCAGCGCGAAGGTGTGGATGACTCGAAGATCCGCCTGGTCGGCAATGTGATGATCGACAGCCTCGTCTCCCAACTGCCCGTCGCCAGGGAGCGCCGCACGGCGGCGGCTCTTGGCCTTGACGGCCGGCGATACGGGTTCGTGACGCTGCACCGACCGTCGAACGTCGACGACGCCGGCACCCTCGGCATGCTCCTGCAGCTGCTGCACGAACTGGCGCAGAGACTGACACTGGTGTTCGCACTGCATCCGCGCACCGCTGCGGCCGCCCAGCGGATGGGGATCGAGTCGCTCGTAGCGCCAGGACAGCACGACTTGATCTGCGTCGGCCCGCAGTCCTACATCGATACCGTCTCGCTTATGTCGGGAGCGACCGTCGTCCTCACCGATTCGGGTGGCCTCCAGGAGGAAAGCTCGGTGCTTCGTGTCCCGTGTTTGACGCTGCGGGAGAACACGGAACGTCCCATCACCGTCACGCTCGGAACGAGCCGACTGGTCGGCAACGATCCCGTTCGCATCCGTTCGGCATTCGCCGACGTACTCGAGGGTCGATGGACCACCGGCCAGCCGATCCCGCTGTGGGACGGCGAAGCTGGTAATCGCGTCGCCACGGAGCTTGCCGCCTGGGTCCATCAGCACAACACTTCACTTCGGTTCTAACGCTCGTCGGTGCGATCGGTTCTGGCGCTCGTTTCGATACTTCCTGTCGCCCCAGTCGCCGGTGCCGGCTCTCTCTTCCACAGCGCCATCCGGGTTTGAACT
This sequence comes from Vicinamibacterales bacterium, assembly GCA_035649635.1. Taxonomy (GTDB): domain Bacteria; phylum Acidobacteriota; class Vicinamibacteria; order Vicinamibacterales; family UBA2999; genus Gp6-AA40. The sequence goes on along the minus strand of DASRJE010000153.1, from coordinate 46,966 downwards.
GAGTGGCACATCAGTTGAGTAATCAACGTTCATATAGGCCACCGTGGGGCCTCCGCGACTCCGCCACTTAAGGACGACGATTCGGAATCGAACGGCGTCAGGTGGTGGCGGACGGCAAAGCCGGAAACGGCTCCAGACGACGGCCGCATATGGCACGAACGAGGCGAGGTACACCAAGTAGCCGAAGGTTGAGCTTCGCGCGCGAGTCGGTCTTCGTGATGCAGATGCGGGGGACGCCAGATGGCAACGCTGATGACCCGAGGGTCTCGCCGGACAGTGTCAAACACGCGCTCATGCCGGCAGAGGCGGCGAGCCGTAGCGTGCGTTCATCGTACAAACCGAACGGCAGGGCGAGTACAGGGATCGTGTTGGCCACATGTTCGCGGAGCGTATCGTGTGCCGTCACGATTTCCTGCTCGATCTCCGAATCGCTGAGCAATGGCAGCACGGGATGCGAGACGGTGTGTACGCCGACCTCGACCCCTGGCATCGCGGCGAAACGGCTCAATTCCTCGAACGTCATCGCGCGCTGGTGTGTCCTGTAGCCAGCCTCCCGCTCGAGCCGTTCGAGTTCGTGTTCGAGGTGCGGCGGCCAGCGCCCCGCGTATGTGGCGAGGATCCACTGCCGCAAGGGACGAAGCGGCCCATATTCCCGGGGCTGGCCCGTCCGGTACTCCTCGCAAACGCCACACGCGTCCTCGAAAGCACGCCACCTATCGCGAGCGATTCTGGGAAACAGGTTATCAACGCGATCCCACCAATAGGTTTGCCCATCGCTCGCCGCATCCGTCACGGCAAAGATGGCGATCGGAATGCCCGCGCGCTCCACGAACTCGCTGAACTCCCCTTGCAGCGCAGCATAGCCATCATCGAAGGTTGCAGCGAGAAGACCCGCTGTGGACTCGCCCCGGATATGCCGAGCGATCAACTCGCTCAGCGGGACGAATTCGCCCCAGTGGCGCGCAAGGCGGACACACAAGGCAAAGTCATCGAGCGCGAGATGCGCGTCGCCATACTCCTCGTCGCCCCGGGCCGTGATGCTGTGGAAACAGAGGATCGCGCCGCCCGACGGCAATCGGTGGAGCGGCGAACGGTGTCTAGACCGCTGGCGATCGCTATGAAACGGGTCGTTGCAGACGTTCATTGCGGCAGAGCGGCGCTCACAAGCGGAGTGCTGATGCGAGCGTCGCGACGCGCCTCCACGACAGGGGCCATGATGTCCAGCATCCGGCTCACGACGCGAGGCCACGTAAAGAGTTCATGTGCACGCCGGCGGCCAGCTTCACCCATTCGACGCGCCATGTCTGGTTGCGTGAGGAGTTCGAGCAGACGGTCGGTGAGGCGCTCGACGTCATCGACCGGAACTGTGAACCCCGTCTCACCATCAGCTATGATTTCGGGAACCGCCCACGCCTGTGGACCGATGCAGGGCAGACCAAAATGCATGGCTTCCACGAACGCGATCCCAAAGGGCTCGAAGCGCGTCGGCAGTGCGAACACGTTCGCCGACGTGTACGCGTCCAACAGCGCTTGCCACCCTGCATCCGTGCCTTTGTCGAGATCGCCCAGGCACGTCACGCCAAGTGCATCGACGTATCTTGGCGGCAGGCCGGCGATCAGCAAGCGTGCCTCGGGAAGCCATTTTCGAAGCCTCCGAAAGCTCTCGAGGAGCACGTCGCCCCCTTTTCGGTGGTACTGACGGCCCACGAACAGCACGGTTGGCGGATGCTCACCGTGACGCGGCGAAGGTGCGGGTACGCGCGCGACGTCGAAGTTCGGTCCCGCGTAGATCGCTTTGATTCGGTCCGGCGGGATGCCGAAATCTTCAATGAAAGACCGGCGAAGGCGCTCGCTTAGCGGGAAGAGCGCGGACGCCCCTCGATAGACGCGCGCTTCTCTTCGTCCGATTCCCTCCAGCTCCGCAGGCGTAAGCGGGGTGGCGTCGCTATACCCTGACGATGCGCCCTGCTGCGCGACACGAATGTTCGAGTCGCTGCAGACGAAATACGGGATGCCGCCACGCCCGCTCGGCTCGAAGGTCGACCCGATTTGAACAATGGCATCGATCTGCCCACAGTGTGCTCCGATGTGACGAGACGCCCGTCGCGATCGCAGCCAGAACGGCACCGCGCCCAGGTGATATCGGGTTGCCCATCGACGTCGCACTGGCGCGAACGTCGATGCCGCGGCCACCCAGCGGTCGGGACCGCAGACGTCCACGTTCGCCACACGGACGTCGTGGCCCGCGGCGCGAATGAAGTCGACGATACTCTTCGAGATCCCGGACCACGAGTCCCATGATTCCGCGTCGCCTTCACAGAGAAACAGGATTCTCATACAGCGGCGTGAGTGGATGTGGTCAGTACGCCAGGATGGACCACGACCTGCGCCTCCCGACGCGCGCGGACCAGAATGTCCTGAAAGGTGCCGAACGAGTCGTGATTGCCCCATGTGGCGTCGAGCTGGTACTGATAACCGCATTCGGATAAGAGCTGAAGAAAGGACCCACAGCCTCCGAAGCTGCCTTCGATGTTGTGGTGGTATTCAACCGCCAGTTCTTTGATCTTCCTCAGTCGCCCGGCGGATGCCAATTCGCGCAGCACTGGTTCTTCAGCACCTTCTACATCCATCTTGAGAAAGTCGACCTCTCCTCCACCGACATACGTGGAGAGCGGCTTTCCTTCCACTGACAAGCGGCGTACACAGGCGCCAGTGCTGCGGCCGGAAAGCGTGCTCATCAACGGTGACCCGGGAGGCCCCGCAGGGACAAACAGGTCCAAGCGCCCCGGTTTGGCCACGAGGGCAACGTTATGCAGAGAAACGTCAGTGAGATGATTACGGGCAACGTTCTCGGAGAGGATGAGGAAGGTTTCAGGGTCGGGCTCGAACGCGTGAATCTCGCAACCGGGATAGAGCCACTTAAAGAACAACGTGGCCATTCCGATGTTTGCGCCGCAGTCGAAAATGACCGGTCGATCGCTCGTTGCCTGAAAGGTGTACTCGTTCCTGACGAAGATTTCCCTGAACAGGAACTGAACAGATCCGATGCCGAAGTGCCGCACCGTAAAACGCATCAGCCGAACCGCCCCCGGCCGCTTCGAATCGGTGCTCAGCACGACTCTTAGCGTCAGCCACAGATATTCGGCAAGAATCCGGATCTTGCTTCGGGCTGGTACTCGACTCCTCACCAGATATGCGCAGTCGATTATCACGCGCATGAGGAGGTGTGCTCTAGAAGCCATCGCGATTACCTTGTGCTTTCATGCTCGCCCCCACGCACGGAGCCGAATGAGCAGAGGTGCTAGATCAACGTAGGGATCATCGCGATAAACGAACAAGACCCAAGTGACGCCGTACATCGCCAGCATGGCGATGCCGGCCAATGCCAAACCGCCGAGATTCTGGACGTCCATACCGAACTTGAACCAAATCAGCAAAGCCAGAGGCGGAACCGCTCCGAGCGCCGCCCGCAGTACGACGTAGCGCACGAATCGCAGCACACCGACGCCAAGTTCGCGGCAAGCGACGGTCAGGACAAAGACGGAAAAAACGACATTGGGAATCGCGGTGCCAAGGGCAACTCCAGCGAGCCCCCATGGACGCGCCATGATCACGCTGAGCACCACGTTCGCAACGCCCGCCGCGAGGAATGCAAGGGTTATCGCCTTCGGCTTGCCGAGCCCCATCATCAGCGGCTGCGCGACTCCCCGGACCGGCAGGAAGACCAGGCTGGAGACCATCAGGATCTGCAACACCACACCGGATGGCTCTTCGAATTCTGGTCCGATCCACCAAGCCACGAATCGAGGACCGAGCACGATCAGAAACAAGCCGGCGGCCAGGCTCAGCGACAACGACACCTTCGACCATTTCAAAAAGATGTCGGTGAGGTCGGCGCGCCGCCTTTCGGCGTTGAGCTTGGTAGCCATCGGCGCGACGACCGCCGCGATGGCCACCATGAAGTCCATCAGATACATGACGAGGCTATTCGCGACCGCGTAGAACGGAATGGCCCCGACGCCGAGGAAGGCGCCGATCACCAGCGCATCAGTTTCGAAGCTGAGCCGAGCGCCCGCACTCAGCAGCAGTACGTACATGCTGAATGAAAAAATCTGTCGCACCATGGCCCAGTCGAAATCCGCGAGCCGGATACGCACGTCGGGGTACCTGCGATGAATCAGCATCAGCGAAACACAGAAATCGAAGACGAGGCACGCCAGCTGTACCGCCGCCAGCAGCACCAGCGACGCTTGGATCGTGAGCAGCCCCACGGTGAGACCAAGCCGGAGGATCACGGCCCCGATGCGAACGATGTTGCGCGTTACGAAATCGTGGTGTGCGAACAGAATTCCCTCGGGGAGCAGCCCGAGGAACCCTGAGGAGACTTGCAGCACCATCACCGCGCACGCGAAACGCGCCTCCCAACGTAATTCGATCGGGATGTCGTAGATGCTCGTGAGAACGGCGGTCAGGACCGCTCCGATGAGGAGCGAGACGACGCCGATCGCGAGGTACAGAACGGTGCAGCTGCCGATCATCCGGTTCATCGCCCGGGTGTCGTGCACAGCTACATGCTCGGCCAGGTACCGCACACAGGCCATCGGAACCCCGAGCGCCAGCAATGACATGTAGCCCGTCATTGCCGTGATCAACGTCCACGTGCCGTAGCCCTCGTGTCCAAACGTGTGGATGATGAACGGCGTGAGGACGTAGGTCGCCGCGATTGTGACTAGCGTTACGGCCCAGTTACTTCCGATGTTCCGCAGCATGGAATTTTCGACACAGACGGCGGTCTGATACCTCGAAGGAGCTCAAGGCCGAACTGTTCCGGGGACTTGTACCACGGCGAAATGGCGATGCGGTGCAAGTTGAATGGATCGTCCCCACTCACGGTCAGGCCGCCGTAGCACGAACAGCAGCAGCGGAAGCCGGCAGCTTTTACCAGCTCGCGGTTCGCGCTCGCCATGTGCTGCGAACCACCGTAGGGATACGCGAAGAGATCGATCTGCTCCTCGAGACGTTCTTCGATCTCCAGGCGCCCGCCCAGAATCTCTTTGAGCGCGAAAGGCCCGGTGATACTGCCAAGATCAGAGTGCGTCCGCGTGTGGCTGCCAACTGCGAAGCCACGCTTCCGCAGCTCACGGACCTGCTCCCATGTCATCCACGTGTGCCGCGTGCCCTGCGCATCCCACCACGGCACGACGTTGCTGCCGATCCATTGACTCACGACGAAGAACGTCGCGGGCAACGACAGTTCTTCGAGCACCGGTACGGCGTTGTCGAAATTGTCACGGTATCCATCGTCGAATGTGATCGCGAGATGGCGGTCGATCGGCTCGCCGCGCTCGAGCTTCGCGACAAGTTCTCCCAGGGGAAGGACCCGAAAGTGTCGCCGGAAGAACTCGCAATACTGCCTAAACCTGCGCCGATCGACGGATAAGCCATACACGTCGCGATCCTCGTGCACCCGATGGAACGCCACGACGACACCGGCGCCTCCCAACAGAAGGGCATCGAGACCAGACGCGAAGACCAGACGACCGAGAACGTTCTTGAGGGGCCGCATCATTCAGTTGTCGGAAAGCGCCGACGTTTGGCGACGGTTAGAAGTTGGATCCTCACGCGACAAATCTCCGAAAGCGTCTTTGCGCCGGATGCGTCATGGCCGTGCACGACGGACCACGACGTTGTCCACATGAAGCTGCTGGGCCTGCGACACACCATCGCTAACACTGAAACTGAGTTGCAGCGCGTTCATTTGGAGGATGGCGCTCTGCCGGAACGCAATGCCCGACCATCGTCCGCGCTCTGCGCCATCAATCCAGAAGGCCTGCTCGCCGTCGGCGCGGCCTGGAGTGTTGAGGCGGGCCCAGAACTCGATGCGGTGCCACTCACCCGGGCTCAGCGTCAGAGGCGGTGTGTAGCGCTCCGTGCCATCGCCGAATCGACCCCAACAGGTGACGCCATCCGGCTCTCGCGCCATCGCGGGATAGTAGGTGTAGAAGCGCGTGCCGATGCCGGACGCCGGCTCGGAAATGAGCATCGCGGCAAAGAAATCAAAACCGCTCGGGCAGATCCCGGCGCGGCCGAACGCGGACCATTGGTCGTCGCTGCGCGATCCGTAGAACCCAAGGAGCTTGGTTCCGCCCTTCCAGTTTTCCGGGAAGCGGACGTCGACGCTTGCGTATAAGGAGTCGCCACCCGGTCTGATGAAGTGGGTCATCCACCCGCCATCGCGACCGAGCGGATACGAGACGGCCAGATAGCGCCTACCGGATCGCGCAGACGAATCCGTCACGATACGGTGACGCGCGGGATCCACCCCGTCCTCCCATGCCGCGAGCGAGTCCGACTCGAAGTCATCGCTGAACAGAGCCCCCGAGGCACCCGGTGACTGAACCTCGCCAGGAGCGTTCGGCGACGAGCCGCACGCCGCGAGGATAGAAACGAGAGCAGCGATGCTCATACGTCGGCCTTGAAACACGCCGCGAGGTGAGCTGGCGCGCATTCACGCCCGGCGTACATCGAGGGCATCCGGAGCGGCCGACAGTCGTGACAAGGCCTCATCGGTCGCGCCAAGTGCCTGTTCGTACAAGTTTGCGTATCGAGCAACCATCCTGGACAAGCTGTAGTGAGTCCGCGCACGGCCTGCCGCTCGTTCGCCCAGCGTCTCCGCACGCGCCGGCTCCGCGAGGAGCCCGTCCACTGCAGCCGCGAGTGCGTTCACATTTCCCGGCTCAACCAGCAGACCGGCCTGTCCGCCATCGAGGGCCACGCCGACTTCGCCGACTTCTGTGGCGACAATCGGGCGCGCGGCAAACATCGCTTCGATGAGGGCAATCGGCAAGCCCTCTGACAACGACGGAAGCGCAAAGACGTCGGCAGCAGCAAGAATTGCCGGGATGTCCGAGCGGAGGCCGAGCAAATGAACGCGATCCCTCAGATGGAGATCTGCGGCGCGCGACCGCAGCATCTCTTCAAGCCCGCCGCGCCCGGCGATTGCGACATGAAGCCGTGGATACTTCGAGGCGATGAGGGCCAGCGCGTCAACAAGATACTGATGCCCTTTCACCGGGTAGAGATTGCCGACTGCGACGATCAGACGATCGTCCGCATGAAGGCCAAGCTCGTCGCGCAGCGTCACGCGTTCGGGGTTGACGTAGCGAACGCCGTTTGGAACCATCAGGATCCGCGACCTCTTCACCCCGAGGTCGTCACTGATCGCCTGGGCAAGGGGGCTCGAGACCGCGACCGTGGCCGCGCTCAAGGTGACGGCAGCTCGCAGCGCCAGGCGCCGGCGGAGGCGCGATGCGTAGTAACGACCTCCATGCATCGTGATGACGTGAGGAATGCCCGCGCGCCACGCGGCCCAGCCGCCGTAGACCGCCATCGAAAACTCGTGACTGTGCGCGACATCGATCCGGTGTTTGCGGAAGGCATCTGTAAGTGCGCGAGCGGACTGCGGAGAAACCGGGCGATCGATCTTGAAGTACTCAATCGCGACGCCCGATCCGGCGAACTGCTGTCGAAGCCAGTCCTCCCCATCACGAGGCAGAAAGACGACGTTATCGGTATTGGCAGCCTGGAAACTGGTCGCGAGATCGGCGAGGACCCGTTCGGCGCCACCGGGACCGCTCGACTCGATCAGGTGAGCCACGCGAAGGCGGGCGTGCGCGCGCGATGGGCTCATCATTGACCTGCCCGCCTGGCAACCGGAGCCGCCGCGGCCGAAATCTTTGCGATGCCGACGGCGAGCGCGAGCAGCGTGTACAACATCTCGTTATACGCAAGCGATAAGAAGAAGGCACCGACGACAAATCCGATGAGAGACCCCGTCAGCGCCTGCCTCAGCTCCAGCACCCGGCCGCGAAACGCCGGATTCCTTCTTCTCTGACGCGCCGACCCGAGCAACGCTGCGAATGCTGATACCAGGAGCGCGATGAAGAGAAGGAGACCCGGGATGCCGAGCTCGGCGCCAATCTGCACGAAGCTGTTGTGCGCAGCGCTCCACCGGACACCGAGGCCAAACTGGTTACGAGTCGCCTGAGGTGACAGTGTGCCTTCGGCGGTGGAGAAGTTATTGGCCCCAACACCGAGCAGCGGATTGTCGAGCATATAGCCAATGCCGCGCGACCAGATCTGGATCCGGCCGCTCTCTTGGGTCTGGTTGTAGTCGGTGTCGGAACCAATTGTCGCCATCTGTCGCCAATACTCGCCAGTCGCCACCGTGAGAAACACAAGCGCAACCACGACAAACGCCGAGACGCGCCAGCGCAAAGCGATGGCGTTGTACCTGAGCACTACGTACGCTCCCATCGCGAGAACGGCAAGGAAGCCGCCGCGCGATCCGGAATAGACCAACACCATCGTCAGCAGCACCAACCCAATCGCCGAGAAAATCCTCGTTAGCGAACGCCGCCCGGCATGTGCAAAGTAAAGACCGATCGGCATGGCACTGACGGCAAACGTCGCGAAGTCGTTCGCGTCGTAATAGTAGAGGTTATTCAATCGCCAATCGGTGCCGCTTCCGAGGTTGAATCGCGTCAGGACGACGCTCGCGTAGATGACGGCGGAAAGGTAGTACACAAACGCCAGTCGCTCGACGTCGCGGCTTCCGCGTACCGATCCGGCGATTACGGCGTACATCAATACCGTTTTGATGAAGTTATCGGCTAGCAGGTTGTAACTGTTGCCGCGGTAGATCGAAGTGGGTATCGACACAACAATCCAGCTCAACAGCGCCAGCAGACAAACGGTAGTCGGAACCCACAGGCGATGAAGCTGTCTCGACCGTCGCTCGTCGAGCAGATACAACACGAGGGCACCGAAGCCAAACACAGCCGCCGGACGCAGAATCTGCAAGACCGGGTACAACTGATGAACTCTTCCTACGGCCATCAGCATGTAACCGGCGACACAGATGAGCAGTAGATCCCAGCTCGCTTGTGTCGAGCGGACGCGCGTAACCGCAGGCGTGAGCCCGTCGGCCGAGGCGTCAGGCGTGGAGCTGCCGCCCGACGGCGGAATCAGCGGCTGATGGAATCTGAATGTGTCCACGTGCAATTGCCAGATAGGTGTCAAGCATGGGCCGACCGATGGCTTCCCAACTGTAGAGACGTTCTGCGGTCGCGCGGCCGCGCGACCCGAGGTCACGACGCAACTGCGGATTGCCGAGTACCTGGAGCACGGCGGCGGCGAACTCGCCCGGATGATTACGAATCAGGATATTGTCTCCGTCCACGGCAGCGAGGCCTTCGCATCCGACGGAGGTACTGACAACGGCCTTTCCCATTGCCCACGCGTTGAGGATCTTCAATCGAGTACCGCCACCAGTTCGTAGTGGCACAACGTGACACGCCGCATCACCCATCAGAGGACGAACGTCGTCAACGTACCCGGTCAGGTCCATGCCGTACCGCTCGCGATAGATCTGCTGCTCCTCCGACGACGCACTGCCAATCCAGTGAATCGGGCCCTGCGCTCCCCCGGCCCGTAATCGCGGCAGGATCTCGCCGCAGAAGAAGTCGAGTGCGTCCCGATTTGGAAAAGGCGTCGTGCCTCCCACGTAAGCAACGCCCGAGCCATCGCGATCGACCGGCCGAAACGCGTCGACGTCGACGCCGTTGGACACGACGACGGCACGTGAACGAGGCGCCCTGGTGAGCAGCAGCGAGCGATCGTGCTCCGAACACGTGACATTCAAGGCGACGCGCTCGCAGTGCCGTCGTTCAACGGCGTCCATGAGCCGTGCCTGATACCGAAAGTACGCCCGACGCAGCCAGTGCCGATCGAGCGCGGCACGTCGTCTCAGCAGATTCGACTCGATGTCATGATGCACGCAGACGACCGGGAGATCGCGACACACGGGAAGGTACTGTGCGAGGTCAAGGCTGTCCACGTGGACCAGCGCGAAGTCACGCGATCGGAGCAGCTCGTGCAACCGGCGTCGGAACGGTCGCGAGTCGTACACGTACCGCGTGTAGACGTGGTTGAACATCGCGCTCCGCAGATGATCCCAGGCAAATCTCACCCGACTGTGCTTGTGCGGGAGCGTAAACACTTCAACCGTCGCCAGCGGCGACAGCCCTTCACGACCATTGACGATGTCGCGCGCGGCCCCGTGTGCGGATGCGCGCGCACGTTCGAAGCAAAGCGCCGTGACATCGAACTCGCGGGCGAGCAGACGAAGTACGTGATACGTCCTGATCCAGACCCCGCCGTCTGGCGGATACGGCAGCGTCTGGCAGAGAAAGAGAAGACGCGGCCGCCGGGTCAGGCCTGCCAACGTTCCCTCCAGGCCTGGAACATGATGACGGCCCACAGCGCGGCACCCGCTGGACGACCCAATTGCAGCCCGCGCCAGCCCTCGACGATGGCGGACGGATTCAGGAGTCCGGTCCTGGCCAATTGGTCCGGCGCCAGCAGTTCACTCGCCCATTGCTTCAGCGGCCCGCGCAACCAGCGATCGATCGGGACTGAAAACCCCATCTTGGGCCGTTCGACGAGCGTCTGCGGCACGCGTCGATACAGCACCTGCCGAAGGATCCATTTGCCGACGCCGTCGCGAAGTTTGAGTGCGCGCGGCAGGCGCCACGAGAACTCGACGACACGATGATCGAGAAGCGGCGCACGCACCTCGAGGCTGACCGCCATGCTCGCGCGATCGACTTTGGCCAGCAGGTCGTCCGGCAGGTAGACGAGTTGATCGGCCAGCATCATCCGATCGAGCAGGTCCGCGGGCTCGCAGCCGTTCAGGATCGTCTCGTTCTGATCGAAGCCGATCGGCTCCTCACTGACCACGTCCGCAGGATGCTGCCAGGCCGACAGAAGCGAGCGGTACATGTCGCCGACCGACTCCGCGTTCATGACGTGACCGAGTTTGAGCACGCGCTCGCCGAAGTGCTCCGCCGGCACGTGCGGGAGCACTGCGGCCGTGAACCGATGCATGCGATCCCACGTGGTCGAAGAGACGCGGCCAATACCGGCGCCCACGCGGCGCCGAATGCCCGGCGGCACACGCTCGAGCCGAGACAGAACGCGAGTGCCGTAGACATAACGGTTGTAGCCTCCAAACAGCTCGTCACCACCGTCGCCACACAGCGCCACCGTGACTTCCCGGCGAGCCAGTTGCGAGACGAGCAATGTGGGCAACTGCGACGGATCGGCGAGCGGTTCGTCAAAGATGTCAGGCATTCGCGGTACCAGCGCGCACGCATCGTCACCGGTGAGCATCAGCTCGGTATGGTCGGTGCCGAGGTGCTGCGCGACACGAGCCGCGTGGCGTGCTTCGTCGAATTCCTCCTCGCTGAATCCGATGGTGTAGGTCTTGACCGGGCGGCTGCTCGCCTCCTGCATGAAGGCGACGACCGTCGACGAATCAATGCCGCCGGACAGTAAGGCGCCAAGAGGTACGTCTGCGCACATCCGGCGGCTGACTGCGTCGGCAAGCTGGGAATCGAGCGCGTCGATGGCGTCGGCTGGTGAGCCGTCGAATGGATGCAAGAGCCCATCGGCGGCGACCTCACGCAGCGACCAGTACGGTTCGGCCTTCGGTAACGGGAGCCTCGGGTCCGAGACTGCCAACAAATGCGCCGGCGGTACTTTGACTGCTCGCTCGAAAATGCTCCTTGGCGCTGGAACGTACAAGTATCGCAGGTACGATGCGAGCGCCGTACGATCGATCGTGCGGTCGAACGACGGACCGGCGACAAGGGCCTTCAGCTCCGAGCCAAATGTGATCAGACCGGGCTCGCGATAGACATACAACGGCTTCTTGCCAAGTCGGTCACGTACCAGCAGCAGCTCCCGGCGATGAACGTCCCACACGGCGCTGGCAAACATGCCCACCAGGTGACGAAGCCCCTCACGCACGCCCCAGTGATCGAAAGCAGCGAGCATCACCTCGGTGTCGGACCCGCCCCGGAAACGGAATCCGCTCCCCTCGAGCTCCCGCCGAAGTTCCTTGAAGTTGTAGATCTCGCCGTTGAACACGATGACGTATCGACCTGAAGGTGATGTCATCGGTTGATGGCCGAGCGGAGACACGTCGATGATGGCCAGGCGCCGAAATCCAAACGCCACCCCGGCGTGCTCGTCGATCCAGGTGCCCTTGTCGTCGGGCCCGCGATGGGCGATCGGCCCGGTCATGCGATCGATGTGATCGCCGAGCTCGTCTCTCGAAAAGCCGGCCGTGCTCAGGACACCTGCAAATCCACACATGATCTTCAGATGCTGGTCGCTGGGAGGCCGATCACGCTCGCACCCAGGCGCGGACTGTAGGTAGTTGGGCCCTGAGGTTGACGTAGGGATCGCCACGATACACAAACCATACCCACGTAAATGCGAAGACCACAGCCATCGCGACAGCTGCGGCAATCAGCCCGGGCAGACTGCGGACCTGCAGTGACAGCCGGAACCAGAGCAACACCCCCAGCGCTGGGACTGCTCCAAGCATCGCCCGCGGCAAGACGTACTTGGCCCAGCGGCCCAGCGGCACCTGAACTTCGCGGCACGCGACAACCAGCACGACGAGGGCGAAGATCGCGTTGGGGATGGCGGTGCCGAGTGCGATCCCGACGAGCCCGAAGGGACGCGCGAGCAGGGCGCCCAGCGTTACGTTTGCAAGACCGGCAATCAAGAAGGCGAGAGCGGGCAGCCTCGGCTTTCCCAACCCGATCAGGATCGGGACAGCCACACCGCGAATGGGCAGGAAGGCGAGACCGGAGAGCATCAATATCTGAAGGACCTGTCCTGAAGGCTCCTCGTACGAGGGATCGATCCACCAACTGAGGAACCGCGGTCCCAACACGATGAGAAACAGGCCGGACATGATCGTGAGGGACACCGCGACCTTCGACCACTTCAAGAACATCTCTCTGATATCTTCGGCTCTCCCTTCCGTGTTCAGCTTCGTCGTCATCGGCGATATCACCGCTTCAATGGCGATGACGAACTCCATCAGGTAAACCATGAGGCTATTGGCGACCACGTAGTACGGGATGGTGCTCACGGTGAGAAGGGCGCCAATGACGAGGGCGGCGGTCTCGAAACTGAGCCGGGCGCCGGCGTTGAACACCAGTACGTAGAAGCCGAACGAGACAATCTTCTTGACCATCCTGAGGTTGAATCCGCTGAAGCCAATCCGCACGGCCGGATAACGACGCCGAATCAACAGCCATGAGACACCGAAGTCCAGCAGCAGGCATGCGAACTGAATTCCCGCCAGGACCACGAGCGAGGCGTTGACGGCAAGCAGGGTAAAGGTCAACGTCGCCCGCACCGCGATGCCAACGAGGCGGACGATGTTGCGGCGTACGAAATCGTGGTGGGCGAACAGGATGCCTTCGGGTAGAAATCCCATGAAGCCAGTCGCGACGGTGACCACCATCAGAGTGAAGGCAAGAGGAGCCTGCGACTGGAAGGCGCTGGGAATCTGATAACTCTGAAACACGAACATCAGTACCGCGCCGGCAGCGGCGGCGGCCAAGCCAATCGCCAGATACAAACCGGCACAGCTGCCGATCGTCTCGGTGATCCTGCGTGAATCGTTCGCCGCGACGTGTTCGGACAGATAGCGAACGCACGCAGCCGGCACCCCGAGGGAGAGCAGTGTGATGTGACCGGTCAGAGCCGTAATGAGCGTCCAGGTGCCATAACCGTCCTGGCCGAGCGTCTTGATGGTGAAGGGCGTGAGGTAATAGGTCGCTGCCATTGAGACCATGATCAGGAGCCAATTACTTCCGATGTTACGCAACATGGCACGCGTGAACCGAAGGAGTGCGACACAGGGCCCGTCCGCGCGGTGTGTTACGCCGGATCATGACTTCTGATCGCGTGGACGAGCGGAGCGGCAGCTCGTGCGATGTGATCGAAACAGGCCTCGAACATCGCGCGATCGCCGTTGACGGGATCTTCGACTTCCAGGGGAACGTTCGGTGCGAGGCACGTGAACAGAAAGGTCTTCTGACGAGCCTCCGGGAAGCGGCGCAGGAGTTCCACGAGCTGCCACACATCCATCACCAGAATCAGATCGCTTGCCGCCACCCGTTCACGCGACAGAAGCGAAGCGGTATGGCCATCCATGTCGATCGCACGGGACATTGCGGTCGATAGCGCGTGCTGATGCGGTGGGTTTCCGGCAATCGCATACAAGCCCGCAGAGCTGATCGTGGGCCGGCTGCGCGATCCGAGGGCGCGCCGCAGCAGGCGCTCGGCAAACGGGCTCCTGATGATGTTGCCGTGACACACGATCAGCACGCTTCGGGCCGAGCGGATGGCCGCGTTCACGCCCGCCGGCCTTCGCCGAATCTGCGCCATCCGGCGTCGTCCTCTCGCGCAGGCGACCCGGTGGAGGATGCGCTGGATCAGCGCACGAATGACGCTTGGGACGAACCCCGGCGCCTGAAGCCGCTTCGTCCGACGAGTCGTCACACCGGGATCACCAGCATCTCGAACGGACGCCACCTCTTGATAGACGCGCGTCAGCGCCTCACAGTTTCGGGTGCCCGAAAACGCCTCCTCAATCGTTCGACGGCCGTTGGCCGCCAACCGCTCGGCAAGATCTCGATCGAATGTCAGCTCCGCGCAGGCGTCGGCCAACGCGCGCTCATCTCCTGAGTGAACGAGGAGCCCGTTCACCCGATGCCTGACGACCTCCGGCACGCCACCGACTGTGGTGGCCACGACTGGAACTACCAGCGCCATCGCCTCGAGAAGCGCCATCGGAATGCCTTCTGAAAGTGATGGCAACACGAACACATTCATCGCCGGCAACAGGTCGTGGACATCGGTCCTGTGCCCGGCGAAGACGCACGCGCCGTCGATGCGCAGCGCGACTGCCGTCGCACGCAACTCGGCGCTCAATGGCCCGTCGCCGACGATCAGGAATTTTGCACGCGGCTGTTTGTGGAGAACGAGCCTGGCAGCACGCAAAAAGCCCGAGTGCCCCTTGACAGGCGTTAAGCGGCCCACAGTGCCGATGAGGTATGCCTCGGGGTCGACCCCGAGCTCGCGCCGCACATCCTCCGGGCGACGCGTCGATCGAACGGCGCCAACGTCAATACCGTTGTGAATGTGCGTAATTCGATCGGCGGGATATCCCGAGCGTCGAAGGATCCCGGCCATGTGCTCGGACACGGCGATGACCTGGTCCGCGCAAAAATGCAGCGCCGCTTTTTCCAGCGCTTCGTAGACGCCAAACTTGACATGCGCCCAACCCGTCATCGGTTCACGCAAGCCGTGCATCGTCCGCACGGAGTACGGCACACCCGCGATCCGGGCCGCAATCAATCCGAGCACCGTGTCCTTATATCGGTGTGTGTGAACGAGCTCGATTCGCTGCTCCCTCAGAAACCTCACGAGTGCGATCACGATGCCGAGCGGATTCGTCCGGCTCTCGTCGACGACGGCGACGGGCACGCCCAGTCGCCGCAGTTCAGCAGCGAGCTGTCCCTCGTTCAGCAGGATGGCCGACAGGTGCACGCCAGGCTCATTCACCAGATAGGTCGCCGTGGTCGCTACCTGCACTTCGGCGCCGGCCCACAGGTCGGCCGACATGATGTGACACACTCGCATCCGTCGCGACGCCTCGACGGATCGCGGAACGACGTCGCCAGGAAATGTCAGAGCGCTGGAGCTCACGTACGCCTTCTTCGCGAGCCTCATAGGCCAGGGTCGTGACCCCAGCGTGATGCTCCAATCCGCACAGTGTTAGAGCGCATGAGCCTTGCCCTTATCGCCGTCTATCTCCAGAGTGCGGATCGCTTTCGATCCGAATAACGTCCTGAGGTATTGCCACAGCTCGTGAAACATCGGGCGGGGATCATCGCGGCGAAATACGTCCTGCGACCCGCGTTTCGGACTTCGGAGGAAGTCGATGAGCGCGCGGAGCCGCGACGACTCCGTGGGCAACCCTTCGCGACGTCTGCCGCGCAGGCGTATCAACAAGTGATCGAGGTCACCCAACAGCCAGCGGCTCTTGATGCCGACGGTGTAAGCCGGTGGAAGATCGACTGGCTCTCTCAACGCCAGCCGATAGCAGAGATAGGGAAAGTCGATTCCGGCATCGACGGCCAGCTGTAGCGAGCCCCAGAACCGGCCGTTCACTTCCATGAGCACGTGGCGCCCGGTCCGGCGATCTTGCTTGTATTCCACCATTGCCACACCGTGCCACCCAAGCGGCGCGAGCAGGCTCATTGCTTCATCGCGAAGACACCGGTCGACGGGGATGCTTTCGGACAGCACGCTGACGCCCCCGGACGGCGGTTTTTCTCGAAGCCGGCGGTGAGCAAACGCCGTGAGGAGGCGCCCGTGATCGCACAGGAGAAAGATACCGGTGCCGGGACCAATCACTCGCTCTTGAATCATCGAGGGTGTTGACCCGAGATAGTCGATGGTGTCGTACAGATGCAGGAGCTCGCTTTCGCTCGAGGCATATCGCACCATCGTCGAGAGCCAGCCGCTTTCAGTGGGTATTCTCGACCTGTACGGCTTGATGACAGCGGGATACTCGAGATGCGAAACGATTCGTCGCACAGTGGCCGGGCCGTCGACAAAGAACGTGCGCGGAATCGAGACGCCGCGCGTCGCGGCTTGTCGAAGCAGACGGCTCTTGTCCGACACGAAATCAAATGCATCGAACGGCGGAGCCGCGACCGTAGTGTGCTGACGGAGCTCGTCCTGTCGACGCGCGACCATGTACGTGGTCACATCGGTCACGGGCATGACGACGTCAAATCGCTCACGCGTGACGAGGTCATCCATGAACCGATCGAACGCTCGCGGTTCGTTATGCGGCGACGGATACGTCCGATGACCTGCCGCATAACGTGACGAAGACGCGAGGCTCGCCGATCGCGCTTCTCCCACAATCACTTCGACGCCTCGCCGGCCGAGCGATCTCGTGATGGCGAGCGCTGGGCGCTGATCGCCGTCGGTGACGAACACTCTCATCTCAGCCGGCCTTACGCTCCGCGTTGGCGAATTCTCCGGATCGCTCCATAACGCTGCTCGTCAAGGTGGGGTCGTACCGCCTCGGGCGCAGGATCGACCACGCTGCCAGCTTCGTCGGCCAGCGCAGGTGGCGGAGCGACAACAGCGTGCGGACGGTGGACAGACCAAAGGCGATGGCGCTGATGGGAACCCAGACCATCCGGCCATTCCATCCACGCTCTGCAATGTGCGCCAGGAATGTGCCACGCGTGGTCAGCTCTGGATCGAAGAGATGGACGGTGTGTGGCGCCTCGTCAAAGTTCCTGACACACCACGCGATGGCATCCGCGCAGCGCCCGACGTCGCACACCGCAATCGGCAGCGCGGGACGGCCGAGCCCCAGATGCCAACGGCCGAAAAGACGGCGTCCCATCAGGCCCGGCAACGAGAGCTCGCTGGAGTCAGTCAGTGCTCCAGGGCGAACAATCCGCACCGCGATGCCAAGCTTCGGCGCTTCGCGTTCGACGAGCGCCTCCTGTAGACACTTGCCCCAGGTGTAAGGACCGAACGCTCTCGGACGTGATGGACGTTTGGTCTGTTCGTTCTGCCGTTCCCACAGACTGCGTGGAGGTTCGAGAACCGACAGGCTGCTCACCAGCAGCAGCTTGCGAACACCAGCCGCGTTCATCGCGTGGAGAAGATGCCTGGTCGCTGCGATCGTGTTTCGACGATGGTCGTCGTATCCGCCGGACGTTTCGGCCGCTGCGTGCACGACGATGTCGGCGCCGCTGAGCGCCTCAGGCGACAGACCTCGGCTTAGATCGGCGGTGACCCACTCGCTGATATTTGCGTCCTCTGGCCTGGCACCACGCCCGATGCCTCGTACCGGACCCAGGGCACGCGCCAGCTCGGCGCCGAGAAAGCCGCGCGCCCCGGTCACCACGATGCGAGGTTTCCGCGCGGCAACAGGCACAAGAGATCGACCGGTCGCTGAGCGGGCCACTGTCGCGTCAATCCGCGCTACCAGCGCCTCGAACACCTCGCTCACACGAATGAGGTGGCGGCTGGTCAGAGGAGACGCGTGGCCTCGGGCGACGGCTTCGTAGAACGACCCCAGCAACTCCGAGAGGCCGGGATAGCCGATGCCTGACCGCAAACGGCGCGCCGTGCTCGCCGTCGTTCGCGAAATCAGTTGCCCTCCCTCGACGATCGGCGTGAAGACTTTTTCGAGCAGTTCGGTGCCGGGATTCGGCGAACCGACGACGATCGAGCGCATGAAGTCGCAGCTCAACGATCCGTCCGTGCCGGTCAGCGTGAGTGACGAGGCAATTGGCCTTGCACGCAGGCTGACGAACAACCGCCCGGTCATGCCGCCTTCGCACGCCAGGCGTCCTTCGGCGGGCCTCGCCGCCGCCTTCGCGCGAGGCGCTTCGGCGCCCAGGGAAGCCTGCGGCGGAGGCGGGTTTCCCGCGCGCAGAATCGCGTGGACCGACGTCGGGGTCGCATCTGCCCATGCGAGATGGACGGTGTCGCTGTCGGAGATCGCGCGCTCCATTACGGAGATGAGCGAGTAGAGCGGGTGCGGGAGGATGTCGATGAGGTGCTGCGCCAGCACGTCCGCGCTCGTTCGCGACGACGCGCCGACGGGCCTGAATGTGAAGTGGCTGTCGGCATGAAGGAGCGTGCCGAGCTCACCAAGGCGCCCCAGCAGGATTTGGAATCCTGGGTCGTGCAGCAATTGATGACCGGCGCACACCAGCCGCCCGCGCGAGTGTGCCAGTGTCAGCAGTGTGCGAGCGTCGTTGACGGTCAATGCAAAGGGCTTCTCGACGTAAACGTGCGCACCCGCATCGAGCGCCGCATGAGCAGATTGGAAATGGTAAGCGGGCGGCGTGCAGACGTGGACAATGTCCGGTCGCGACCCGAGCATTGCGTCCAGCGACGGAAACGCGCGCGTGCCATTCGCCGCAGCGAACGCCTCTGCTTGCCGCGTCGCGGGATCGTACACGCCCATAACGGTTGAAGGCACAGACAGTCGCCGGACCGCCTCTGCGTGATGACGGGCCATCTGGCCTGCACCGATGAAGGCCACGCGAGGCGTCATTGAATCAAGTACCTCCGCACATGAGGTCCGAGACGACGCGTGACCGCGAGCGGCAAACGCTTCCACAGACCCACAAGACAAGCCGCCGCGGCGCTCTTTCCTGCCGGACGGTCGTTTCGAGGAGCCGCAGAGATCGAGTACCAGTACAAGGGACTCTCGAGCGCACCCCATTGCCGCTTGAAGCGATAGGTTCCAGAGTCGCGCGTCGATCGGCCGAAGTCGAACCGGCCGTATCCGTCGAGACACGCCGCTCGAATGGTTTCCCAATAGAGCAGCATGTTGGAGCACAGCGAGAAGTACTCCGGCAGACATGATGCCCACGGCACTGTCATGACGTCGTTACGCGCGAGTGCAATCAATCCGCCAACGGGTGTGGCGCCTTTGCGCACTAACGCCACGCGCGCGCGACTGCCGAACCCATTGAAAACGGCATCGAAGAAGCGTTTCGAATGCACCGGTGACCCCAGGTCATGCATGCGTGTTGCAAAGATGGCGTGAAAGTCTTCCAACTTCTCCGCCCCGCCGAATTCAATCGACAGGCCACTTCGCTGCGCCTTGCGAACTTGATTCCTGACGCTGCCGTCGAACTGCTTCCACAACCGATCGGGATCGGCGGGAAGAGCGAGCGACATATTCACCTTGTGTGCCAGTGGAACACTTTCGAGACTGAGTCGCTCGGTGCATCGAATGTCTACCACGGCGGCATTCACTCGCGATGCCTCCGCCAGAAGACGTTGAACGAGCGCCTGCGCGAGCGCCTCGGAGGCCGCACATGGCCCGCCGGCGTCGAGAAACGGCATGGACGCAGCCACCGACCCAACCATGGGACGTCGGACGAGAAATGACGGCAGAAGACCTGCTCGTCCGTCGCCATCCTCGGCAATCAGGTACAGCGGCTCATGGCCGTACGCCTGGCGGATGACCGTTCGCCACTCGGCGGCGTGCGCAAGAGTCGAATGAGGCAGGCCATTGGCGACTCGCTCCCAGACTCGCTCGCCGTCCTGTTCATTCCCCAGGACGCGGACGACGGGTTGCCCTGGCATCGCGTTCATTCGGCCCTCGTCGGGCGAGGTTCGGCGCGCGTTGCGTCCTGCAAGAGAGGTGGAACATCCAATTGCAGCACCTCGCAGGCCGGAGCGAAAGAGAAGCGACTCATAAGAGTCGAGAGCTTGCCGACTTGCTTCTCGAGACCCGCGTAGTGACGAACCCGGTGATGCCATGCCATCTCTTGGCGCGGCTGGTCAGGATCGAGTTCCCAGGGATGCAGGTAGAACATGACGGGCCGTCCCTCGCGGGCATTGACGTGACGAATGCCGAGCATCGTCAAGGCGAGCGGCAGCAGGCGGAAATAGCCGCCACCACCAATCGGGAAGTTCATACCGACCAGGCGAACCGTGCTGATGGGGAACTCGAGGAGTCCCCCCGTGCTGTCTCTCCAGACCTCGTGCGCAAAGCGCGGCGCGTCCGGCTGCCCGTAGCGGTCGTGCACGATCGGAAACACGCTCGAGTCGTAGCGAAAGCCCTCCTCGACGAGAATCGGATACGCCCAGGGCTGTTGGGCGCGCCCGATCGAGAAGTTCGGCGCACGGTAGCCGATCACGGCCTGACCGACCGCGTCCTCGATGCGCCGCTTCGCGCGTCTGATGTCTGCTCTGAATTCGTCGGGCGACTGACGCCAGACGTTGTCGTGTTGATCGCTATGGCACGCAATCTCATGCCGCTCGGCCGCAAGGCGTCGAAGCAACGCAGGGTGTCGTTTCGCGATCTCGCCCAGCACGAAGAACGTGGCGCGGGCGCCATGTTCGCGCATCAGCTCGAGCAGGCGATCGGTGCTCTGCTCGACCCGGCTCTCGAATCCGTGAGGGCCGTTGCCATTGAGCGCCCGCCGGAAGATCTCGGCATGGTAATACTCCTCTACGTCCACGCTCAATACGTTAGTGATCACCCGTGCATCCTTGCTGAGAGACCGCAATGCGGTTCGTTGCGTGATTTCGCCTTCGGTCCCGCTCGCATTGCGGTCCCCGGCGCGCGGAGCGCGCCAGGAGAAGGGCAGCCACCAGCCAACGGGCGAAGCTTCCTGGCTGGTTGGTTAGTGGGCGCTGGTTGGCGGCAGCGTCGAGATGCGGCTGGAAGGACTCCACTTTGCAATCCGCTCGCCACGCGCGAATCGCAGCCACGCCATGAGCACGGCAAGGTTGGCTACGCACAGGAATGATGGGAGCCGCAGAATACGTGCGTCGGTTCGGAGACCGACCAGCGCAGCCAGATAGAACCCCGCCTGCAGGAAGAGCGTCACCTGATAGAACCGTGATCGCGACGCAAGCAGCAGGTTGGTCATGAACGCTGCTACCATCGCGAACGGGACAAGCCAGCGGCATATTTTGTGGCTGGCGAGCTCCCAGGCGAAAAGCCCGAATCTGAAAGGGTTCAGGTAACGGAGATTGGGGGCAAGCACCGCGATCCCTCTCACCACGGTTCTCACCTTGCGCCCAAACTCCCTGGAGGGGTTTGAAATCGTCCTGTAATAGCCGACGCTGTCGGGATCCAGCACGCCACGCAATCCCAGTTCGACCGAGTTGAGAAGCGTGTTGAAGTCGCTCTGCCGGTCGACGGACCAGCGTTGACAGACAACGCGGCGTGCCGCAAAAAAGGATCCGCTCAGTCCCACAAGCGTTTCAACGCGTGTCTCGAGCTCACGGACCAACATTTCATATCTGACGTAGGCACCCTCCCCGCTCACCGTCCCTCGCTCGTCGATGCAACGGTCAATGCTGCTGACACAACCCACCGACGGATCGGAGAAGTTCTTCACGATGGATGAGACGCCGTGAGGGGCCAGCGCGGTGGCAGAGTCCGAGAAGACGAGGATCTCTCCACCTGCCGCAAGGACGGCGAGATGTTGCGCCGCTTCTTTCCCGCGCCGTTCCGCTGCCCGAACAAGACGCACACGGCCGGCGAACTCGCCGACGATCTCGTCGGTGCGGTCGGTCGAGCAGTCAGAGGCGACGATGATCTCGAGCAACTCAGTCGGGTAGTCCTGCGCGAGTGTGTTGAGGATCTTGTCGCGAATACGCTGCTCTTCGTTGTGAGCCGCGATGATGAAAGAGACCCGAGGTCTGCTGGTTCCCTTGAGTACTCGGCGATTGCGGATTCGCGAGAGCGCCAACAGGGCGAGCGCGTAGCCAGCGTAGGCATAAAGGATCAGCGTCACCGACATCCAGAACGTGACTTCAGCCATGATGAATCGGACTGCTATGCGGCTCGCTGCGTGAACTTTCTACTCGTGGTGGCCCGGATAGCGGTTCCGGGCGCGCGGAGCGCGCCAAAAGACTTCGGCCAGCCAAGTCTGCCGCCGACCTTTCGAGGGCAGGGACCTTGACTGGTTCGACCGAAGAGGTCCTCCGCTCGTCCTGCGTAGGCGTGGGCGGCGCCGCGCGCATGGTTGTGGCAAGGCAGTTGGTGAGCGCTTTCCGGTCACGCTCCTCTACCCAGTGATGCGTCGGGATCGTCAGGAGCTGCTGGGCAAGCTTCGTGGCGCCGGGATACCGGCCGCCATCGAAATGACCCTTGAGCTCAGGGACCTCATTGATCGTGGCTGGATACGCAACGCTCATTCCCAGCCCTTGCTTGCGTGACATCTCGAAGATGCGTTTCTTTTCGCGCGGCGTCGGCGCGAGGAGCGGCAACCGGAGATAGGGATGCGACTGCCCTCGCGGCGGATTCAGTGACAATCGCAGTGTAAGATCGGTCGCGTTCTCGGATCGAATCTGGTTCGATTGGTGGAGGCGCTCTCGCCAGCCGTGAAGCAGACCTGCCTGCATCCCCGAGAGACGATGCAGGGCCACTTTTCGCGGATAGATCGTTTCACCGAGCCGGAGAAACGGCATCGCCGCTGGAAACCAGTACAGGCTCGGTCTGATGAACGCGGTCATCACCATCGAGCGAAACAGCTCCGCCCACACCTGTATGCGCGACGGGTCTTCGAGACAGCCACACCGCCGGTCGAGCGCTTCCGCAATGGAATTCCGCTGGGCGATGATGACTCCCCCAGATCCGGAGGTGACGTTCTTGCCGCGGCCGAAGCTGAAGATGCCAACGTCACCCTTCGTGCCGACGTATTCACCGTCGACTTTGATGCCCATCGCCTGAGCGGCGTCTTCGACCAGGAAGATGCCGCGCGCATGGCACAGCGCACGAAGGCGTTCGATGTCCGCTGGCACACCGAACAGATGATGGGCAACGACGCAGAGCGTGTTGTCGGAGAGCGTCTGCTGAAGCCGGGCGTGGTCGTAGTCGAAAGTCGACGGCTCGACATCGCACAGGACTGGCCGCAACCCGGCTGCCAGAACGGCGGCCGGCACCGAGTAACACGTGAACGCCGGGATGATGACGTCGGTCCGTTCCGACAAGTCTCTCAGCGCGATGAGCGCCAACGTCAACGCGGCTGTTCCTGAAGACACCAGACATGCGTACGGCACGCCGAAATGCTTCTTGATCTCGTCTTCGCGCACTTGAACTGTTCGATCTGGCGACCACATCGCAACGACGGCGTGACCCAGATCCCGCCAGTCCAATAGGGCTGCTGCCGGGGGGAGCGTGCGACCAATTCTCATCGTCAGTCTCGCGGCACGGTCGGTGCCGCGACCGCAGGATTCAGCGCTTCCGACTGCCTCGTGGAGTGGCGTCAGAGGTAGCGTAGGCCTCGTACCGGTAGTAAGGGCCCTGGGGCCGATCGTCCCCGTTGAGCACGACGCCAAGGACCTTGGCGGGGTCGATGATTTTCAATGCGTCCACCAGGGCTCGGCGAGGTGTCCTGTTGGCCGCAACAACGACAATGAAACCATCGATCAGGGATGACAGCATTCGGCAGTCGGCGACCGAGAGCAGCGGTGGCGTGTCCACCAGCACGTAGTCGTAGAGACGACGCATCTCCGCCATCACGACCTCGAGCCTTGGCGATGTCAGCAACTCGTAGGGCGCGACCTGGGGCACACCCGTGGGCAGGACCGAAATACCCAGCGACTCGAGCCGTCGCACCAACCGCGTCACGTCGGCGCTTTCATCGACGATGGACTCCGCAAGTCCCGGGAGACGCGCCGGAAGCCCGAGGTACTTGGTCACGGAAGGCCGATGAAAATCGACGTCGACGACGAGCACGTTCGTGGCTCGCGACTGCGCGAGCGCACCCGCGAGATTCAGCGTCGTGACCGTCTTGCCCTCTCCCGGCCCGGCGCTGGTGATGGCGAAGACACGGGCGCCGCCGCGCGCGAATTGTTCCACGCTCTGACGCAGGATGCGGTACTGGTCTGCCGGCGCCGTATTCGGCGCTCCGAAGCTGACGAGTTCCTCCGCGATGCGGGTTCGCTCACGCACCGTCGCCTCATTTCCTTTCGGACGTGCCCAGGCCGCCATTACGCGCCACCCCGCGAGATCATGCGAACCAGATCCTCATTGCCAGAAGCAATGTAGTACGACGCCGCCGCAATCAGCGTGAGAACGACGAGCGCCGCGCCCGTGGTGAGCAAGCCCTTGACCTTCCTGCGGAACGTCGTTCGGCGCGTCGGAACGATCCGAATCGACGCCAGCACCGGCACGTTGACGACCGAGCTGAGACCGCTTGGTGAATGGAATGTCGTGTCGAGCTTCTCGGCCGCGACAACCGCTGCGGCCGCGGCCCCCAGCGCGACGAAGAACCCTAGACCGACGATGAGCATCCGATTGGGCATCGAGGGACCCTGTGGCACGACGGCCGCATCGAGGATGCGGAACTGCTCGAGGTCCTCGCGGTCCTCCAGGTTGGTCGCGACCCGGGCGGCTTCGTACCGCTTCAACAGCGATTGATACCGCTCCCGTGCCGAATCGCCGCCTCGCGCCAGCCGGCCGATCTCCGTCATTCGCCTCGGGGCGCTCTCGACGCGGGTTTCGTACGAGGCGCCTTGCTGTCGCAGCCTTGTCTCTTCCTCTTTCAACGACTTGAGCTGATTGTCGACTTCCGCGAGCACACGAACCAAAGAGCTTCGTGACGTGCTCGGAGCGGCCGTCGAATTGGACTTGGGCGGCGCATTCGCCGCACGTTGCTCAAGCGCGGCAATTTCCTGGGTCATGCGGATGACATCGGGGTGCTTGTCACTGTAGTTCCTACGCAAATCAGCCAAATCGCCCTTGAGTTTCTCCAGTCGCGCCTCGATGGCTTCTTCAGACGTTGCCGTTCCCGTGAGCGCCGACTCGGCCAGTTCCTTCTCGATCCGCTCGCGGCGTTCCATCGCTCGAAGCTGATATTCTCCGTTCTGGCGAAGGTTATCGTTGACCCGATTGAGCGCAGCCATGTTGACCTCGACCTGCTGCGGCAACACGTCCACGTTATTCCTCGCGAACTCACTGGCTCGGCGATCGGAGGTGTCCATCGCCTGCCGGGCACTCTCGACTTCTTTTTCCAGGAACTCGGCGGTCACGATCGCCTGGCGTTTGCGGCTTTTCGTGTTCTCGTCGACGTAGAGGCCCGCCAGCGTATTGGCGACGTCGGCAACCAAGGCAGGGTCGCGACCGCCATAGGTGATTGTGAAGGCGATCGTTGCGCTGCGGCCGTTCGTGTCGCCCACGCCTTCGAGCTTGAGAGTGAAGTCCCTTTTGAACCGTTCGACAACGCCCTCAATCGGTGCGACGTTGCGAAGCTCCGGGTAGAGGTTCTTGCTGAAGATCACTTTCGAGAGGGTGGCACGGCCGCGTACGCGCTGATCGATCGTCTGGATTCGAGTTTCGAGATCGGCAGTCACCGAGGGCTCGACGAACGCCTCGGACACTTCCTGTCGATCGACGATGACCTTGGCCGAGGCCCGGTAGAGATCGGGCAGCGAGCTCGCGATGATCGCGGCGGCCAGGAGCACAGCGCTCAAGACCCAAACAAAGAGTCGTTTGCGCCGGTGCCAGACTTCTGAGACGAAGTCCATCCCGAGTTGGGGTTGCGGGTGAGTGTCCTCACTGATATCAAGATCGTCTGTCATGGCTACCGCACTACGACGATGTCGTCTGGCTGTACGAGGAAATTATCGCGGCCGTTGATCGAATCATTCGACACGAGCCGCTGATAGTCGACCGGGATCGACCGCGTCGCACCACTCTGCTCGCGCCGCAGAATGGCAATCTTGTTCTTGTCGGCGTACTGCGTGAGCCCCTTGGCCATCGCGAGGACATCGAGCACGGTGACTCGGCCAGTCAGATCGTACCGGCCAGGCTCTTTCACCTCTCCCATGACCGACACCTTGAAGCTGTGCACCTCGCGCACAATCACCGACACTTCGGGGTTTTGCACGTAGGCGGTCAGCGCCTTGGTCAGCGCATCCCGCAGCTGCATCGGGGTCATACCGGCGGCCTGCACGTCGTTAACGAGCTGGAGCGAGATTTTGCCATCCGGCCGAACGGGCACCGTTCTCGACACGGCGTCGTTGTTCCACACAGCGATTTCGATGACGTCGCTCGGACCGATGACGTAATCGCGAGGTACGTTGCGATCGTCGGTGACCGCCGGCTTGGGCCGCGTCGTCGTTTCTCCGGCGGGTTGTCCCTTGCCGCTTTCAGCAGGAAACGCGGTGGTGGTACCAGTGCGTTGCTGCTGGCCCGCCTGGCAAGGCGAGACGATGGTCAGGAGCAGCCCGAGACTTGAGAGTCTGGTGAGAATCGTCATGCTTCCCCCGTATGGCCAAAGCGCACGCTGGTCGCGGACCTCGCCTCCCCCTGTCGCGCCGGAACGGCGGGGTGTTCGGGTTCGGCTACTGTCACCACCGTCGCCGTGGGCGGTTCTGCCTGATAGCGGCAAATCACTTTCAGCGTCTCGAACATGATGAGCAGATCGAGCCACGACGACATGTGCTTGATGTAGTACAGGTCGTATCTGAGCTTCTCAATCTCTTCTTCGAGATTGTTGGCGTACCGATAGCGCACCTGCGCCCAACCGGTGATCCCGGGCAGCACGGATGTGCGAAGCGCGTAGCAACTGATGGCAGCGCCGGTGAGCTCGTTCAGGTTGCGCGCGACCAGCGTGAAGAGCTCCAGGTTCGAAGTCGGGTGAGGACGCGGCCCCACGAGATTCATCTCTCCACGGAGGATGTTGAGGAGCTGCGGCAGCTCGTCGAGACGGAACGCCCGCAGCCACCTGCCGACGCGAGTCACCTGATCACGGTTGTCCTGTTCCCACTCGGACCGGCGGCCGGGACCGTCATGCATCGATCGGAACTTGAACAACCTAAAAGGGCGGCCGTGTGCGCCGATTCGTTCTTGGATGAACAGGACCGGGCCACGCGAGTCGAGCTTGATGGCGAGCGCGATGATGAGCAAGAAGGGCAGCAACGCCACGAGCGCGACGATCGCAACGGCGAGGCTGATGACGCGGGCCATTATCTGCTGTGCGCGAGAGGGCCGAAGCTGCCCCGAGAACAGGACGCTCATGGGCGTCCACGATTCGAGCGCCAGCTTGCCCGTGAGTCGCTCGTAGCAATCGGCGCCGTTCTCGATCGTAATGCCACGCGCAAAAGCCGACGTGAGCAGCGCCTGCATCAGGGGTGTTCGGTTTCGACGCTCGATGAGCGCCAGGACGATATGGTCTGGGCGCAGCTCGTCGATGACGGCAGTCAGACGGGCGATTTCCCGGACTCGCAACGACTCTTCTGAATCGACGGCCGCTGACACGCCGTCGTCCAGCACACCGACCACGACACCGAGCGCGGGGCGACTCTCGATCTCGCGAATGACGTGTTCACCGAGCGGAGTCTTGCCGATGACGAGAATTCGCTGGTGCCGTGGCCATGAGGTAGGGCGCTTCCCGCTACCGGGTTTCAGTCTCAGCATCTTCACGTTCGCGCTCCAATGCTCCCAGTGTCACAACCGTCTTGAGTGAGACGATTCGATAGTTGATCACGTCATTTGCCGCTGTGGGTAGCGTTCGATCCACGCTTCGTTCCTGCTGGCCGGCTCGGCCCAGCGCCAGGATTGACCAGCGCCGCGTGGCGCGAATTTTCGTCTGGATGTCTACGATGTAAACCACGTCGCGGCTCAATGTCCCGCCACTGCTGGCACGTGCGGGCGTAACGGTGAACGCAATTGCACGAGTTGGAGTGTAATTGACCTCTCCACTCACACGGCGAACCTGGAGCGAGGCGCCCCCGCCGATAGTGGTCTCGCGTGTCTGGACATATCGCACTGCGACCCCGCCGTGCTGCATTCGCTGTCTCATCTGCGCCGAGAGTTCAGGATCGATGTCACCCAACGTCGAGCGCACGCCGCCGTTGACCTCGAAGTCAAGCATCGACGTCAATGCATGCGCCAAGCCAACCGTCCCCACATGGAATCGCTCCTCCCTGCCATTGCTGAAGTCGGTGTAGCCGAGCTTGTAGTCGCCGCGGACCGTGGTCCGGCCGCTCAATTGGCGCGCGAGACCAACGCGAGCTTCGTTTGCGGCGCTCGTCTCGGCCCCGACCAGGCTGTCACGATTAAAGAGGTGAGCGAGTGTGAGCTTCGTCACGGGCGAAAGATTGAAGGTGAATGCCTCGCTCGAGGCAATGCGCTGGGCGGGCGATCGCCCGACGAAGCGAAGTGTCTCGACATTCAGATCGGTGGGTGACTGTGTTCTCACGAACTCGCCAGTGAGCTCGGCGGCGAACGTTTGCCTACGATAATTGAGCGACGTGGCAGCGTTCTGTCTGGCGAAGGCGTCGTCCAGCTCGACGAGGTCCTGATACTTTTCGGCATCGAAGCCGTAGGAGACTTTCACATTGAGTGGCTGTGACTCGTAGCCGGCTTCGAACAGCGGGCCAAGACGTGTGATCCAGTCGGATTGCGGCGTGGCAAACGGGGAGTTCTCCGGCGCTGCGAACAGATTGCTGTCATAAAGTTGCTCGATCGATCCCGACACTCGGCCGTACGTCTGGCCCTGAGCCTGCGCCGTCCCAGGCACGAACAATATTGCGGCAATCGCAATCGCGAGAACGTCACGCCCCGCAGTTCGGAAGTCGATAGTCATGAAACCCGTCCCCGGAGCGGCGTCCGCTATGCGGGCGCCACCGCCGTTGCGTCAACCGACATGGCGACGCTCCGCTGAAGCAGATGCACCGAGAGCACGAGGAGACCCTTGTCCAGTCTCGACTTGACGAGAATGCCTTCGAGGCCCGCGAGGGGACCGGCGACGATGCGTGCGCGCCGCCCCTCCTTCAGGTAGGGATACGGAAGTACCGGTTCCCGCGCCATCTCGATGCGTTCGATCGACTGAATCTCTTCATCGGGAATGCGCGCCAGGCAGTCCCATCGCTCTCCCAGCACGCGCACCACGCCGCGAACCCGACTCACTTCGCAGTACGACTTCTTATCGATGGCGTGACGAAGGAACAGGTAGCCGGGAAACATCGGCACGTCGATCAGGCGTCGCACCCCGCGCCGCCGTGACCACACGTCAACGGTCGGTAGGAACGCGCGAAAGCCCGTGCGCACCAACTGATCGCGGACGAGCTGCTCGCAATGACTATGGGTCCAGACTGCGTACCAGGATTCCGAAGTCGGTTCGGCGGGCGCCGCAACCGGTGGAGTCTTCGAAACCTCATGAAGTGATACGCGCACGGGCTCCGCCCCCTTCGGTGCCAAGGACTTCCCAGCCAACCGCGTGTTCGCCGACCGGCGCCGGTGGTCATCACCGGACGACACGAACGAGAGCGGCACGAACCTCTGTCGCTCCGAACTACAGACCGGGCCATTCTCAGGGATCGAGCCGCTACCTGGAATCCGGTCATTCCCTCCGACTCGTTGCCCAAAGCTCGTAGATCGGTACCAGGTAAATTCCTGATGGAGAGATCGAATGGCCGTGCTAGCGTTTGGGCCGGTCGCCGCGATGAGGGATAGGGCGGCGGACATCAACACCTTCGAGCGACGCCACGTAGCCGCGGTACGCCATTTCGAATGGTGACAGCGCTTCCATGAGGAACTCCCCAGCGCCGTCGAGGGTTTTCAGCACGCCGTCGACGTCGCGGGCGGAGCCCACAATGGTGCGTGTCGTCGCATGATGGACGCGCACGACTTCGAGCAGGCCCAGTCCCTCGCGCATGGCCGCTCTGCCGAGATCGTAGGCACGGACGAGTCCGGCCTCGTCACTGCCGAGCAAATAGTCGAGCAACGCCGCCCGGTATCGACGCGCGAACAGCATTCTCTGCGCAGCCATGGAGACAACGCTCTGCGGGCAACGCCCGCATGTGACGAAAGGCCTCTCGAACAAGCACAGATCACGGCTGAACGATACCCACGCGGATGGCGTAGCGCACCAATCCCGCGAGGGAATGAATACCGAGCTTCTCCATGATCTTCGTACGGTGAGAATCCGCGGTCTTCGCACTCACGCCGAGAATGACCGCAATTTCCTTCGTCGTTTTACTGTCCGCGATCAAATGGAGCACCTCACGCTCGCGACTCGTGAGTGGGTCGGTCAATAGGGCCTCCACGCTCAGACCACCCATTTCTTCATCGTCACGACGGTGCCCTTGCCCACCTCGGACGCAATTTCGAATTCATCCATCAGCCGCCGCGAGCCGCGCAGCCCCATTCCGAGGCTTGAACTGCTGGGGTGGCCGTCCTGCAGCACAGTGGCGAGATCCGCAATGCCTGGCCCATGGTCGATGACCATGACCTCGATGCCGCGACTGTCGCCTTTGTTGACCAACGTCAAGATCACCTCTCCCTCGGTGGCGTACTCCACGATGTTCCTCGCGCTTTCAGAGATAGCGGTCGCGATAATCGTGAGGTGACTGTTCGAGAACCCGAGTTGCGCGGCCAGCGCGCGGCCCTGTTGACGCGCAACCACGATATCGGCGAGACACTGGATCCGCACCCGTACTTCAGCTTCCATCGTCTCCATGCGACGCGCTCCGCGGAGCGCTCCTCAGGCATGGATGGTGACAGGTTGGTACCGGCAGGGAATCGGGTTTTAACCGGAGATCGAGGAGGAATTACACCGGGGCACGGCGTTTCAGACCTGCTGTCCGACTGTGAGGCGCTGTACCACCGGGATCCACTGGCGATTGCGTGGGCCTGAATATTCCGATTGTGGCCGGATGATGCGATTGGCGGCCCTCTGCTCGAGCGCGTGCGCAATCCATCCGCTTACCCGACTGATGGCAAACGTCGGGGTAAAGAGCGACACCTCAAGGCCGAGGCCGTGGAGCAACAGCGCAGTATAGAACTCGACATTCGTCTGCAACCGGCGGCCGGGTTTGTACTCCTCCAGCAAACGGATCGCCGTGGATTCCACCGCACGTGCCAGCGTGTAAAGCGACATATCGCCTGCCCGCGTGTACATACGCTCAGCCGCAACAGCGAGCACATCGGCGCGAGGGTCGCGCACCTTGTAGACACGGTGACCGAATCCCATCAGTTTTTCGCCGCTCTCGATCTTCCGCCGCAGGATTGGCTCGGCGCGAGCGACATCGCCAATCTCGAACACCATGTCGAGCGCCGGCCCGGGCGCTCCGCCGTGCAGCGGTCCTTTCAGCGCACCGAGCGCGCCGACCACCGCCGACACGAGATCCGATCCGGTCGACGTAATCACGCGTGCCGTGAACGTCGAGGCATTGAGCCCGTGGTCGACGACCGTGTTCAAGTAGGTCTCGAGTCCGCGCACGATCTCCGGATCCGGGACTTCCCCGCGAAGCAGGTAGAGGAAGTTGGCGGCATGGCCGAGATCCGGCCGCGGAGCAATCAGCTCCCGCCCGCGTTGCAGGCGCCAGTAGGTAGCAACAATCGTCGGGAACACGGCGACGATGGTCACGGGATCGTCGCCGCGGAGCGAAATCGTTCCCGCTGCCGCACGCAACGCGTCCATGGGATCGAGACTGGCGCGCGCGCAGTCGCGCAACAAGTTGACGGTTGCCGGTGGCAGCGCCCGGGCAGCCGCGAGCGTCGCACTGAAAGACTCGAGCTGCGGCGCGGACGGCAGATCACCGTGCCACAGCAACCAGGTGGTTTCCTCGAACGTGGCGTGCGCGGCCAGCTCGCCGACGGGAAACCCGGCGATGACGAGCTCGCCGCGTTCGCCATCGACATGACTGAGTCGCGTGGTTGCCGCGACCACCCCTTCCAACCCACTCTGCGCCATACGATCACCGTAGCGCTCATGTATGATTGTGTCAACGTTGATTGATCAATCAATATGAGCGCCGATCATTCCTGGATTGGCGCGACTGATGCGTCGCGCCTGCTGCGCGTGAGCCGCGCCACGCTCTATGCCTACGTCAGTCGCGGGTTCATCCGATCGCAGGCGACGGCCGGACCGTCGCGCGAGCGCCTGTACTCGCGTGACGACATCGAGCGGCTCCGCCGCCGGGCCGAGGCCCGGCGCGATCCCGACCAGGCGGCTGCCCGGTCGCTGCAATGGGGACTGCCGGTCCTCGAGTCGTCGATCGCCTTCATCGACGGGCGCAGGCTGTATTACCGCGGGCACGATGCGGTGGAACTGTCGCGGACGCGATCGATCGCCGACATCGCGTCGCTCATCTGGACCGGCGGGTTCGAAGCGCCGTTTGCCCAGGCCGCCTCTCGACTCGGCGATGCGGCGTTTCACCCCGATCGGGCTCTCGCATTCATCGCACGCGCGCAGGCCGTGCTGGCCGCTGCGTCGCTCCGAGATCCCGCCGCGTTCGATCTTCGTGCCGGCAGCGTCGCGCACACCGGCTGGCGGATCGTGCATCTTCTGACGCGAACCGCCAGACTGTCCCGGGCATCGGCACCAACCATCGACCGGGGGCTCGCGAAGACGTGGGATGTGAAGGGCCGCGGCGTCGATCTCCTGCGCAGTGCCCTCATTCTCTGCGCCGATCACGAGCTCAACGTCTCGTCGTTCACCGCGCGCTGTGTGGCGTCGGCAGGGTCGCACCCGTACGCCGTCGTGATCGCCGGGCTCGCTGCGTTGGAGGGCACGCGACATGGCGGCGTCAGCGCACGGGTGGAGTCGATGCTGGAGGCGTGCCGGCGGGCCCGACATCCGCGCTCGGCCATCACCGCCCGGTTGCGCCGAGGCGAGTCGATCGACGGGTTCGGACATCCGCTGTATCGCGATGGCGATCCGCGAGCGACGGCATTGCTGGACATGCTGGGCGAGCGCTACCCGAAGTCGAGGGAGCTGACGCTCGTCCTCGAGGTCGCGGATGCGGCTGCCGCTTTGACGCGAGAACGACCAAATCTCGATTTTGCACTCGTGGCGATTGCGCGGGTGCTCCGTCTGCCGGCAGGATCGCCACTCACCATCTTCGCGATTGGGCGGACAATCGGCTGGATAGGTCACGCACTCGAGCAGTATGCCACCGGTCAACTCATTCGCCCGCGCGCAAAATATGTTGGCGCGGTGCCGACAACGACGTAGAGCGGGGGCTTCAGCCCCCGCGTCTCGCAGGCTCGAGCCTGCGCTCTACGACGATATGGAAAACGCTATAGCCACGACGAGCGGGAAGATTCCGCCACGAAACGCACGAAAATCATGAAGCACGGTCGCACTATTTATGGCTAAGGCTTCGTGCTCTTGCCAACGCCCGCTAATTGGGTCATTTCGGCCCCTCGGATGGACTTGGTCGATGGCACAACAAGCCACTAGACTCACACTAGCCGCGGGAAACAGGATGGCTCACACGCCCCAGAGAAGTGACCGATGTGGCTGATGCCTTTGGAATGTCCGTACAGGTAGTCTGCACTTCCATTCGCGGAATATACAAATCCCTAGAACGACGTCGTGATGACAACTTGAGAGCATCATCCACGAGTGGAACTGGTAAGTGTAATCATTCCCTGTTTTTGCCAAGCCCATTTGCTTGGCGAAGCCATTGAGAGCGTGTTGGCTCAGAGCTACCCGCATTTCGAGATTGTCGTTGTGGATGATGGCTCGCCCGATGACCCTCTCCAGGTCGTCAAGCGCTACTCTTCAGTCCGCTATCTAAGGCAAAAGAACCAAGGGGTTGCCTGTGCCCGCAATAGTGGGATTCAGACATCTACAGGCGAATATCTTGTTTTCTTGGATGCCGATGATCGCCTTCTTCCCAATCATCTTCGAACAAATCTAAAAGCCTTCCAGGAACATCCGGGTGCGGGGCTTGTCTGCGGCGATTATCGATGGTTTGGTGCGGAAGGAACCTGGCACGTGCATGATTGCCAGCCTTCCCCAGACCATTATGCAACCTTGCTCCGCCGCAATTTCAGAGGCCCTCCACACGTGGTCATGTTCACGCGACAGATCATTCAGAAAGTGGGTGGGTTTCGTCAGGATATGGTAGCCGGTGAGGATCTAGAGTTATTTCTCCGTACCGCGAGAACTTATCCCATCTACTGTCATCACGAGGTAATCGCAGAATATCGTGGCATGAAAACCAAGCTTCTCAGAAGTTCGATATCATGTTGAAATTCTCACTCACTGCGCTCGGATTGCAGCGAGATCACATAAAACAAAATCCCACGTACTGGGAGGCGTATAGGAGCGGAATTCAATTCCGGCAAAGCCTCTATGATGGCGCCCTCCAGCGACAAATAGTGACAGATATAGAAAGACAACGGTGGCATCGTGCGAGCGAGGCGCTTCTTATATTTGGGCGCTATCACCCACGAGGCCTGGCCAATTTCTTCTGGAACAAACTGCGAAAAGGTGTGAGGGGGGGCAAGACGGGAGGCCTCAGCCGAGCCGGATCGTCTGGTATACGTGGGCGCGGCTCGCCGGCAGTGACCGGAACACGGTTAGGGATTCAGGGTGTCGAGGCGAATTCACCGCCTTGATCGGGAATGCAACCTAGTGCCTTCAGCTTGTCCCCCAGAGCGACGCCGTGGGCGGCGCCGCGCGGCAGGTAAACCAAGAGGTTTGGGCTTGGCGCGCAGAACGGCGCGTACGCCTCCGCGATCGCTGACCACAAGTCCGGCGGAACCATGGGTAGTACGCGCCACCGCGCCGGCCGGCGCGGCGTCACTGCCACCTCGAAGTCCTGCTGGCGGACTCGGGCCAAGAGCGGCTCGGCGTCGGACTTGCCCAGCATCTGCTGATAGGCCATGTAGGCCGGTTCAGTGAGCACCGGTTCATCGGTGAGAATGGCTATCCGCGGTACTATGGACAGCACGCGGTGGCCCCGCAGCGCGAGCTGCATCATCTCGATGGGCTGACGCTCTGCCAGCCGACTGGCGGGACTCAGCTCGGTGATCAGGTTTCGCGCTGCATCGAGATTCGGCACGACGGCGTAGGATAGTAGCAGCCCGGCCCCGAACAGGCCGTTGGTTACCCGGCCGCCGGCAAGACGCAACGCCCCCAGCGCCGCAATCGGTGTCACGGCGAACAGCCCTTCGAAGAAGTAGTTGATGTTCGCACCGGTGTGCGTGCCCGTGATCAACGCTACCGCGAGACTCGTTGTCGCAAACAGGAGCAACAGCCCCCAGCGGCGCAGGCCTCGGCGCATCACCCAGGGCAGCGCGGCCAACGCGAGCAGAAACACCGGCTGCCCCGCAGTCGTCAGAGCCAGGCGGGCCAGGCCGCGATATTCGCGGATGATTGAGACGGAAAAAACCAACATCCGCGCGATGGTCTGCGGCTCGCGCAGCTGAAAGTACACATACGGGCCCAGAGCGAAGACGGCGCCAGCCGTTGCGAAGAGCAGGAGATCGCGCCACCTCTTCAACAGTAGGAGCCACAGGCCGCCGGCCGCGAGTGCGGCCACAAAGGTGATCTTGAACTGAAACGCCACGCCCGCCGCCACGCCCGCCAGCAGCGCGGGCCAACGCCCGCTGACCAGCAGCAATCGAACCGACAGCAGACTGAACGCCGCACCGAGAAAGTCGGCCCGCAGTTGCAGGACCCATCCCGGCATTGTGCCAATGGCCGAGGCGAGCAGCACTCCCCACGCTCGAGCGCCACGTACTGGAATGAGCGCCGCTGCGAGCGACCCGGTGACCGCCACGCATGCGGCGAACGCGAGCAGGATCACCACTCGAGGGCCAAGGAACGGGTTGGCGGTCTCGAAGATGCGACCAGGAAGCGCCAGGACGATATACAGCAAGGGGCTGTACTGTGCGGGAGGATATGGAAGCACGCTGGGCTCGCGGTATATGACACCGGTGCGGCGAAATTGAACAACGTCGTACAGGATGTAACTGTCTCCGTAGCCGGCTTCACCGAGCTTGGGAAATACGGCGACAACCTGTATCAGCAGCAGCAGCGCACCGCTGAGTCCGAATAGCAGTAGCGCCCACCGGGGGGCTCGTGCGGCAGCCCACGACGCACGATCACGCAGGCTCACCGGCGAAATCTCCAGTCGCTCAACAGGCCGAGTATCATACGCGCGCCGACCTTCGCCGCTCGAAAATTATTGACGTTCCCCCCTTTGCTCACGCCGATTCGGCGATGGAACGTAATCGGACATTCCAATACGACATAGCCCAGGCTCAGGGCGCGGTCCAGGAAATGCGCATTGAACTCGAGGTTGATGGACGCATCGAGTTGCGGCAAAAGCTGCGGGAGGATGTCTCGGCGAATGAGCTTGTAAGTAGTGCCGACGTCGGTAAAGGTCCCATGTCCGATGTGCTTGATTTCCAGGAGCTTGCCGACGAAGAAATTGCCGTAGTACATCGCCGTGGTGATTTGAGTGTTGTAGGCACGGAGCTGTTCGACGATACGCGTGCCGTTGACGATGTCCCCGTGAGGGGCGAAGGCTGCAAGTTTCTCGACATCCCGGGCGCGGAAGGTCATGTCCCCTTCGCAGAGCACGACGAAGTCGGTCCCACCGCGCTCATACAGCTCCTGCAGGCATCGATACACGCAGGAGCCGTAGCCGGGGCGGGTTTCCATGACGACGATGGCCCCAGCCTCTGCCGCATTCGCAGCACTCTGGTCGTTGCTGTTGTTATCGACCACGATGACCGTTGCGACCATGGGGTGAGCGATGAAATCCCGAACAGCGAGTCCGATACTGGCTTCGTCGTTATAGGACATCAACGCCACTGCCAGTTTCTGAGGGCTCGCGCGACACCCCTCGATACGACGCTCATGGCTCCGTTTGCCCGGCAGGAGGACGAAAAGGTCGACCGCCACCAAGATAGCGCCAAGCGATGTCGGCAGTCCGCTGTACCAGAGGAGGTCTGCCACGAACTGAACCGCCTGCGTGCTCTGGAACACGGCCAGCCGAATCAGCGACACGACGATGGCGAAAGCGTAGACCGAAAGCCCGAAAGCGATGAGGACCGCCCCCAAGAGCGCCAGCCGCAACCGAACGAAACGGCTCAAGGTGACCCGCGCCTGATCGCGCATGATTGTGGGCTTCAAACTGAATCGGCGCGGCGGCTCGGGCCGGCTGGGAACGGCTCAGCAAGTACGAGCATTTGCTTGGCTAGCGGTTTCAGGGGAGACACGAGATAAGCCTTTATCAGAAGGGGATGAACCGGGAGCGACGACTTCAAGGTCAGCGGCAAGAAACGAGGCTTGCACTCGAGTATCCGGAACTCATTCGCGACGAGGAAATCCTGAAGAGAGATATGGGAGAACACCGTCACATGCGTGTAATCGTCGTAGTAGTCCTTGTAGCAGTAACGGTAGTTCGGCTGGATGAGGCAGAGTCGACCAGTCGGCGAGAGCTTTCTCCGCAGCTGTTCCAGTAGTGTCGTCAGATCCTCTTTAGCGATGTGCTCGAAGACATTGCTGGCGAACGCGAAGTCCACGCTGGCATCGGGCAACCAACTCAGATCGGTTACCGATCCCACATGAGCCTCCACTCCCGAACCGGCGTGCGCAGAGAACCCCGGCCATTGATCCACCGCAAGTCGGACACGTGCGTGCACAGCATTGATGAAGCTGCAGTAGCCAGCCCCGAGATCCAGGACCACGTCGTCTTTTCGAATCAGTGACCGAAAATAGGAATCCCAGAGCGCACGCCACAGCTTTTCGCGGCGGGGATCCGGAGGCAATCGGGCCGAGAAATAGTTTGACGGGTCGGACAAGCGATCAACTCCTCGGCACGAGTTGTTTCACGATACGGCGAATAGCAGGTATTCGTGGCCTCGCCGACGTTGACGGAAGTAGGCCTAAGGGACAGCGCAATTATGACCGATGCCGCGCGCGCATTCGGTTCCTCGACAACGCAGGAGCTTGAGCGGAGACGGCTGGAGTGACCTTTGACTTTTGCTCTTTGACCTCAACGCGCAGAATGCGGTTGTCGCCATGCGCCCGGCATCTCGAGTACCGCCTCGTCAGTAGGGCTGTCTAACGTCTAGAGCGCGGCTGGGCTCAGCGCACGGCATCGTCGCCGTGCGGTTCTGATCGCTCAGGCGCGTCGCAATCGCATAGCGACCAAACCTGGCTTCCTCCCTGAAACGGCTCGCGATGTACTCGTCCAGCAGTGTTGCACCTTGATAATTGGAGCGACGAAACTCGTCGTCGCCATCCTGAACGCAATCCAAAACAATCCATGTCGCCCTGTCCCGTTCCAGGTCGGCGATCATTCCTTCCTGCACTGGTGCTTCGGTGGCTACCCTGTCTTCGAGCAGAAAGTTTCGCACGCCGATCGAACGGTCGGCCAACCAATACATTCGCAGGTTGTTCCAGAATGTCCGAGAATGGTCCTTCACGCCGACAAAAAGAGGTGTCGAGTCACTGCTTTTGGCGCGCACGTAACGCAACACCGCCAACTCGTCGCGATCGGGATAGATTGACTCCCAAGCGGGTGATGGGACTACCGCACTCAGCATGCGCTCCGAGTCCGTTGCCGGGGAATCGTGACCGATGCCGGCGACCAGCGACAGCCCGTTACGCAAGTCTGCCAACTGAGGCCTGAATCCAGACGTTGACAGAAAGCCAAAGATCACGACCGTCATCAGCGTCAGTGCCGTTCCCCTCGTGCTGGTGGACGCATACCGGTCCTGACGTGGCTCGTCGTAATTTGGCACGAATAGAAACGGGATCAAAAGCGTGCCCACTATCGGCACAAGCCGCCAGTGCGCCCAGTCCGCACGGCTTACGTAATAGTGAAGCACGCAGCAAAAGAACACCACTAGACTGAGCTCGGCGCGTTCCAGCCGGCGTATGAAAATGTGCAACAGGACGATCGCAGCCAGTTCGAGAGCAACAACAGTCAGCGCGACACTCAGATGTCGCCGACCGGCGAAAGCCACCATGAAGAGCGCCACGTAGATGACTGCTGGGAGCAGGGCTTTGAGCGAAAGGCGGTCTGTTCCGTTCAGGAGCCGAAAATAGAACCAAAAGAATGGCACGGCGATGCCAGATGCAAGAGGCGTTGCAAACTCCAACTGCATAAAACCCCGAAGTGCCATTAACCTTTGCGCCGTGACAATGAACTGGGACAGACCAACCGCAATCTTGTCTCCATAGACCCACACACAGAACCCCACGGTCACAGTGATCAGGG
Organism: Vicinamibacterales bacterium; assembly: GCA_035649635.1. Classification (GTDB taxonomy): domain Bacteria; phylum Acidobacteriota; class Vicinamibacteria; order Vicinamibacterales; family UBA2999; genus Gp6-AA40. The sequence continues at coordinate 7,531 of DASRJE010000153.1, read as the reverse complement.
GCAAGACGAACGCAGTCAACGCCATTAACTCACTCTGGAGACGGACGCGTCCTGGATCGCGACCGTCGAGCCACCATCGTTGCAGGAAATCGATCGCTATGGCCACCAAGACATACCCGCCGAAATTGATCCTGTATAGGAGCGCTAGGGCTGCCAGCACACCCGAAGCTGCGACAAGCCACAAACGGTGCCGTTCGGCCTCCTGAGAACGCAGATACATCAGCAGCGCTGACAGAGATAGCGCAAAGCCGGGCCACGAAGGAATGCTGATCGTGCTGCCGATGCTGCTCGCGACGGCGAGAGTCGCTACCGGAACGAGCGGACCCCAAGAGCGAAAACGGGCGCGATAGAGCCAGATCACGAGCATCACAACCATGAGAAAGAAGGCGTTGCCCAGCGCGCGGTTGGCGATGACGGTACGACCGAAAAGACTGAACAGGGCGGCATTCAAGTAGAGGCCCAGCGGAGGATACGGCGAGTAGAAGTCCACATTGGGGACGGAACCACGTTGTATCAGCATCCCGTGCACCAATGGTATGGCGTCATCGAACTTGCTAACCGGCGCCACGAGTGAGCATGTCATCGCGATGGCGATGTATCCGCAGAGCACGACATAGAACCCAGCGGTCGCGATGGTCGCCCGCTTATCACGTTCGAACGCGTCTGCCACGGGGCGTCTCCTGGTGAATCACGGTTGCGGCCATGCCCCTGGAGACACGCCGCGTCTGAGTCAACGTCGTCCTGTTCATAGTAACGGTGGTTCGGCTCAATGAGGCAGAGTCGACCAGTCGGCGAGAGCTTCCTCCGCAGCTGTTCCAGTAGTATCGTCAGATCCTCGTTCGCGAGGTGCTCGAAGACATTGAACCCCGTTGCCCACGCAACGGTTGAGTTCATTGGCCGACGCGAGACAAATCTTGACGTTGGACATATCATGGCGCTCGCCGCCGTGGCACGCGTGCTTCGCCTGCCGGCCGGTTCGCCGCTCACGATCTTTGCGATTGGGCGGACTATCGGCTGGATCGGTCACGCGCTCGAGCAGTACGCGACAGGTCAACTCATTCGCCCGCGCGCGAAATACGTTGGGGTCGTGCCGGGCGCTGGGTCGGAAAGTGCGAAGGGCCGCGGAGGAAGCGACGAGCGCAGAGAAGAGCCTTAAGCAGAGGACGCTGGGGAGCCAGCGGGCGATGCGTGGTGCTTTCCGCCGCGCCCTCCGCTCGCTCGGCGCGCTCTACTCATGACGGAGCGCGACCAATGGATCGACGCTCGACGCGCGACGGGCCGGCACCCAGCCGGCCACCAGCGCGGACGCACCCAGGATCGATGCCGCCACCAGGAACACGCCAGGATCCGTCGGCGTGAGACCAAAGAGCAGGCCTCGCGCCAGACCGGTGAGCAGCAGCGCCACCGCGCCGCCGATCGCAATGCCTGGCATGACCATCGCGGCAACGTCACGTAACACCAGGCGCATCATCGACCATCGGCTCGCGCCCAGGATGGTCCGCACTCCCAGCTCGTTCGTGCGTCGCGCGACTTGAAACGCGAGCACGCCAAACATGCCAACGCCGGCGAGCACGAGCGCGAGCAGGCCACACACCGCGCCGAGCGTCGCCATGAGCCATTCGTTGGGAATCGTCAAGTCGATCCACGCCGCATAGGTCATCAGGCGGACCACGCGAAGTGTCGGGTCGGCCTCGCGCAGCACGTGGTCGACCGAGGACGACAACCGCAGCGGGTCACCATCGTTCACGCGCACCAGATAGCCGTACGACTGGGCCGCATCCCGTAGCGTCCACGGGATGTACATCGTTCTCAGAAACGACTCACGCAGGTCCTGATACTTCGCGTCACCAACGACACCGACGATCTCGTACGTGACGCCGACGGTCGTCACGCGACGTCCAATGGCAGATGCGTTTCCAAAATAGGCGCGCGCAAAGCTCTGGTTCACGATCGTCACCGGGGGCGCCGTTACCGTGTCGCGACCGTCGAATTCACGACCAGCGAGAAGCGGCGTTCCCAACGTCGCGAAGTAGTCGGGCGCAATCGCGTTGAAGGCAACGCTCTCAGGCTCCCCCGACTCCGACGGATGACCTTCGATGCGGACCGTGCGGTCCCAGATGCCTCCCCCGATCGGTAGCATGGCACCCGCGCTGGCCGATCGCACGCCCGGCAATGCTCTCAAGCCCTCGAGCAACCGGTCACGTACCACTTTCGCCTGCTCCACGCTGTACGCTCGATTGTTCCTGACTTGAAAGACCAGCAACCTGTCCGCGTCGAATCCTCGATCAACCGCATAGAGCTTGAGCAGCGTCCCGATGAACAGTGTGGCGCCGACCACCAGAACCATCGAGATGGCCAGTTGTGCCACGACGAGCGATTTGCCGAACCTGCCGTGGCCTTGCGCACGCGTCTCTTTGAGCGCCGGATTGATCGCGACGCGAAACGCCTGCACCGCCGGCACGAGGCCAGCGGTAAGGCACGCGACGACTGAGGCTGCCGCCGCCAAAGCAATGACCCGCCAATCTGGCGCAACCGACAACTCGATCGGACGTCCACTGGTGAACAGCGAAAACAGCCGCCCACTGACCCGACCTGCCATCAGCAGTCCCAGAGCGCCACCAAGCACTGCCAACACCAGACTCTCCGTCAGGAACTGGCGCACAAGGCGATTTCGTCCGGCGCCCATGGCCAGCCGAACTGAAATCTCACGCTGCCGTGCGGCGGCGCGCGCGAGCAGGAGGCCAGCGACGTTGACGCAGGCGAGCAGGAGGATGAGCCCGACGATTCCCATCAACAGGAGGAGCGGTTCGCGGATGTTGTCGCGAATCGGGTTGAAGCCATCGGGCGCGTGAAACACCACAATCCGCTGACGGAGCATCGCCTCCCGCTCGCCGCGGCTGGCTGATTCAGCAGCCTGAGCCTCTTTCACCGGTCGATAGAGCGCTTCGGCTTCGGCCAGTGCCTGCTCGACCGTTGCTCGGGGCCTCAGGCGGGCAAGCAACGTCAGCGCATTGAAGCCCGCCTGCGTCCGCTGCACGTCGCTCATCATCGACATCAGCGGGAGAATGAAATCGGGCGGGCTCCCCGCCCTCGCGCCCACGAAGGTGGGTGGGGCGACGCCGACGATCGTGAAAGTGCGATTGACGATCGTCAACGACGTACCGATCGCTGATGGGCTGCGACCGAAGTGCCGCTGCCAGTACCGATCGCTGATCACGGCGGCTCCGACCGACGACCGCACGTCGTCGGCGGGTCCGAGCAAACGGCCGGCAGCCGCGTCGATTCCCAGGACAGAGAAGTACGAGCCCGACACCAGATCGACTGCGACCGTCTCCTCGCTGCCGCCAATGGTCACTATCTGAGTCGTGGACTGCTGCGCGAACGCGCCGGTGATCGACGTGACGTTGTCGCGGAAGATCTCGAACAGCACGTAGGAAACCTGTCCAGGGCGTCCGTTGAGGTCGCGCGTGATCTGGACAAGACGGCTCGGGTCCTTCACCGGCAGCGTCCGCAGCATCACCGCGCTGATAAGGCTGAAGATGGCGGCGTTGGCGCCGATACCCAACGCCAGCGACAACACGGCGACGAACGAAAAGCCGGGGCTGCGGCGGAGGGTGCGCAGCGCATAGGCCAGATCCTTGGACAGATCGTCGAGCCAGCGCCCGCGCGCGTCGCGGACGGACTCTTCAATCGCAACGGCGTTGCCGAATTCGAGAAAAGCGCGCCGCTCGGCCTCGCTGCGATCCATGCCGGAAGCGACGTAGCCCTCGATCAGGCGATCGCGATGAAACCTGATCTCGTCAGCGATGCGTGGGTCGCGACGCGTGCGCCACATCATTCAATGATTTCTCGCCTGGCTCACTCCGCGGTGCGCAGGATGCCCGAGATCGCGTTCGAGAGACGGTCCCAGTTCTCGCGCTGCTCCTCGAGCTGTTTGCGACCAAGGCGCGTAAGCGAATAGAAGCGCGCCTCACGGCCGGTGTCCGATGCCGCCCACTCCGCTTTCACCCACCCCCGTTTTTCGAGGCGATGGAGCGCGGGATACAGAGAGCCCTGCTGGACCTGGAGAACATCCTGCGACATCTGCTGAAGCCGTTGGGCGATGGCGTAGCCATGTGTCGGCCCCAGCGCCACGATCTTGAGGATCAACATGTCGAGCGTCCCCTGCAGCAAATCGGACTTCGGGTTGTCGGCCGCCATGCCTAGGCACTCTACACGTGCATATGTAGAATGTCAAGGTGTCGTGATTCAGGCGAGGTGGCAAGCCATCAGATGGCGCTGGCGCCGCTGAGGGCGACTCGCTATCCTAGGCGCGAGTAAAACTAGACTAGGACCTAGGCGCGAGTAAAACCTAGGAGCGACTAGGACCTAGGCGCGGACTAGAACCGAGGAGCGGCTAGGACCTAGGCGGCGGCTGGAGGCGATATGGCACCTCGTGGAAGCGGCACATGGGCAATCGTCGTTCTGTGCACGTTGTTGATGGGCGGCCTCATCCAGTCTGCGCACGCGCAGTCACGCCTCATTCCCACACAGTCTGAGGCGGTGGTGGCGCCGCCGAAACGGTTCGCGTCCGCGGCCGAGCACTACAAGTTCCTGCTCGACCGCGCCAAGGGCGGCACCAAACACACGCTGACCTCGCTGCCGGACTGGTCGGGGATCTGGCAGTCGGGCATCACGACGATGAGCATGAAACATCCTGTTGATGCGCCACTCTCACCAGCCTATCGGGCGCGCTACGAGCAGAAGCAGAAAGAGGAACGCGAGCTTGGCGAGGTCTATTACGACCGGTTGACGCACTGCGAACCGTCGGCGTATCCGCGGTGGTTGGTCGAGCCGTATCACAAGGAGTTCTCACTGAGCCCGAAGCAGTCCTGGTTGATGCAGGAGTTCATGAACGAAACCCGCCGCGTCTACACGGACGGCAGGCCGCATGCGACGCCGGAAGGCAACACGTGGCTCGGCGATTCGATCGGCTTCTGGGACGGCGACAAGCTCGTGGTCTGGACGATGGGCGTGAAAGCCGCGGACTATCTGCGCGGCTATCCGGACAACAGCGCGGAGCTCGAGGGCGTTGAGGTCTGGCAGCGCGTCAACGGTACAACCGGCCGCCCCGATCGCATCGTCGTACAAGCGACGATGTACGACCCGATTGGCCTGACGGCGCCGTGGAACGTCGCGACGTCGTACGTCAAAGCTGATTATGAACATCGCATCCGGTATTGGGACTGCGCTCTCACGAGCAATGACGTGCGTGACGTCAACGGCCGGACAACATCCGTGCTTCCCGGCGAAGCCGGGTACAAGAAACCTCAGACCGAGGTGACACGACCGTCTGAGCCTGGCGCGCCGAAGTAATCAGACAGGAGGACATCCGACATGACTCGTCGTCTTGTGGTCCGCGCGTTGACGCTCGGCGGGGCGTTGATGATCGCGACGACCGCCTTCGCGCACCACTCGTTCAACATGTTCGACGTGAAGCCAGAGAGCGAGATCATCCTCGACGGCGTCGTCAAGGAATGGAACTTCACCAACCCACACTCCTGGCTGACGATCACGGTCACGAGCCCGGATGGCACACAGGCCGACTGGTCATTCGAAGCGGCTGCGGCTGCGGCGCTCGTCCCGAAGGGGATCACGATCAATACCTACAAGGTCGGCGACAAGGTCAAAGTCGCCGGGGGACCACTCAAGGACGGGCGCAAAGGCGCCATCCTCAAATTCGTGCAACATGCTGACGGCACCTACACTCTTCCCAACGATGCCGGCAACATCGGGCAGGAAGCGCTCGATCGTTGGAAAGCCAAAAGCGCGAAGGGTTCAGCCGGCAAGTAGTTCCCCCCGCTGGCGCAACCCGGCGCGTTCGGTCGCGAGCAGGCGAGGCGCAACGTGGCGGGCCCCGCCTATTCGATGCCGTGCTGGCGGAGGCGGATGTAGAGCTGCTTGCGCGTCAAGCCGAGGGCTTTTGCCGCCAGCGACTTGTTGAAGCGCGCCGTCTCGAGCGCGCGCTGGATCGTCGATCGTTCGATCGTACGGAGATCGGTCGTGTCAGAGATCGCGGCCGTGATTGGCTGGGTCTTTTTCGCGCTCGTCCTCTCGGGCGGCGCCTGCGCGGACAGGTTCAAGTGTTCACTCGTGATCAGCCCGCCGTCACAGAGGATCGCGGCACGTTCCAGCATGTTGCGTAGCTCGCGGACATTGCCCGGCCAGTCGTACGCAAGCAGGCCGTCACGGGCCTCGCTCGAGATTCCTGCCGGAGGGCGGCCGAAAGACGAAGCGAGATCCTGCAGGAAGGCTTCAGTCAGGAGCAGGATGTCCTCCTTGCGCTCGCGCAAAGGAGGCAATCGGAGCTCGAACACTTGAAGCCGGTAATACAGGTCCTCTCGAAATGTACCGGTTTGCATGGCGGCGCGAAGATCCTTGTTCGTCGCTGCGACAACCCGGACGTTGGCCTTCATGGTGCGGGTGCCGCCCAGTCGCTGAAATTCTCGTTCCTGAAGCACACGCAGGAATTTGGCCTGAGCTGACGGGCTCATCTCTCCCACTTCGTCGAGGAAGAGCACGCCACCAGCGGCCTGCTCGATCTGTCCCGGCTTGGCCTGAAGCGCGCCGGTGAATGCGCCGCGCTCGTAGCCGAAGAGCTCGGACTCGAGCAGTGCCTCGGGCAACGCCGCGCAGTTGAGGGCGACAAACGGTCCAGCGCTTCGTGGCGAGGCGCGATGCAGGAATCTCGCGACGACTTCCTTGCCGGTACCTGATTCGCCAAGCAGGAGCACCGTGGTCTCAGTCGCAGCCACTTGCGTCGCACGCGTCAGGACCTGACGAAACGATGCCGACTTCCCCACGACGCGCGCGAATCCGGCGCGAGCGTTCAACTCCTCGGTCAGTGCCGCCACCCGCATTTCGAGGCGCGCCGCGCGTTCCACCGCTTCGTCGGCCCGCTTTGCCGACTCGTATGCGTGTTCGCGCGAGAGACTCAACGCGAGCCGGTCGGCGACACGGCGGCCGACGGTCACGTCCGCCTTTGTGTAGTACGAGGGCGTAAAGGACAAGAAGGCGACTCCGCCCGCCAGTTGTCCTGCGACGCGAATCGGCATGCGAAGCGCGGATCGATACCCGAGCGATGCCGCGGTCTGTCCGTAGCGCTGCGGGTCGACCTGGAAGTCGTCAACGATGTCGTAGTCCCAGTCCCCTCCACGCAGGTATTCGGGCACCTCGATGACGTCAGGGAATTTGGCTGCAGCCGGTGTTTTTGTCACGTGGAAGCGCACGTGGGCACCGTCTGGTAACAGCACCGGCAGCACCATTGCATCATGCGGCAGCACTTTTGCGCGATGTCCGAGACACGATCGATGAAACGCGCTCGAAGACCTCGCGGATATCGAGGACGCCTGCAAGCGTCGGAAGCAGATCGTCGAGCGCCTCGAGGCGAGCGAGCTGAGACCGTTCGGCAGAAGCGCCGGAAGTGTCATCCATACGTTCAGCTCGGTTGCCGGCTGGTGCCGACTGTACCATGATCGGCCCGTAAATAAGG
>DASRJE010000152.1:0-49116 GCA_035649635.1 Vicinamibacterales bacterium | reverse complement strand
GACAACGCGTGATCGATGTCCTTGATCAACGAATCGATCGACGCGCGGCGTCCTGCCGCGTACGCCCGGGCCCATCGATCGGGCCCAAGGCGGGCACGCGCCTCCCGTTCCGAATGTTCTTGCAGGTCCCGCACCGATTTGTCGACCACGGTGACGCCTGTGCGTTCCCTGACGCCGTCCCGGATGCCGATGATTCGCGCTGCCCACGCGTCGTCGCCCTTGATTACCGCCGCGGCGACAAGCGGGACCAGCGCGTATACGAAGGCGAACTTGTCATGGAGCTCACGGATGCGTGTGAGGCTCTCACGCACTAGTGTGATCGCCATATCGGAATTCCCGCGCCGCACCGCCAGGACAGCGCGAACATACAGCGCCCAGGTCAGGAACCACGGACCCGCGTCGCGGAGCACTGACGTGGCCTCATCGAGCAGCCGTTCCGCTTGACCGGCATCGCCGGTCGCAAGGGCCAGCACTGCCATCCCGCTCAGCGCAGTGCCAGTGCCCCATGGAATGCCCAGCGCTCGGAAGCCTTCGATGCTGTGGGCAAAGTGGCCGCGCGCCGCGGTCATGTTGCCAAGGGCGTGTTCAACGTGCCCGCACAGATGCTCAGCCTGTGCAACCGTTTCCTTGTCGCCGGAGCCTTGGGCGAGCTCCAGGACGCGGTCGAGCCCGGTGCGTGCGCGTTCGAGTTCTCCCTGAGTCCACCACATTCCCGCCGCTCCGAGCAGCGCTCTCGATTCGGCAGCCACTGGGAGACATGGCATTTTCAGAATCTGCTCATACCACTGGAGGCCTTCGGCTGCATGCCCCCGGATCAGCCAAAAGTACTTCAGCCCCCACGCGATGTCCGACGCCTCGGCGGGCCGGCCAGCGTCAATGAGCCACGTAAGTGCGCCGCGGTAATTTTCCAGATCGTCACGCACGCGATCCAACCACTCGCCCTGAGCAGGTCGGATGAGCCCCTTGGCGGCGCGTGAGGCTTCACCGATGCAGTAGCGTGCCAGCCCCTCCAGTGCGTCGTTGCGTTCACCCGCCGTCGTGAGCTCGAGCGCCGCGTATGCACGCACGGTTTCGAGCATCTGGTACAGAGGACGACTGGCGATGGAGGTCTCAGCGCGCAGAACGAGACTCTTGTCCATCAGGCCGGCCACTGCGCCGAATGCTTCGTCGTTGCGGGCGGACGCATCGTCACGACCGGCCAGGACCGCGGCGGCCGCCTCGAATGAAAAGCGACCTGGCAGCGCGCCGAGAAGGCGGAACACGCGCTGTTCGTGTGGGGCCAGCAGTTGATAACTCCAGGCGACCGTCGCGTTGATCGTCTGTTGGCGCTCGGGGAGATCGCGCCGGCCGACGGTGGAGAGCAGGACATCGTGCGTGAGTTGGCGGAGCAGATTCTCGGCGGTGAGTGCCTTCATCCACGGAGCCGCGAGCTCGAGGGCGAGCGGCAGGGCATCGAGCCGCCGACAAATCGCCGTCACGGTTGGTCCGTTCGCGGCGGTGAGACGGAACTCAGGTTGTACGTCCCGAGTCCGCTCCACGAAGAGTCGCACCGCTGGAGAACGCACGAAATCGGCGGGCGACGTGGCGTCGTCGTCCACGTCCAACGCGAGTGGTCCCACGGCGTACTCCCGCTCTCCTCGCACACGGAGCGCAGCGCGGCTGGTGGCCAGCACGCGGAGGGCGGCGACCGACTTCAGCAGATCCGCAACCAGCGGCGTCGCGTCCAGTAACTGCTCGAAGTTGTCGAGTACCAGCAACGTGGGCTGACTCTCGCATGCGGCACGTACGCGCTTCGGCAAGTCCAGTGCCGTGCCGTCCGGGAGGCCGAGAGCCTCGGCGATTGCCGATGCCACGAACGCAGGGTTGCGAAGGGCAGCGAGCGGAACGAACGCCACGCGGGTGGCGCGTTGCGCGGCAATCGAACGTGCGAGCTCCAGCGCCAGACGTGTCTTGCCGACTCCTCCCGGCCCGGTGAGCGTGATGAGACGCGCAGTGGGATCGGCGAGCCAGATTCGCAGCGTCTGGAGGTCGGCATCGCGGCCGAGAAAGACTGTAAGGGCCAGGGGCAGTGAGCCGTCGCGCAATTGATCGCGTTCCGCTACTGGCGCGGTTCTCCGGGCGCTCGCAATCAGCGCGTCACGGATCGCACCAGTCAGGTCGAGTGCCGAGGACAAGGCGCGCACGGTTTCGACATGGGGTTTTCGTCGTTCCCCACGCTCCAGCGCGCTGACGGCATGCACTGACAGGCCCGCAATCGTTGCCAGCTCTTCCTGCGTGAAGCCTGCTGCCTCGCGGAGAGCTTTGAGCTGGGCGCCAAATGACGCTTGAGCGTCAGCTTTCATGGCCTTCCCATCTTACTGCTGCGGATGCGCCGTTGAGCGTTCGCCAACGTCACTTAAGGCACCTAAAACTATGGGATTCCGGCCTATATCACGCGAATGATGCGCACGTGCATAGGCCGTCCTAAGAACAGCCACCACGTGTGGGGACAAAATGCCCGACCGCCAATCGCGACTGAAGCCGACTTTCGCGGAGCGATGAAGGAACTCTCGAACTGGGTCGTTGGGGAGAACGGAATGTCCTCAAGGAGCGCGGCGTATCATTCATCGGTGCCGACAGGCCGAACGATGTCTCACCCTCAGGTTACCTCAGGGCGTGGGGCTTCATCAGTTGGCGCTCGTGGCTATGGGTGTCAGCGTCTTCGACGACCTCGATGTCGAGAGAGCCGTCGAGGAGGCGAGACGGTTGAATCGCTACGAGTTCCTGTTCATGGCCGCGCCGCTCCGCGTCGAGAAGGGCACGGGATCGCCGCTCAATCCTCTCGCGGTTTTCTAGACGTGAAGGCCCGCCGGGTTGAACACGTCCCTCACCTCACGACCCGACACACGAACCAGCCAAAGGGCGGGCAGGATCCACGCGATCACCTTGATGGCGGTCCAAAACGCGAAGCCACCGAGGCTGGTAGTCAGCCACGCGAACCGCGAATCGAGCACATACACTTTCAGTGTCCAGGTGAGAATCCACACCACGATGAGCATGGCGAACGTGATGTAGGTCCGTCGGACGAGGGACATTGTCCGGTCCTCAGTCGACACTCGTTCCGCGCTCCTCGGAGAGCCCCTCACTGAAATGGCTCACGCCAGTTCGCAGTCCAGCGCCTCGCGCAGCGCCTGACGGGCGCGCGAGAGCCTGGACATTACGGTACCAATCGGGATTTCCATGACGTCAGCCAGCTCCCGGTAGGACAGGCCGTCGAACTCACGGAGTACAAGCAGTCGATGCACGCCATCGGGTAACGTGCGCATGGCGCGCTCAACCAATGTGGCGTCATCGACCTGAAGCAGCAGCGCTTCAGGATCGGACGCTGGACAGACGCTGTGGTGCTGCTCTTCGTCAAACGGATCGGTGAGTGCGTCGCTTCTGTGGCCGCGCCAGCCAAAACAGGTGTTGCGAACGATTTTGAGGAACCAGGCACGGCCATCGCCGCCGGTAAACGTCCGAAAGTAACGAAATGCCCGTAACGACGCGTCCTGCACGACATCTTGCGCATCGTGCTCATTGCGCATCAGCCAGCGCGCCAGGCGATAGGCAGCGTCGAGATGGGGCAGGACGACGTCGTCAAAACTCTCACGGAGCGCCGGTGCTGTAACCGGTCGCTGAAGATCGTTGTTCATAGTGTGTCTTGATGATTGACCGCGGGCGGACTGGTGACCACCCACAGTCGTCGTACGCGGACTCGTACGACGCCCGCACAGCCGCAGCGGCAGGAGGAAAAGACCGAGAAGGCTGAATGGATTCTGCGCTTAGACGGCCCGTGCTTCGCGTGCGTCGGCGGCCAACACGGTAATCGCAGACCTCAGAGCGCTGGCAAACGCGGCATCCCCGACGAGGCTGTCCGCGTCCAGTGTTCTGCCGCCAAGCGGAACCGTAATCGACGCATCGAGCACGACGCACGCCGACATGACCGACAACGTCTCCGCGAGCGATGCCCATGCGTGCGTCGCGCGCGCAGATGTGTTGATGAGGGCAACCGGCTTATCGACGAACTCCCCACTGCCGACGACCCAGTCCAGTGCGTTCTTCAGCACGCCTGGTACACCGTGGGCGTACTCCGGGCTCGAGATCAGGACCGCGTCGCACTCCTGCAGCGCGGCCCGAAACCTTGCGACTGGCGCAGGCGCAGGACCGCCGTCGAGATCCGGATTGAAGGGTGGAAGCGTCTCGAGCTCGCGGTAGATAGAAACGTCCGCAGTGTCTGGAGAGAGACGGGCGACGGCTTCGATGAGCGCACTGTTCGAAGAGGCTCGCCGAAGGCTCCCCGAAATCGCAAGGACACGGACGCGGTCTTTCGTGTTCATGAACGCGCAAACACGTTGGTTCTTAGAAATATTCCTTGGCCTGGTTCTTCCCCTCATCCGGGAATAATCGACGGCATCCCCAGGTTAGTGATGGTGTAGCGCGGCTTCACTCACTTCATGCTTTGGGGGATCAGATGTTGTCATTCCGTCTTGCTGTCGTTTCGGCAATCGTGATGTTCGCGATCGCCTGCGGAGGCTCCTCCTCGTCATCTCCGGATTCACCGTCACCGACCACGTCACCGTCACCGACGCCATCACCCACGCCGACACCGGCCACGCCGTCCTCGTCGATCACGATTCCCGTCGGCGCCCAATCGCTGGGGAATAGAGCTTACATGCCCGCCGAACTGAACGTTGACCTGGGCACCACAGTGACGTGGATGAACACCGACTCGGTTGCTCACACCTCGACGTCGAATGCGACCGGGTGGGATTCGGGAATCCTCGCACCGGGTGGTCAGTTCTCGGTCGCGTTTCAGAACGCGGGATCGTTTTCATATCACTGCGCAATTCACCCGGGAATGGTCGGAACGGTTGTCGTGCACTGAAGGCTTGGCAGTTCGTCCGGAGGTTGTGAACATGGAGAGGTTCGCCATGCTTGGCGCGAGTGAGGCGATGCGTGCGGTCGAGCGGGAGATTGCTGTGGCAGCCGGGTGCGGCCCCAAAGTGCTGATCACGGGGGAGAGCGGGGTGGGGAAAGAGCTGGTGGCCCGGCTCATCCATGAGCGGGGCCATCGCCGTTCGGCAGCATTTGTGAGGATGGACTGCGCGGGGCTTCCCGAGACGTTGCTCGAGTCCGAATTATTCGGGCACGTGAGAGGCAGCTTTACCAGCGCCCATAAGGGCACGATCTTCATGGATGAAATCGGCGAGTTGAGTCTTCGGAAGCAGGCGATGTTGCTGCGCTTTCTCGAGACCGGCGAGATCCAACGCGTTGGGGCCGATCGTTCGCAGCCTTCGTTGGATGTCCGCGTCATTGCGGCGACGCATCGTGACCTCGTGGCCCGCGTGGCCGATCAGCGCTTTCGCGATGATCTGTTCTACCGGTTGAACGTCATCCACATCGTGGTCCCGCCGCTGCGCGAGCGTCGGGATGACATCCCGTACCTCTTGCGGCACTTTCTCGAGACCTTCTCGAACATGCATCGGTTGCCGATACCGGAGATCACCACCGACGCCTCGCACCGTCTTCTGGCCTACGACTGGCCGGGGAACGTTCGCGAACTCAGGAACGCCGCCGAGCGACTGGTCGTCGGTGGCGGCACCGGTCGCGTCGATGTCGGGCCACTGCCCCTGGAAGGTGGGTGGAAGCGCCGATCGATGCACGTGGCGGCCGAATCCCCACGGGGAACAACGAGAGGCCAGCTACGTTCGAACAGGGAGGTCAGTTGTGTCAGCGATTAGTGAAACCATCGCACTCGCCGCTCCATCGTTCACGGGCCAATTTGCTGCGGCCGACCGACCACGGCTACGACGACGTCCGTCGGGTGCATAACTCACTCGCCTGAGAGCGATCAAGGCGAAGTATGACCCTGCGAATTTCTTCAGGCACAACGTGAACATTCTGCCCAACTGAGGCAGACCGGCTCCCTCACGAAGGATCACGCACGCACACAGCTCCTCGCCGTACTTGGCGTCGGGCACGCCGACGCACTGGACGGACGTGAAGTCACTCGCAAATCTTTGCGAGGCTATCCTCAGCTGATCGCGAGATACCGATGCGTTCTAGTGTCAGCAATCGCGGAGCCGCTTGTCCGTCACCCCCGCTTCAGCGGCTTCCGGTGCCGCTTTGGATGAGTGCCGTCGTTTGTCGATACCGTGCGTCAGTTCCGAGCGCGAGAAATCCGGCTCGCAGGAGCTCCGTTAGTACCCGCTCACACGTCGACAGATCGAGGGCCCAGAAGCGCGCGGCCTCGCCCGCGGTGACTCGCAGCTCCGGTGCTTCTTCGAATTCTTCACGAATGAGCTGCACGAGCTTTCGGAACGAAAACGTCTGCATCTGATCTCCGGAGCGTCGGCCTGCGTGTATGAAGCGAGATGAATCGCAGGCCGACGCTGTTGCGCATTGAGCAAGGCACGTGAATGGGGTCTCACCCCACGCCGTCGTCAACGCACGACATTGAGGATTACGCCGCCGTACACGCGGTGGCCGTAGCGTGTCTCCTGGCCAAAGAAGGCGGGCGCGTCGTCCTGCGACTGCACCGCGATGAAGCGATAGTCCCCGCGCAGGCCCCAGCGGCCGGCGTACCACTTGATTCCACCGCCGACGTTGGTGGTCAGAAAAGTCGATGTATCCGCGACGCCGATTTCAGCCTTCTCGAAGAGACTCAAACCGCCGATGCCGGCAGTCGCGTACGGCACGAGCGAACCGCGGCCGGGTGAGACGATGACGTTGCCGCTGTAGTTGAGGAAATGCGGCGTCGTCACGTCGACGGCGCCGGCGGCGAAGTCCAGCGTCTGTGAGACGCCCAGAAGCCCGCTGACCTCGCCTTCGACGCCTACGTAACGGTTGAAGTTATAAGTCACGCTGCCCCCGAGGTCGTAGTTGCCGAAGCTCGGACCATCGGTGTCGGTGGCTTCGGTGAAGAAAGTCGCGCCGCCCGGGATGATCGTCACTTCGACGGTCCCTGGCCCCGGCGCTGCTTCCCGCGTTTGTGCCTGAGCGCTGCTCGCGCCCGTAAATCCGATGATGAGTGCAAGTATTGCGATCTGACCTTTCATGAGTGCCTCCCAAAAGACACCGGGTGTGATTTCCACAAGCTCCCGAGGAAATCACACCCGGTGTCGTTACATAGGTATTCCGCCGAGCGCTTTGTAAACCGCGATGACACTGGTGAAGACACCCGCCTCGGCGTGTGCCACCGCATCCTCTGCCTGGAGTTGTGTGCGCTCCGCGTCGAGCAAGGCGAGGAAGTCGACAACCCCTTCGCGATATCGCACGCGGGCGATCGTGGCGGCGCGTGTGCTTTCGCGCGCCTGGTCCGCCAGCTTCACGAGGCGCTGCTGCTCCTCACGGTAGTTGACGAGTGCGTTCTCGGTCTCCTCGAGCGCCCGCAGGACGACCTGCTCGAACTCGGCGAGCGACTCCCGAGTTACGCCCTCCGCACCTCGAAGACGTGCGCGCGCGCTGCCAAGGTCGAAGGCCGCCCAGCTCAATGCCGGTGTGACGGCATACGCGCGACTGTCGGAAACGTTGAAGAGACTCCCGCGCCCGGCAAGCAGCCCAAGAAACCCAGTCACCGTGATGTGCGGATACAGATCCGCCGCGGCCGCAGCTTCGCGTGCGGTCGATGCCGCGAGACGGCGTTCGGCCGACCGCACGTCAGGCCGGTGGCGGAGCAGTGTGTCAGGCTCCCCGATGGCGATCGCCTTGGCGAGTGCCGGGTACGGCCGCGGCGATAGGTCGACTGCGAGGTTGCCGGGTCTCACCCCGATTAACACCGCAATACGATGTTGGCGCTCGGCGAGCGCGCTTCTGATTGGCGGAATGCTCGCCTCGATGCCGGCGACGCGAGCCCCGGCGCTGGCGACATCCTGCTCTTCGCCAAACCCGGCATCACGACGTACCTCGGTCAGCCGCAGCGTCTCTCGCTGGTTCATCAGGCTCCGCTCAGCGACCGCGAGCTGCTGCTGCAGGCCACGCAGCTCGAAGTAGTTGCGCGCCACTTCCGCCGCAACGCTGACCCGCACGTCGTCGACATCAGCTTCGAAGCTGTCGGCGGTTGCCGAGGCTGCGCGTACCTGCGAGCGGATGCGCCCGAAGACATCGATCTCCCAGAACGCATCGAAGCCGAGGCTGTATGACGTCACCCGGACGGGTTCATTGGATAGACCCGGTACTTGTTGGTCCCGGTGGTCAACGTCCGCGCCCGCAGTGACGACAGGAAAACGATCGTTTCTGACGTCGGCGAAGATCGCACGCGCCTGGTCGAGGCGCGCGACCGCGATCCGTACATCGTGATTCGCGGCAAGCGTGCTGTTCACGAGATCGTCGAGGACCGGGTCTTCGAACTGCTGCCACCAGCGCGGATCGAACGCCTGCTCCGAAACCGACGCCGGTTCGGCGTTGCGTAAGACGATAGGAGACACCGTCGGCGCGACGTAAGGCGGCCGCACCGCGCATCCAGTCACCAGCAGTGCGAGTGACACCACGTAGAGCGGGGGCTTTAGCCCCCGCGGACGAAACATCTTCCGGATCATGATCAATGTCCTTCCGCCGGCACTGGCACCGTGATCGGCGATGTGCTGCGCGACCGGCGCCGAGTCAGGCGGCCAATCACGACGTAGAAGACGGGCGTGAGGAACAGGCCGAAGAGCGTCACGCCGAGCATGCCGGCGAACACGGCGATACCCATCGCTTGACGGATCTCGAAGCCGGCGCCGGAGGAGAACACGAGTGGGATGACGCCCATGATGAAGGCCATCGACGTCATCAGGATCGGCCGCAGTCGAATGCGGCAGGCCGTGAGGATCGCGTCGAGCGCCGACTGGCCTTCGTCTTCCCGCTCCTTCGCGAACTCCACGATGAGGATCGCGTTCTTGCACGCGAGCCCGGCCAGCACGAGAAAACTGATCTGCGTGAACACGTTGTTGTCCCCGCCGGTCAGCCACACACCGGCGATGGCGGAGAGCAACGTCATGGGGACGATCAGAATCACTGACAGCGGCAACGACCAGCTCTCGTACAACGCGGCCAGCACGACGTACACGAGCAGCACGCACAACGGGAAGATGAGGAGCATCGTGTTGCCGGCCAGAAGTTCCTGGTAGGCCAGCTCGGTCCACTCGAACGTCATTCCCGATGGCAACTGCTCGTTGAGGACGCCCGCGATCGCCGCCTGCGCCTGGCCCGAGCTGTGGCCGGGCGAGGGGCCGCCATTGATCTCCGCGGCAGGGTAGCCGTTGTAGTGCATGACTTGATCGGGGCCGTAGCTGCGCTTGACCGTCACCAGCGATCCCAGTGGCACCATGTCGCCATGCGCGTTGCGTGTCTCGAGACGACGGATCTGTTCGGGCTGCAGGCGGAACGCGGACTCGGCCTGCGCATTCACCTGGTAGGTACGCCCGAATCGATTGAAGTCGTTCACATAGAGCGAGCCGAGGTAGACCTGCAGCGTCTCGAAGACATCCGTCAGCTCCACCCCATAGCTCTTGACTCGCTCGCGATCGACGTCGGCCTGGATCTGCGGCACGCTGACCTGGAAGCTCGAAAACAATCCGGCCAGCGAGGGCGCCTGTTGTGCCTTCGCCATGCTGGCCTGCAACTGTCCGTAGAGTTCCTCGAACCCGTTGCCGCCGCGGTCTTCCACATACAGCTTGAATCCGCCAACCTGACCGAGACCCTGCACGGATGGCGGCGGAAAGATCGCGACGATGGCGTCCTGGATCGTCCCGAAGAACTGCCGGTTGAGGTCCTGGACGATGGCGTTCGCCCTGAGCTCCGGGCTCGTCCGCTCCTCCGAGGGCTTCAGAACGACGAAGGCGATCCCGGAATTGGAGGCATTGACGAAGTTGTTGATGGAGAGACCGGGAAACGCGACCGAGCTGAGAACCCCTGGATGTTTGAGCGCAATCGACGACATCTTGCGAATCACCGCGTCGGTGCGGTCCAGGGTCGCGCCGTCCGGGAGCTGTGCGAACGCGACGAGGTACTCCTTGTCCTGCGTCGGTACGAACCCGGGAGGCACGCGCGCGAAGCCAGCCCCGGTGAGCGCGATGAGACCGACATAGAGCACGATCGCGACCGCAGCGACCCGCAGGACACGTCCGACACCCAGCGTGTACGCTCCCGATGCGCGCGTGAAGAAGCGGTTGAACCCCCGGAAGAACCACCCGAACAGACGATCGGCGGCTCGTTGTACGGCATCGCGCTTCGCATCGCGCGGCTTGAGCAGTCGTGAGGCCAGCGCCGGGCTCAAGGTCAGCGAGTTGAACGCGGAAATAACGGTCGAGATCGCGATCGTCAGCGCGAATTGACGATAGAACTGCCCGGTGAGTCCACTGACGAAGGCCGTAGGAACGAACACCGCGCAGAGCACGAGCGCGATGGCGATGATCGGCCCCGAGA
Source organism: Vicinamibacterales bacterium (assembly GCA_035649635.1). Taxonomy (GTDB): domain Bacteria; phylum Acidobacteriota; class Vicinamibacteria; order Vicinamibacterales; family UBA2999; genus Gp6-AA40. The sequence goes on along the minus strand of DASRJE010000152.1, from coordinate 38,691 downwards.
CTTCCTCCATCGCTCGTCTCGTGGCTTCGAGCGGCGGCAATCCAAGCTCGATATGCCGCTCCACGTTCTCCACGACCACAATCGCGTCGTCCACGACGATGCCGATCGACAACACGAGCCCGAAGAGAGAAAGAGTGTTGAGCGAGAAGCCCAATCCCAACATCACGGCGAACGTGCCGATAAGTGAGACAGGAACGGCGACGAGCGGGATGATCGACGCGCGCCACGTCTGCAGAAACACCATGACGACGATCACGACGAGCAGGATCGCTTCGAAGAGCGTCTCGACGACGGCTTCGATCGAGTTGCGGACGAAGACCGTCGGGTCGTAGACGATTTCGTACTTGACGCCCTCGGGAAACGACTTCTGCAGATCGCTCATCGTCTGGCGAACCTGGTTCGAGGCTTCGATCGCGTTGGTCCCCGGCCGCTGGAAGATCCCGATGGCGACCGCCGGTTTGTTGTCGAGCAAGCTTCGCAGCGCGTAAGCGTTAGCACCGAGCTCAACGCGCCCGACGTCGCGCACCCGCGTGATCTGACCGTCCGGGGTCGCGCGGACCACGATGTCCGCGAACTCGTCCTCGGTCGTCAGCCGCCCTTGGGTATTGACGGAGAGTTGAAACGTCGTATCGACGGGAGCCGGTTGCGCGCCAAGTACGCCGGCCGCGACCTGTACGTTCTGTTCCCGGATGGCGCGAATGACATCCGACGTCGTCAGCCGGCGTGAGGCGAGCCGATCGGGATCGAGCCACACGCGCATGCTGAACTCACCCGCGCCGAACACCTGTGCGCTGCCGACGCCGGGGATGCGTGCGAGCTCGTCTTTCACTCGAAGGGTGGCGAAGTTCGCCAGATAGAGCTGGTCGTAGCGTCCGTCCGGCGAGACGAGATGAACGACCATGATGAAATCGGGCGTCGATTTCTCGGTCACGACGCCGATACGCTGGGCTTCGGCGGGCAAGCGCGGCAACGCCTGCGCGACGCGGTTCTGCACCTGCACCTGCGCGTTGTCGAGATCGGTCCCGAGCGCGAAGGTGACCGTCAGCGTCATGCGGCCGTCGGAGGTCGCCTGCGAGAACATGTAGAGCATGTCCTCGACACCGTTGATCTGCTGCTCCAGCGGCGATGCGACAGTCTCGGCGATGACGCGTGGATTCGCCCCCGGGTAGCTCGCTCGCACGACGACCGTGGGCGGCACGACCTGCGGATACTCGCTGATCGGCAATTGGAAGAGAGCGATGGCACCGGCGACAACGATCACCAGCGACAGCACGGCGGCAAAGATCGGCCGGTCGACGAAGAATCTCGAAAATCTCATGGCGCGCTCAGTTGGAAGACGGTTCGCTTGGGGTCAGACCCCTTGACACAGAGGGACTCAAGGGGTCTGACCCCTCGACGACGGGCGTCACCTGCGCGCCCGGTCGGACGCGCTGCAGGCCGTTGACGACGATCGACTCGCCCGCCGTAAGCCCCGTGCGGACGACGCGCAAGCCGTCGACGAGGGGGCCGAGCGTGACCGTTCTGTATTCGATCTCGTGGTTCGGTCCGACGACATACACGAACTTCTTGCTCAGATCGGTTCCAACCGCTCGGTCCTGGATCAGCAGTCCTTCGTACGAACCAGTACCGGCGAGACGCAGGCGGACGAAGAGTCCCGGCGTCAGCCGTCCGTCGGTGTTTCGAAACACGGCGCGTCCGCGAATCGTGCCGGTCGAGCCATCGAGCTGGTTGTCGAGGAAGTCCAGCCGCCCCTGGCGCGGGAAGCCTTCATCGTTGGCCAGCGCCATCCGGATGGGGAGTTCTTCCGATCGTCGCTGGCTGCGCGGATTGCTACCGCCGCGGGCGGTGTACTTGAGGAAGATCTGTTCGTCCGCGTCGAAGTAGGCGTAGACGGGATCGAGCGACACCACGGTCGTGAGCAAGGTCGCCTCGCCAGGACCGCTGGACACGAGGTTGCCTTCGGTCACGATTGCGCGACCGACGCGACCATCGATGGGCGAAGCGACTTGCGTGAACTCGAGGTTTAGTTCTGCCGCACGCAGCCCGGCCTCGACCGCTGCCGCCTGCGCCGCAGATTCCTGCGCGAAGGAGGCGCGACGATCGTGTTCTTCGCTGGCGATGGCGTTCTCGGCGCTGAGGCGGTCGGCGCGCCGGAGTTCCGAGTCTGCGCGCTGACCCGTCGCGCGCGCGCGTGCGAGCTCGGCGCGAAGCCGATCGACCTCGGCCTGGAAGGGGCGCGGATCGATTTGGAAGAGCAGGTCGCCACGGCGGATGATGGCGCCTTCGTCGAAGCGCACCGCGGCGACATAGCCGGACACGCGCGGCCGGACGTCGACCGTGTCGACCGCCTGTAGCCGGCCAGTGAATTCATCCCACTCGGTGACCTCGCGCGAGATGACGTGCGCGACGGTCACTTCTGGTGGTGCGGGTGGAGCTTGTTGCGCCTCGGTGTGCGTGCAGCCGACGGAGAACGTAACGAGCGCGAGTGATGCGAGAGCAATGAGCTTCATACAGAAAGCAGTCTGGCTGTGTGACGCGAGTCAAACAATCGGGCAGTGGCCGCAGACGCGCCTCGCGCCTGAGCCTGATGCGGACCTTGGACCTTCCGGCGAGCGCGATCTACGACTTTTGGACGAGGGAACCCTCGTCCGTGCAGACCATCTCGCATAACGGGCAACCTGCTCGATAATTGAGGGGACGCTGTACCGTAAGGAACATCCATGTCTGAACAGAAGACGATGGTGGAAGTGGGGTGTGACAGCAGCAGCTCGGCCACGCTGCCACTCGACAGCCGCGATCCCGATATCCTGCGTGCCGCTCTGGTCCGCGAAAGCATCGAACGACGCCGCAACGAATGCCTCGCGAAGATTCAGACCGACGTCGTGAAGATCGCGGTCGATCTCCTCGTTCGCGAGCCTGACATCGACGGCTTCTTCCGGGCCTTATTGAAGACGCTTGCGGAGGAGGGCGAGAGCCACAAGGTCGGTGTCTGGTTGATCGATGACGATCGCCAGGGTTGCGATGTCTGGATGGTGCACCTCGGCGACAAGGTGATCACGGCGGAGAGCCCCGAGTGGCAGACGGCGAAGTTTCCGCGCCGGTTGATGGCCGAGCATTTATTTACGTACACACAGGGATGGCATCAGACGATCGAGTACACGTGCGATGACCAGCGACTGCCTGAGGAGCTTCGCAGCTTCGTCAGTCGTGAGGGGTTGACGACCACCGTCGTCACGCCGCTCGTGCTGAGTGGCAGCAACCTTGGCTGGCTGACGCTGTGCGCCGTCGAGACACCTGAGTGTCCGGGGCAGTGGTGGAGGATCGCGCTGATCGAGGCGATGGCGCGGCAGGCGGCGTTGGCGTTGCATCACAGCCGGCTGGTGGAGCTCAATCGCATTGAGGAGCGCAGGAAAGCGATCCTCGACGAACGCAATCGGCTGGCGCGTGACATCCACGACACACTCGCGCAGGGCTTCGGGGCGATCCTCATGCAGCTGCAAGCGGCGCAACGTGAGGCCTGCGTTCTCTCACCGGCAGCGGCCGTGAGCATCGAGACCGCGATCGACCTCGCGCGCACGCACATGGTGCAGGCACGCCGCTCCGTCGGGGCCTTGCGACCGAACGTCTCTGGCGAGGAAGACCTCGTGCGCACGATCAAGCGGATCGCGGAACTGGGACGGCGGACGGCGAACGTCCCGATCGATCTGCACCTCGACGATCTACCGCGATTTGGTGACGGGGTCGAACGCGAGGTCGCCGGGATCGTGCAGGAGGCGCTGACCAACGCGCTGCGCCACGCGCGCGCTCGTCGCATCACGATCCGTGCCTCAACGGTCAATTCGCTCGGACTGCGACTCTCGGTCGCGGATGATGGACGAGGGTTTACGCAAGGGCACTCCTCGTCAGGGTTCGGGATGACCAGCATGCAGGAACGCGCGGAGCGGATTGGCGCGTCGCTCACTATCGTGACCGCGCCGCGCAGCGGGACTGAAGTCGTGCTTGCCTGGGAGCCGCTCCCGATACAGGTCCATGCCATCAGCTGAAGTCGTGACCTCGGCGTCGCGCGCAAGCGTCCTGCTGGTCGACGATCACGCCCTGCTCAGAACGGGTGTGGCCAACATCATCAACCAGGAAGCGGATCTCCACGTCGTCGCCGAAGCCGGCAATGGAGTCGAGGCGCTCGACGCCTTCGATCGTTACCATCCGGACGTGACGCTCCTCGATCTGCGGATGCCAGTCATGGAAGGCGTCGAGGTCGTCCGGCGACTGCGGGAAAAAGACCCACGCGCTCGCGTCATCATCCTCACGACCTACGATACCGACGAGGAGATCTCGCGCGCGCTGAAAGCGGGCGCGAAGGCTTACGTGCTGAAAGACATCTCGGCCGACGCCCTGATCGCGTGTATCCGTGACGTGCTTGCCGGCAAGACCTACCTGGCGCCTGCGGCGGCCGCGAAGCTGGCTGAAGACGTGACGCGCGTCCAGCTCACGCCGCGCGAACTGGCCACGTTGCGTCTGCTTGCCGATGGCAAGGCGAACAAAGAAATCGCCAACGAACTGGGTATCAGCGAACGCACGGTCAAGACCCACCTGGGTCATCTCTTCGAGAAGCTGGGCGTGACAAGTCGCACGGAAGCCGTGAAGGTCGCAACCCGACGCGGTCTCGTTCGGCTCGGATAGAGTCTCTGGCGACATTAAAGGGCCGGTCCCTCGCGTTGGCGTGATCCGCATCACGCTGACGGTCGCATTGAACGCCGGTTCTCCTGAGAGCCGACGGCGACTTGTCGCCGCGCCCGTCACGGCTTATCGTGAAGCATGCTCCGACGCGTGAAGTGGCTGCCGCTCCTGCCGCTGCTCCTGCTGGGTCTCGCCCACGCCGATCGTGATCGCGACTCCATCGGCGACTGGCGCAACGCCAGTCGCGCGCCGGTCGGACTGGCGCCGGATCCCGCGGTCACTCCGGAGGCGGTGGTGCAGGTGTATGCGGCGCGCGCGGTCCGATGGCGCGGCTATTTTGGCGTACACACATGGATTGCGGCCAAGCCGGCCAACGCCCCGGCGTTCACCGTGTATGAGGTGACAGGCTTTCGCGTTCGCCGCGGCGGCCGCGCGGTCACAATCAGCCAGCGCGCCCCGGACGGCCGGTGGTTCGGCAGCACGCCCGATCTGCTCGCCGACGTCCGCGGCCCCGGCGTGGATCCGATCATCGAGCGAATCGAGGACGCCGTCGCGGCGTACCCATACGACAACACCTACCGCATCTGGCCGGGCCCCAACTCCAACACGTTCACGGCATTCGTGCTGCGGCACGTGCCGGAGCTCCGCGTGGATCTCCCGGCGCATGCCGTCGGCAAGGACTACCTCGGCACGCGCGTGTTCGCGCGCTCGCCGAGCGGCACGGGTGGACAGGTCAACCTGTTCGGCGTAATCGGGCTCGTCGCCGCCATCGAAGAAGGCATCGAGCTGAACCTCCTCGGCCTGACGTTTGGCGTGGATCCGAACGACGTCGCGCTGGAGCTGCCGCTGATCGGCACCCTCGGCTTCGGCGCGCCGGTCACCGCTTCAACGCTGTACTGAGAAGCCGCGGCGCGCGGGCGGAACCCGGACCAGCGATCCCGAGCTGGATTAGGATATGCGCGAGGTTGCGACAATGCGACGACGGTTCATCTGGCTTACGGCGTCACTGCTCACCCTGTCGTGTCCGGCGTTCTTGGCACAGGAGCGCGCTGCGGGGCAAACACAGAGCTCGAAGATCTGGCTCGGTCGCAACGCCGAGTTCGAGGAGTTCCTCCGCACGGCCGAGATCGAGCGTACGAGCGGGACTGCCGTCGGCGTGATGGCCCCCCGCCACGCGCACTTCAAGACAGGAGGCCTGGCGGCGGGTGCGGCGGTCAAGCCAATCCCTCCGGGCCGGCGGAATGGTTTCTTCGAGAGCTACAAGTCGGAGATTGCCGCTTACAGACTCGACAGGATGTTGGACCTGAACATGGTGCCTCCGACCGTCGAGCGGCGCTACGAGGGTCGGGACGCATCGGCCCAGCTCTGGGTGGAGAACGTGCTCATGCTGAGCGTCGTCAGGAAGCAAGGACTTAAAGATCCTAATCCCGTTCGGTGGAACCAGAACCTGCACCGCGCGATGGTTTTCGACGACCTGGTCGGTAACATCGATCCCAACGAGGGGAACTGGCTGTTCGACCAGTTGTGGAACTTCTTCAAGATCGATTGCTCCCGCTGCTTCACCGACAGCGCAAAGATGCCGCACGACGTAAAGAGAGTGATCAGGCACATCGACCGGCCGTTCTTCGAGCGGCTGAAGGCACTCAACCCAGGCGAGGTGCGCAAGGAAATCGGCGACCTCCTGACGGAAAGCAACGCCCTGCCAAGTTTATTCAGGCGGCGCGATTCGATCGTGCGTGATTTCGAGGATCTGGCGAAGCAGAGCAGCGAGGCCCAGGTCTTCGAGCCCTGGATGGGTCAGTAGGCTCTCGACAGGCTTCCTCCCTGTCCATTGTCTCTTCGTCACTCATAGCCTGAACGTCTCTCGCCCGCTGTTGTTTCCCCAGCGCCGACACCTGCTGTTGGTCAGCGATCGCATCAGCGAAGGCGTGTAGAATTCCGGCAACATCAAATGCGCCGTGTCCCTGCGAATGCGGGACGCCGTGCCTGGAGGTTCCGATGGCATTCGGCAGCACCAAGACAATCGAGGGCCTGGTGGCAGGCACGTTCGTGTTCGGACTGATCTTCGGGGCATTCGCGAGCGCTCAGGACAGAATGCCGCCCATACCCGCCGACAAGCTCACACCGGCGCAGAAGAAGACTGTTGATGAATACAAGAAGGCACGCGGCGGGGAGCCCGGCGGCCCGTGGGCCGTGCTGACACGAAGTCCGGAACTGATGTCACGCACCCTGATGCTGAGTGACTACCTGCGCTTTAACAGCACGCTGCCGCCCCGACTGAGTGAATTCGTCATACTCATGACTGCCCGTGAGTGGGGTCAGAACTACGAGTGGAACGCTCATCAACCGCTCGCAATCAAAGGCGGTTTGAATCCCGAGGTCGCCAAAGCTATCGCGGAAGGCCGCCGCCCCGTGCAGATGGCGGAAGACGAGGCGAGCCTGTACGACCTGATCCAGGAACTGCTCCACAACCGAACGGTCAGCGATTCCACCTACGCCCGGGCGGTGTCGAAGTTTGGCGAGCAGGCAGTCGTGGACGCGGTGAGCATTTCGGGCTACTACACAATGGTCGCGATGTTGCTGAACACCGCGCGCACGCCGCTCGCGCCCGGGGTTCCCGTGCCGCTCCCGGCTTTTCCGTAACGCCCCCCGCGCGTCCGTCAACTGAGATTAATCGTTCGGATGCGATGCAGTGTCTGAGTCACTTCGGCGTTTACAGCGGGTAGAGGTCCTGCTTTCAGCCGCGGTCGCTCACGGCACTGCTGGGCGGCTCGACGTCGACATCGGTTTCGCATTGAGAAACTCGATCTTGACGCAATGAAAATCCGACCCTCCACGAATGTTCCGTAGCGTCCGCTTCACCTTCCAGACCTCGTCCGCGCCCGGAGTCCGGGAACGGGCCTGAGTGGTACGCTCCGGGCGGATCAAATCGATGATTTGAAAGAGAAGTACGAACCCCTGAACACGCGATGGGGCACACAGACTCACGGGGTTGCGCACGCTCCAGCGCAAATTCGTGGACCACTGGCCGCGAGTACGATCTCGGCTCGATCCTCCTTCGAAATTCTCGCGGCCAACCTGGCCGCAGGCAGGACTGCTCCGAAGCAGGACTTCTGACCAACGGTGCGGGTTCCGATGATGGGTTCTACTCTTTGAGCGCTTGATGCACGAGCGCGACAGCGATCGACCCTTCGCCGACAGCTGATGCCACCCGTTTCACATTGCCGCCGCGCACGTCACCGACGGCGAACACGCGGGGGCGACTGGTTTCCAGCAAATAGGGGGCGCGAGGCAGCGGCCATCCCGCTGATGCCAATTCCTCGTGCGTGAGGTCGGGCCCGGTCTTGACGAAGCCGTTTGAATCGAGCTGGACGCAGCCGTCCAGCCAGCGCGTGTTTGGAGCGGCGCCGGTCATCAGAAAGACATGGCTGATGCGATAAACCTCGGTGTGGCCGCTGCGATTGTCACGCCAGGTGATGCACTCCAGCGCGTCGCCTCCTTCGAGCGCCACGACCTCGGTGAACGAGTGCACGACGATCGCCGGGTTGTCCTCGATGCGACGAATCAGGTAGCGCGACATGGTCGACGTCAGACCCTGCGAACGCACCAACACGTGGACCTTGCGGCAGTTCCGCGCGAGAAAGACGGCTGCCTGGCCGGCTGAATTCCCGCCGCCCACGATCACGACTTCGGCGTCGCCGCACACCTGCGCCTCGATCGATGTCGCTGCGTAATGCACGCCAGTGCCTTCAAATTGCGAGAGATTGGGCAGCGCCAGCTTCCGGTACTCCGCGCCCGTCGCGACGATCACCGCACGGGCGTGGACTCGCTCTCCTGATGTCGTTTCAATGGCGTACTTCCGATCCGCGCAGACCAGCCGGGCCGCGCCGGTTGCGACCTGCAACTCGGCGCCGAACTTCTGCGCCTGCGTGTAGGCACGCGAGGTCAGCTCCTGACCGGAGACACCCATCGGAAAGCCAAGATAGTTTTCGATCTTCGAGCTGGATCCCGCTTGTCCTCCCGGCGCACCGGATTCCATGACGAGCACGTCGAGCCCTTCGGATGCCCCGTAGACCGCTGCGGCAAGACCCGAAGGTCCGGCACCGACGACCACCAGGTCGCGCACCTTGGTGGTGTCGAGAGGATCGTTCAGCCCCAGGCACTCTGCAATCTGCCGGTTGGACGGATTCCGCAACACGAGCTTTCCTCGGCAAATCAGAACGGGGACTTCCTTCATTGTCACGGCGAACCGATCGAGGAGCGCCTGTGCGCCCGCGTCGCGATCCAGATCGATGTAGGCGTGCGGATGTCCGTTGCGCGTCAGGAATCCTCGAATCCGCAGCGTATCCGCGCAATGTTCAGACCCGGCGATGACGACGTCGCCGAGGCCGTGTGCGACCAATTCCACTCGTCTCAGGATGAAGGCGCGCATCAGGATGTCGCCGAGTTCGGCATCGCCCTGGACCAGCCCCTGGACGTGCGCATGATCGAGCTCAATGACTTCGCCGTCTTCGCTCGCCCGGATCTGCAGCAGGGCGCGGCGGTTCGAGAACATGTTCAGCTCGCCCGTGAACTGCCCGGATCGGAGAACAGCGACGAGCGCTGCCCCTCCTGCCGGCGACCGGACTATTTGAATCTCTCCCGTCCTCACGACAAAGAACGGCGCCTGGCGTTGCCCCTCTTCCACGAGCACGTCATCACGGCGCACAGCCCGAATGCGGCCCAGCGCGGCCATGCGGTTGACCTGCGACGCGGTCAATACGGGGAAGACGTGCTCGAATGGCGAACTCAGCGCCAGCAGAGCCTTTGAGATATCTGTCATGGCGAACGGTCAGAAAGGTCGTTGAGCGATGCTACCTCGATCGCAGTACGTCGGATCTACTCAGCTCTGGCGTTACGATGTCATGTGATGCGGAAGCATTTTCCGCGTTGGTGCATCGTTGACAGGGGAGCCGATGAAGAGTTGTACGCATATTGATACCGTGACCACGGTCATACCCGCGAAACGCCACGAATGCGAGGAGTGCGTGAAGATCGGCTCGCGATGGGTTCACCTCAGGACGTGCCAGCAGTGCGGCGTCACTCTGTGCTGTGACAGCTCACCCAATCGTCACGCGACCAAGCATGCGCGTGCGGCCAATCATCCCGTCATCGCTTCTGCCGAGGCGGGCGAACGATGGCTGTACTGCTATCCAGATGACGCCTTCGCCGAGTACTGAGTAGACGGGGGTGGTCTTAGACCCGCCCCTTGAATACCAGACCGGGCGGCTACTCGCTGCGCAACGCCGTGAGCGGCGGCAGTCTCGCAGCTCGACGCGCTGGCAGATAGCTGGACGCAGCGGCCGTTGCGCCCAGCAGCAGGCATGCGAAGGTGACTATTCCGATGTTGTGTGGCTCCAGCCCGAACACGAGTGCCTTCGCGGAACCGGCGGCCGCCAGCGACGCGGGAATGCCAACCGAGAGCCCCACGGCAAGGAGCATTCCAGCCTCGGAAAGGATCATCGCGGTGATGTCTTGCCCCCGCGCGCCGAGGGCCATACGAACACCGATCTCATTGGTTCGGCGTTGCACCAGATACGACATGACTCCATACAACCCAACGGAAGCGATCGATAGGGCCAGTATGCCGAAGACACCAGACAGCATCGCCATCAGGCGCTCGCTCAATGACCGATTGCGAAACGTGGATTCGAAGGTACGCACGTCTGTTTCGATTGAAGGACTGGCCTCTGCGGCCGCTCGCGCCACCGTCGACGAGACCTCATTCAAGGGCGCCGGGGAATTGACCATCACGGCAGTGAACGGCCGAGGGTCAGTGATCTGAGCCATGGGAACGAACACGATCGGAAGCGGAGGCTCACGCAAGGTGGAGTACTTGGAATCGGGAACCAGTCCGATGATCTCGACGATCTCCGACGACGACAGGGATGTCTCGGTGCGGAATCGCTGGCCGACGACGTTGCCGCTGAGCCCCAACTGACGCACGAAGGATCCGTTCACGATAGCGACTTTGGCGCTTGAGCTCGAGTCGCGCGTCTCGAAATCGCGGCCCGCAATCAGCCTCATGCCCATGGTCGTCAGGTAGCCGGGGGTCATGGCGTTGAGGCGGACCATGCTGGTGGTCCTTGTGGCGGCCGCCTCGGGTTGTACGTTCACCGTGGTTCCTGTGTCGCCGAGAGGAACGTGCCGCACTTCTGCCGCGGAGAGAATGCCAGGTGTCTGGCGGAGGTTATCCAGCACTCGGTCGATGAGCGCCCTGCGGTTCGCTGGTGAGATGGTCATCCCGGAGAAATCGACTCGCGCCACGGACACGTTTCGTGACTGAAAGCCTGGGTCCACGGCGAGCAGGTTGCGAAAGGATTCCGCGAACAGCAATGCGCCAAATAGCAGGACGAGCGAAGCTGCGACCTGCGCGACCACGAGCAGGCGCCGCAGCCTCAAGCCTCCTGAACTGCCGCCCCCACTCCGGGCATTGGCCTTCATCGCGTCGACGGCAGCGACTCGCGACGTTCGCCACGCTGGAATCAGCCCGAACATCAGGCAGGTGAGACAGGCGATCGCCAGCGTGAACGTCAGCAAGCGGACATCGAGCGGAAGCTCCAGTGACAGCTCGGTTCCGAGAAGGCCAACGAGAAAACGGCTCAGGGCTGTCGCACACACGAGGCCGGCGATGGCGCCACCGAGGGCAATCAATCCGTTCTCGACCATCAACTGCCTCACGAGACGGCCCCGCGAACCGCCAACGGCGAGCCGGACGGCAAACTCGCGCTCACGCCCGGATGCTCGAGCGAGGACGAGATTCGCGAGGTTCGTGCAGCCGATGAACAGCACGAGCCCGCTCGTCAACTGCAGAATCAGCAGCGGATCGGCGTAACGTCTGCGGAGCGTCGAGACACCGGTCGCAGCCGGTGTCGCCTTTAGCTTGAAGGCCAGATAGTCGGCGACCTGATCCCGTGGGTAGTCTGGCGGCAGCGAGGCGTCGAAGAAGGCCGGGGACGCGGCATCGAGCGTCGCGTTCACGAGCTCGAGGGACTGCCCGGATCGCATGCGGCCCATGACAGTGAGCCACCAGACCGTGCCGCTGGTCAGCCAATCGGCCTCGCCGCCGAGCGCGCGCTGCGAGCAAATCGGTACAGCGACGTCGAACGATCGTCCGACTTCCAGGCCTGAGAAACGCGGTGCCGCAACGCCAATCACCTGCACCGATCGTGAATTGAGCGAGAGCGTTCGCCCGACGACAGCCGCGTCGCCGCCAAGGTATTGCTGCCAGAAGCCATAACTAACGACCGCGCCGGGCAGGCCGCACCCCGGGCGATCGTCGGCGCTGGTCAGCATGCGACCCCTATGTGCCCCCACGCCGAGGACCGAGAAGAAATCGCCGCTGACGAAGATGCCGCGGGCGACGCGGCGGCCGGCACGGCGGTCGAGGCGGAGATCCGCGTTCGCCCAGGCCAGCACGCCGGAGAAGACGTCCTGATGATCGCGGACCTGCTCCCACAGCGGATGAGTGAGAACGGGATATGGCGACGTGCGCCGGTCTTTCCAGCGACTCACGTCGGTCAGCTCCAGGGTGACCAGCTGTTCCGGGACGGCGACCGGCAGCGCCCGGAGGCGGATGGCGTCGAGCAGTTGATAGATGGCCGTGTTTGCACCGACGCCCAGCGCCAACGTGAGTAGCGCAACGGCGGTGAACGATGGATCTCGCCGCAGCGCGCGCAGCCCGTGATGGATATCACGTCCCAGTTCGTCGAGCCACGGCAAACCCCGCTGATCGCGCAGCATGTCCATCGCGCGAGCCTCGTTCCCGTCGTCGAACGGCGATCGTCTGGCCGTTTCGGGAGTCGGTCCGTGTTGGCGCGCTGCTTCGGCGGCCAGTTCCGCGTGCAGTCGCAATTCTTCCTGCAGGTCCTCGTCGCGCCGTCGTTGCGACAGCGTTCCCCCCAGTCGACAAATCCACTCGCGAAGAGTGCGCATGCGTCTTCGGTCCCTCAGCTCGGATCGTGGAGCAGCGTATGGATAATGCCCGCCATCCGGTCCCATGCCTGCTTCGCTCTCGCCAGCTGACGCCGCCCGGCCGCGGTGAGCGCGTAGAACCGCGCCTTGCGGTTGGCGTCGGTCGTGCCCCAGGTCCCGCGCACCAGGCCACGTTGTTCGAGCCGCATGAGGGCGGGGTACAGCGTGCCCATGTTGAGTTGCAGGGCGCCGGCCGAGACCTGCTCCAGCCGCGCCGCGATCGCGTAGCCGTGCAGGGGACCCAGCGTCTCCAGGGTGCGAAGCACCATGAGATCGAGTGTTCCCTGCAGCACGTCAGTCCTGGATCGTTCTCTATTAGACACACAAATGGAATAGCAGGTCTCGCATTAGGATGTCAAATGGAGTGAGATGCGACGAACCCCTGACGTTTGATCCGGGTCTTGTCGAGCGCTTCCAGCGCAGGGCGATGTATGGCCCACGCGTGATGCTGGCTAGGGTTGCTGCTGCGTGAGGTCGAGCAACGACGTGACCTTGCCGGTCTCGGTTCCAAATTTGATCGGAAGGTCGATGAGCCCTTTGACCTCGAAGGGAGAGACGGCGAGGTCAATCATTCGGTATCCCCCGTTCGAGATGTCCCGGTTCTCGCTACCGCGGTTATTCGTCAGGATGACCCACTTGTACTTGCCCTTCCTCAGGTTGTTCTTGATGAACTGGTGAACCAGCTTGTTGGAGAGATGCTGCAGGACGTCCTTGGATATGAGCAGGTCCGCGGCCGGGAGGTCCTCGGTGATGTCGCCGATCTGAAACCTGATCTTGCCCCTCTCGTACTTCGTGCGGACGGCTTCGATGACATCGGAGGCGATGTCGATCCCGAGGTAACTCGCATCACCCCAGTCCATCGCGCTCGAGAAGCCCCAGTCCCCGCAGCCTGCGTCGATGACCGACTTAACGGCGTGCTTCTTTATGAAGTCTTCGACGTAAGCGCGATACTCCTGCGTGATCTCCAAGGTCGATCCCGAGCCGCTCGTTCCTTTGCCGCTGGCGTCCTTGGCCCATGTTCCCTCGGCGTAGATGCGATTAAAGGTGCGGGTCAACGACGGCTGTCGGTCGACGACGTCGATCGCAAGGTAGAAGAGCGCCAGCGCAGCGGCCAGGCCGGCGACCATGGATCCGGGCTTCTTCATTAAATTCATGCTGTCTCAGGGTCTCCCGCAAGTCACGGATCAATCGGCGAAAATCGATCTCGCCCCACGACTCCGCAATCTTGCCATTCTGAATCCGATCGACCACGAGCCCGGTGAATTCGATTGAACGATCCGTTCCCGAAAGACCGGTTGCAGCGCCGACTCGCTCCGTTAACAGGCGTCACTGAACAAGAGCGCGGCTTAAGGTAGGCGTCCAGACATTCAACTGCGTGCGGTCCGCCAGCTCGCACACCGCGGCGGACATGGCCTGACCATCGGTGGGGCCGCCGCGCTCGGCTTCCGGTTCGAGCAGATCGGCGATGCTCTTGCCGTCGAGCGCTTTCATCGCGGGGTATTGAATCGTCCGTGCTGGAGTTTTCCCCATCACCTGAGTCAGGTAATGGATATCGGGACTGAAGCGAACCCAGCGCGCGTGAGCCTCGAGCCAACCGTTGACTTGTGCGACTGCATTGACGTGCCTTGCTCCACCGAATCCCGAAACGTGGTGCTCCTGCGATTCGAAGACAAGCACCGCCAGTCGGGGGAATCTCCGGACTACCTGGGGGATTTGGGGCAACGCATCAACGCGACGCGCCCGCGCCTCGAGCTCCTCGACGGTAGCGATGTGCGCGGGCCAAGCGACGCCAAAGACCCTTTGTTCAAGCGCTCGGCGAGTCACCATCGGAGAGTAGAAGACCTTGAACGGAGGGCCGAGTTCCAGATCCACCCATAACGCGAAATCAACGTCGCGGCTGAACCGGCTATTTCGATCTCCGTCCAGGAACAGCCCGCCGCGGGGCCAATCGGGCTGCGGCCGCAATCCCATAGGGGGCCACACCCACACGGGCATATCAGGGCTAAAGCGAAGTCGGGTGAAGTCGAACATCCGATTCCTCTCAGGCGCTTCAAGGATGTCCAGAAACAACTGTGTATGCAGTCTGGCCGAGTACGTATGGACCTGCCAGTCCGTCTCCTTCAAGGGGCGCCGACTAATGTGACGTCAGCTATCGAGAGTCCCGAACGCGACGTATCTTACACCTGGCTATGCACCCGGAACGATGCGTATGGCTGCGGCCAGGACACCACCGATAAGATCCGCAGGATTACGATTTGCTGCGTCATAGGTCAACGCGCACGCGAAGGCGTGCGCTCTGTGAGCCGTAATTCGCTGCCGATGATCGTGTTCTCGGGCCGAATCTCTTCGCGTTCTACCGAAGGAACTCGGTCGAGGCAATCGAAATGTCCACGCCACGCAAGCGTGTGCCGGTGTACGATGAGTCGCCATGAATACGAAATTCATCACTTTCGCCGCCACGGCCGCGATGCTGGCCCCTTTGTGTGTTGCCGCGCAGACGCCGCGCGTTGCGCCGGCGGCCGACAGCGCGGCCGCAACGAAGAAATACACGCCGCCTCGGACGCCCTGGGGTGAGCCCGATCTACAGGGGACGTTTTCAAATCGGACGATCACGCCCTTCGAGCGGCCTGCGAACGTCGCCGGTCGCGAGTTCTTCACGCCTGAAGAGGTCGCCGCGCTCGAAAAGCGCGCGCAGGAACAGAGTGGCGACGAAGGCCGCAACAAGGGCACGCGTGGCGACGTGGAACGTGCCTACAACGATTTCTGGTGGGACCGCGGCACCAAGGTGACGACATCGCGAACGTCGCTTGTCGTTGATCCGCCGGATGGTCGCGTACCAGAGCAGACCGAGGACGCCAAGAAGCGTGCGGCCGATGAAGGGAAGCGTCCGGCGTTTCGAGGCGCGGGCGCCAACGGACGCGGCACCGATAGCTGGCTCGATCGCAGCACATTCGAGCGCTGCATCACGCGTGGTATGCCCGGCGCGATGAGCCCAACTGCGTACAACAACAACTATCGAATTACTCAGAGTCCGGGATTCGTGGCCATCCAAATCGAGATGCTCGGTGGAGCGCGGGTGATTCCGACCGATGGGCGGCCGCACGTCAATTCCTCCATTCGCCAGTGGATGGGAAATTCAGTTGCGCGATGGGAAGGTGACACGCTCGTCGTCGACACGACGAACTTCACCGACAAGGTGTTGTATCGAGGCGCCGCCGAGAACCTCCACCTCGTTGAGCGCTTCACGCGCGTGGCGCCCGGTCAGATCGAATACCGCGTCACGATCATGGACCCGACGACGTTCACGAAGCCGTGGACGCTCGCCATTCCTTACGTGGATACCGGCGAGGACATGTTCGAGTACGCGTGCCACGAAGGAAACTACGGAATGGAAGGCATCCTGAGCGGCGCACGCGAGGAAGAGCGTGCCGCGGCGGAAAAGGGAAGATAGCATGGGGTTGCAGAGAGTTCTCATGGCGACGGCCGTATCGTCGCTGCTCGCGGGTCCCGCGGTATCGGCACATCACTCGTTCGCCGCTGAGTTCGATGCGAACAAGCCGATCCAGTTGCGCGGCACCGTCGCCAAGGTGGAATGGATCAATCCGCACACCTGGATTCACATCGATGTGAAGGATGCGGACGGCAAGGTCGAGCGATGGATGGTCGAAGGCGGCACACCAAATACGCTCCTTCGGCGAGGGCTGACCAGGGACTCGCTGCCCGAAGGTACTGAAATCCTGGTGGATGGCTACCGGGCGAAGAACGGCTCGAACCGGGCCAACGGCCGCGACGTGACGTTTCCCGACGGGCGCAAGTTGTTCATGGGATCGTCCGGCACCGGCGCGCCGCGCGATGGCCGCGATGCCGCTGAGAAGTGACTGGACTAATGAACTTTCAGGATCAGTCCCGCAGAAAACTCGAGCTGCCACACGACGTCGGCGTTGAAGCCAAAGAAGCAGATGCCAGGTGAGCACCCGACGACCCTGGCGTCTGCATAGACGAAGGTCGCTGACAACTGACCGTTCAAACGCACACCCACCTTCGAGGTGGGGAATAGTTTGACCCCGCCGCCACCCCCGAGTGTGAAGCGGACCTCGCTGTCGCCATCGCCGGCGTATCGGGTCAGGCCCAGCATGCCGGTTGCGAATGGACGCACACGGCCATCCGCGTATTCCTGCAGCCCGCCCCCTTGCCAGTGATCGACGCTGATTCGCCAGCGTATTGGCGGACCAAATGGGCCGGCCGGCACCGTCAGGTGCGCATCCTGATGGGTGAATAGCGCCTCGATTTGAAGACCGTTTCCAAGCGGGATATCGACGATGGCGCCCACAGCGGGCGCACCATCGGCGTCAACCGGCTGGCCGGTGACCAGCTCGAAGAAGTCACCACCAAAGCGATACCCGCCAAATGGCGTGACCTCGATGCCCTGGGCCCACACGCTGGAACCGTGGCCGAGGCACGCGATCAAAAGAATCACGCCAATCTGAGACGATCGGCGAACTGTCATCGGTCGCGCGGTGCGCGGACCATTCGTGCTGCAGGAGGCATGCCCATGGACGCCCCGTTCCGATCGTAGCGTCACGGCAGAGCCAGATACTGTCCCCCCGAATCGGTATAGCGCCCAGCCACAAAACCTCATACACTCTGGCGCCATCCCACTGGTGGCTACCATCCACCATCTAATTATTCAAAGGAGGCCGTGATGAAAGCTGCGGGGTGCTTGGCCATTTTGCTGGTCGCCTTAGCCGCGAGTGTCTCGGCGCAAACAAACCAGAATCATAAGAAGTTCCTGGGCGGACCACTCGTCATCGAAGACCAGGGCAGCTTCTTTGTCGGTGGTGTGCAGAAGATCACCGAGCACGCGGCCGTGCCTCCGCCAGCCGCGCCCGGCGCGCCGGCACCCCCGGCTCCGACGCCGCAGCAGATCACCATCGGCCAGATGTATGTCCAGTTCCAGATTCCGCAAAAGAAATACGGTGCCGGGTGGCCGGTGATCATGGTGCACGGCTCGACGCATACGGGAGCCTGCCTGGAAGCGACCCCCGATGGCCGTGAAGGCTGGTACCCGTACTTCGTTCGACACGGCGTACCGAGCTTCGTGGTCGACCAGGCGGGGCGCGGGCGGTCTGGCTTCGATCAGTCGGTCCTCCACGAGGGTGAAGCCCGGTTCGTGAGCGGAGATGCCAAGCGCGGCGCCGAGCTGATCCCAAGCTTCGGGCGGATCACTGACAATGGCGCGTGGACGGCCTGGTTCGGCCATCTTGTGCCAGAGGGGTCAACGGTCCTCACCGGCACTCTCGTGCCGCACGGCGACGCGAAAGATCCCAATCCCAAGCCGGACGCCTATCAGCACGTCGCTCCGCTGTTCCCCATCGAGGCGACCGACGCCAAGCTCGTGTCGCGCGCAGGCGCTATCGGACCGGCGCCCGCCGGCTCGAACGGATACTACGCGCTCGAGTATTACAAGCAGTTGGTTCCTAACGCCGAGGTTACGCTACCAGGTTCGACGTGCGCCTCGTGCGATCCCAAGGAGCTTTCACCCGCCAACACGTGGACCCCGCAGAATCTGGCGGAGCTGGTCGAGCGATTGGGTGGGGCGATCGTGGTGACCCATTCACAGTCGGGGATCATGGGGCATCATATGACCCGTATTCTCAAGGAACGCGGGCATCTGGATCTTCTCAAGGGACTGATCACGCTCGAGGGCTCCTGCTCGCTCGGTAACAGCGGGCTGACGGCGGCGGACTTCGACAACATTCCGTATATGGCGCTCAAGGGCGACTACACCGCGAGCAGCACGGTCTGTCAGGAAACCGTGAACGCCATCAACGCGCGTCGTGCGGCGAAGCAGGGGACAGCGAAAGCGGAGTACCTGAAGCTGGACGACATGGGAATTCTTGGTGTGACCCACATGATGATGCTCGACAAGAAGAACCTCGAGATCGCAGACATCATGCTGGGCTGGGTGGAGAAGAACGTTCGCGGAAACGGCAAACGTCGCTGACGCACATTGAAGGAATACGAACCACAGGAGAGCGTCTTATGAAGAGACTTTCGAGGCTGTTCATGGTCGTCGCATCCCTCGCATTAGGAGCCGCGTGCGGCGGCGGCAGCACGACACCAGCATCGTCGGGGGCTCAACCGGCAGCAGCCGCATCGTCCGTGTCGGATGCGGACAAGCAGTGGACGATGCCAAACAAGAACCAGTCGGCGACGCGCTACAGCTCCGTGAGCGAGATCACTACCGAGAACGTGAAGAACCTCAAGGTGGCGTGGTCGTTCTCGACCGGCGTCTTGCGCGGTCACGAAGGTGAACCGCTCGTCATTGGGAGCACGATGTACGTGCACACGCCGTTCCCGAACTTCGTGTATGCCCTTGATCTCACGAAGGAAGGCGCGCCGGTGAAATGGAAGTACTCGCCGAAGCAGGATCCCGCGGTCATTCCAATCGCGTGTTGCGACACGGTCAATCGCGGAGTTGCCTACGCGGACGGCAAGATCTTCCTGAACCAGCTCGACGCCAACACCGTGGCGCTCGATGCCGAGACCGGCAAGGAACTGTGGAAGGTCAAGCAGGGCGATCACAAGAACGGCCAGACGATCACATCGGCACCAATGGTGATCAAAGACAAAGTGATCTCGGGCATCTCGGGCGGAGAGTTCGGCGTTCGTGGATTCGTTACCGCCAACGATGTGAACACCGGCAAACAGGTGTGGCGCATGTACAGCACCGGGCCGGAAGCCGAAGTCGGGTTCCCGGGCTCGGTGGAAACCTGGCAGGGTGACGAGTGGAAGCGGGGCGGCGGCACGACCTGGGGCTGGTATAGCTATGACCCCGATCTCAACCTCTTCTACTATGGCACCGGCAACCCGGGATCGTGGAATCCCGATCAGCGGCCGGGTGAGAACAAGTACTCGATGACGATCTTCGCTCGCAATCCCGACACCGGGAAAGCGGCGTGGGCGTATCAGAAGACGCCGCATGATCGGTGGGACTACGACGGGATCAACGAGAACGTCCTGGTCGATCTCAACATGAACGGTCAGATGCGCAAGGCTCTCGTGAACTTCGATCGCAACGGCTTCTCGTACGTGCTCGACCGCACCAATGGCGAGTTGCTATTGGCGCAGCCGTTCGTCCACGTCAACTGGGCGAAGGGCATCGACATGAAGACCGGCAAGCCGATCGAAGATCCCGAGAAGCAGACGTCCGCGAGCAAGAACACGAAGGACATTTGCCCGTCGGCGATGGGAGGCAAGAACCAGCAGCCGGTGTCCTACTCACCGCGCACTGGTTTTTTCTACGTGCCCACGAATAACCTGTGCATGGATTACGAGGGTGTCCAGGTGAAGTATCAGGCGGGTCAGCCCTATGTCGGCGCGATCGTCGTGAGCAAGCCGGGCCCCGGCGGCAACCGCGGTGAATTCATCGCATGGGATCCCGTTGCGGGCAAGAAGGTATGGGGCATCAAGGAAGAACTGTCGGCGTGGGGCGGCGCGTTGTCGACTGCCGGAGACGTCGTCTTCTACGGGACGATGGAAGGATGGCTGAAGGCGGTGAACGCCAAGACCGGAGACGTCCTGTGGAAGTTCAAGACACCGTCCGGAATCATCGGCAACCCGATGACCTACGTCGGTCCCGACGGGAAGCAGTATGTGGCAGTGCTGTCCGGCGTCGGTGGATGGTCGGGCATTGGAGTCGCGGCTGACATGAGCCTCGAGGATCCAACTGCGGGTCTCGGCGCGATCGGTGCATTCAAGGACCTCGCGAACTTCAGTAATCAGGGCGGCGTCCTGACCGTATTCTCGTTGCCATGAGCACCCGCGACGCGCTACGCGTCGTCTCCGTGATCGTTTTCTCGCTGGCTTGCGCGAACACCACGTTCGCGCAGGCCCCTGCCTCGCCGAAGCCTGGCTCGTCTAAGCCGGGCGAAGGCGGGGGGCAGGGACAGTTCCGTGTCTGCGCCGATCCGGAGAACATGCCGCACTCGAATCAGAAGCAGGAAGGGTTCGAGAACAAGATCGCGGACCTGATTGCGAAAGACTTTGGCGCGTCGAGCCCGCGGTACACATGGTGGGGACAACGACGCGGCTTCATTCGCAACACGATGAACGCCACGCTCGAGGAAGGACGCTGCGACGTCGTCATTGGCGTTCCCGAAGGGTACGACCTGGTGCGTACCACCAAGCCTTACTATCGCTCGACCTACGTATTCGTCTATCCGAAAGACAAGGGACCCCAGGTCAAGTCGCTCGACGATCCCATCCTGAAGAAGATCAAGATCGGCGTGCATCTCCTGGGAGACGACTATACGAATCCACCTCCGGTCCATGAACTCTCGAAACGGGGAGTGGTGGGGAACCTGGTTGGCTTCAGCACGTTCTATTCAGCCGATAACCCGCCGAGTGCTCTGATCGATGCAGTCGCGAGCGGAAAGGTCGACATCGCTATCGTGTGGGGACCGGCCGCTGGTTACTTCGTCAAACAGCAGCGCGTGCCGCTGGCAATGGTCCCCGTGCCGTCGGGCAAGGGAGATTTGCCGTTCGAGTTCGGCATGTCGATGGGAGTCAAGCCTGGCAACGACGCGTTGCGAATAAAATTGGAAAAAGTGATCGACTCGCGGCGCGCGGAGATCACGAAGATCCTGAACGACTATAACGTTCCGCTTATCGAGAAAAAGGCAGGACCTGCGCGATGATCATTCGCCACTCACGACCGCTTCTGTATACACGGCCCCTGCTCACTGCGGCTGTCGCGCTATTCCTGGCGACTGCTGTCGGGGTTGTGTGGGATGGCAACGGATTCGAGCCGGGTTCGGTCGTGACTGCTCAGGCGTCTTCCGACACGTATGCGAATGTCTACAACGGGTGGAAGTGGTGGCACGTCTACTGTTACCGGTGTCACGGAGTCGACGCCATCGGCACCACAAACGCGCCGAACCTCACGGATCCCAGCCGCAAGCTCAGTTCCGCCGAGTTCCTGAAGATCGTGTCCAAGGGCATCCCCGACAAGGGCATGCAGGCATGGGACAAGCTGCTCGACAACAAGCAGATCCACCAGATTCACCTCTACGTGCAGGCGAGAACGGACAAGGTGTTGCCTCCTGGGAGACCGGATGAAGTCGGGCCTAATCACGGCGCATGGGTTCCTCCCGACGGCTGGCCCAAGCGCTGAGTATGTGTTGCTGCCGTAGAGCCAGACTCTGACTGCGCGGCCTACTAAAGCCACGCTTTACGTTCTGTACATCTTTCATTTACATGAGCCGGCAGGTCTGCTGGCTCGTCCGTACAACACTCGAGTTCGTCGACGCAAGCGATTCACGCACTGGGACTTCTGCGCCGCACGGCGAAACAGGCAGGCATCTTGCCATTACTTAGTGCAGGAGGACCAGCATGCTGAAGAGGCTCATATCCACTTCCGTGTTGGTGGTGCTTGTCGGAGCGGCAAGTGGCGCCAACGCGTTCACCGGTCCGTCTGACAAGCGGACGTACTTTACTTTCAGTCAGCCGGTCGCACTTCCAGGTGTGACACTTCCAGCAGGGACGTACATGTTCCGCCTGGCTGACGACACCACCACGCGCAAAGTGATCCAGGTCGCTAACAAGGAAGGCACGCAGAGTTTCGCGATGCTGCATACGGTGCCGGTATATCGGCCGGATCCACCGCGCAACCCAGAGGTGAGGTTCATGGAGACCGCCGCCGGTGCGCCAATCGCCGTGCGAGCATGGTGGAAGGACGGTGAGCGGACAGGCTACGGGTTCATCTATTCGAAGGAAGAACTCGAAGCACTGACCCGATCGGCGAGCTCCAAGGCTGAAGCGCGAATAGAAGCACCAGCCACGGAACCATCAGGTAACGCTGCGATCGAGGCCGCGGAAGGGGGAGAACCTGTTGCTGAAGGCCCGTTGAGCGGGCCGGATGTGATTGACGGTCCGGGCGTCCCAGCTGAGGAGCCGGAGCAGATCGCGCAGGCGCAGCCGCCGGCGCAGGCTCCTCCGCCAGCACCGGAGCCGCGGCAGGCGCCGGCGCGTGAGCAGCTGCCTCAGACAGCCAGCCCACTCGCGCTGCTGCTGCTCGGCGGCCTGGCGAGCACGACACTTGGTATGAAATTACTGCGGAAGTCGTAACGAGAGCATGGCTCACTCCTGATGAACGGCGGCGTGGGGGAGGCTTCCTCCCCCGCGTCGCGGCGTCAAAGGCACACCATGCGGACACTTATTCTCTTCGCGGCGGCCATTCTTGCGGGAGCGTCCACCCATCCCGCTGCCCAAAGCCACTTTTCAGCGCGCTCCGACCTGGTCGTGCTCAATGTGGCGGTGACGAATGACAAAGGCGGATTCGTCAGCGGGCTGCCGGCCGATGCGTTTCACGTCATCGAAGAGGGCCAGCCACAGAAAGTAAGCTTTTTCGCCGAGCAGGACGCGCCGGCGACGATCGGACTGCTCATCGATGCGAGCGGCAGCATGTTGGAGAACCGCGATCGCGTCATCGCCGGCATCACCGAATTCGCAAAGGCCAGCCATCCGGATGATGAGTTCCTGCCGCTGGTATTCAACGAACAGGTTTCATCCGTCCTTGGTGCAGAGCGCTTTACCAGCGACCCCGCCGAGTTGCGCCGGACGCTGACCGAGTCGCTCAACGCCCGCGGGCGAACAGCTTTCCACGATGCACTCGTCGAAGCCATCGAGGGTGTCGGTCACGGCCGGCATGAACGAAAAGCACTCGTCGTCGTGAGCGACGGTGGCGATAACGCCAGCAGGCTGACCTTTGATGAGGCGTTCGAGAAAGTGCTCGCCTCGAACGTCGTGGTCTACTCGATCGCAATCGTTGATCCGCTTGCACTCGATCGGAACCCGAAGGCGCTGCGGCGGCTGGCGGACGGGACGGGTGGTCTCGCGTTCCAGCCAGACAACGTTGCAGTCGTGAGCCGTGTGTTTCAGGCGATTGCTCACGACATTCGCAGCCGCTACACGCTCGCCTACGCTCCGCCCGACGCAGGCGCAAACGGACGGCTGCGCCGTGTTCGAGTGGTCGTCGATCAGCCAGGACGCTCGGGTTTGAAGGTCAGGACGCGTACGGCTTATCTCCCCGACTCACCATCGGCGGGTCAGAGAAGTGAGGGCGGGCGATGATTCGCCTGATTCGTCGTCTGCTGGCATTTCTGCTCGTGATGCTCGGACTTGCGGTCGTACTCGCATCCGGGTTCGCGCTCTTCTGGTCGGATGAGCTGCAACAGCTTTATGTGCCCTCACTGCCAAACAGTGACTACTCCGCCGGCTTGAAGAAAGGCGAGACGACGGTCGAAAAAGGAAGGCCAATCGGAACCCTTGAAATCCCTCGGCTTGGCCTGTCATCCGTGGTGCTCGAGGGTGATGACACGGCAGCGTTGTTGTTTGGCGTGGGTCATCTGTCGGATACGCCGTTACCCTGGCATGGTGGAAACAGCGTCTTCGCGGCGCACCGCGACACGTTCTTTCGACCGCTGGCCGGAATTCGTCGCAACGACATCATCCGGTTTTCGACGGCAGACGCCGAATTCGAATACGTCGTCAAGGAAATAAAGGTCGTTGAGTCAACGGACCTCGCCGTGCTCAATGCGACTCCGTCGGCAACGCTGACACTGATTACGTGTTTCCCGTTCGACTACGTCGGTCCGGCGCCGAACCGGTTCATCGTCAAGGCTGAGCGACGACTGCCGCCGGCGCCAGAGCCAGCGGCTTGAATCAGAAATCGGCGGGAATCGGCAGGTTGTTGGAGTCCCAGTCCTTCACCGATCCATCCTTGGCCTTCACGAAGCCGAGAAGGCATCCACGCGAGCCGTCGCGCAGGGGATGGCAGCGCGCTTTGATCGTGTCGCCCGGCTTGATGTACTCACGCGTGACGCCGATGCGCTCCAACTGGATCACGCTCGACGCCTCGAGCGACCACTTCTGGGGCTGGCCGTTCGGCCCTTTGACTTCCAGGTAGATCCACGAGTGTGGATTCATGAGGTGGACCTCCTTCACGACGCCTTCGATATCGGTAAAGGTGTCCGCGTAGTTGCCGTGCGAATGGTGCGCACGCGTCGAGGTTGCGATGAGGACGACGCACGCCACGGTCATCGCAGCCAGGCTTCGCCGGCGAATGGACGTCATCTCGCACCACCTTGAGGCGTAGCGCCCGCGCCGGCAGGCGCCGCTCCGGCACCGCGGCCACCTGCACGAGGCGGGGGCGGATAGTCATTGTCGTAGTAGTCGCGATAACGAACGCCGTTGCCATCCTTGTCGACGAACCCGAGCGATTGCTGAAAGAGGCCCGGCTCAGGGTCGCCGTCAGGGACGGTGCCCTCCGATATGTAGAGCCTGTTGTCGTGCATGTAGATGGCGACGAAGGTCCGCGACTTGTCGGCGTTGTTGGTGAGCTGCAGCTGATGGCCCTCGACAAGGTCGATGAAGTTCCACATGTAGTGGGTGACCTTGGCGTCGCGCTGCATGAACTGCCATGACGCCCACACCAGCGCACCACGAATATCTGTCTTCCAGTAGCCAAAGCCGACGGCCGCGCCCGCCCCGATGCCCGTGCAGCGCTCGTCGGCGAATGGCGGGCACTGCTTGGATTTCGCGGTAAGCAGCTTCTCGATACCGCGGTAGTCCACCACGGTGACCGAGTAGCGTTCCCGGTCGCGCGCGACCTGATACGCCCGCGCCGGCAGCGACGCTCCGTACTCCGAGGTGTACGTGGTTTCAGTCACTTTCGGCGTGGAGGGGAAGTTGACCTTGAAGCCGTCCTCGCGGCTCACGAAGTCGATCCACTCCTGCGCTGGAACCGGAGTGGCCGAGAGCAAAACGAGCGCCGCTGCCACGGTGGTAAGCAACCGCATAATGGACCCTCAACGTACGTAGTGTCCGGCTTTCTTGTCCACCACAGCGCACAGCGCGAAGGTGGAGGCCGGACTTGTATTAAGCGGGGACGGGCCGACGATCGTTCAACGCGAGCCATCCCCTCGCGATCCGGTAGATGAACCACAACGCCAGCAGCCCAAGAGGTATCCAGACGACGATGAGCCCGATGCCCAGCGTCATCACGACGAACGCTCCACAGAGGCAGGCCCACAACAGCCCCCACCAGAACGTGCGGATCTGCCAGCGGAAGTGCGGTTCCAGCCATGTCCCGCGAACGTCGCTCCGCTTCACGTAGTTGAGGATCACGGCGATGATCGAAGGCCAGCCGATGAGAAACGCGCCAACGACTGTGGCAGCACCCAGAATTCCGGTCAGCAGGCTGAGCGTGTGCAATCCGTAGATGACATGGGTCCAGGTGATCAACGAGCGTTCGTCGTTCATCGCGTCCGCGCCTCATCGCGTGGAGTTGGTGGCAGGTGCCAGGCTCCTGTACACCGCTTCGACGAACATATCCGTGGTCCAGTTCCCGGTGGTGGCGCCGTAGCGCGAGTCGTAGTCGAGCGTCGGCCGCGCCGCCTTCACCTGCTGGAGCGTCATCTTCTTCGAGATCATCGCCTGAATGCGATCGCGCACGATCGTGACCATATCGCGGTACTCGAGCACATCGAACTCGTCTGAGATGCGACCGTGGCCGGGCACGACGAACGTGCCACCTTCTTCGTGATGCGCTGGTACCGCCAGATCGAGGACGAGGTTCAAACCGTCTATCACGCCTTGTACGTTGCCGCCCCTCTGCAGGTCGATGACGGGATAGCTGTCGGTCCGGTAGATATCGCCAGTCGCGACCACATCAGAGTGACGGAAGAAGACGATGCTGTCGCCATCGGTGTGCGCGGTGGGCACGTGATACATGAAGATGGGCTCGCCGTTGAAGTAGAACTCCTTCTCGCGGCCGATGAAGGTTTCACTGGGAGCGGCCGACGCAGGAAGGTGAGTCATGCGGCTGGCGACGTTGTCGTGCGCCAGTACCTTGACGGCGGTCTGCGATCCACCGGGCGTGTTGATGATGGTCCACGTGTTGGCCGAGCCGAGCGCCTTGCCCACCGCTTCGTTCCCGCCAACGTGATCGGGATCGGCGCTCGTGTTGAGCAAGTACTGCACCGGCTTGGTCGAGAGCGCGATTTTCTTGATCTCCGCCAGCACCTTGTCCGTGAGCGGACCGGCCTTCGAGTCAACCATGATCGAGCCCGACGGTCCCACCTGCACCGTGACGTTGCTGCCTCCGCCCGCAATCAGGTAGACGTTTCCCTGTACGCGCAGCACTTCGAGTTCACCGGTATCTGGATTCTTCGCCTGACTGACTCGCGGCGCCTCGGCTCGACTGACGGTGGCGCCGCGCTTCAGCTGTTCCTGATACTCCGGGTAGATCGTCTCGGGGCCGCCCCTGGCGGCAACAGCGGGTGCTTTGGTGCGCTCGATGAACTCTGTCAGATAGGGGTTCTCGCCCGGCAGGTAATGCGGCACTTCGCCTTTCGGCCGTCCGGTGATCTCCTCGACGTACTCACATGGCCACGTCCACGCGGCGTTGTCCTGCGTCGCAATCGAGAAGTCGGTGGTCCGAACCATCGGCTCGGCCAGGTACACCGGGTCGGAAATGATCGCCACGTGCGTCAGGTACTTGTCGTGCCGCACAAAGCGCTCGACCATCGTCGTCTGATCGCTTTCCGGGACGCCGTTGCGACGCAACCAGCCCTGCTTCAAGTGCGTCGTCGTCACAACCAGGTGGTTGCCTTCCCAGCGGCCGGTCGAAAAACCCATGAAGGTGTGTGGCGCGTACGGCGACGGATGCGGGCGGCCATCCATCCAGATCGTGCGTGTCTGCTCGTAGGTGCTGATGTAGTTCTTGATGGCGACGATCTGCTGCGTTTCCGGATCCTTTTCCTCCCAGATTCGCAGGTTCAGAGGGCCATGGTAGATGTAGGGCGCGACGTGCACGCGGCACTGGTGCTCCTGCAGCGTGAGGCGTGATGCATCCCAGCTCTCGGCGAAGAGCCGGGCCGCGTTGTTGATCGGGATGCCGAGGTAGTCTCCGAGATCGGGGCCGGGCCCGCGGTCCTGCTCGTCTTCATGAGCGCGGTACGGAATCCAGTTGCCGGCGAGAAGAACCTGTGCCGACGCCGGCACACTCATGACAACCAGCAATATCAGGCCGGAAATAATGACAGACCGTCTCGACATCTGGGCGCGCTCCTTGGCCGAAGCTGTCACGAAGACTAGCACGTTCACCGCTTTCAGGAGTCGCTTGCAGGAGCAGCCGTTCTGATAGACTCCACCTTCGCCCCGTCGGAACCAACCACAATAGCGTCGAGTAGAGCCCATGGTCCCTACCTCCGCGGTGTCTCATCCCGGAGTTCGTCCTCGCCACACGGACTTTATCTCGGCCATCAGGCCGCTCTCTGGTGTCGCCGAGGGGATCATTCGGCAGAGGAACGGCTTCATGACGCTGAACGCGGAATCGATCGAGAATTTCGAGGGACAGCTATGACGCCTGGCACGGGTGGCGATAGCGGCGCGTTCCCGGCGTTCGAACGGCGGGTGGGAAAGTATCGCCTGCTCGACCTCGTTGGCCGGGGCGCGATGGGACAGGTGTACGCAGCCGTTGATGACCGCACCGGGCGGAAGGTGGCGATCAAGGTTGTAAACACTGATCTCGAGGGGGAGCCCGACATTCGTGTGCGATTTTTCCGAGAGGCACAGACGGCGGCTCGACTCGTTCATCGGAATGTCATCACCATTTATGACCTTGGTGAGGATTACGGCAGCCCGTTCATCGTCATGGAACTGCTCCGGGGGTGGACGCTCGCCAGCTACCTCAATGAAGCGCCGGCCGCCGACCTCGAACGCAAGGTCGACCTGATGATTCAGTTATGCGACGGCATGTCGGCCGCGCACGCGGCAAATATCATTCACCGCGATCTGAAGCCCGGAAACCTGTTCGTCCAATTCGACGGCCTCCTCAAGGTGCTGGATTTCGGTGTCGCTCGTCTCGCGAGCTCCAATATGACCACGACGGGCGCACAACCGGGCACGCTGCACTACATGTCACCCGAGCAGGCCCGCGGCGAAGAGGTCGATCAGCGATCGGACATCTTTTCAGCCGGGAGCGTGTTCTACTTCATGCTCACCGGCCGAAAGCCATTTCCTGGCGACGAGTGGGCCCGCGTCATTCGCAAGCTGGTCTCCGAAGAACCGCTCGCACTCAGTTCCGCGGAGGCACCAGCCGAGCTGGCGAGCATCGTCATGCGATGCCTGGAGAAGCAGCCCGCCGACCGCTTCAACGATTTCCCGAGTGTCGCAGCCGACCTGACGAAGTTCCAGCGTCAGTATCAGGCTGACACTCGACGACTGCTTGAAACTGTGGGTGCAAGGTACAACGCGGTGCTCTCGAGCCTGACGTCTGTGGTCGAGACCGCGAGAAGAGTCGGCCAGGAGATAGTGGCCACGTCATCAGTGATCGAGCGGCTGCACAGTGAGTTTCCAACCCTTCGGGATCGCGGTTTCGACGCGATGAAGCTGGCTCCTCTTACACGAGCCCGCGTGGTTGCCCTCCAGGACGAGATCGGGCGGGAGCTTCAGCGCGTACAGCAGCAGCAACGTGAGCTCGATCAGCTCGCCTCTCTGCTGGCCACGGGAGAGCAGGCCTTCAGCGAGGGCCGCTATCTGGCCGCTGCCCGAGTGTTCGAGCACATTCTGACGGCGTTGCCGGAGTCGAGTACTGCCCGCACGCGATTGGCGGAGTGCCGGGCAATCCTCGACCAGCAGCAAGCGGACGCACAGCGTGTGAAATCGCTCGTTCGCGAGGCGCAGGCCCATTTGCGGTCCGAGGAGTGGGAGCGGGTTGTCGTGGTCTGCGACGAGATCCTCAGGATCGATCGAACGGTGCCGTTAGCGATCGCCCTGCACCAAGCCGCGCGGACTGCCCTGGAACGCCAGCGCGCCGCGGAATTGGAGCGAGAACAGGCAGTGCAACGGGCCGTTCAGATGGCTCGCGCGTCGTTCAAGCGAGGTCGTTACGACGAAGCCCTCGAGGCACTTCGCGCGTTTCTTGTGATGCAACCCGAGGCAGCCGACGTTCAGATCGAGCTGAACCGGTTGAGCGATCTTGCTGTCCGTCGCGCCGACGAGGCCGCTGCGCGTGGCGCGGAAGTTCAACAGCGCACCGAGGCCGTGCGCGCGATGATCGACGCCGGGGCATTCGACGCTGCCCTGACCGAGGCGCGTCTCGCGGTGGAGCGCGATCCCGCGGATGAGTCGACGGTGATGCTGCTCTGCGAGGCAATCGAGCTGGAAAGCGCGGCACGTATCGCCGTTCAGCGTGATGGCGCCGCGCACCTCGCTCTCGAAGCCGCTCGCGTCGCGTTCAGAGATGGCGATCTGCTCCGTGCGATGGCAGCGGCGGAGAACGCCGTGCGGCTTTCACCGTCGCTGTCTGAAGCCAACGAACTCCTCCAACGGACCCGTGCGGCGCTCGCGTCGGACGCGCTCGATGACCGCTTTGAAGAAGAGGAGTCGGGAGCCGGACATGCATCCGCTGGGTAAAGACATGCCTCTGGAGCGAATTGGCAAGTACAGGATTCAAGGGCTCATTGCGCGCGGCGGCATGGGGGCGCTCTACCTCGCTCATGATCCGGATCTCGATCGGGAGGTCGCGATCAAGGTGATGTCCGAGAGCATCATGCGTGACGAGCAGGCACGCGCGCGCTTCTATCGTGAAGCGCGCGCGGCCGCCCGATTGCAGCATCGCAACATCGTTACGGTGTTCGACTTCGCTCACGATGGGGAGACCCCCTACTTCGTCATGGAGTTACTGCGGGGTCAGAACCTCTCGCAGCGTCTTCAGCACGGCCCTCCGCTGACGATGCGGATGAAGCTCGATCTGGCCATGCAGCTGTGCGAGGGACTTCACTTCGCACACGGCGAAGGGGTCATTCATCGGGATGTCAAGCCAGCGAACATCTGGCTCCTCGACGACGGAGGTGTAAAGCTTCTCGATTTTGGCATCGCCAAGTCGTCCACGGGGACACTGACCCTCGGAAGCTCAGTGGTGGGCAGTGCCGGATACATGTCTCCGGAGCACATAGAAGGGCAACCGGTCGATCACCGTTCCGATCTGTTCTCGGTTGGCGCGGTGCTCTTCGAACTCATCGCAGGGAGACCACCGTTCGAGGCCGATTCGGTAACGGCCGTGATGATGAAGATCGTCCTGGACGAACCAGCACCGGATATTCGCATCCTCGCGCCTGATACACCAGTGGGGCTGGCGTCGGTCATCAGTCGCGCGCTCGAAAAGGATCCGGATCGCCGTTACGCGGACGCCGCTCACATGGCCGCCGATCTCCGGGCAGTAAAGCTGGAGATAGCCGAGCATGAGGAGCAGGCCGACGGCGCGACATTGACGAAGGAGGCGTTCGACGGGCGCACGACACGCTCCCGTTCGATGGCGTCCGATGCCGCACCGACATTTCCACCGACGGTGATCGTGCCCAGCCGCTCGCAGTCCACACCCGAGATTCCTGCCGCTGCCACCGATGTCCGCGAAGAGGTTGCTGCTGTCCACGACTATGTGCTCCGTCCGCCAGACGAGATCCCAGCGCCATCTTCGCGGGCACAAGGCGACCAAACGACCTCTCACGCGAGTGGACGCTGGATCGCGATCACTGCCGCAGCGGTGACGGTGGCGGTCGTGGCGGTCGCGGTATACATGCTGGCGGCGCCGACGTTCTTTGTCAGAGACAGTAGCCCTCCTCGATTCCGTTTCATCTCGACACCCGAGGGCGCCAGGATTTTCATCAGCGGCGTCGATACCGGGCTTCGTACACCCGCAGAAGTGCCGATCACGCAACTGCCAGCCAGCGTACGACTGGAGTTGGCCGGTTTCGAGCCATTCACGACCGAGGTCACGGAACAGAACGGCAAGGAAGCCGACCGTTTGATTAGTACGAACATGGTGAAGCTACCGGTCGCGCCTCCGCCGCCGGAACGGGTACCAACTGCCCCCGCGCCTGCTACTCCGGCGCCTGCTACTCCGGCGCCCGCTACTCCGGCGCCCGCTACTCCCGTGCCCGCTACTCCGGCAGCGAGACCGCTAGCCGAGTTGAAGGTGCTGCGTGCCCCCGGGCCTTATGCGTTCTGTACCGCAGCGATCGGACGATCGTGGACCGGTTATCCGTTCGACGGCGTGACTTCGATTCGCCTGCCGGCGCAGCGCTATCCCATCCGTATTGAATGCAGTGGCCAGGCGCCGGTACTCGGTGAAATTGAGGTGCCGGCCGGGAAGAACGAGCGCAACTTCAACGAGGTCGTAACCTTGAGTCAGGCTCCGACAGAAGAGCCGGTGCAGCGATGACGTTGCGATGGTCCAGCACAAGCGGGTCGTGCGTCGTCGTGACTCTGGTGCTCTGTTGGACGAGTGCTCCGATCTGGTCCAGTCAATCAGCTGCCGGACAAGCCGGCGATCCGGCGGCAGCGCTGTTTATCGCTGCCGAAGCAGTCCGGGTCGCCGGGCGAGCCGACGAGGCTATCAGCAAGTACCAGCGGATCATGGCGGAGTACCCGTCATCACCGTGGGCGGCACGTTCGGCATTGGAAGCAGCGCGATCGATGGTCGGGCAAGGAAAGTGGGAGTCTGCGATGCGGCAGATGGAGATCGTGCGCCTTGGATTCACGGGCACTCCAGAAGCCGAGCAGGCGTTGGAGCGAAACACAATCCTGCATCGCCTTCGACTGCGGCAAGGCCAGCCTGTATATCGTTTCGCACGAACCGCTGTCGATGGCCGGGCATTGCTGCGACGAGTGATCAACGTGGACATGGACTCGAAGGGGCGAGTGTATGTCGCGACGCGCCAGTCGTCCGTAGTCCTCAACGAATCGGGTGGGATCGTCAGCCAGGAAACTGCCAACGACCTCCGAGGTCTCGCGATGCATGGCGACGTTCCGATCTGGTTCTACGAGCGCGGCACTCGGGAAGGCACGAACGCGCTCGTATCGATTGCCATTTCCGACCAGAACCGGCAACGTGAACCAGATATTCAGGCGGGCGCCGTCGTATCCGGTGAGGCCATGCTGATCGCTGACCGCCGCACGAAAGCCGTTCACCGGGTTTCAATGAGTGGTGGCTACCAGTCGCGCCTCGCACTCATCGACGCCGCTCGCATTGCTGTTGGGCCGCTGGGAGAAGCTGCGGCGATCGAGCGGGAGACGGGCGCCCTGCTGCTTGTAGCTCCGGATGGGAAAACACGTCCGATACCTGCCGCCGGCCCTGGGTACCTGCTCCGCGGCCCGATAGACTTGGCATTTGATCCGCTCGGGCATTTGTACGTCCTCGAACGTGATTCGGTTGTCATCTTCTCTCCGACCGGTGAATTTCTATCCACGTTCGCGCCCGGTTCGGCCGCCGGGGCGTTTCGAACGGCAGCGGCTTTCCATGTAGACGCCGCCGGCCGCCTGTACGTGTACGACGAGGATGCGGAGCGCCTCCAGGTATTCCAGTGACTGTGCCGCCTAGTAGGACGAACATGAATTCACGCCGATTTCCTCTCTGGTGCACGTGCGCGGTTTTGGTTCTGGCGGTCATCACCACAATCGCGGTGCCCGTCGCCGGACAGGATGCGGAGCGCCCCCAGGAGTTGATTGCCGCCGAGCGGCTGGCTGCCGCCGGGGAGTGGGATCAGATCATCGTCTCACTGACACAACTCATTCAGCGGCTGGAGGCGGCCCCACGTGACGCACGTTCCGGAAAACTGCTGATCGAGGCATACGAGAAACGGGCGTTGGCTCGTCTGCAGACCGGAGACCGCTCGAATGCCACGATCGACTTCACGGCATTGCTACAGGTCGATCCAAATTACGCGTTTGCGGCGCCGTCCCCCGGAATCATGAACGTCTTCGAGGAGACACGAAAGTCAACGCTGGCTTCGCTGGAGATGACGGTCACCCCGGAGGACGCGATTGTCGTCCTCGGAAAAGACGGAGCAACTTCCCCTGAGACTGCCGCGCGAATCGGCTCACAGTGGTTGACCGCTGGTTCATATCGCATCACCGCTCGCAAACTCGGCCACGAAACGCGAACCGAA
The DNA here is from genome assembly GCA_035649635.1 of Vicinamibacterales bacterium. Taxonomy (GTDB): domain Bacteria; phylum Acidobacteriota; class Vicinamibacteria; order Vicinamibacterales; family UBA2999; genus Gp6-AA40. Next base: position 4,987 of record DASRJE010000152.1, on the reverse strand, counting down.
CAGGTCGAGCTGCAACCTGGCAGAGCGCTGCGTCTTCCAATCGAACTACGACGCACGGCTGCCGTGCTGTTCGTCCGGACCATCCCGACCGGAGTGGGCGTGCGCGTTGACGGCGAACTCAAAGGGACCACTCAGGCCGCTCCGGACGGAGATCCACGCTCGCAGATGCTGACGATTGATGGACTCGTTCCCAGGGCGACGCCGTATCGACTTCAGATGGAAAAGGACTGCTTCGTTTCAACGACAGCCGATCTGATGGTGCCGCCACTGGAGCGCTGGAAGGGAGTGGCCGCTGCGGATCCCCTGCTGTGGGATCCCGATCGTTACTACGACCAGGTCTCGCTGAGGCGCGCGTTCGGAACGATCGTCGTGACCGCCGACCAGTCGAACGCGGTCGTTTCGATTGACGGCGAGCGAAGAGGCACCGCCGGGACGCCGATTCGCGACGTATGCCGGGGCGATCATTCAGTAGACGTGCGTGCGCCGGCAGGGCAGTTTTCGCAGCGCGTTCGGGTGGAGCTCGACGATGAAGCCCGCGTGGAGGTGAAACTGATCCCGACCTACGGGATCGTGAACGCTGCCGTTCGAAATGGCAGCCCCGGCGTGCAAGGTGATCTTGCCGCCGTGGTGAAGGCTGTACGGACGAGTGATTTCAATCTCGTTCCCATCGAACTCGCCGAAAAGGATATCGCGGCGCTGGTCTCTGCCACTGGTGATGGCCTGCGCGCTGCTACCGACCGTCTCCTCGAGCGATTCGACACACAAGGCATCGCCACACTGGCGGCCGTGACGCCCGATTCGGAAGGTCACGACCTTGAACTCAGACTGCTCGCCCGCGGGTCATCGAAGCCGGACGTCTTGCGATTCTCGCTCAAGAACGAATCGAGCGTCCGCGGAGTGATTGCGACTCTCGAGCATCAGGTTGCCGTCGTGCGGCCAAGTATCGGCGTCGACGCCGTCGATGTCATGCGACTCGAGGGAGCGGTCGTCACCGGTGTCGATCCCAACGGCCCGTCAGCCAAGACCATTGCACCGGGCGATGTGATTGTGGGCGTCGGTACGACCTCGATTGTGGATGTCACGGCTCTGATGGCGGCCCTCGCCAAGACCACTGATGCCACCGTGAGCGTGCGCTTGCGTGACAAGCCAGCACCAATCACGGTTGCTATCGAACGCCGGCCGAATGTCGTAAGCATGTACGAAAGTCGACCGCTCAACGTCGCGATAACCGACTTGAACGCACGGCTCGCACGACGGCAGCTGCCGGGTGGCGCGGCGTCGGCGGAAGAACAGCGAATCGACCAGGGAATCCGGCTGAATCTCGCTACTGCACTGATGGCAGCCGGGAACTATTCGGCCGCACAACAGGTACTGTCCGACGTTCGGCTCGAGAGCCGGCGCGGTATCTCGAATGGAACCGTCGACTACCTGAGAGCTGTCTGTTACAAGCAGCTGAAACAGCTCGCTGAGGCGCGCAGGCTTTTCGAAGCGGCGAGCCAGGACGAAGGCGCACGTCTCACCGAGTTTGGGCCCGTTATCTCCTATCTGGCAAAAGAGGAGCTTTCGGCGCTCGCAAGTCCTGCGCAAGAGTAGGCGGCATCCTCATGGCAGATTGAGCTGCCATGAGACGCCGAAGCGATCGGCGCACCATCCGAACCTCGTCGAGAAGCCGTAGTTGTCGAGCGGCATGAGAACCTGACCGCCAGACGAAAGCGTCGAGAATGCCGACTCGAGTTCATCACGCGTCTTGAAGTCGACGAACAGCGATACAGCCGGAGTGAACGAAAACGCATGCTTCACAGGGCTGTCGATGAAGATGAGCGCATGGCCATGCAGTGCCGCATCGGCCCGCTTCACGGTTCCCTCCGGTCCAGGGTCGCCGGCGCGATACCGTTCGATGCGCTCGATTCGGAATTCCGGAAATACTGAACCATAGAGTTCCATCGCTGCCGAGGCGTTGCCCGAGAACATCAGATGCGTTGCAACTTGAGGATTCACTGTGGTCCTTTTGAGCGCGCGGATGTTAACACGGATGCGATCGCTGCGATTCTTGGCCGCGATCACCGTGGCGGCCGCTCGCCTTGACATTCTAGGTGAGAGGGCGTAATGTCCCTCACCTAGCATGTCTACCCGTCAAGGACGCGCTGCCCAGCGGAAGAGCGAAGAGGAACGGCTCGCCCTGCTGCAGGGCACTCTCGACCTCTTGATTCTGCGCACACTGCGCCTCGGTCCCGCGCACGGGCACGCCATCGTGAAAGCCATCGAGAGCGGTTCGGACGATGTGCTGCTGGTCGAACAGGGATCGCTGTACCCGGCGCTCCATCGGCTGATCGAGCGCGGGTGGATCACCTTCGATGACGGCACGTCTGAGAACAATCGTCGCGCCAAGTTCTATCGACTGACGGCCAAAGGGCGTAAACAGCTCGACATCGAGACGAGCCGCTGGGACAGGCTCGCTGGTGCCATCGCACGCATCCTGCGGCCGGCCGCGCAGGAATGACGTCATGTGGCGCAAGCTGTTTGGCGGCGCCGAGCGACGGCGCGCATTGAAGGGGCTGGACCAGGAGATTCACGATCACATCGACCGCGAAGTCGAGGTGAACCTCGCCCGGGGGATGACGCCTGACGAGGCGCGACGCCAGGCTCGACTCGCATTCGGAAACGTCACCCTCGTCCAGGAAGACGCCCGTGCCGCGTGGACCATACGCGCGCTCGAGCAAAGCCGGCAGGACGTGCGCTATGCGCTCCGCACCCTCCGCAAGAGCCCTGGGTTCGCCCTTGTCACGATACTGACCCTCTCGTTCGGAATCGGCGCAAATACCGCCATCTACACGCTCATCGATGCGCTGATGCTGCGCTCGTTGCCAGTGCCGCACCCCGATCGGTTGCTGCAGATCTCGATGACGGCCGGCGGCGCGCGCGAGTCAATCAACAGCGATTCGTTGTCGTATCCGGTGGTTCGCGTGCTTGCCGAACAGCGAGACCTGTTCGAAGGCGTCGGCGGATTCAGTACGTTTACCTTCGACGCTGGCCCGCCAGATAACGTCAGGCGAACCCCGGGTGCTTTTGTGACCGGCGCCTTTTACGAGGCGATGGGCCTCGTGCCGGCCGCCGGCCGCCTGTTTACGCCAGCTGACGACCAGCGCGATGCGCCCCTCGTCGCCGTCATTACTTATGGATTCTGGGAGCGCGCCTTCGCGCGCGATCCGCGCATCATCGGCCAACCGTACGTGGTGAATGGCCGCCCGGTGACTATCGTGGGGGTTACACCGCCCGGTTTCACCGGGGCCCATGTCGGATGGGTTGCAGATCTCACGTTGCCGGCTTCGGCAGTGGCGCAAGTACGGCCAGAGCTCTCGAGCCTGTTGGGGCCAGGCAACATCTGGCTTCGAGTCCTGGCGCGGCCGCGATCGGGGACCTCGCTCGAGCAGGCGACGGCCGCGCTGACAGTGCGATGGCCGCAATTGTCGCCGGCGGGAGTTGCGCCGACATTCACCGCGGAGCGGAGAGCCGGGATCGAGACCGCTCGATTCACGCTTCGACCGGGAGCGACCGGCTGGACCAACCTTCGCGACCTCTTCCGGCGGCCGCTGTACGTGCTCATGACGCTCGTCGGGTTGGTGATGCTAATCGCGTGCGCCAATGTCGCCGGGCTGTTGCTCGCTCGCGCTACGACACGGCAGAAAGAGATCGCGATTCGACTGGCACTCGGTGCCGGTCGCGGCCGCATCGTTCGTCAGCTCCTCACCGAGAGTATGCTGCTGTCGCTCGCCAGCGGCGTATTGGGCCTCTACCTGGCAGGATTTCTCAGTCGCTATCTGGTCGACGTGCTTTCAACCGGACCCCTCCAGGTCACGTTCGACTTGAGGGCCACCTCGCAGATCCTTGCATTCGTACTCGTCCTGGCAGTTGCCACCGCCTTGGTGTTCGGCCTTGCGCCGGCATGGCAGGCGACGGCACGAAGACAGATTGACGGACTGAGAGGCGCCACCGGTCATTCGCTGCGTGGCAGGCTCCTGCCGGCAGTCGTCGCCGCCCAGGTCGCGCTGTGCCTGATGCTGCTAATCGGTGCCGGCCTGTTCATCCAAACGCTGCATAACCTGAGGTCGGTCAATGCTGGCTTTGATCACGACGGTGTATTGATCGTCGATGTCGCTGGCAAGCGGCCACTCACCTTCTACCAGGAAGCCCTTGACACTCTCGAACGTCTTCCGGGCGTCGTCGCAGCGAGTGTCTCCACGAACACGCCATTGAGCGGGGCCGGTTGGAGCGAGAAGGTGACCATCGACGGGCGAACACAGGAACGCGAGCCCGCCTTTGTGGCTGTATCGCCGAAGTACTTAGAGACGCTCGGTGTCGCGCTTCGGCGCGGCCGAATGTTCTCAGCGAGTGACCAGGGGCCTCGCGCAACGGTCGCAATCGTGAACGAACGATTTGCCGAGCGCTACTTTTCTCGACAGGACCCGCTGGGCCAGCACTTCACCGCGACGGTGGGACAGCCTGAAGTCGACCTCGAGATCGTTGGTGTCGTCTCCGACGTGATCGCGAACGACCTCCGCGCAGCGGCACCGCCGACGGTGTATGTCCCGTACTTCCAGGTGCAGGTGATGTCGCAGAACTTCAGCACGCTCCAGGTTCGGGCTACGGGATCGCTGGCGCTGCTGTCCGACGCGATTCGACGTGCGTTGCAGGGACAAATGGCCGGCACGCCCGTAGAGGTTCGCTTACTCAGCGCACAAGTCGACTCGGCGTCAGTACGCGAGAGGCTGGTGACAACGCTCGCCACTGGATTAGGCATCGTCGCGCTCGCCCTGGCGTCGATTGGCCTGTACGGGTTGCTCGCGTGCAACGTCGCTGCGCGATCGAAGGAAATTGGCATTCGCGTCGCCCTGGGAGCGAAACCTCGAAACGTGATCATGTTGGTGTTGCGCCAGGGTGTGGGCTTGGTGATCGCGGGACTCGTGATCGGTGTCGCCGGGGCGGCGGC
>DASRJE010000151.1:0-30492 GCA_035649635.1 Vicinamibacterales bacterium | reverse complement strand
CACGGTCGGCGGGCCTGAAGGCCCGCCGCTACGTTGCCGGGTAGAGGCGGGTCTTCAGACCCGCCTTAGACGACCACACCCTCGAGCGTGATCACGTTCGCCTCGCGGACTGCATCGCGCAACTCTACATCCGATCTAAACGGCCGGTTGCGAATCTCCCTCGCTTCGATCTCGATCGGAACCCCAGTCCCGCTGAACGCACGCGGTGACACGACGACACGGGTAACAATTCGCTGGACCCTCCACTCGCCGAACCGCTGCTCGTCGGTCCAACCGGTGCAGAAGGTCAACGAGATCAAATCAGCGAGCCGGACGAACGCGTAGTCGGCGAGAAGGTCATCGCGGGGTCCACCGTCCGCACGGAGCATCCGGTCGCGCGCCTCCTCCATCTCCGCGAAGAACGGCCGCCAGGCGCTCTCGGGTCGAAACCGGTCGTAAATCGTGATCGCATGCTGCGCGACCAGCGCTGCGGCCCACGGATCGTCTGCCAGCCGGGCGATGCCACGCGGCCACACGGCCTGACGTATGCCGGCGGGAGCACTGACGAAATCGAATATCTGGCCGGTGGCGGGATCGACGCGAGGCGCGGCGTCCTCTTCGGCCCAGCCGTTATCGTGCTCGGCAACGGCGTGGAGAATCGCGTCTCGTCGTGAGCGCGTCGCCAGCGGGACGCAGTGCTCCATGACTCGTCCCGCGAGCTGGGCGTGGTCGGGTTGCGTGATCAGTTGAAGGCGGTCGTCTACGTGACGCACGATCACAGCAGTATGTACCGGAGTGCCTCGGCGACGTTCCTCTGTCTACCGGAACGCCTTAACGGCATTCCTACTTGCGAACCGCCTTCGTATCCGGCACGTTGCCGCGCACGATCAGGTGCGTGACTTTGCCCTGCGCGTCCTTGACGAACTCGTAGCCGGCTGGCGTCGCCGTCGACATGAATTGCGTCTGCGATGTTGGGATCAGCGGGAGCTTCGGTTCGTTCAGTCCACGCACCCACAGCAGGTCGTCGGTCGCCGTGATAACAACCTCGCGTCCTGGTGCGATTTCGTAGGTTCCGGCGTAGCTCGCTGCGACGGCAGGGGTGATCTTCACGCTCGTATCGACGACGAAACGGGCTCGCGATAGCTCGTTCTCGCAGACGTCCTCCAACAACTCGGTGTCCGCCTGCAGCGTCCGTTGAGTCTTGATGGTGAACGGTTTCGTGAACACCTTCGGGTCATCGATGGTGATGTCCCAATCCAGGTGACCAAAGTCGCGCCGGTGATAGCGCTCGGTGATGCGCAATGACTCGGTCTGCGGATGGCCGGCGCTATCGAGCCACCCCTTATCGTTGAAGCCGGCCGTCGTCACGACAAGCGTGTCACCCTCCCATCGTCCCACCGAGTACCCCATGTAGGTGGGATTCGGGTCCTTCGGCAGATCGCGGCCATCGAGGAAGACGGTGCGATTGGGGCTGTTGGGAGACTCATGCAGGACCACCATCAACGTGGGTGTTTGCACAACTCTCGTCAGGTTGAAGAACTGGTGATATGGGAGGCTCACCGGCATGCACTTGGCGAGAGGGCTGTCCTTTCGTGACTCCCTCACGCGCTGCAGGAACAGCGCTTCCGCCCATTGCTGAACTTCGCCTGGCTGAAGGTCCTGCGCAATGTTGTAGCGGTACATCGGTCCCGCTCCGCTCCAGATGCCGTTGAGATCAGGCTTGCCATCGGCCGTCTTTGGAGCCGGCGCCGCTAAATTCGGTTTGCCGTCTGGCAAACGCGGAATCCCCGGAGTCTTGTAGCCGAGCCATTGCGCGTCGGCGATGGCCGGCAGAAATGACACCACCACAACTACGACGGCGGTACCGATCAGACGAGATCTCATGAGGACCTCCGCAGGGGCCGGATTATACGAAACTTGCACGGTCAACGTTGCCGGAGAGACCGGTCACGCGGCTTACATTCCCTCGATGTCGCCGATATCCTTCGGCCGACCAGTGGCACGTTTGTTCTGGATAAAGGCGGCTCTCCCAATGAAATCGACGTCCACGTCTCCGAACGGGCGGCGCATCCGTTCAGGCCAGACCTCCGCGAAACTCAAGCCCGTCAACTGCGTGAGAATGTCGATGCGGCCGGGCGCAACGCCGATCTGATAGGTCACGCCCTCCCGGCTGAAATCGTCAACCGAGACGTCCGCAAGCGGCGCACCAAAAGCCGCGAGCGCTTTCATTACGCGGGCAGCGTTCTGCGGTGTGGGCTCGATCCACACATCGAGATCACCAGTCGCGCGTGGGCGCCCGTGGAGCGCGAGCGCATATGCCCCCACGATGAGGAACCGGACGTCAGCGGCGATAAATGCGCGCAATAGATCGACAAAGTCCGGGTTCATCGCGCAGTTCGCCTCGTAGACGCCACAGCTCCTGACTGAGTCGCCAGACCTGAAGTACGCGTTCGTGCTCAGGAATCTGCATCCAGAACTCGATGTCGTGGCGATCGGCTTCCTGTGAAGACGAGAATCGCCGCGTCACTATCCGTGCGGCGCGATTGCCGGGCTCTCCCGCCATGGCGAGCATTATGCCCGATTCCATCAGTGCCCAACTTCCAACACCCAACTACCAACTCCCAAACAAACCCGTGGCCTTGGGCGTTGGATTCTGGGAATTGGAAGTCAATGGATTTGAACACTACGAACGTTGCAGCAGAGGCCTAAGCGCTCGAATCTCCTTGATAGTTTCGAGTCCCAACACCGAATCGATCAGCTTTTGCGCCGATGCCGTGCCGATCACCGGGGCGATCAGGTCTCTCGCTTTGTCGACGACCTCATTGCGCGACATCGGGTTGCGCACCGTCCCTCGCACCGCTTCCACGCGATCGGACAGTTGCATTCCGTCATTGAGCGTGACTTCGACCACGGCCACTCGCGCTGGCAGAAGCGTCGCCAGTGCGGCATCCGGCACGTACCTTACTTTCTTCCGTTGTCGAAGGACCGTCGCGTCCTGCATCCGTGGCTTGTCGTGTGCAGCATGGAACGACGCCGTCTTGTCGATCAGCATCACAGCGATCATGTGCTGGAGGCAGATGTCCGGGATGTCGCGGTTGTCCACGACCGAGCCGACGCTGGGAGCCAGCCGGACGACAACCTCCTTGACCTCGTCGGCCTCGAACGGCCGCTTCTTGCGAATGTTTTCGATGGCATCGAGCGGCGCCTGGATCGGCGTCCCGACCGTCCACTTCTTGATGTCGGTGTTGATGATCTCGTAGCGCTCCCCGAGATCCTCGACGAGCAGCGACGGATTGCCCTTGGGCGCGTTCACGCGAAAGAAATTGTCTTCACCCGAGAACACATCGTCGACGCCGTTCCACCCTGCGCGGACTAGCAGCGCCGCGGTGACGCCGTTGCGCGCCGGCATGCCGCCAAAGACGAACCCCTTCTCGATGTGGTCCGTGTCGCGGCCCCAGATGGCGTAGCCCCCCGCCTGTTGCGAGGCGTAGTCGAGCAGCCACCGCATCTGCTCCTGACTCAGCCCCGCAACACATCCTGCCGCTGCCGCTGATCCGAATGTGCCGGCAAAGGCATGTGTGCTGCGGCGCGTTTCGTCCCTGAACGAAGGACCGCCGAGGGCCATCGTCAGTCGCGGGCCGATGTCGTAGCCAAGTGTCACCGCACGCAGGTAATGCTGCCCGCTGATGCCTATGTCCTCGCCGAGCGCCAGCGCCGCGGGCACGATCGACGCGCCGGGATGCGACTGCGACGGCCCATGCGAGTCGTCTGTTTCATCTGAATGCGCGAGGAGTCCGTTCACGAGCGCTGCGTCAACCGGCCCTGTCAGGACGTTCGAACCGACCACCGTCGACGAGGGACGTCCGGCCTGTGCCCGCGCCAGCGCCAGCGCGGCGCGGCCGGGCGGCAATTCCGATCCCGACAGCATCGCCGCAAACGTGTCGAGGATGTGATGCTTTGCCTTGTCGATCACGTCGGGCGGCAGCGCGCGCTCTTTGGCACCAGCCATGTACCCGCTGAGCGTCGCCATGACGGGGCTGATGGCTTGCGCCCCGAGCCGGATCGACGGCAGGGCCAGGGAGCCGAGTGTCAGCGCGAACCGAGACATCACGGCACGGCGGGAAACGCGGACGTCGGGTGATTGCATCATTGTCGGGACCGGCTACTTTCGGCGAGGTGCTCGCATGCCTCCAACAACACCGCTCGCAATTCCGCAAAGGTGACGCGGGCAATCGCTTCCTTCTTGCTCAGCCACGCGAGCTGCCTGCCTTCTGTTGGTGTTTCCTCGGCGACAGACTCCATCAGGTAGTACTTGATCCTCTGTTGCTCGCCGCGAATGACTGGAGAAGACGTCATGAGAAACTCGACGATACGAGCCTTGACGCCCGCCTCCTCGAAGACCTCGCGAACGGCTGCTTGCTCAGGGGATTCACCACGCTCGATGTGCCCTTTCGGTAGAACCCAGACGGACGGATCCCGGCGAGCCGTCACCAGAAGCAGCCTGGGCTTCTCGCCTTCGAGCCGATAAACGACGCCGCCGGCGTGCGTGGCCGCGTGATCAGCTGACCCGGTGGTGGGCACGTTGAGAATCGCCTCCTGCTTCCAATCATTGACCGCCGGCCGGTCGAGGGCTACACTCCGGCCCAAACCGGGTGTGGCGCTTTCCCGGTTGGACAGTATCGCTTAGGCGCGCGTCGCGCGCCTAGGACGGCCAGGCGGTTCTCGCGGCAGGACTACGAAGTGCTCGCGTGTTGCCACACTGGCGGTTCGATCACCGCGGAGACAGCACATCATCTAGGTTTCAGGAGACAGCACATCATGAAGATTGCTCCGAAAATCGGGGTTGCCTTCGCTCTGTTGGCAGGCATCGGATTCGTCGTCTCCTTCACGGGCATGGGGACCGAAGCGCAGACCGCGCCCCGGTACTACTTCGATCCCGGCTGGCCGAGCGAGCTGCCGAACAAGTGGAAGATCGGCGGCATCACGGGGCTGGCAGTCGACCGAAACGACGATATCTGGGTGCTCAACCGTCCGAACGATCTGACGGACATCGAGCTCCACGCCGAGCTCACCCCTCCGGCCGCGGATTGCTGCGTGCGACCGCCGTCGATGATTCACATCGACAAGAATGGCAAAGTCATCGGCTCCTTCGACGCACCGCAGGGGCACGGAATGGATGTGGACAGCCAGGGCTTCGTCTATATCGGACAGGACACGGTCCGTAAATACGATCCGAAGTCGGGCAAGGTCGTAGCCGAAGTGGCACGCGTCCCGGAGACCGAAGGCGGTGGGCCTCCCGGGGGTCGCGGTGCTGAACCACGCGTTCCTGGACGCGGCGGACGAGGCCCGGTGTCGGGATTCCTCGGGCGCGGTGGTGGAAGCGCCGGAGAAGGGGCCGCACGTGGAGCGGGCGCTGCAGCCTTCCGCGCCAAGTATCCCGCGACGACTCCGATGATCGTCGGAGGAATCGAGGAGATCCGGATCGACGAGCCGAATAACGACATCTACGTCGCTGACAGTTATCTCGGCGGACGCGTGATGGTCTTCGATTTCAAGACCCTCGCGTTCAAGCGCGGATGGGGCGCCTACGGCCGTCCGTTGTCGGAGATCACGACCAATGACGCCGACCGCGCCTACACGCCCGGGGGCCCGATGCCGAAAGAATTCCGCGGGCATCTCACGATCAACGTGTCGAACGATGGTCTCGTCTACGCTGCCGACCGCAACGCGAACCGCATTCACGTCACGACGAGGGAAGGCAAGTTCCTCAAGGAGTTCAAGCTTGCCGAACACACCGGCGTCGGTGGCGCGACCGGCGGCGTCGGGTTCTCGCCCGACAAGCAGCAGCAGTTCCTTTACATCTCGGACCTGACGAACAACCACATCTACTTCCTCGACCGCCAGACCGGCAAGGAAATAGGACGCATGGGCAGCATGGGCGAAAGCGGCGGCTTCTTCTGGGGCCTGCACATGATCGCCGTCGATTCGAAGGGGAACATCTACACCGGTGAGGTCTTCGCGGGCCAGCGCATTCAACGTTTCGTGCCCGCGGACAGTCCGCGGGGCAAGGTCCTCGCACAACTCACGAAGACACCATTGAGCTGAGATTGTTCACGTCGTAGGCCGGGTCTTGCTTTTTAGACCCGGCTTCTTCCGGCGGGTCCTCAGAACAGGACCCGCCCTACGCTGTCGATGATTGCTCGCTGTTTTGTCATTTGCGTCATTCTCATCGGGTCCGCCGGCATTCTCCGCAGCCAAAGCTCAGGATCCGATTGGCCGCAGTTCCGCGGACCGAACCGTGACGGTGTCGCCGCGTCATTTTCCGAACCGAAGGCGTGGCCCGACCGCCTCACGCAGGTCTGGAAAGTCGATGTCGGCGAGGGGCATGCGTCACCGATCCTAGTCAGTGCTCGTGTCTACACGTTCACTCGACAGGGCACGAACGAGGTGATGCAAGCGCTCGATGCGGCGACGGGCAAAGCGGTCTGGCAGACACGATATCCGGCGCCGGTCAACGTGAACCCGGCAGCACAGGCTCACGGGCCTGGCCCGAAGGCGACGCCGACATATGCCGACGGACGCCTCTTCACGCTGGGCATGGGCGGGATAGTCACGGCGTTCGACGCGGCAAGCGGCAAACAGCTTTGGCAGAAGCCGGCAGGTTCAGTCCTGCCACTGTACGGCACGGCGATGTCGCCGCTCGTGGATCGCGGGTCCGTCATCGTGCACGTGGGCGGCCACGGTCAGGGTGCGCTCACCGCATTCGACGCCAGCACCGGTGCCGTCAAGTGGGCCTGGAACGGCGACGGGCCGTCGTACGCGTCGCCGGTCGCGGTGGATATCGAGGGCGTGCGCCAGATCATCACTCTCACGCAGGAGAACGTCGTGGGCCTGTCGGCGGCGGATGGCCGCCTGCTCTGGCGCCGGCCCTTCTCGACCGAGTACACGCAAAACATCATCACGCCCATCGTAATGGGAAACATCGTCATTGTCTCCGGCGTCCAGAAGCCGACCTCGGCGTTCCGTCTCGTCAGGAAGGGAGATCAGTGGAATACCGAGGACGTCTGGGAGAATCCCGGCGCATCGTTCTACATGGCCAACGAGGTGGTCGTTGGTGACGCGTTGTTTGGCCTGTCCAGTCGAAACAGCGGCCAGTACGTCCTGCTCGATATGAAGACTGGAAAGACGCTGTGGACGGGCATGCCTCGACAGGCGACGAATGCCGCGATCGTGCGGGCCGGCGCGATCGTGTTCGCGCTCGAAGACGATGCAGAGCTGATGGTCGGACGGGTGAGCGGGAATGGCGTTCAGGAGTTGAAGCGGTACAAGGTCGCCGACGCTGCCACTTGGGCAGCGCCAGTCGTCTCGGGAAATCGCGTCTTCGTGAAGGACGTGTCGTCGCTGACGCTCTTCAGCATCTCGTAACGACTACGGGACCAACATCCGAACCCACCCATCCTGTCTCGAGGTCACGAACAACTCGCCATCTTTGCTCTGACTGATATGGAGATCGGCGCGCGGAAGTTTGGTGCCCATCACCTTGGCGATCAGTTCGGGAAGCGACACGTCGGTCCGCGTGCCGCCCGCATCGCGCACGTACAACTGAACCTCTTCAACCGGCGCCACCGTCTGCGGCACCCCATCGTCTGCCTTCTTCATCGCCGCCAGATCCGACGCGAACACGCGTCCCCGCTGGACGTCGCCAAACACGAACTTGCCGCGGAGCGCCGGAATGCGGCCGTGATATGCGAAGCCGCCCGACACCGCTTGCCCTTCATCGTGATCGTAGATGGCAACCGGGTACGTGAATTCGTCCTTCTTGCGTCCGTCGAGGATCTCCGCCGGCAGCGTGAACAACTGGTCGAGCGCGCCGTCCGGCCTGATCATGCCGTTCTCGAAGAAGCCCTCGCGCTTCATCCACCCGTAGTTCTCGCCGTTGCGGACGATGTTGATCTCTTCGATGTTGTTCATGCCGATGTCCGACGCGTACATCGTGCCGTCGGTGAGATCCCAGGAAATCCGGTGCGCATTCCTGAAGCCATAGGCGTAGATCTCTCCGAGCGTCTTTGGATCGCCGTCAGCCGCGAACTTGTTGCCGGGCGGAATGGTGTAGTCGCCAAGCCCCTTCATGCCTTTTGAGACCGACGGACTTCGCGGGTCGATCCGCAGGATCGCGGTGATGACTGAATCCAGGCGTTGAGTCTGCGTTGGATTGTTCGCGTTTGGACCACCGCCGTTGCTGAACCCTGTATCGCTGCCGCTCGTGTAGAGCAATCCGTAATCAGGTGTTCCGGGCTTTGCGGTGGGATTGAACCCAACGAAGCCAAATGGATGCGTGAGGTTCATGACGACGTGCGCCACACGGAGAAGCTCGCGTCGAGTGCCGTCGAAGGTGTTGGCGGCTGGATTCTTCGCGTGCCACTCCGTGATGACGTTGTGGTAGGTCACATCCTTCTCGGTGTACCCCGGCGGGATGAAGTTCAGCTTCGCGGGATTACCCATCGCCCGCTCGCCGTGGACGGTGTAGAACAAGCCGTTCTTAGCGAACTCAGGGTGAAAGTCGAAGCCGATGAACCCGCTCTCCAGCCGGTTGTAGATGGCAAACGGAAAAGCCTCGGCGACGTTCGCGTACACCGTCGGCTTATTGTTGCTGTCGAGCAGGTACAAGAACCCGCGCGAGTCGTTGACGAAGCGGCGGCCGTCCGGAAGGTCGCGGACAAACTGGACGCGCGCCCACCCCGCAGGATTGACGTCCTGACCGGCAGCAAGCATCGACCGCGTATCCGGCAGGCGCGCCAGATCGCGAATCTCGACGGCAAGGCCGCGTTTTTCAACCGGCGCCGGCAGCGGGTTTTTCGTGATCTGGGCGTGAAGACCGATAACGGTGGCGACGATAGCGAAGACGATGATGAGCGGTAATCGCATCGGGCGCATCTGCCCTCCTCTGTTTGAGGAATGAGTACTGACGGAGGACTCTAGAGGCGGGTCACTACTGGTGTCAAGGCATCGACCAGGGGATAGGCATCGCAGGGGATAGCTGTTGGGAGGGGAAAACTGCTACACCTTCACTGCGAATAACTCTAGCGCCAATGCTCGTGCAGTACCTCGTCTGGCTTTGTTGCCTTCGGTGGGACCCGGCGCCGTCGACGTCACGATCGGTGACATGGTGCGGGACGCGGCGACGGATAAAAACCGTGACGTCGATGTAACTGTCACCGTTGCGGAGGCAGACGGCACGAGGCGGGCTTTCTAGGCGTACGAGGTTAAGCGCGTAAGGCAGTCCCTCGATGTTGCCGGTGTCGAGGCCCTATGCCTGAAGTTGATGGACATGCCATTGGTCAGTCACCGCGCAATCGTCTCGTCGTTCGGCTTCACAAGCGGCGCTTAGGTGACTTCCCGTCACGGCATAGAGTTGTTTGCGTTGCGTCCTTGGACCCGCCCTCTTCAAGAGCAGTTTCTATCGTTGGTATCACTTGAAGTCGAAATCTCTTGGGCCGGATGGTTCGCCCTGCGCTGACCCCACGTGCGGCCTATTGCAGCACGCTCTGGTCGTGGCTGGGCAACAACACTTTGTCGGCAAGAGGTCGGGTGCAACGCGAGGTCATGCGACAGTGAAGCGTCAAGGGAGGCTGCGCGCCCAGGCGCTATAATTCACGCCGGTCGAATGATCACGCCCGGTGCTCGCTTTGGCGCCTACGAGGTCGTCGAACCTCTCGACAGCGGAGGCATGGGCGAGGTCTACCGCGCGCGCGACTCCCGTCTGAAACGCGACGTCGCGATCAAGGTCCTGTCCGACCAGCATCGATTCGATCCTGAGCGGCGGGCGCGCTTTGAGCGCGAGGCCGTGGCGCTCGCCGCGGTCAACCATCCCAACATCGCCACCATCCACGGCATCGAGGACGCCAACGGCATCCAGGCCATCGTGATGGAGCTGGTGGAGGGGCCGACGCTCGCCGAGCGTGCGATGGTCGGTCTGCGCGTGAGCGAATCGCTCGCGTACGCGGCGCAGATCGTCGACGCGCTCGAGGCCGCGCACGAGTGCGGCCTCGTTCACCGGGATCTCAAACCGTCCAATGTCAAAGTGCAGCCGGACGGCTCGATCAAGGTGCTGGACTTCGGTCTGGCCAAAACAGTCGACTTGGCAGGCGCGCATGTGAACCTGTCCACTCCTACTGTCACGGCGGCCGACACCGTCGCTGTGATCGGAACGCCGTGTTACATGAGTCCCGAACAGGCGCGTGGCCAGCCTGTCGATCGGCGCACGGACATCTGGGCGTTCGGCTGCGTGTTGTACGAGATGTTGACTGGCCGTCGCGCGTTCGACGGTCCCACGGCCACCGAGGTGATCGCGGGCGTGCTCGAGCGCGAACCCGATTACCGGGCGCTCCCGCCGGACACGCCGCCGCTCGTTCGCCGGCTTCTCAAGCGCTGCCTGGACAAAGACCTGAAGCGTCGTCTTCGGGACATCGCCGATGCACGCGTTGATCTCGAGGACGCGCGCCGAGTATCCGAAACGCCGGAGGGCGCTCCCGTTCGTCCGGGGACGTCCCGCGTGCGACGCACCGCACTCATCGCGACCGCGGCGATTGCGGTGCTCGTCGCTGGAGGCTTCACGGCCCGATGGCTGTGGGCGCCGTCCGCGCCAGCGAGCTCGCGGCAGTTCGTGCTGCTGCCACCAGACGGTAGCAATTTCGGCGAAGGGCCAGCCGATCGCACACCGCCGTTCGCGCTGTCCCCCGACGGAACGCGCTTGGCGTTCATGGCCACCACTAACTCCCGCAGCGGGATCTGGATTCGGTCACTGGACTCACTGGAGGCACTGCTCGTCGCTGGAACGGAGGGCGTGAGTAGATTCTGTCCGCCAGCCTGGTCTCCGGACGGTACGTCTATCGCCTTCGCCGCCGACGGTAAGCTGAAGAGAGTCAGTGTGCAGGGCGGGTCACCGATCACGCTGGCCGATGCCGCGAACGCCCAGGGGATCTCGTGGAGTCGAGCCGGCTGGATCGTCTTCGCCCCGAGCCCCAACGACACGCTCCTTCGTATCCCGGACACGGGCGGGACGCCAGTGCCAGCGACACGCCGCTCTACGGGGGATCTCGGTCACGTCTCTCCGCAGTTCCTGCCAGACGACCGTCACTTCGTGTATCTGGTTCGCGCGCCCAGGCCGCGCAAGGGCATTTACGTCGGCTCGATCGACTCCATGGAAGAGAGATTCGTCCGACCGGCCCGCGAAAAGGCTTTGTATGCCCACCCGGGCCATCTCCTGCTTCTCGAGGAAGGCAGGTTGCTGGCACAGAAGTTCGACGCAGACAGCTTCGCAGTAAGTGGAGAGCCGATTCCAGTGACCGAATCGGTGGCCTACATCAACACAGATGGCCGTGCGTCGGTCGACGTCTCGCCGAGCGGCACGCTCGCGTATCGCGTGAACGGCATCCGCACGGCGAGCCAGCCGGTCTGGGTGGATCGGGCTGGCAAGACGATCGGGACCGTGGGGCCGCCTGGTGACTACTCGTCGGCGAGTCTTTCGCCGGACCGCACGCGTCTGGCCATCGAGCTCCACGACCTGAAGACCAGCACGGGCGACCTGTGGATCTGGGACATCGACAGGCAGTCGATGGACCCGTACACCACCGACCGGATGCACAACACGAACGCCGTCTGGTCCTCCAATGGAAAGGAGATTGTCTTCGTTGGCCGTCCGGATGGTGGCCGCAACCTGCACCTGAAGCCCCTCGACGGTTCGACATCCGACGAGCCGCTTCTCACGCTGGGAATCGACCGCGTGCCAACCAGTTGGTCCCCCGACGGAAAGGTCATCCTCTTCGAGGAAGGCCCGATCAACGACCAGGGCGATATGTGGACGCTTCGGTTGCCGGAGCGCACGCCGACACGATTCCTGGCGACAGAGTTCAACGAGCGCGGGGGGAAGTTCTCGCCCGATGGCCGGTGGGTCTCGTACGTCACCAACCGGTCGGGCCGGAACGAAGTGCGCGTCTGCAGGTTTCCCGGCTGCACCGACGCGGTGACGATTTCGTCGAATGGCGGCGCTGGAGCGCGCTGGCACCCTGACGGCAGGGAACTGTTTTTCGTTGCCCCAAATCGCGACGTGTATGCGGTGCCGGTGACGATTGGGGAAACGTTCAGTGCCGGCACGCCGCGGCGGCTGTTCACCGCGGAACGATTCGTCGAAAATTGGTTCGACACTGACGGGGAGCGCTTCTTCATCGTGCCGGACCCACCGGGTCCGGCTCCGACGGCGCCACCGATTACCGTCGTCGAGGACTGGACGTCATTGCTGCGAACCGACCGCTAGGCGTCAACCGCCTGTCCGCTGTGATTCGGAAGCGTGAAAACCAGGGCTGCCGCCAGCAGGAAGAACGCCGACGTGACGCTGAGCGCGGCGCCGATGCCGATGCCCGGCAGCGTCGCGATCACGCCGATCGTCCACGGCGCGATGGCGCCGGCCATCCGGCCGATGTTGCATCTCCTCCCCTGTTCGGTGGCGCGCGCCGCCGGATACAGCTGTGCCCTGCGGCTGTGCCCTGCCGCGTCCCGTGCACAATCGACACACGGTCAGGGTCGTATGACGAGGGTGTCGCACGCGAGCCCGCGAATCTGTCGCTCGCGGGCACTGACACACTGCGATTGACGTCCGTCGCTGCGATGGCAATAATTTTTCCCCCGCCTCAGATCGCCCATTCAATTCGATTGATCGCACGAGGAAAGAACGATGCCCAAACGCATACTCATTACTGGAACCAGCACAGGGTTCGGCCGTGATACAGCCGAGCGGCTCGCCCGCCGAGGCGATCATGTATTCGCAACGATGCGCGATGTGTCGGGTCGAAACGCTGCCCATCGCGAAGCTCTGGAGAGATTGGCCAGCCAGGAAGGCCTGCGGCTGCGAGTACTGGAGCTCGACGTGACCGACCAGAACTCAGTGGACGGCGCGATAGCGGCTGCGCTCGAAGAGGCTGGGGATCTCGACGTCGTCATCAACAATGCTGGCATTGCGGCACTCGGAGTCACCGAAGCGTTCACTCCCGACCAGTTCGAGCAGATCTTCGCCGTCAACGTGTCCGGGGTCGTTCGCGTCAACCGTGCCGTTCTACCCACCATGAGGCGGCGGCGCAGCGGACTGCTGGTGCACGTCAGTTCCGGGGCGGGCCGCGTGACGGTTCCGGCGATGGCCGCGTACTGCGCCAGCAAGTACGCCTTGGAGGCCATCGCAGATGCGTACCGATACGAGCTTCTGCCATTCGGCGTGGATTCGATCCTGGTCGAACCGGGAGTGTATCGAACGGGCATTCATGATCGCTTGATCTCCCCGGCGGATGCTGCCCGGATCGCCGATTACGGTGGCAACGCCGAATTTGCGCAGAGGGTCGATGGCGTCTTCCAAGCCATTGTCGGCGCGCCAGATGCGCTGGGAAGCGGTGAGGTCGTCGAAGCTCTCGTTGCTCTGATCGACATGGTTCCCGAACAACGACCCTTTCGAACGGTGGTCAGTGCACCAATTCAGCAGCTGCTCGGCGCGTACAACGCCAGCGCTGACGCACTCAGACCGCTCGTGGCACAGATCTTCAATGTTCCGGAGCTCGTCGGATCGCAAGTCCACGAGGTCGGCTCAACGCGCTCGGTCTGAGCAGGGCGACTCGCCTAGAGCGGAAGATCATCGCCTTCGGCTCGGTTCTTTTTCTCTTATGGTGTGCCCGCGCGACACTGGCCAACAGTCCCGACTTTTCCTGGGAGGATAATCTTCTCTCTGTGCGATAGGTCGCAGAGAACGTGATGGTCTGGAGGTCGCGTTGCATCGAGACACGATGATTCTGCAGGCCGGCCATCGATCGCCAAAGCAGCCGGGGACGTTTTTCGATGGTCCGCAGTTCGCCTCGACGTACACCTCACCTGGAGATCCGTCGCAACATCAATTGACGTACGGGCGTTTCCACAACCCGACGTGGACGGCATGGGAAGAGGCGCTCGGTGTGCTCGAAGGCGGCATCGCGATCAGCTTCGCCTCAGGGATGGCGGCAATAGCCGCCGTCTTCGGTGTGTGCCTGAAACCCGGCGACGTCGTGGTCCTACCGTCGGATTCCTACTACACGACGCGCGTAGTCGCGTCCAACTGGCTGCAGACGATTGGCATCCAGGTACGGCTCGCGTCAACGCGTGACAACGCGCAGGCGGGTGTCCTCGATGGCGCAAGCCTCCTGTTGCTCGAAACGCCGTCGAACCCGCAGCTCGAACTGTGCGACATCGAGGAGCTGGTTCAGGTTTCTCATCGTGGCGGTGTCCATGTCGTGGTGGACAACACGACGGCCACAGCCTATTTGCAACAGCCGCTGGCGTTAGGTGCCGATTATGTCGTCGCGGCGGACACCAAGGCGCTCACCGGGCACAGCGATGTGGTGCTCGGCCACGTGGCCACGGCGGACAATGAGCGCGCGTCCGCGCTGCGCACCTGGCGCACTCAACACGGGGCCATCCCGGGACCGATGGAAGTCTGGCTGGCGCATCGGTCACTTGCAACGCTGCCGTTGCGCCTGACGCGGCAGTGCGAGTCGGCAGAAGCCCTGGCGAGATTTCTCGGATCGCGCCCGGCGGTGCAGGCCGTCTATTTCCCGGGACTGCCCAACCATCCAGGACACACGATCGCCAGGCGACAGATGCGAGGCTTCGGGAGTATCGTGAGCTTCGATCTTGGCGCCCGTGCCAGGGCGGAAGCATTTCTCCAGGCGCTGACGCTCGTTCGTGAAGCCACCAGCTTCGGCGGCGTGCACTCCAGCGCAGAGCGACGCGCGCGGTGGGGCGGCGATGCCATCAGCGAGGGCTTTATCCGATTCAGTGTTGGTTGCGAAGCCATCGAGGACATCCTGGACGACGTGGGCAATGCGCTTGACGTTGCTGTCTGACCGCACGGGGAAGGAGGGAAGAGGTGGGTCTTTAGACACGCCTCCGCTCCGCTACAATGCACCTCCTGGAGTCGTGATGCCCACAACCTTCCGCCGATCTCTCGCTGTGTTGGCTTCATCCGCGATGATTCTCGGATTGGTCGCGTCATTTGCCGTCCTGGTCGGCGCGCAGCAGGCCAGCACGCTGCGGCCGCCGGCCTTCGAGCTCGATCCCAAGTGGCCGACGATTCCCAACAACTGGGTGCTGGGCGAGGTGTCATCGATCGCCGTCGATTCACGCGACCACATCTGGGTGCTGCATCGACCACGATCGATCCCGGCTGAAAAGCGATCGAGCGCGGCGCCGCCGGTACTGGAATTCGACACGGCGGGCAAATTACTGAGCAGTTGGGGCGGCGACGGAACAGGATTCGATTGGCCCGAACGCGAGCACGGCATCTCGGTCGACGCCAAAGGATTCGTGTGGATCAGCGGGAACGGTGGATGGCCGAAGCCGACACCGGGCGGCAGCACTGACGACATGATTCTGAAATTCACGAACACCGGCAAGTTCGTGATGCAGATCGGAAAACGTGGTCAGAGCACCGGCGACGCCGATACCACGAACGTTCATCAGCCCGCCGACGTGTTCGTGCATGCGCCGACGAACGAGCTGTATGTCGCCGACGGCTACGGCAATCATCGCGTCATCGTGTTCAATGCCGAAAGCGGCCAGTTCAAGCGCACATGGGGCGCCTTCGGAGGGAAGCCGGAGCCTCCCCCACCCACTCCTCCTCAGGCCCCTGGCGCCGCGCCCGCGCCGGCGAATCTCGAAGGTCCGTCGCAGTATGGTCTTGTCCACGCAGTGAAGGTCTCGAACGACGGCATGGTCTACGTCGCCGATCGCGTCAACAACCGGATCCAGGTGTTCACCACCGAGGGCAAGTACCTGCGACAGGTGAAGGTCACAAATGAAGGTGGCGTCACGCCCGTCCCCGCCGGCTTTGCATTTTCACCTGACCGCAAGCAGCAGTTCCTCTACGTGGTCGACTCCGGTCCCATGCGCGTCGTGATCGTCGATCGCGAGAAGCTGACACAGATCGGCGCCATCGGCATGCGTGGGCCGAAGCCTGGCGATTTCGACATCGTTCATCACATGGCGGCTGACTCGAAGGGCAACTTGTATACGGCGGAGATCGTCACCAACCGCCGCGCACAGAGGTTTGTGCTGACAGGAGCTCGATGAGCGGTAAACACGCGGTCCCCCGTCTTGCGGCGCTGATTCTCCTCGTCCTCTTCGTCGCGGTTCCTGCTCGCGCCGACGAGATCCGGGTGATGACCTCCGGCGCCTTCACCGAGGCATATCAGCAACTCGTCCAGCAGTTCGAGAAAACAACCCGCCACACCGTCGTCACGACGTTTGGCGCATCGATGGGTGGCGCCTCGGACTCAATTCCGGTGCGGCTCGGCCGCGGCGAACCGGTCGACGTCGTCATCGTCATCGAGAGCGCTTTCGACCCGCTGATCAAAGCCGGTCACATCGTTGCCGAAAGCCGCGTTCAACTCGCACGGTCAGTCATTGGAGCGGCCGTGCGAAAGGGCGCTCCGAAGCCAGACATCAGCTCGGTCGCCGCACTCCGTCAGACACTGCTGCAGGCGAAGTCAATCGCGTATTCGGCGAGCGCCAGCGGGACGTACATTTCGACGGAGATGTTCGCGCGACTCGGTATCGCCGACCAGGTCAAGGGCAAAGCGAAGCGCATCGAAAGCGAGCGCGTCGGAACCGTCGTGGCGCGTGGAGACGCCGAAATCGGATTTCAGCAAGTAAGCGAACTGCTACCAATCGACGGGATCGACTATCTCGGTCCGATCCCGTCCGAGGTTCAGCAGGTCTCGATCGTCACAGCCGCCATCGCTGCCAAAGCGACGTCCCGCGCTGCGGCCAAGGCGCTCATCGACTTTCTGGCCTCGCCGTCCGCCGCCGCCACCATTCACAGGACCGGCCTTGAGCCTGTCGCAGCTGTCACGCCATCTCGGTAGCCACGAAGATCACGAAGAACACGAAGAAAAGCTTAGCGCGGAGACCGCAGAGAGCAGAGGTGCGCAGAGAGAGAGCCACGGGTGGCCGCGCTTCGCGCGGCGCGGATCGAGCGAGGCCGCGCGCGCAAGCGGTTCACACCGGCAATTGCGCTTGCGCGCGCAACCTCGTTCGATCCGAGCGCCGGCCCTGAGGCCGGCGCCACCCGTGACTCCCTGCGTACCTCCGCTCCCCTGCGATCTCTGCGCTAACGCTCTTCTCGGCGTCCTCCGCATCCTCCGCGCTCACCCAAGGGTCGCGTCCGCGCTGAAATCCGACCTGTATAATCCCGACCTGGCTCTCACACCACCGCAGGCACGTCGGATTCGGCGGAACCCTGGAGGCGAATCGATGAAGACCTGGGTAGCACTCACGTGTATCGGGCTTTCAGTAACACTCGTCGCGCAGGTTCCTGATGCCCGCCAGGTGCTCATCGCGCGGGCAAAGTCGCTGGAACTGAACACGACCTACGTGCCGCCGCCAGGCGACCCCCTGGAGCACTACGCCTCCGGCTACGCGAAGATCATGTGCTCTGCTGTCTTCATCACGGGGCTCGATCCCGCGTTTGCCGCGGAGAACGTCGGCTACTTCACGGCGCCATACAACGAGCGCCCCAGGCTCGGCACGCCAAAGATCGACCGCGAAAAGCGGACCGTCGAAGTGACGATGCCCAACGGAATGGTTCGGATCGCGAAGCAGTTCGGTAGCCAGGGCTGCATCACGCTGCCGCCCGGCAGGACCGATGTCTTCTTCAAGCCGTCTCTCGTGAAGAGCGCTTTGCCCGATGCGAAGACGCAGGCCTGGCCGATGGGCGATCTACTCCCTTCGGGCGGCCCCACCCCGAAGGTGGATATCGCCAAGGTGCGGGAGGCAGTCGACGCGGCCTTCGATCCGGCTGGGATGACCGCGGCGTTCGTCGTTACATACAAAGGGCAGATCATCGCCGAGCGGTACGGCGAACACATCACGGCGGCCACACCGCTCGAGAGTTGGTCCATGGGGAAAAGCCTGAGCGGCACACTGTTGGGAACTCTGATCGAGCAAGGCGCCTATACGCTCGACCAGGCGGCGCCTATTCCCGAATGGCAAATGCCTGGAGATCCGCGCGCGGCGATCCGCATCATGGACCTTCTCCACATGTCGAGCGGGCTTCGTATCATCGCGCCTCAAGATCCGGACTACGACGAAAAGGGGCCGTACCCCGATCACCTCTACCTGTACACAGGCACCATGGACTCCTTCAAGTACGCGGCGACGCGTCCGTTGCAATGGCCGCCCAACACGGTTGGGCGCTATCGCAACACTGACCCGGTGCTCACCAATTACCTGATCCGGTTGGCAGTCGAGAAACGCAAGGAGGACTACCACTCGTTCCCGCAGCGGGCGCTGTTCGACAAGATCGGGATCCGTACGATGGTGCTGGACACTGATCCGTACGGAAATTTCCTCACACATGGTTATGAATTGGGCTCTGGTCGCGATTGGGCGCGGCTCGCGAACCTGTATCTGCAGGACGGCGTGTGGAACGGTGAGCGCATCCTGCCGGCGGGGTATGCGAAGTTCGTGCGCACTCTCGCGCCGGCGTGGGAAGCTGACAAACGGCCCATCTACGGCGGTCTCTTCTGGATCAATGGCGACGATACGTTCCCCGCACCGAAGGAAGCGTTTTACATGGCAGGCGTCGGTGGACAGACGGTGCTCATAATCCCTTCCCATCAACTCGCCGTCGTCCGCCTGGGACACTACAAGGGAGCCGTACCTGGCGGCCGCGCGCTGCGCAAAGCGGTCGGTATTCTAATGGCTGCGATTCCGCCGGCTTGATGGCATCCCTTTCGCGGCGTTGACGTAGCCTTCGCGACTTCGCGGTCAAGGTTTCGGCGAAGAACTACGAAACGACGTCCAGATTCAAAAGCCGTCGGGCGTTGTCGTAGTAAATCTGTTGTCGATCCTCATTGCTTAACTCGAGGCTCTCGATCACTTTGATGGTCTCGCGCATATAGAGTCCCGGCGTCGGATCGAACGGCATGTCGCTCGCGAAGAGCACCTGGCTCGCGCCGAAGAACTCCAGCCCGCATCGCGTCGCGGCGCGAGCGCCAAACATCGCGGTGTCGGCGTGGAACTGCTTGAAGTACTCGACCGGCCGTTTCTTCATCGACCGCACGAGCGCGGTGTAATCGACTTTCGACGTGCGCGCCCCGAGTTGATCCCACCCATAACCCACGCGCCCTTCGAGGTAAGGGACGATGCCACCGAGATGATGGGTGATGATCTTGATGTTCGGATGTCGATCGAAGATGCCTGAAAAGACGAGCCGCGCCATCGCCGCGCTCGTCTCGTACGGCCAGCCCAGCGCCCACCAGATCTCGAATGACGAAGTGTCTTCGCTGGCGTAGTCGGCCATCGACGCGCCGCGCGCGGGGTGCAGCCAGATGGGAACGTCGCGGCGGGCGGCTTCGGCGAAGAGCGGCTGGAACTGCGGCTCATCGAGCGGCAAGCCGGCGACGTTCGTGTAAATCATCACGCCTTTCGCGCCAAGCCGATCGATGGCACGCGTCATCTCGTCGAGCGACGCGTCGACGTTGTTCATCGGCAGCGACGCGGCGAACGCGATAAACCGATCCGGGTGCTTCGAGACCAGCTCCGCCAGACCGTCGTTGGCTTCGCGCGCGATGGCGGGAGACTCCGCCGGCCCGCCCAACGCCTCGATCGGCGGCTGGCCGAGCGTGATGACCTGTTGGACGTCGCCGAACTCATCGAGGACGCGGAAGCGATAGTCCAAGTCGAAACCGACCGTGGCATTGGCCATGCGCTTGCCGATTTCCTTGCCGGCCGCGCCGCTGGCGATGTAGCGGTCGAAAAAACTTTTCGGAAACACGTGATTGAAGATGTCGATCTTCACTTCGATTCTCCACGGGTCGGGCTGAAACCGGACACCACGACAGGCTTCCGATCGTCCCGCCCCATCACGGCCAGGCCCGCTGCCGCCAGCGTGGCGATGGTGGCGGGTATCGCGGCTGCCCAGAACACCTGTCCAATGGGTGTGCCCCGCGCCAGCAGCAGTCCTCCGAGGACCGGACCGACGATCGATCCGATGCGGCCGATTCCGAGCGCCCAGCCCACACCGGTCGAGCGGATTGCCGTGGGATAGAAGCCGGCGGTCAACGCGTGACACGCGTTCTGACCTCCGATGATACCCAACCCCGCCGATGCGATCGTGATGCCCAGCATCAGCGTCGATACGCCCGAGGCGCCGATGAAGAAGACGCACACGGCCGCCCACAGATAGCAGCCGGCCAGGATCCAGAACGAGAAGTAGCGATCGAGAATCGTCCCGAGGACGAGCGCGCCGCCAATGCCGCCGACTTGAAACAGTGCCGTCAACCGGATCGCCGTGGCGACCGGGATATTCGCGTCGCTGATGATGGTCGGCAGCCAGCTATTGAGGAAATAGAGATTCAGGAGATTCATGAAGTACACGATCCAGATGAGCAGCGTGCCGGTCGCGCGTCGACCCGTGAAGAGCTGCCGCACGACAAACGCATCTCGCGGCTCGCTCTCGCCCGAACCGGTGGACAGCGCTCGCGGGAACGTGACGCCTGGAGCGATGCGCGTCAGATACTCTCTTGCGCGATCGTCAGCGCCTCCCTTGATCAGGAGGAAACGAATCGAATCGGGCAGCCACAGGAATGCGGCTCCGGCGATCACGAGCGGTGCGACTCCGCCAACGATGAAGACCGCCTGCCATCCGAAGCGCGGGATGATGGCCGCAGCCACGAAACCGCCTACCGCCGCACCGAGCGAGAAGCCGCAGATCATTGTGGTGACGGCCGTCCCTCGGCGGCGCTGTGGCATGTACTCCGAGGTCAGCGCGATGGCGTTCGGCATCGCGCCCCCCATCCCCAGCCCGGTCAACGCACGAAACGCGACAAGCGCCTCGACCGATTGAGCCGTGGCGGTCAACAGTGAACCCACACCGAAAATGACGGCGCACCCGATGAGCACGGGCCGCCGTCCGACCTGATCAGCAAGCGGCCCGCTGACCATCGCGCCGATCATCATCCCGACCAGACCGCTGGAGATGACTGGCCCGAGCACAGCGCGAGGAATCTGCATCGCCGAGCTCAAGGCCGGCGCGACGTAGCCCATCGCCTGCGCATCGAACCCATCGACGAACACAAGAAGCGAGCACATCCCGGCGACCATCAGTTGGTAACGGCCGACGGGTTGCTCATCGATGAACTGGCGGACGTCAAAGGCGGTGGTGGGCGGCATCGCAGCGCATTGTGTATCAGGTCCGGCTAACCACCTACGCCAAGGCTACGGTGGTCCGCCGTAGCTTCAGCGAAGGCGGAAGCCGGACACTACGATCGCCTGTCGGCCCAGATCGACTGGATCTTCGACCGTGCCCGGGACTACACTTCTGCGGCCTCGAAGGAGCGTGACCATGATTCGCGCTTTGGTGTGCAGCATCCTCTTTGGAACGGCGGCCCTCTCCGCGCATCACTCGTTCGCCGCGCAGTACGACGCAGACAAGCCGATCACGTTGAAAGGCACTGTCACCAGGATTGAGTGGACGAATCCTCACTTTCACTTCTACGTCGACGTGAAGGACGAAAAAGGCGCCGTCACGCAGTGGGCATTCGAGGGATATCCGCCCAACATGCTCGTCCGTCAGGGCTGGAAGAAGGACGTCTCGCTCAAGCCGGGGATGATGGTGACCGTGCAAGGCTGGCGTGCGCGTGTCGAGCCCAACCTGGTGGCCGCGCGCGAGGTCACCTTCGCGGACGGATCGAAGTTGACGTCTGGGCCGCCGGCGGGAACAGGCGGGAATTAGACATCGTAGGGCGGGTCTTGTCTTCTGGACCCGCCGAACGCGCCGGGTCTAAGAATCAAGACCCGGCCTACGACGAAATATTTCTGAGGAGAGAGCGGCGTGAAGAAGCAGGTCGCTTGGCTGATTACGGTGATCGTCGCCGTAAGTGTGTCCGTCCCCTCGCGTGCGCAGACCACTCCGACCAAGGCCAAACCCGCGCCGCGCGCCGCCGACGGCAAGCCCGATTTCTCTGGCGTCTGGATTGCGACCGGCGCGCTTCGTTTGATGGCGGGTGAAGCGGAGCTGGCGGCCGCACGTAAGGCAGATCTCGACGAGGGCCGACCGGCGCCGCGCACCGAGCCGCCACCGTATAAGCCGGAAGCGGAGAAGCAACGGCAGTATTTCCTCGATCGTCGCGGCATCGACGACCCGATGGCGCGCTGCCTGATCTCGGGCGTGCCGCGTATCAGCTTCCGCCCATTGCCGTTCCAGATCATTCAGATGCGCGACCAGATGGTGTTCTTGTACGAAACGCATCACGCGTTCCGCATCATCCCCACGGACGGCCGCCCGCATCCTGACGACATCGAACCGTCCTACCTCGGGGATTCGGTGGCACGTTGGGAGGGTGACACGCTGGTCGTGGACGTCACCGGCTTCAACACCAAGACGTGGCTCATTGGCGTCGGGACGGTTCACAGCGAAAAGCTGCGAGTCACCGAACGATACACGCGGGACAGCTACAACACCATTCGCTATCAGGTGACGATGGACGATCCGGAGGTGTTCACGAAACCGTGGAACACCGAGGAGATATTCAGGCTTCGCCCCGGTGAACGTATCCGGGAGTACGAGTGCATCGAGAACAACGAGGACCTGCTGCGGATCGAGAAGCTGCTGCAGGGAAACGAGTCGGTTTTCAAACGCCCCTCAAACCCCTGACGCGGGTTTTTCGATTCGCCGTAGAGCGGAGGCTTTAGCCTCCGCGGCCCGCGCACGTTGAAGCGTGCGCTCGACGATGATTCGACAGATTGTCTAAAGGCCCCGCTCTACTTTGAGTCCCGGCACTTCCCGCCTTCACAGCGGTTGTTCTCGTTGCAGACCATCTCGTAAAGCCCGGTCTTGGCCCACTCGGCGTGCCGCTTCATCTCCCACTGGACTGACCATGGCTTGGTGAAGATCTTGGGATCGTCCACGGTGAACTCGTATGAGATCGTGTCGGCGTCGGCCCGTCGCAGGCGCTCCGTCGTGCGTAGCGCCTCGGTGTGCATCCGATACTCTTTCGGGTTCTGGTAGTAATAGTCGTCGAGCGACCAGCGCTTGTAGTTGCGCCCCTCGATCACGAGGGTGTCGCCGTCCCAGTGACCAACGGGCTCGCCGTAGAACGTCGGCTCGATGTCGGTCTTGTGCGGCCGTCCGTCGAGCGGAATGATCCGCGTGACGTTCATGAACTCGGTCTGCATCACGAGATACTGCGGCGTTTGAATGATTTGAACCGGGTAAGGTCCGAGAAACGCCGACGGGAATCCCGAGGGCATGCAGAAGGCGCGCGGCTCGTCATGCCGCGGGTCGCCGGTGCGTGGCTCGTAGAAGAGCGCCTCGCCTCCGGGAACGAACGGTGCCATCTTCTCCTTGTTGAAGGTTGTCGCCGGCCCGCGAGAGCCGGGCTCCTTCGGGTTGTCCCAGAAACCGGAGAAGTCGGGCTTTCCGTCAGCCGTGCGCGGAATCTGACCGGCGGCCGGTTTCGATTGCGCGTTGGCGATCACGGCCAGCACCACGACAATCACATAGGCGAGCGCAGCAGTGTGCTTCGTTACGTTCAACATCGCGGCCCTCCTATTGTGGAGCCCTGTCCTCATTCGAGGCGGTGAACACGCTTCGTCCGTCGGCGAAGGTGACTTTGCCGCCGGACGCATTGTTCGATCCGTCGCGCGCGCGGAAGCCTTCGACGACGACGGAGTCGCCAGTCTTGAGCGCGTCCCTGCTGATACCGCGACGCTGCAGCACCCCGGGAGGCCCACCGGAGAATCCCCAGTTCGTCACCTTTCCCTGCGCGTCCTTTACGTCCACGAAGAACCAGATGTGCGGATTCTGCCACTCCACCTTGGTCACGACGCCGGTGACCTTGACCGGTTGATTGGAGTCGTACTCCGCAGAAAACGAGTGGTGCGCGAGGAGGAACGGCGCAGTGCCGGCGAGCAGGCCGAGCGTCAGGGCCGCCAATCGTATTCGCATGAAGAATCCCTCCGGGAGGGAATTGTAACGTTGCCGAGTCATTGCGTCAGCCTAAACCCGACCGTGACCCGCGCTACTTCCGCTGGAGTTCCTGGTACGCGATCTTCATGTTTGCCAGGGCGCCGCCAAATGCGGGACTGAGACTGACGGCGTAGCCCTTGAACCGTGGCGCGACCTTATATTCGTTCGCGGCTTGCTCGACCGTCTTCCCTGCTTTCAGCGACGCGCGCGCGAAGTCGACGAAGTCCTTGGTGAAGTCGGCATACTCGCGCAGGTCGTTCCACGTCCCCACGGGAATGTGCCCGTTGATGATGGTGTCGACGTTCTTGACGCCTGCGACCAACCTGGCAAGCGACTCCGGCTGTTCGACCACGCTCCCGCCATTGTCCGTGTCCACGTACGGCAGCGCCTTCCACGCGAACATGTCGCCCACGTGCATCGTCCGCAGCGCAGGAAAGACGACGAACGTGTCGCCGTTGGTGTGACCACGCCCGAAGTAATAGAGATCGATCCGGTCCTTGCCGGATCCGACCGTCAGCTTGTCCTTGTAGGTGCGCTTCGGGAGGAACTGGGCGTTGGCGCCACTGAACTCTGGCATCTTCGTCATGTTCGTCCTGGTGTTCTCCTGGACGATGCTTTCGACGGTGCCGCCGAAGGAACCGTTACCACCGGTGTGGTCCCCGTGGGTGTGCGTGTTGATGATGCGAGTCACTGGTTTGTTGGTGACCGTCTTGATGCGTTCGAGGATCGTCGGTCCGAAGCCGGGCAGTTTCGTGTCGACCAGCGTCACACCGGCATCGGTGATGAACACCGCGACGTTGCCACCGCTGAAGGTGGTCTCATTGTCCGCGCCCGACCCGGTAATGATGTACAGGTTGTCCTTGACCTTCTCGATCTGCATGGCCTTGATCGCCGCAGCCGACGGTCCCTGGGTCTGGCCCGACACGACCAGCGACACCACGCCAACCCCGATCAAAGTTCCAAGCAGCAGTCCTCGCCTCATGGGCCCTCCTCAACGCTTGTTTACGTTACCACTGGTTTACCCGTGACCCGGTAGCCACGCCTCAGATTAGAATTCGCGTGTCCCTCCTCCGTGATTACTGTTATTCCGGGTCATCGTGGGCGACACCTCTTCGAAGGCATCCGCGATCCGAGGATTCGTGCGTTCGAGGCGCTGACGGATTCCAGTCCCAACCTGATTGTCTTTCCCTGTGGGCAAGACCGGCGTTTCGACAGGTCGCGGACGATCAGGATTCCTGATGACATCCAGCGCGGTATCTCGCAGGGTCGCATTGGACTGGTGTTCGATGCCTCGACCGAAGGCGTCATGCACAAGCCGGACATCAGCGATGCCTTGCACATGACGCTCGATCATCTCCGCGGCGTGCCCGAGCAATGTGTGTACGTAACACAGGACCGCAATTATCGGAGTGACTACGCCACTCATTGCACCCGCACGGGCAGAGCACGGCAAGTGCACGTGCTGAATCATGACTATTGGATCTGGGATGCGCTGAGTCACTTCGCCGACACGGGTGACGACGAGTATCGACGCCGTCTGCAAACCTTCCGGGCACGGCCTGCGCAGCGGGCCCGGAAATTCGTGTCGTTGAATCGCACGCCGAGACCGATGAAGGTTCTCTTTCTCCTGCGCGTCATCAGCGATGGGCTCTGGAACTCCGGGTTTATCTCGTTCGGCGGCTTTCGTTCGACGGCGGATGGCCCTGGAAAGGCGCAGCCCTCAGAGGAGGAGATGGTTCGAGCGTTGCCCGGGTTCGAGGACCTGATTCATTCGGTGATGCCGGAGATGAAAACGCTTGCGGGTGTCGGAAGGTCGCTGCTCGGAATGGAGCAGCACGGATGGGACCGCCTCGAGCTGTGGAACGCAAGCCGCGCCGTCGACCTCGAAGAGTACGCGAACTCCTGGTTCACTGCCGTCACTGAAACAGAGATGCGATCGCGTCCGTCGCGCATTACAGAGAAACTGATAAAGCCGCTCGCAAATTTTCAACCGTTCGTCGTCTTCGCGAATCCGGGCGCGCTCAGAATGGTTCGCGACTACGGCTTCTTCACGTTCGAGAACATCGTTGATGAGTCCTACGATGATGAGCCCGATCCACGACGCCGGTTCGACCTCGCCTACGCGGAGTTCGCGCGCTTGTGCGCTCAAAGCGAACAAGAGTGGTCGCGAATGGAAAAGGAGATCGAGGATCGGCTGACGTTCAACGCGCACTGGGGACTGACCCGGCTGCCCACCGAAGTGCGGCGCCGGCAGGATTGCTCGCTGGTCGATGAGATCGTTCGCGCGGTGGGATTGACGAATCTCACCACCCACATTCGCACGCAGTAGCGGCGGGTCTTTCAGACCCGCCGTTCACGGTCCGGCTAAAGCCGGACACTACGCGTTCAGAGCTTTCCCAGCAGATCGCGCTGGCGCGAGAGCCGTGAGTCGCGCTCGTTCGCGAAGCGTGTGATGCCCGCCAGAATCGAAGCGGCATCGAGGTGCGCCTCGGCGATCACATCAGGCTCGAGACCGCTGGTGAGCCACTGATGATCCCAGTCCGACGTCATCGAGTACTCGTCGGTGAGCGGACCAACGTCGCGCAACGGCCACATCCGTCGAGTCCCTGTCGACACCACCATCAGGTCGTAGTACGCCTCGCGTGGTAGTACTGCGTTGCGATACGACTCCGGCTGCCGGTCGAAGAGCTCCTCGCTAATCGCCGCGACAACCTTGACGTTGACACCCGCTTCTTCCAGCTTCGGCAGGATACTCACCAGGTTGACGGTGGAGCTGGAGCCCTGTGTGACGACGTAGCCATGGCGAGGTTGGCCAGGCTTGAAATCGCGAATCACGTAGCAGCCCTTCGCTGCCGCAAGCAGATCGGTATCCGCAAACTTCGTGCGATCGGCGACCGGGAAGTCGGGGCGCGCGACTTCGAGCGTAATGACCCCGACCTTCTTCTCGCGCGCGGCGACTTCGGCAGCGGCGAAGTACGCCGGCGCCACGTCGTTGTAGTCCCAGAAGTTCAGGTGAATGGTCTGCCCGCGCGGGAAGAGCTTCCACACCTGCGGCGCGAAGATGCCGAAGTGCGTGCGGCCGTCGGCCGCGGTCTCAGGTCCGGAGTGGCCAACCAGGATGTGCAACACGCCTGTCCTGAACGGGCTGTCCTGGTTCTGCTGACTCCAGACGCGCGCTGGCGTGTACATCAACGGCGTGAACGCGCCGTAGGTGCCGCTGATCGCCCATACACCCGCGAACTTGTCGGGATCGAGCGATGCGCTCTGGCTCACGAGGCCAATCGCCGTCGACGCGTTGCCGGCTTCCTGAATGGCGGCCTTGAAGCGCGTGCCCAGCACGTTGGTCTCCGGGTCGTAGTGCCCCCAGAGGCTCCCGTGCTCGAGGTTGATCGACTCGGATAGATCGGCGGCCATCGTCAGGAATCGGTTTCCCGTGACGTAATTGACCCACTTCACGATCTCCGAAATCCCGCGGCGAGTACCGGCCACATCTCCGGCCTTGCGGAACAACGCGATCGAGACATCCTTCTTCGCACCAGTCACCGCATTCGTGACCGAGACCTTCTGCGGCTCGACCGGCAAGTTAGCGACACGAAGCCGCTCGTCTTGAAATGGATCCTGGGTGACCTGCACCCGGAGAGGAATCGAATCCAGCAACGAGTCTCCGATCTCGACAAGCCGATCGGCGAACCAATCGCCGATGCCGTTGCGGTCGAGCAGCGACATGACGACGTCGATGTTGGTCTTGAACTGGATCAGGCGCTCCCGTGGATCCTTGACGGCGCCGTCGCGGATTCCCTGGAACTCCACGCCATAGCGTTTCTCGAAGGTCTTCGCGAGCGCGAGGAAATAATCCGAGTTCATCTTCATCGCGTACGGATGGCTCGGGTAGCCGACGACCTGATCGCCGAAGTCGGGAATCTTGTGATCAACCGCCGCCGGCCAATATCCCTTCGTGGTCTTGCCGATAGCCACCATGGGCCGGCGATCGGCCGGGTCCCAATGCTCCATCGTCTTCAGGACGGCAACGACCTGGTCGTAGGCATTGCCATCCTGGACGACGAAGACGTTCCAGCCATACGAGGTCCACTGGTCGATGAGGTGGTAGCCCTCGTACTTGCGATCGATCACGCCGCCGATCAGCGAATCATCGATGCCGGCGTTATTGTCGGAGAACATCACGCGCAATCGCTTGCCGACCTTGAGGGCCAACGCCTGCGTCTTGAGTTCCTGCGCGTGCCCTTCGGTCATCGCAAACTCACCTTCGAAGGCGATGACCTTGGGCGCAACGATGCCCGCCCCCATGACGTCCCAAAACGCCGCTTTGCCGGCCGCGGTCGCGATGCCAATGCCGGACGGTCCGCCGTTGACGTCGTTGGTGACGTCGGTACTTTCGGCGTGCCCCGCGAGCGCGCGAATCCCGCGCAACTTCGCCTGCGCAAAGACCGGATGATCGGCGAGGCCGTGGTCCTGCAGCAGGGTCTTCATGGCGCCGGCACCACGCCGGAACCCGAGCGCATCGATCGGCAGAATCGCCACGTGCGGATCCACGTAGTAGCGCTTGTTGCCCGTGGCCTCGTATTTCCGCGCCAGCGCCTGACCCATCAGCATCCACAGCGCATAGCACGTTGGAATGCAGTGGCCGCCGGCGAGCATGAACTTGTCGCAGTAAGGATGCTTCGGCCGACGGTAGTCGAAGCGCAGTCCACCAAGATCGGGGCCGGCCAGGTGCGTCGCGACATTGTACGGCGTGTAGGCGAGCGGACCACCAAAGTGCCCGGTCTGGGCGTAGTTGCCCAGCAGCACCAGGGTCATACACGTCATGAACCCGACATCTTCGAGACGCTCCCGGTCATACGGCGTCGTCAAGGGTTCAACGGCGGAAAGCATCTCTGTCGAAGCCAAACTGGAACCTCCACGGGCGTAGGGCGGTCTTGCCTTGGGTAGTGTATTCGATCGGCTACTCGAGGCCCGACGCGCGGGCCTGCTCGCGCGCCAGGACCGCCTGATCGCGGTCGCCGTCGCCGTGCGCGACGGCACCCAGGAGGCGTTCGTAGTAGACGTTGTGGCTCGGCATCGGAACACGCGCCAGATCGGCAGCGGCTGCGATGAGACCTGCGTCCTTCAGTCCAACGAAAATAGGCGATCCCACCTGGTCGTAGCTTTCGTCGACCATCTTCTGGCCATACACCTTGTAGGCAGGGGCGGAGAACAAACCTTCTGTCATCACGTCCTGGAAGACCTGTGGCAACACTCCGTACTTGCGCACGAGTGAGAACCCCTCCGCCATCGCGACCATGGCGCAACCCAGCACCGCGTTGTTTGCAAGCTTGATCGCTGTCGCCGATTCAGGCTTCGCTCCGGCGGGGAACGTTTTCCGTCCCATCACGCTGAGCAGCGGCTCACACGTTCGCACGGCATTCTCGGGACCGCCGGCGACGATGCCTAGTTGACCCGCCGCCGCGAGATCGGGCCGGCCGAGAACCGGAGCAGCAACCAGCACCTGGCCAGCGTCTCGATGTCGTGACTCGAGTTGCCGGACGGTGGCGACCCCATGGGTGCCCATCACAAGATGAATCGCACCGCGCGGAAGCGACTCGCACAAGCCACCAGATCCAAGGGCCACGTCGAGGATCGCCTTGTCTTCAACCAGCATCGTCACGGCGACGTCACGACCGACGCAGAGATCCGAGATCGAAGAGGCGACGCGAGCGCCAGCCTCTCCGAACGGCACCATCGCGGCAGCGACCATGTCGAAGACAGAGAGTTCGTGCCCGGCTCCGAGGATGCGCCTCGCCATCCCCTGACCCATCCGGCCCAAGCCAATGAATCCAACCTTCATGGTGGTCCTCTGAAAATAAGAAGTTTAAAGGTCAAAGTTAGGAAGTAAGTGGGAAGTACGCCGGCTGTACTTCGAACTTACTTCCCGACTTCGACCTTCAAACTTTGAACTTACGTGAGCTGTCCCTTGACCCAGTCGAGCTCACGGGTCACGTATTCGACGATGTCGCCTGTCTTGAGATGGTCGGGGAGGACGTCCCACGTGTAAGTTTCGATCTCGAGGTGCGTCGAGAGCGGCGTCTGCTTGTGGACGGCGAGCGCCTGCTCGAGCGCAAAGCGCGTGGTGCCGAACGCGCCGAGGTCGTCGAGGAACACCGGCACGTGGAAGTGCGTGCGCCAGTCGCGCGGGCCCGGATCGTGCTGGAACGCTTCGAAGGCGTCTTCCAGATTCAGGAACCACGTCGTCTTCCCGTCCTTCTTCTGGCAGGTCTGTGACAGGTAAATCGTCTTGGCAAAGGTCTGCAGCGCGTCGACTGTTTTTTGCGTGACGTTCGGCATGTGCATCGACGCCGCTTCCTGCAGCTTGACAATGTGCACGCCTGCATCCACCAGCTTCTGCAGCGACACCGGGATGTCCTCGTAGCCGACCGACTGATGGCCGATGTCGAACACCACGCCGGTGTAGTCGCGCA
>DASRJE010000150.1:0-39961 GCA_035649635.1 Vicinamibacterales bacterium | reverse complement strand
TGGTGCGCTGGCGCAATCTCGCCGCGCACCCGGCGTAACGATCGAGGCGACCGATGGACATGAGTCAACGTCATCACAGCAGCGACATCAACGAGCAACGGAATCAAGCGGTGAACCGCTGTTTTTCAGCACCCTGCTAGAGTGATAGACCGCGAGCTGACATGAAGACCGGGTTTCGCACGAAAGTCTTCGTTGGCGCATTCGCTGCGGCGGCGTTGTCGCTGCTCGCGCTGGCCAGCCTGATGGTCTGGCAGGAGCGCCAGGGAGAGCGCGCTTCGATCGAGAGGCATCTGACCGACGAGGCGTATCTCATCGCGGATCTGCTGGCCAAGGCCACGTCGCTCGACGAGTCGAGCCTCGATCGGGAGGCCGATCGGCTCGGTGAGATCCTGGCCGGCCGGGTCACCTTCATCGCCGGCGACGGTCGCGTTATCGGCGATTCGACGCAGACCGAGGACGAACTCCGGACGCTCGAGAACCATCTGACCCGCCCTGAAGTCGTGGCGGCACATGAACGCGGGTTTGGCAGCAGTCAGCGACATAGCGACACCGTGGGCACCGACATGGTGTACGTGGCGGTGCGCGCGGCTCATCCGATCGTGGCATACGTGCGGCTGTCGCTGCCGATGATGGATGTCGACTCACAACTGAGCGCGATCTGGCGCGCGACGCTGGCCGCGTTAGCGGTATCGATTCCGCTTGCGCTGCTCGTCTCCTGGCTGGTCTCAGCATCCCTGGCGCGGCGGGTCAGCGCAATCGCCCGAGTCGCTGAGCGCTACTCAGCCGGCGATCTCGCCCGACCCATCTACGATCATGGTTCGGATGAACTCGGGACCGTCGCCCGGGCGCTGGACGATTCCGTACAGCAACTCGGTGGGCGTATCGAGGAACTCTCGCGCGATCGCGCGCGCATGGAAGCCATTCTCACCGGCATGGTCGAAGGCGTGCTCGTCGTGGATCGACATGGGCGCCTGCAGCTCGTCAACCGCGCGGCGCAGCAGATGCTGCGCGTCGAGCCGTCGGCGACCGGGAGACCCTATCTCGAAGTCATCCGTCACCCGGATATCGCCGCTCAACTGACGGCGGCTCTCCACGGCGAAGAGATCGGCGGACAGGAACTGACGCTCGCGCGCGATCCAGGGCGTACGCTCCTCACTCGGGTCGCGCCAGTCACGGGACCAAGCGGCGGCGCCGTCCTGGTGCTCCACGACATCACCGACCTCCGCCGCACTGATCAGATCCGGCGCGACTTCGTTGCCAACGTGTCGCACGAGCTGCGAACGCCGCTGACGGCGATCCGGGGATATGTCGAGGCGCTCCTCGATGGGCCCTCCGACGCGGAGAGCACGCGCAAGTTCCTCGAGATCATCGCGCGGCACTCGACGCGCATGGAGCGGCTGGTCAAGGATCTATTGCGGCTGGCACGCCTCGACGCCCGGCAGGAGCTGCTCGAGACCGCGCGTTGCGATATCCGCCAGATCTTCAGCGCGGTGACCGCAGACCTTGCTCCCTCCATTGAGGCCAAGGGCCAGCACGTCACGCAGGACGTCGCGCCAGAGGCACGACAGGTCGACGGCGATCCCGCCAAGCTTCACGACATCATCCGCAACCTCGTGGAAAATGCCATCAACTACTCGCCGGAGGGCGCCGAAGTTCGCCTGGGCGCCGCGCAGCAGAACGGCTCGTACGCCATCACCGTTGCCGATTCGGGGCCGGGCATCCCTGCCGACGACCTGACACGGGTGTTCGAGCGCTTTTATCGGGTCGACAAGTCACGCGCCAGGCCCGGTGGCACCGGCCTGGGACTGGCGATCGTCAAACATCTCGTCGAGTTGCATGGGGGTGAGGCGATCGCGGCAAATCGCCCTGAAGGCGGCGCCATGTTCACCATCAAGTTGCCGGCCGCGACAGAGACGGAGTCCTGAGGCTTGTTCAACTGACGGTCCGACGCCATCCTTTGTGCTCGAGGAGCGTCTCAACGCGCTGACGAATCTCATCGCGAATGCGGCGAACATGATCGAGCGGCTTGCCCTTCGGATCTTCGAGTGGCCAATCGTCAGTTTGCAGGCCAGGGACGTACGGGCACTCGTCCCCACACCCCATCGTCACCAGCAGCGAGGCGTCTCTCGCAAGTTGATCCGTCAACTTCTGCGGTCGCTGCACGCTCAGATCGATGCCCACCTCGTGCATGACGTCGACGACCTCCGGGTGCACGCGCTCCCCCGGCTGCGTCCCGGCTGAAACGGCGACCGCCTTTGCCGGGTCCGCAAGCGCAGAAAAGAAGGCTGCCGCCATCTGCGATCTCCCGGCGTTGTGGACGCACGCAAAGAGAACGGTGTTCATGATGCCGAGATCTCAGCCCGGGGTACAACGACACGTTCAGCTGAGCGTGGAAGCGCTGGCACGAGCCAGCGAAACAAGAGTGTCGCCGCCGTCGCGCCCGCGAACTGGGCGACGAGGAAACCCGGCACGTCTGCGGGGCGAATGCCGGCGAACGTATCGGTGAGTGCCCGGGCCACAGTGACCGCGGGATTCGCAAACGATGTCGATGCCGTGAACCAGTACGCAGCGGCGATGTAGGCCGCCACCGCAAAGGGCATGGCGTCCGACCGGCGCCGCGAACATCCCCAGATCACGGAGAGAAGACCGAACGTCGCAACGAACTCACTCACCATCTGCGCCGAACCGCTCCGCGCGCGAAGGGAGAGCACGAACACCCGTTCGCCAAACATCACGTGCGCCGTCCACACGCCGATAACCGCGCCGCACACTTGCGCCGCGACATACGCAGGCATTTCGCGCCACGGGAGGCCGCCCTGTGAGGCGTCTGCCAAAGAAACGGCCGGATTGAAATGCGCGCCCGAGATTGGACCGAACGTCAGGATTAATGCGACGAGCGCGGCGGCCGTTGCGATGGTATTGGCCAGCAGGGCAATCGCCTGGTTACCACCGGACAGCCTATCGGCCATGATGCCAGATCCGACAACCGCAGCAAGCAGCATCCCTGTGCCGATAGCTTCGGCAGTGAGCCGGCGAGGAAAGTTGGCCGTCATCGGAGGTGCTTTCGCATGACGGTTGCCGACGCCGGACAGGCGGACTGGAATTCGACTGACGCCTGAACAGAAGGGGGAACGTCGTCGCGCCCAATTGGCTCGAAACCGAACTTCGGAAAGAAACGCTCGGCCGTCGTCGTGAGGAGGAACACCGTGCTGGCGCCGTTCTGTGCGGCGAGACACAGCGCCGCCTCCGTCAACTCGTGGCCGAGGCGCTCACCTTGACGACCTGGGTCGACGGCGACCGAACGGAGCAAGGCGCCGTCTCCGTAAAGTTCCAAAGCCACTGTCCCGACGACGTGTCCGTCTGCCCTGGCGACGAGCATCGTGTCGACGTGTTCATCGACGCCTTCGAGCGGCAGGCTCAATCGCTGCAGCAAAGCGCGGACTTCCGCCAGGTCCCGTTCCGTCGCGGGTTCGATCATTGCTCCGACTCCTGCGCTCGTGGAGCACAGCACGCACCGCCGGCGGGGCTGTCAAGCACGTAGAGCTGCCCGAATGAACGTTGGAACTGCTTCCGATCCTGAGTGGTGGCCGCCACTTGTTGGAGCGCATCAACAGCGGCACCGAGGATCGCCCTGACGAGCGGGCTCAACGATCTCGACACCTGATAGTGCATCCACACGCCGTCGCGACGAGCTGCAACCAACCCGCTCTTGCGCAAATACGCAAGATGACGGGACACAGTGGGCTGAGGCAAGCCGAGGCTGTCGTGGAGGTGACACACGCAGACCTCGTTATTTCCCAGCAGCGCCAGGATGCGAAGGCGGGTCTTGTCGGCCAGCGCCTTGTAGACGTTCTCCAATTCGTCGATTGCGGCCCGACTCTTCGCCGTGGTTGTTCCCTTCATATATTCGTCTTGACGAATGTATCACGGCGATCATATATTCGCTAATGCGAATATTTAAGGAGCCACCATGAACGCAATCAAGGAAGCAGTTCAACAGAAGTACGGCGAGGCGGCACGGCAGGCCAGGAGCGGCGCGAAGGCGGCGTGCGGATGCGGAACATCGTGTGGGACCGACCCGATTACATCGAATCTCTATGACAACATCCAGGCATCGGGAGTACCCGCTGAGGCTTTGCTAGCGTCCCTCGGATGCGGGAACCCGACTGCTTTAGCGGAGCTCAAGCCCGGCGAGGTAGTCCTCGACCTGGGGTCCGGAGGTGGCATCGACGTACTACTGTCGGCCAGGCGGGTCGGACCTACAGGCAAGGCGTACGGCTTGGACATGACGGACGAGATGCTGGCGCTGGCTCGAGAGAATCAGGCGAGGTCCGGCCTCACGAACGTCGAGTTCCTCAAAGGCGAGATCGAGCACATCCCGCTTCCCGACAACTCCATCGACGTGATCATTTCGAACTGCGTGATCAACCTCTCTGCCGACAAGGACCGGGTAATCGCCGAAGCGTTCAGGGTGCTCAAACCTGGTGGTCGATTCGCGGTGTCTGACGTGGTCGTTAGGGGCGACCACATTCCGTCGGAGGTCCGCCGCAGCATGGAACTCTGGGTGGGCTGCGTTGCTGGCGCATTGGAGGAAACGACGTATCGCAACAAGTTGGCGGGAGCGGGATTCGAAGCCGTCGATGTCGAACCGACGCGCGTCTATCGTTCTGCCGATGCGAAGCAGTTTCTTCAGGAAGCCGGATTGTCTGACGATGCGACGTTGGCGCAGATCGACGGCCGCATCATGAGCGCCTTCATCCGCGCTCAGAAGCCTGCGAAGGTGGCGAAGAGTTGCTGCGGGCCAACCTGCTGCGCCTGACGTGTACGCTACATCACTGAA
Organism: Vicinamibacterales bacterium; assembly: GCA_035649635.1. GTDB lineage: Bacteria > Acidobacteriota > Vicinamibacteria > Vicinamibacterales > UBA2999 > Gp6-AA40. The sequence continues at coordinate 35,121 of DASRJE010000150.1, read as the reverse complement.
TTTGGCATGTTGACAGTCACGGGGCTGTGTGCGACGTTGGCGTCGAACCAATGAAGGAGCCCGATCGCCACGGTCGCGGCACGCGATGGGTCGAGGACACACGACGTGATCTTCGACACACGCTCCGCGCGTTGGCGAGGACTCCTGGATTCGCAGTCGTCGTCGTCCTGACGCTGGGCCTCGGCATCGGTGCCGCCACCGCCGTTTTCTCGGTCGTGAACGCCGTGGTCCTTCGACCGTTGAACGCCCCTCATGCCGACCGACTTGTTCGATCGCTGAGCATCGACAACGGTCGAACAACGGACATGCCCGGTACCTACACGCTGAAGGTGTGGAAGGAGTCGCGTGACGTTTTTGAAGACGTCTCTGCGCATCGCCTCGATTCCGTACCACTGATGGGAACGTCCGAACCAGAACAGATCTCGGTCGGACGAGTGTCTGAACCCTTCTTTCGTCTCTTCGGCGCGTCCGTGATCGCGGGACGGACATTCAGCCTCGACGAGGACCGGCCCAATGGACCCGCTGTTGTCGTACTTAGCTACGGGCTCTGGGTCCGTCGCTTTGGCGCGGACACGAACATTGTCGGACAGCGGGTGGCACTCGGGAGCGTGCCGCACACGGTGGTCGGTGTCATCGCCTCCGATTTCGACAGCGAGCAGTTCGAGCCTCGCCCGGATGCGTGGGTGCCGCTGCAGGCGGATCCTGATCATTTCGATGGCGGCAGCATCTACCAGGTGACGGCACGGCTCCGGCCCGGAGTGACTTCTGATGTTGCCAATGCCGCGCTCGCCGTCGAGTATGCAAGGCTGACGACTGCGCCAGCGGGCACGGCAACTGCAGCAACTCGACAGGTGCGCTGGCTCGCGGAACCACTGCAGACCGCGATGGTGCGATCGGCTCGGTCGTCGCTCAATCTGCTACTCGGCGCCGTGGCGTTTCTGCTGCTGATCGCCTGCTCCAACGTCGCCAACCTTCTCCTCGTTCGCGCAGAAGCGCGTAAGCGTGAGATGGCGATCCGAGCCGCCATCGGCGCTGGACGCACGCGTCTCGTGCGACAACTTCTCATCGAGAGCCTCGTGCTCTCTGTGCTTGGGGGCGCGGTCGGCCTCGCGATTGGCGTCTTAGCCACGCAGGCGCTCCTACGGCTGTATCCCGGCAGCAACCCCTTCACGCTTGGTGCGCTCGGTTCGATTCCGCGAATCGGGGATGCCGGTGCCGCCGTGACGGTTGACTGGCGTGTGCTCGGATTCGCTCTACTAATCTCGATCGGCACGGGTGTGCTGTTTGGCCTGGTGCCATCGCGTTACGTGGGCGGACCAGAGCTGAACCCGTTGCTGCAATATTCGAGCGGGCCCGGTGCCACTCGTCGTCGATTCGACGGTCGGGCGATGATCGTCGTCACCGAGATGGCGCTTGCGGTCATTCTCGTCGTCGGTGCCACACTCCTCATACTGACGTCGGTGGCCTTGCGACGGGTGGATCCAGGCTTCAAATCGGAGAACGTCATCACGATGCGCATGGCGGTGAGCGGAACGCGTTTCGAGACACGCGCCGGCATCAGCGAGCTCGCGCGAGCAGGAGTAGATCGCGTCCAGGCGATTCCTGGCGTCGTTCGCGCGAGCACCACCTGCTGCATGCCGCTTGAGACCGTGTGGCAGCTCCCGTTCGTCATCGCCAGCCGGAGCGGCGAAGGCCTCACCCAGGCAGGAGCGATGACGTTCCACGGCTTCGGAGGATGGACGTTCATCTCACCGGGCTACTTTGACGTGTTCGGCATCCCTGTCCTGAAGGGTCGCGACTTCTCGTTCGCCGACGACGCGAATGCCCCGGGCGTCGTGATCATCAACGAGGCGATGGCGCGCCGGTACTGGCCGACTGGAGATCCGCTGAATGATCACCTGATCATTGGACGTGGGATGCGGGCCGCGTACGACCAGGAACCCGTGCGGCGGATCATCGCCATCGTCGGCAACGTTCGCGATACGGGGTTGCGCGACGCCGCCAGGCCAGCGATGTACGTCCCCATGGCGCAGGAGCCGGATGGTGTGACCTCGGTGAATGTGAAGCTGCTGCCACTGGTGTGGATCGCGCGAACGGCCACGCCTCCACATCTGCTCAGCGCGCCAATCAAGACGGCACTCGAATCGAGCGTTGGACAACTGCCGGTGACGCGCATACGGGCGTTGACGGACGTCGTCTCCGAATCGACCGCTCGTACACGCTTCAATACATGGCTGATGACGGCCTTCGGATTCTGCGCACTCGGCCTTGCCGCAATCGGGATCTATGGACTCGTCGCCCATTGGGTGCAGCAGCGTTCGCGCGAGATTGGCGTTCGCCTGGCGCTCGGCGCGGGTCCTTTCGGCATTGGGGCGATGGTCGTGCGCCAGGGGATGCGCCTCGCAGCCGTTGGTGTCGGCATCGGCATAGCCGGTGCACTCGGTCTCGCGCAGGCGATCAGAGGGTTGCTGTTTGGCGTGCCTGCCAATGATCCAGCCGTGTTCGTCTCAATTCCCTTTCTTCTGAGCCTCGTGGCGCTCGCTGCCGTCTCGATTCCCGCGTGGCGAGCAAGTCGAATCGATCCGTTGCAAGCGTTGCGCACCGAGTGACCCATCATCGCAACTGGCGTTAGGCAGCCGGATGGCTTGGTTACTGGGTAGCTGAGTTACTTCGTGCGGTTTGACAGTTCACCACGTACTCTGCATGCTTAGAACAGTGGTGAACTGGTTGCGTCGTCTGTCCGCCTTCGCGACTGTGCTGGCGCTTGCCGCCGGCAACGTTGCGTTGTGTGCGGGCTGGTCACCGACGCCAGAAGCCCGCATGGCGTGCTGCACGGATGGCGATGCGTGTCCGATGCACAAGGGCGAGTCGCACCACTCCCACTCCGCGCCCGTCATCACCCAGGCGCAGGCAGACACGTGCTGCGCCGCATCTGAACAACAGCAGTCAAATCAATCTTCCCCAACGTTCGTCACGGTCATTCCAAGCGCCGTCCTTGGTCCGTGCGTCATTGTTCCGGCTCCCCTACCGGAGCTGGTTGTGAGGAGTGCCTGGCGAACATCCGCACCGATTCCGATCGGTTCCATCCCCAAGCACGTTCTCCTTTCCGTCTTCCTCGTCTAGCCACTGACAGTCGTCGTGTGTCCGCTCGGACGTGCGTCCGAGCTGGTCGCTGTGTGCATACGTGCACCGGCATGACGAGTGTCGTGGCCTATGATCAACAAGCTTCTCGAACTCTCGCTTCGCAATCGCGTTCTGGTTGTCGTTGTCTACGTCGCCCTCGCCGGTTGGGGTTGGTGGGCGCTGCAGGCGACCCCCATCGACGCCATCCCTGATCTGTCCGACAACCAAGTCATCGTCTTCACGGAGTGGACCGGCCACAGTCCGCAAGAAGTCGAAGACCAGGTCACCTATCCCTTGACCGTCAATCTGCAAGGTCTCGCCGGTGTGCGCGTCGTGCGGTCGCAGTCTGCCTTTGGCTTCTCGATGATCTACGTCATCTTCGAGGACGATATCGACTTGTACTTCGCTCGAAGCCGGGTCCTCGAGCGCATGAGCCTCGTCACCAAGACGCTTCCGTCAGGTGTAAATCCGACCCTCGGCCCTGACGCCACCGGTGTCGGGCACGTGTTCTGGTACACGGTCGAGAGCTCGACGCATTCGCTCCGGGAACTTCGCACGCTTCAGGATTGGTTCATCCGCTATCAGCTGAACGCCGTTCCTGGCGTGGCCGAAGTGGCGTCAGTGGGAGGCTTCGTCCAGCAGTATCAGATCGACGTCGACCCCAATCGTCTGCGTCTCTACAACCTGCCCCTGAGCACAGTCGTGTCCGCTGTCCGCGAGAGCAACCTCAACGTCGGGGGCAACGTTCTCGAATCCAGCGGCGCGTGGCTGATCGTGCGCGGCGTTGGCCTGATCGCATCGGTCGATGACGTGAAGAAAATCGTCGTGGGCGCATCGAACGGCGTGCCCATCTACATCGACCAAATCGGGAGCGTCCAGCTGGGTGATGCGTTTCGCGTCGCTTCACTCGTCAAGGGCACGCACGAAGCCGTCGGCGGCGTCGTGGTCGCTCGCAGCGGTGTGAACACGAAGGCCGTCATCGACGCGGTCAAGGCGCGCCTCTCTCAAATTCAGGGCGGTCTCCCGCCTGGTGTGAAGGTCGTTCCTTTCTACGACCGTTCCACGCTCATCGATCAAGCCGTCGACACGCTCCGCTACGCGCTGATCGAAGAAATCGCGCTCGTCACGCTCGCGCACGTCGTCTTCCTGATGCACTTCCGCTCCATTCTGATCGTGACGATCCCGCTCCCGCTTGCGGTGCTGCTCGCATTCCTGGGCATGTACTACGCGGGCATCTCGTCCAACATCATGAGCCTCGCCGGTATTGCCATCGCCATCGGCGTACTGGTGGACGCAGGCATCGTCGTCACCGAGAACGCTTTTCGGTACGTCGAGCAACGCGGCGTGGATCCACGCGACCGTCAACGCGTCTGGGAAACCGTCCTCGCGTCGACGCGGCTGGTGGGGCGGCCTGTGTTCTTCTCCATGGCCATCATCCTGCTGGCGTTCATCCCGGTGTTCGCGCTCTCGGGGCAGGAAGGCAAGCTGTTTCATCCGCTCGCATTCACCAAAACGTTTGCCGTCCTGGCCGCGACGGTCATCGCAGTGACGCTCGTCCCGGTGCTGTGCACGCTGCTGCTTGGTGGGAAGTTTCACGGTGAAGACGCGAATCCCGTGATGCGGCTGCTGCGCCGGCTGTATCGGCCCGTCCTGGAAACAGCGCTGGCGCACCGCGCGATCACATTGCTCGTCGCCGCTGTGCTTTTCGTGGGGGCACTGGGAGTAGCCCGGGGGATCGGCAGCGAGTTCATGCCACCACTCAATGAAGGCGACCTCATGTTCATGCCGATCGCCGACCCCAGTATCTCGCTTGAGGAGAACACAAAGATCGCCGCCCGTCAGAACGCCGTGCTGATGTCGTTCCCGGAGGTCGAGTATGCCGTAGCCAAGGTCGCGCGCGCCGATACCTCGACCGATCCCGCTCCGTTGAACATGACGGAAACCATCGTCCATCTGAAGCCGCGGGACCAGTGGCGTCCGGACCTCACGCTCGATCAACTGCGCGCCGAGATGAGCCGCGCTGTCCAACTGCCTGGCGTGTCCAACATCTGGACGATGCCCATCATCAACCGCATCGACATGCTGACGACGGGGATTCGATCCGAGGTCGGCGTCAAAGTCTTCGGCACGGATCTCTCGGTTCTGGAAGACACAGCCCGCCGCATCGCGGAGGTCGTTCGTCGCGTGCCGGGCGCCACCAATGTCTACCCCGAGCAGGTCACAAGCGGTCAGTACCTCAACATCGAAGTCGATCGAGCAGCGGCCGCTCGCTACGGCATTGGCGTCGGCGAAGTACAGCAGGTGATCGAAATCGCCGTGGGGGAAACAGTCCTCACGACGACGGTCGAAGGACGCGCACGGTTTCCGGTACGCGTACGGTACGCGCCGCAGTTTCGTGCGGATCCGCAAGCGCTCGGCGAGGTGCTCGTTGCGTCACGCGACGGCTCTCAAATCTCCCTGAAGCAGCTCGCGCGCCTCGAACACGCGCGGGGACCGGCCATGGTGTCGTCAGAGAACGGCCTGCTGCTCGCGACCGTCCTGTTGAACGTGCAGGGCCGCGACGTCGGCGGGTTCGTCGAGGAGGCCAAACAGGCTGTGGTACGAGAGGTCGCATTACCACAGGGGTATTACGTCGGCTGGAGCGGCCGCTGGGAAAACCAGGAGCGTGCACGGCAGCGACTGCTTCTGGTTGTACCAATCGTCATCCTCGTGATTTTTGTGTTGCTGTATTTCACGTATCACTCGGCACTGGAAGCCGCGCACGTTCTGTTGGCCGTCCCGTTTGCTCTGACCGGGGGCGTCTATCTCCTCTGGCTCCTCGGCTACAACTTCTCCGTCGCGGTCTGGGTCGGCTTCATCGCCTTGTTCGGAACCGCCGTCCAGACAGGCGTCGTGATGGTGATCTACCTCGAGGATGCGGTCGAGCGTAAACGACACGAGCTCGGTGGTCAGCTCTCGCGCGCCGCGCTCAGAGACGCGGTGATTGAAGGCGCGTTGCTTCGCCTTCGACCCAAAGTCATGACTGTCAGCACGGTCATCGCTGGCCTGCTACCCATCATGTGGAGCACGCGCGTCGGCGCGGAAGTCATGAAACCGCTCGCCACTCCGGTCCTGGGCGGCATGATCTCGTCCCTCATCCACGTCCTCGTTGTCACTCCGGTCATTTTCTTCTGGCTGCGCGAACGCAAGCTGGGATTGCAAGGTGAAGAGATGCCTACTTCCTCTCAAACAGCATTGTCGTGGCGACCAGTCGCCATCGCTCTTGGACTCGTGGTGCTCATCGCGGCCGCAGTGATTGGATGGCGTACGTATCAGCCTCGCAGCTCCGTGGGATCAACCGCGGGCCTGACAACGGTTCAAGAAGTGAGGGCCGGAGACCTGCGAATCGTCCTGCTGTCGCCCACCGGCCCGCTGAAGCAGGGTCGCAACTCCTACACGATTGAATTTCGATCACCGGACGGAGCCTTGGTCGACGTCGGCACCGTCAAGGCGAGCGCGAACATGACGATGCCGGGGATGGTGATGACGGGAGGCACCCAAATCCAACGCACTCCTGTTGCGGGTCGCTATGAGGCCACCGGCGAATTCGCGATGGCCGGCGCCTGGCAGATGACGCTCGAGTGGGACGGGCCGGCCGGGCGTGGATCGGTCAACTTCGAGGGAGCGGTTCAATGAGACGGCACTTTCCCAGTCTGGCGGTCCTCGCCATCGTCATGACGAGTTCTTCGGCGAGCGCTCAGACGCAATCTGACCAACATGCGCCGATGGCTCCTCGATTCCTCGACTCGGTGAATGGCGTGACGCTGGACGCTGCCATCGGGCAAGCGCTCCAACAGGAGCCGTCGTTGCGAGCGGCTCGTGCCGACGTCGAGGTCGCGCGCGGCATGCGAATGCAGGCGGAGTTGAAACCAAACCCCACAGTGTCCTTCGCCCAGCAAATGGAACCGAGGGGCACTGATGCGCAGACCCGAATCGAGCTGCAGTGGCCGCTGGATCTCTTCCGGAAGGGCGGCCGCGTGGCAGTGGCGGAAGGTCAGATTGAGGCCACGCAACATGCGACTAGCGATCGTCAGCGGATCCTCGTTTCGGATGTCCGCATGAAGTTCGGTGAAGTACTGGCCGCGGTTCGCGAACTATCAATCAGCGATGAACTCGTGTCCGCGACGACTCAGCAACAGACTCTTATGACGGCGCGGGCAGACGAAGGCGCAATACCGCCGCTCGAGCGCGACCTTGTACGCGTGGAGTTGCAGCGTCTGGAGGCCGAGAGGATGTTGCAGGCGGGTCATGCCGAGCACGCCTTGATCGAGCTAAAGAGGCTACTCGGCCTGGCTGCTGATGCTCCGCTCACTCTACGAGAAGATTTGGAACAACTCGTTCAGCGAGAGTCCGCTCTGGTTTTCGCGGCGACCGGCACCTCGGTCAGCGCTCGTCCAGACGTAGACGAAGCGCAGGCGCGCGTCAACCTCGCCGATGCGCGAATCGATCAGGCACGGCGCGACGGCCGCATGGACATGAGCCTCTTCGGAATGTACATGAGAACGGATGCCAGCTTTCCGCAGCAGGCGTTCGGCCCTCAGAACCAATTGGAGCAGGTGCATGGGGTCTTTCACTATGTGGCGGGAGGTGTGGCAGTGTCCGTGCCGCTCCGCGATCGCAAGCAGGGAGAGGTCGCAGCGGCACAAGCGCAGCGAGCAGGTGCGCAGGCCCAACTCGACGCGACGCGACTGACAGTCCAGGCCGAAGTCGCAGCGGCGCGAGCACGCGACGAGCACGCCAGTCGGGCCTTGACTGTTTATAGCCAGGAGACCAGGGCCCTGGCGAAGAGGAATCTGGACGTCATCGGGCAGTCGTACGAACTTGGCCGAGTGACGCTGTTCGACGTGCTCAACGAGCGGCGCCGGTATCTCGAAACGGAGCGGGCGTACACGACCGCTCTTCGTGAAGCGTACGATGCGCGGCAGGCACTGCGAAAAGCGTTGGGAGAAGTTCGATGAGTCACAGCGCACGCGTCAACGTTCGGTGGTCCACTGCTCTTGCTGCCGCGCTCTTGTTCGTGGCGCTCGGCGCCCTTGGTTCATACATCGTCGTGCAGTCGCAGACGGCGCCATCCCGAGTGGGCGAGATGCCTCCTGCCGCTCTCGAGGCTCGCACTTCCCCATCACACGCATCCAGCGATCTGCCTCGGGCTGCAGACAGTTCGCCCCTGGCGGACGTGGTCGTCACATTGGCCGACGAAGCCGTGAAGCGCGCCGGGATCGAGATCGCAACTGTTGAAGCGGGGTCGGCGACGGACGTACTCCGGCTTCCGGCGGTCGTCGAGCCGAACGCCTACGCGCAGGTCAACGTGACGCCTCTTGTGACAGGGCGCGTCACGACCGTCGCCGTGCCACTGGGTGCTCAAGTGCGCCAGGGCCAATCGCTGGCGACTGTCTTCAGCCCCGAGCTCGCCGACGCCCAAACGCAGTACATCTCGGCGCGGGCCGAGCTCGACGCGCACGAGCGGGAACTGGCTCGCACCGAAAAGCTGGTCCAGATTGGCGCTGCAAGCCGGCAGGAACTCGAGCGAATTCATGCGGAGCATGCTGCTCAACAGACGAAAGTAGAGAGTGCCCGGTCACGCTTGAGCCTGCTTGGGCTGTCGGGTGGGGCCATTGACACTCTGGTATCCGCAAAGTCGGTCGACGCAAGCACAGAGGTGCCTGCGCCGATTGCTGGCATCGTGACCGAGCGGCTCGTGAATGTTGGACTGAACGTCGATCCGGCAACCAAGCTCTTCACCGTGGTCGATCTCTCAACGGTGTGGATTGTCGCGAACCTTTACGAGAAGGATTTCGCACGCGTGCGAGTCGGCGACCGCGCGACGATCGTCGCACCCGCCTACCCCGATCGACAGATCCAGGGTCGCGTCAGCTACATCGATGCGCAGGTGAGTCCGGAGAGCCGCACGGCCAGAGTGCGCGTGGAAGTGTCAAATCCCCGTTTAGACCTTCGTCTCGGCATGCTCGCTGAAGCGCAGATTCAAGCCTCGACTCCAACCTCGGTCCTGTTCATTCCGAGAGCCGCCGTGCAAAACGTTGCCGATCGATCATTTGTCTACGTCGTGAAGTCGAACGCACCAGGACAATTCATCGAGCGAGAGGTTCGCGTCGGCCAGCCTTCCGGTCAGCGCATCCAGATCGTTTCGGGTCTCGTGTCCGGGGATAAGGTGGTGACCGAAGGCAGCTTCTTCCTGCGCGCCGAGCGCGAGCGTCTTGGACTACGCCGGTAACTGCGTAACCTGGGTAGCTGGGTAACTCGGTAGCTGGGTTTACTGGGTAGCTGGGTAGCTGGGTAAAAACCCAGCAACCGAGCTACCTAGCAACATAGCTACCCACTCAGAACGAGTAGCGCACCGCGAACTGCACCTGCCGCGGCGTGCCGAGGCCGACTGTGCGGCCGACGGTGCTGGTGTACCGGCCAAAGGTTCCCGCGGCGGCCGCCGTATACGGCTGCCCCGGCTGCACCCTGTTCGCCTCGTTGAGCGCGGCATTCGGCAGCGCATTCGGCAACGTGCCAACCGGGTTGGTGAAGTTGGTGATGTTGAAGATGTTGAAGAACTCGGACCGCAGTTCCAGGTTGTGGCCCTGACCAAGCGCAATCCTCTTCGACACCACCAGATCAACCTGGCGGAACCACGGTCCATGAATCGAGTTGCGTTCGAGATTGCCGAAGGTCCCCGGCGCGGGCGTTGCGAACGCCGCCGGGTTCAAGAAGATCAGCCCGCCATCCGTGACGAAGGGATCGACGCCCGGAACAAGGTCCGGCCGCCGCGTGCTGCGCGACGCGCCGCCACCCGGAACGTTGACTACCGGTGTCAGACCCGCCCCCGCGTTGTTGAACAGGTTCCCCGCGGCATCAACAAAGACGATGTCGGGACGGGTGATGAGGACCGGAATCGGCAGGCCGCTGCGGCCGTTGAAGATGCCGCCTATCTCCCAGCCGCCCGCCCACGCCCCCTGGCCTGGCAGCGTATACAGCGCGCTGATGTTGAAGGTGTGGCGGACATCGAAGTTGTTGTAGCCGTTCTCGAAATCGAACTGATCCAGCGTTCGGGCGTTGTTGCTCGCCGTCGTCGCTTCGTTCGATCCTCCGGTGTTCCCCTTGCTGTAGCCGAGTGTGTACTGGCCGTTCAACGCCAGGCCTCTCACTGCCCGCTTCTGCAGGGCGATCTGCAGCGCGTTGTAGCTGTCATGACCACCGCTGGTCTTGTAGTCGATTTCGGCGTACGGCGACTGCTTGCTTGCTGGCGTGGACCCCGCGCACAGGTTCGAAACGGTGTTCGGCGTCCCGGTGGTTCCGTTCTGAACGGCCCCGTTCGCGCAGGTGATGATGTCGAACTCGCGCAGCGCCGTGCCCGACGGCAGCACGCCGACGATCTGATTCGACACGCTGCGGAGGAACAGGTTCCGACCCTGACTGCCGACATACGCGATCGTCGCCGTCGCCGCACCCGGCAGTTCCTGCTGAATGGACGCGGTGTACTGGTACACCCGTTCCGGCAGCGTGTAGTCGTTCGCGTAGGCGCGCGGCTGATACGACCGGTTGTTCGGGTTACTGGTGAAGTTTGCGCGAATCGCGTCCTCGTTGACCGGATACAAGAGGAACGCACCGCTGGTAGCGGTGGTGCTGATGCGCTCGGCTTCGATCGGCTGAATCTGGTCTTCCGTCTGCCCGGGACCCACGAAGATGCCGAACCCGCCGCGGAGCACGGTCTTGTCCGACATCGCGTAGGTCGACGAGACGCGCGGCTGGAAGCTGTTCTTCTTCGTTTTGAAGAGAGGCGTTGTGTCCGGATCGATCTGGCCGGTGTCGATGTTGAACTTGACGATCCGGTTATCGCGCTCCTTCATCGCGGTGTAGTAGTCGTAGCGCAGACCGAAGTTCAACGTGACCTTCGACGACGCTCTCCACTCGTCCTGTGCGAAGCCGACGTAGTACTCTTGCGCGGTGTTCTTGAATCCCGTGGCGCCGTCGTGGAACGGGCTGGGTTCGCTGAGGTCGCCGAAGTACTGAATCTGCTGCGGGATGTTGTTCAGGAAGTTGCCGATGTTCTGGTAGGTGTAAGTGACGCCGCCGAGCTGGTCGGTGGACATGCGAATGATCCGCACGTCGCCGCCGATCTTGACGTAGTGATTGCCCCTGACGCTGCTCAGCGTGTCAGCGATCGTCAGTGAGTACGGCTCGTAGGGCGCCGACTCGCCGTTGCCCGCGCTGTTCACGCGCACGAGGCCGCCCGGGCTGGCGATGCCGGACGTGGCGCCCTGACCGGCAATGCCCGTGTTGGCCACCGCCCCACTCAGGCTGAAAGCGATGCCCTGGAAGGTTGGCGTGCCCGGGATGCCGAACGACGTGGAATTCGCGGCGTTATATCCGAACTTCAGGTCGTTCGTTGAGGTGCCCATCAGGCCCTGCACGTTGGCGACGAAGTTGGTGGGCTTGGAAGTCACGTCGAATCGGCGTCCCGTGACGCCTTGCGGCTCGTCGTTCTCCCCGTTATCGCGGAAGAAGCGGAAGTAACTCGACCAGTTCGGCGTCAGCTTCACGTCGAGACGGGCGCTGAAGGCGTCCTCGCGAACCGTCTGCGTCGCCTGAAGCTGCGCGATGTCGAAGTCCGGGTTGGCGGACGCGCCGGGGAGTATGACGGCGCCGGGTGCGAGGAATCCGGACTGGAGCGACGCAATCGCCGGCACGGCACGCGCCCATGCGGCGGCGCTCGGCACGGCCTCGATGAAGTTCAGCCCGGCGTCGAGACGGTAGCCCTCGTAGCTGCCGAAGAAGAACGCGCGATCACGAGCGATCGGGCCGCCAAACGAGCCGCCGAACTGGTTCTGCCTCAGCTTCGACTTGCCGAGGTCGGTGATCACGCTGCCGTCCGGGTTGCGCTGCTTGTCGAAGTAGTTCGGGGCATCGAGGCTGTCATCGCGGAAGTACTCGAACAAGGCGCCATGGAAGGCGTTGCTGCCCGACTTGGTGATGACGCTAACCTGGCCGCCGGTGCCGGTGCCGTATTCAGCGGGGTAGTTGTTCGATTCGACGCGGAACTCCTGGACGTTTTCGAGACTCGCCTGCAGCTTGAACGGCGTGTTGTTCTCGCCGTTCACGTTGCCGGGCGCCGAGTCGATGATGGCCGAACCTTCGATGCCATCGTAGCGAATCACGTTCTGTTCAACGGCGCGGCCCGAGAACCGGATGTCTTGCCACGTGCCGGTGCCGGCATTCTGCGATCCGGGAGCCTGCAACAGCAACTGTGACATTTGCCGGCCGTTCACGGGCAGGTTCAGCACTTCGCGTTCGCTGACGTTGACGCCATTGCGCGCCGAGCTGACATCGATGATGCTGACGCTGGCCTGCACGGTGACTGTTTCCGTCACGCCAGCCGCCTGAAGGGTGAGGTCCAGAGGAAATTCCTGGCCGGCCAGCAGCTGGAGACCGTCGAACTTGAGGGGCGCCAGCTGTCCGGATGTCGCGGTAATCGTGTAAACGGACGGCTGGAGGTTCGCGACGATGTAGCGTCCTTCGGCATTTGTCGTGACTGTCCGTTCGTCACCCGTGCGTTCGTTCTTGGCGACCACCGTAGCGCCGGGAATGACAGCACCTGTCTGGTCCAGTACAACGCCGGTAAAACGTGCATCCGCCTGGGCAAACGCCGCGGCAGGCAGTAAAAGGCCGATCGCGAGCACGAACGCCACCGATGCCTTCAAAGTTTTCATACGCTCGAAGACTCCTCTGAGAGTTGCTCTGTCTGTGTAGTAGGTGCTCTGAGCCTACCGATGGCGTGTAACAGCCAATTGACGTGACCGATAAACGAGGGTTAATAACGGCGGCAAGTGAGCAGTTTGTGACTGCTCTCGCCGAGGGTTAGAGCCGAGAATTTACATCGTCGAAACATGTGCGTCGTGCTACTGTCGTGACGCTAATGTTGGCAGTGAGGCCGCTGGTCGGATACGTGGCTCTACTGTCCTTCGTCGCTTGCGCGACCAGAGGGACTCCCGACAGTCCTGTTCTGATCGCGTCGGAACACCCCAGCCTCGTCCTCAATCTCCACTTCACAAGTTCCGACTCACTCTCGATTGCGAGCCGCCGGGCGCTCATGGCAGAAGCCGAGTCGATCTGGAAAGCGGGTCACGTCCGACTCAAATGGCTTCGCGAAAGTACGGAAGCCGGAGACGGCGTCACGCTCCGCGTGCTCGTAGTGGCGCGGCCCGTGCCAAAGGCGTCGGAGTATGCACCGTGGACGGTCGCCGAACTTTTGCGTCTTGGCGGAACTCAGGCGACCGCCATTGCCTCCACGTTCGGCGCGCGCCGCATTGTCGAGGAAGGTCGGCGTGAGCTGCTGCAGGAGCCGGCCGGACTCGAGGACTACAGGCTCGGGCTCGTTCTGGGCAGAGCCGTCTCCCACGAGATCGGCCACTACCTGCTGCAGACCAACACGCACGCGACGCGGGGCCTCATGCGCGCGGTTATCGACGCCCGCGAGTTTGCTGATCTCCGCTCGGGTAACTTCCACCTCGACCGCGCTGCGGAAGCGCATCTGGCACTGCTCGCCGCTAAAGGCACGCTCTCGCCGGAAACGATGTCCGGCTTCTCCTACACGCATTAGAGATCGGTAAGCCAGTCCGTTCTTTGCGGCACCGGTTGAACCGGCTGTTGCCATCGTTTCGTCATCTTTGAATCACAGGCTTACCACTCCCAGCGACTAGACTCGGTGTAGGGGACGTCTGAATCAGGCGGGTCTGAAGGCCCGCCTCTACGAACGGGCGCCCCAGGCGGGTCTCAAGACCCGCCTCTATGAACGGCGACTCAGGCGGGTTCTCAAGACCCGCCCCTACGCGAAGACTATGGCCAGCCCAGTAAGCCCACGTCCAACGGTGCTCGTCGTCGAGGACGAGACCAATATCCGAGAGCTCGTGTCGCTGCATCTTCGACTCGAGGAGCTTGTACCTGTCGAAGCCTCCGACGGCGAGAGCGGCCTTGCGGCTGCACGCGCACGCCGCTTTGATCTGATCATTCTCGACCTGATGCTCCCGGGTCTGGACGGCGTCACCGTATGCCGCGCCATTCGTCGTGACTCGCCCAGCGCCGACACACCAATCCTGATGCTGACGGCGAGGCGAGAAGAGTCCGACAAGGTCCTCGGTCTCGATAGCGGTGCCGATGATTACCTGACGAAGCCGTTCGGGATCCGTGAACTGCTCGCTCGCGTCAGAGCACTGCTTCGCAGGGGTGAGGCATCACAGGCGCGTGCCGCGGCGGGCACGTCAAACGGACCGGTCAGTTACAAGCACATCGAAGTGGATCCCGCCCGCCGACGCGTCCGGGTTGGCAATCGTGATGTGGGGCTGACCTTCAACGAGTTCGAATTGTTGTACGTTCTCATCAGCAATCCCGGGATCGTCTTCAGTCGAGAATCGCTGCTGAGCAAGGTTTGGAAAGACCAGACGTTCGTGACGGTTCGCAGCGTGGATACATTGGTCAAGCGCCTCCGCAAGAAGATCGAGAACCGGGCAGCCGACCCGGATGTCATTCTCACCGTGTGGGGGGCCGGATATAAGGCAGCTGATGTCTAGGCCCTTGTGGTACCGGAGCCTGTACTGGCGCATCGCCCTGGGACTCTTCGCGTTCCTTGCGCTGATGCTCACGGCTCAAGGCGCACTCTTTCTCTGGATGACGGATCGGATCGCGGGATCGATGCCCGCGCGATCGCCACGTCGGCTTGCCGCGCTCGTTGCCTCCGACGTGAGCGGCGCCTTGAACGCCAACGCGAGCATCGATCTCCACCACTACCTCCCCGAACAGTACGGTGAGACGCTGCAAACCTTCGTCGTCATCATGCGAGACGGACGGACGTTCTCGAACCATGACGACGTACCCGAAGCCCTGCTTGAAGCGGTCCGGGAAGAACAACGGTTCATGGATGACGGACCTCGCCGTTTTGGCAGACGCGGCGGCGGCCCAGGTCCCCCGCCGGAGGGCGGCGGCCCGGTTCCATTTCCAGGCGGAGAGCCACGTAATCGCGACGATGGCCCTGGGCCACCTCCGGACGGAGAGCCGCGCAATCGCGGTGACGGCCCCGGTCCGCCGCGGCGCCCGCCACCCCGGCGAGGTGAATTCGCACCGATTCTCGTCAACGGAATGCCGGTCGGCCGCGTCATCGTGCTGCCCGGCGGCCCATCGTTCTGGCGAATCCTCACGAGACTGGGACCGACGATGGCGCCGGTAGCCGCAGGCGTGCTCGGCGTCGGCATGGTGGTGATCGCGTTTGTCGTGTTCGGCCCTGCGCGGCATCGTCTCAAAGCAGTGCAGGACGCTGCCGAGCGGCTCGGGGCAGGCGACCCCGATGCGCGTGCTCCGGAGTACGGAGGCGACGAGGTCGCGGCCGTAGCGCGATCGTTCAACAAGATGGCGACGGAGTTGACGAGCCGTGCGCGCGCACTCGAGGCCTCCGACGCCGCGCGCCGACAACTGCTTGCTGACGTGTCGCACGAGTTGATGACACCGCTCACCGCCATGCGCGGATACATCGAAACGCTCGGCATGCCCGAACTTCGACTGGACTCGCCGACCCGCGAGCGCTACATGCGCATCGTCACCGAGGAGACGCACCGGCTCGAGCGCATCATCGGAGATCTGCTGGACCTCGCCCGGCTGGAAGGGGGAGGGACGTCATTCCGTCGCGAGCGCGTGGACGTGAATGCCATCTTCACGCGCGTGGCAGCGCGTCACGAACGCGAATTGCGCGAGCGCGGTGTTCACCTCGTCCATCATGTCGATCCGGGGGCCGAGTTCGTCATCGGAGATGGCGATCGTCTCGAGCAGGCGTTGCAGAACCTCGCCGCTAACGCATTACGACACACGCCAGCCGGAGGCGAAATTCACCTGAGCAGCTCGACCGGCCGTGACGGGTCGGTCTTGACCGTTCGCGATACGGGCCCCGGCATTCCCGAGGAACACCTGCCGTTGATCTTCGATCGCTTCTACAAGGTCGACGCCGCTCGAAAGGCGGCAGGTGGTAGCGGGCTTGGACTCTCGATCGTCAAGGCGATTGTCGAACGTCATGGAGGGCGGATTGCGGCACGGAACGACAACGGTGCCTTATTTGAGATCGTGCTCCCTTCGGGATCCGAGATTCGGGATCCGGGATCCGATTCCTGATCCGCACAAACCCGAACCCCGAATCCGAATCCCGATTCGCGGGTCCTCGTCCATAAAGCGTGACATCTGTCGCCACGAAGCGACTGCCACAGCTTAATTTTCTGCGTCGTTCCGGGCTAAAATCGGGCCGCGCGGACCGGCACAACCGTTGCGTGAACTCTGAGTAGATTGCCAACGGAGGCTATCGTGAAACCTCTCCTTCGAACGACGGCCACGGCGGTCTTCGCCGTCGTCCTCACGGTGCCGCTCTTCCCAACTGATGCTCATGCTCAGACGCGACAGGCGGTGCCGCGCCCAGTTCCTTCTCGGCCGATCGGTCATGGCGGCGCCTACCGGGGTCCAGCCGTTTATCACTCTTATTACGCAAGCCCGTATTGGTACGGCGCGTACTACCCTTGGTACTATCCTGGGTACTATCCGTTTTCCTTTTCCGTCGGATTTGGATGCTGTGGGTATCCGTACTACGGCTATCCCTACTATCCGTACTACGGCGGTTATCCCTACGCGTACGACTCATCGCTGAGACTGCAAGTCACTCCGCGTGAAGCCGAGGTGTTCGTGGACGGCTATTACGCCGGCACCGTGGACGACTTCGACGGCACCTTCCAGCGTTTGCATGTCGAACCCGGCGATCACGATCTCGAATTGTTCCTGCCCGGGCATCGCAGTTACCAGCAGAAGGTGTATCTGCAACCCGGCAAGACGTTCAACGTGCGCCACGAGATGGAGCAGCTCAAACCGGGTGAGGCGGAACCGGTCAGGCCGGAAGGAAAACCGCGACCGAGCGGCCCGCCGCGTTCCTCACAACGTCAGCCTCCGGTCGATCCGCGAGATCGAGACCCGGGCGATCCGCGAGATCGAGACCCGGGCGCGAACCCTGGTCAGAATCCAGAACGAGCTCCGCGATCGGAGTTCGGCTCGCTTGCTCTTCGAGTGCAGCCTGGTGACGCGAGCATCACGATCGACGGCGAGCCGTGGGAGAACAGCGGACAGAACGAACGACTGATCGTGCAACTCGGTCCCGGCGTGCACAACGTGCAGATTCGCAAGGACGGCTATCGGACGTACATGACCGACATCACCGTTCGGCCCGGTGAGACGACGACACTCAACGTCGCGATGACGCCGAACAAATAATCGACAGCGTAGGGCGGGTCCTGTTCTTCGGACCCGCCGGGTCTACAGCCCGATACGCCGGGTCTACAAAGCAAGACCCGGCCTGCGTTCACTGTTTACAGACGAAATTCGCGGCGTCGTCGATGCTGCCTGTTCCTTTGTACTTCGCGGTCATGGGCCAGGCGCAGAGCGGTCGCGTGCGATCGACCTTGCCGTCGCGAACGCGAGAAGCGTTGATCTGCTCCGGCGCTGTCCCGCCGTCTCTCCACGCATCGAGCGCAGCCACCATGTCGAACGTGCTCGTACCGTTCCCGCCGCCGCAGTGTCCCATCCCAGGCACCATGAACACGCGCACCGAGTCTTTCGCAGCGCTGGTCTTCTGCTGAATCTGCCCGAGGTACTTCACCAGGTTGCCGGGGGGAATGCCCGGTTCCGCCCAGCCCTGATACATGATCAGTTTCCCGCCACGCTTCGTGAAGCGACTCATATCGGTGCTCGTGGCATCAAAGACGAGATTCGCTCCTTTGCCTGCTCTCTCGACGTCTGAGTCGTAGTTCAAGGTCTTCGGATCCCAGTTGGGATCCTTGAACACGATGTACTTAAAGTAGTCGACGGCGTACCCGACGGGTACAGGATTCCAACCCAGCTCGCTTCCGCGCTCGAGACCGGCGAAGATGTGCTCGCCGGTTCGCGGATTAGACGGCCCCGCGTAAATACGCCAGGCGCTATCGACCTGGGCTGGAGTCAGACAGGACGCAGCATCTGCTCCCGGCGTGCAGGCCAATACCTGCGGATCGAATTTGCACGCGAGCGGATTCTCCAGCACTCCGTCCTTGGCGCCATCGATCTCGTCGCACGCATTGAGTACTGCGTCATGCAGCAGCGTCAGTTTCTCTCGCGGCAACGCGGAAGCCGGGTCGGCCAGCGCCTGATAGAACCAGATCTGACCGAAGGCCTGCGTCGATGTGTGAGAGGCCGGTGCGCCCGCAACGATGCCGTCGAAGTCATCCGGATATCGCTGCGCCGCCGTCACTGCCTGACGTCCACCGGTCGAGCAGCCGTTGAAGTACGAGAGCTTCGCGGCGTTCCCGAAGAACCCCTGCACGGTTGCTTTGGCGGCGACTGCCGTCTCGTGAATCGCACGATACGCGAAGTCGATCAGCACATCCTCATTGGCAAACGTATTGGGCGAAGGACCTGTGTGTCCGGTGTCAGTGCTGGCCGCGGCGTAACCAGCATTGAGCGCCGTCGCCATCGCCGGGTAACTAATCGTGCCGGCGAATCCGCCATTACCAACAACCTGCAGCTTCCCGTTCCAGCCAGCCGACGGCAGCCATACCTCCGCTTTGATATCGGACTGCGGACCAGGCTTGAGGGTGACCGCCACACGGCAAAACGATCCGAGCTTCGCGAACGGATTCTGACCACCACCAGGACCGCCTGCGCGACCGCTTGGTGCAGTGAACGCACCGGGCGCCACGGTTTGCGCCAGTGTCACGATGCCGTGCGGGATTGCCATCGATGTGAGGCTCTCGCACGTTGCCGCGGCAGAATTCGCTGGAGCACACGCGATGAAGATCCCGGCAACGCCTACAGCGAGTACGGTTCGAGTCGATTCCATGCGGCGAAGTTTAACAGCCTGCCGAAAAACGCATCAACTCCCTAGCTCCAACTCCCAACTCCCAATTGTGCAACTCTCAAGGCGGTCTCGAATCACCAAGGTCGTACTTCCCACTTACTTCCCTACTTTGACCTTTAAACTTTGAACTTTCTGGTACGCTGATCCCGTGTCCCTCATTCCTCATCTTCAGGTCAGCCTCCCGCGCAGGCGGGCAATCACTGCCGGGCTCCTACTCGGCATGAGCCTCGGTGCACTGGAAGCGACGGTTGTCAGCACGGCGATGCCGACCGTCATTGCCACGCTCGGCGGGCTGGCGCACTACAGTTGGGTGTTTTCCGCATACCTGCTTACGTCGACTGCCTCGGTACCGATCTGGGGGCGTCTCTCTGATTTGTACGGCAGACGCCGCATGTACCTGCTGGGCGTCGCTATCTTTCTGATCGGCTCGGTGATGTCGGGCGCGGCCACGAGCATGTTCACGCTGATCGTCGCTCGCGCGATTCAGGGGCTCGGCGCTGGTGCGATCATTCCACTGAGCATGACGATCGTCGGCGAGCTCTATACGCTCGGCGAGCGTGCCCGCACGCAGGCACTCTTCAGCGGTGTCTGGGGTGTGGCATCGATCGCAGGGCCGCTCGTCGGCGGCTACATCACCGATGCGTTGTCGTGGCGCTGGGTCTTTTATTTGAATGTGCCGTTCGGCTTCTGCTGCATGGCCGTCCTCGCTCTCGCGTATCCCGCGACGCGCACGATCCGGCAGGTGCAAGTGGATTGGCTGGGCGCCGCTCTCCTGTTCTCCGGCATCAGCACGTTGCTCATCGCCATCGGCGGTGACGCGGGCTCGTCTGCCGCCTGGCTCGTCGCGACAGTTGTCCTGCTCGGAGGTTTCGCGCTGGCGCAACAACGGGCGGCGGAGCCGATTCTCCCGCTCTCACTCGTTCGCCTCCCTGTCATCTCGCGCACGCTCGTCGTCGTCTTCCTGGTTGGCATCGCAATGTTCGGCGCAATCGCTTTCATCCCGCTCTTCGTGCAGAGCGTCCAGGGCGGCACCGCGACCCAGGCAGGTCAGGCGGTGACGCCGTTGTTTCTCGGATGGGTCGTCATGTCGATCGTTGGCGCGCGCATGACGGTGCGACTGGGCTATCGAGTGTCAGCGGTAGCCGGAAGCATATTGATGACGGCCGGATTCATCGGCCTCAGCCTTCTCGACAGCCACTCGCCGCGCACGCTACTCGTTGCGAGCTGCACCATGCTTGGCGCAGGAATGGGTACGCAGATGTTGTCCCTGCTGCTTGCGGTGCAGCATGCCGTCGATCGTTCTCAACTCGGGCTCGCCACCTCGCTCAATCAGTTCTCACGCAGTATCGGTGCCGCGTTGGGTGTGTCTGCCATGGGCGCCATCCTCGCGCGCGGCCTGGTCGGCATGGCGTTGCCTGGCGGCGCCGAGAGTGCGCTCGCCTCCGGGGCAATCGCGCTGACCGGCCCCATGCGCGATCAATTCGCCGCGGCACTGCACCGGGTCTTCGTCGCCGGCAGCCTCGTCTCAGGAGCGGGACTGCTGGCGACGCTGTTCCTTCCACCCGTGCACTTCTCCCAGGGAGTGCCGTCATCGGCCGGTGAGCAGATGATCGAAGCGGAGATGACCAATCTCCAACCGGACGACGAGCCTATTGCTATAAACGAATAAGGCTGAACATCGTCAACTCCCAACTCCCAAATTCCAATTCCCAATCGCCAGGGCTGCGGTTGTGACTTGCAGTTTGGAAATTGGGAGTTGGCGTTCGTAGTTAGCAGTTGGGAGTTACTTAATGGAGCACCGACAACTGGGCGCATCCGGCCTCATGGTTCCAGCCCTGAGTCTCGGCACCGGCACCTTCGGCGGCGGCGACAGCGAGTTCTTCAAGGCCTGGGGCGCTAGCGACGCGACATACGCGACGCGGCTGGTCGACATCTGTCTCGATGCCGGCCTGACGATGTTCGATTCGGCGAACATCTATTCCGGTGGTCAGGCGGAAGAGATCCTCGGCGCGGCGATCAAAGGGCGGCGCGACCGTGTGCTGATCTCGACGAAGGGCACCTTCCGCGCCGGTGCGGGAGCGAATGACGTCGGCTCTTCACGTCATCACTTGATTCGGGCGGTTGAAGCAAGCCTGCGCCGGCTGGGTACCGACTACATCGACCTCTATCAGCTACATGGATTCGATGCTCTGACACCGATCGAGGAGACGCTGTCGACGCTCGACGACCTGGTTCGCGCCGGAAAGATCCGCTACATCGGCTGTTCCAACTTCTCGGGTTGGCATCTGATGAAATCGCTGGCGCTGTCGGACAAATACGGTTGGGCGCGATATGTCGCGCACCAGGCGTATTACTCACTCGTGGGGCGCGAGTTCGAGTGGGAACTGATGCCGCTTGCGCTCGATCAGCGCGTGGGCACTGTCGTGTGGAGCCCTCTTGGATGGGGGCGCCTGACAGGCCGGATCCGGCGCGGCCAACCGATACCGCTCAACAGCCGGCTCCGTTCGCAGGTAGTGGTCGATTATGGACCGCCGGTCGAAGACGAGGCCCTCTACAAGGTTGTCGACGCCCTCGAGGTCGTCGCAGCCGAAGCCGGCAAGACTGTCCCACAGGTCGCACTGAACTGGCTGCTGCAGCGTCCGTCGATTGCGACCGTGATCATCGGCGCGCGCAACGAGGAGCAATTGCGGCAGAATCTCGGTGCCGTGGGCTGGAACCTGACACCGGCCCAGGTCGCCGCACTCGACGCTGCCAGTGCCATTACACCGGCGTATCCTTACTGGCACCAAAAGGGATTTACCGAGAGAAACCCGTCACCGGTGTAACTCCCCGTCACGGGCCCGCCTCAAGGCGGACACTACGGCAGTTCCAGGAGATCGGTATGCATCGACTACTGACCGCGATTGTCTTCGTCTTCTTCGCCTCAATCGCGTCCGCGCAGACGCGTTCAGTGTTTATCGAGGAGTTGACCTCTTACGAAATCCGCGACGCGATGGCGGCCGGCAAGACCTCGGCCATCATCTTCGCTGGCGGCCTCGAGCAGAACGGGCCGCACATGGCGCTCGCGAAACACAACGTGATCGCGCGCTATGCGGCGGGACAGATCGCCGAGCGACTGGGCATCGCGCTCGTGTTTCCGATCGTACCGTTTTCGCCAGCAGGCGATCCTGTTGCCAAGACTGGTCACATGCGATTCCCGGGCACCGTCAGCCTGTCATCTGAAGTCTTCCTCGGTGTCATGCGACAGGCGGCACAGAGCGCCGCGGCAGCCGGGTTCAAGAACATCTTTTTGATGGGCGACCACGGCCAGGGGCAATCCGAGCTTCAAGTGGCGGCCGAAAGCGTGGACGCCGACTGGCGCGCCAAAGGCACGCGCGTCTATTACGTCTCGGACGTCAACACCAAGGCTGGTCAGCAGATCGCCGCGTTCCTCAAAGAGAAGAACATCGTGGCCGGCGGACATGCGGCAGTCGCGGAAACGTCACAGGTGATGTTCCTCGATCAGAACAAGTCGCTCATTCATGCTGACAAATTCGCCGTGAGCGCGGCCGGGCCCGAAACGACGACGGGCGTCGGGGGCAACCCCGCTCCCGCAACCGTTGAACTCGGACGCCAGTTCCTCGAATTCAAGATCACGGCCGCGATCGACCAGATCAAGGCGCTCATGGCGCAGAAGTGACAAGGGCATGATGTATTGAGCAGGCGGGTCTAAAGACTCGCCTCTACGTGCGAGAAAGACCCGCCTCTACCTGCGACTGTGTAGCGGTGGGTCTTCCCTGGCCTGAGCCACGTCGAAGGCAGACCCACCGTCGTCTGCGTGATTCAATTCGCCAGCGAGTAGAGAACTGCGGCCTCTCCGCGCTGCGCGATCCGGTCGTCGAACAGTTTGACGATGACGTCGCGGCGAGCCAGCAGCGCGTCGATCTCTGCTTTCGTCATGCTCTTGCCCATCGCGTCAGCGAGTTTCGGTTCGTTGAGCTCACGCATCTTCTCGAACAGTGTTCGCTCGACTCGCTCGAGCTGCTGCGGCTTCAGCAGCTCCTTGCCCAGGCGAAACGCCCGCGTGTGGTCGATCATCCACATCTTCCAATCGGTGGTCCACAACAGGTTGCCAGCATTGCGATCGCGGTTTTGAATGAGCTCGTCGAACACGCGCATGATGTGGATTTGCATCGCGGTCCGTGATGGGTTCGGGCCAACTGTCTGCTTCTTCTGACGATCTCCCTCATCCATCATGTAGTCGTCGAGCCACCACGTCATCGCGATTTCCTTCCCCTGGACCTTGCGCTCCACCGACATCGGCACATTGTCGAGCCCGAGTAACAGCGCCAGGCGGTAGCCCGCAATGTTGTAGCGATAGAGGTCCTTGAAGTTCACCTCGGTGTACTTCGGCCCGACCTCGAAGATCGGCAGCTCGATGTTGACGTCCTGGATCTGCGCGTCATGACGGATTCGACCGTCGAACAGCGTCACCCGTTTGGCATTGGTGACACCTTTCTTCGTCGATTTGGTCGCGACGATATCCGCCTGGCGCAGAAACTGACCCATTTCTTCCGCCGTCAGGATAGGTGGCGCAGGCGCGGTCGACGCGGCCGTGCTCTGAGCCAGGCACGGCCGCATGACGAGGAGGGAAACCGCCATTGCCAGAACGATTGAGCGACGAGTCACGATCATCACGGCGCACCTCTCCAAGATCCCATCTCCGCTTTGGTCGGCCAATCATACTCATCTGACGGTCAATTGCGGCTCACAACTCGAACCCGTATCTCCGAGGCCGTCATCGCTCCAGCCGCATCCTTGTAGCTGACGCTGACCTCATCGCCCTGATGGACGAACGTCGTGAGGGTGGTGCCGCCTCCGGCTGCCTTGGTCGCTTTGCTGGCGCCGCGAGCCACAACGTCCGTGTCACCTGTGATCGCGAAGGTCATGTTTTTACCACCGCTGGCAATCGTCATCTGAGTCGCCGAGACGGAAGTGACCTTTCCATCCGCGATTCTCGACGGGTCTTTGACCGAACCGTCGCCGGCGCTGCCGACGCGCTCGATATTCAACGCATGATTCCGACCGTTTTCTTCCCGATACCGCACCAGCACGGCGTTCCCGGTCTCGAAGAAGGTGTTGACTCTCGGCTTCGGATTGCCCGGTTGGGCAGCCTGGACGTCTCTTGCCGACCGGCGAACTTCAAGGTGGGTGTCTCCGTCGACATAGAACGTCATTTCCTGGGCTCCGGCCTTGACCGTGATCGTCGAATCGGTCAGGGCGGTCACGCTTCCGCGCGCTTCCTTGGTCTGGGCGCTGACCGGCCTCGCGCTTGCGACGAGCCCAACGATCGCCATGGCTGCGCCGAGAATCACGAGTCGATTGATGTTCTGCATGCTCATCCTCCCGTCCTCTTTGCGCCGTATATACGGGTCGGCGAGCGCAATTACCATGGGCGGAGCCTTTGCGCTTCGCGATGCGTGGCCGAGCGCACAAGGTGAAGCGGCTCAATGGGTTGATTGGGTAGCTGAGTGGCTAGGTATCTGGGGTAAAACTGGCACCCTGGCGAACCGACCCCCCAGCCACCCAAGTACCCCAGCTACCCTGCTACCGAACCCAGTGATAGGCTGACGGCTCTTAGAAACGTCAAATGAATCGACGGGCGGGGCAGGCCGTGCGACGCTTCGGTTCCTTCGAACTCGACCTCGATGCCGAGCGTCTCCTCAAGAACGGGCGTACGATTCGCATCCAACCGCAGCCATATCGCTTGCTCTGTCTTTTGACAAATCGCCCCGGCTCGTTGGTGACGCGCGAAGAGATACAGGCGGCCCTGTGGCCTGGCGACACATTCGTCGACTTCGACCAGGGCGTGAACTTCGCCATCAAGCAGGTGCGCGATGCCCTTGGCGACAGCGCCGAAGATTCGCTCTACGTACAGACCGTACCGAAGCGAGGCTACCGTTTCCTGGCACCAGTCGAAATCGGGCCCGAACCGGTCGAGCCAATCATTCCCGGGGCGGTCGATCCCTACCTGCAGAAAGCGATCTGGGCCAACATCGTTGAACTTCGCCTTGCAGACAACCGGCGGCGCCTGCATCAGGCGATGCTGACGGTTGGGCTTGGATGCGTGGCACTCGCAGTAATCGTGCTTTTCCTGACCAGGTAGCTGCTCCCCGGAGCGGGAAAGCGACGTCGTCACTTCCCAACTCCCAAAGATCCAACTCCCAAAACCGGGTGTTTGGGAGTTTGGGAGTTGGGAGTTGGAATTTGGGCGTTGACGCGTTTTGGGCGTCCCAGCTATCGCTGGGTGTATTCCACCGCGCTCGCAAGGGCCGCCTTCGCCAACTGCTCCGCGGCGTCGGCTTGCTGAAGCGTCTGCGGCCGTCCTGCTCGCAGCCCTTCGGCTCTCAGACGCCAGCTCGCCTGTCTGGAGGCGAGATATTCCGACGCCTTGTTCAGCATAGGCAAATGTTCCGGGGGAACGTTGTCGAGCGAGCCCAACCCGGCGTGAAGGGCCTGCAGTTCGCTGAGGATGGCATCCGCGATGGTGGCCAACTCCTGCGCACTGGCCCGTCCGCGCTTGAAGCGATCGACCGCCTGGTCATAGCTGCGCGACGTGCGTTCCTCAGTCGCGGCGAAACGAGCCACTTCTGAGCTGACATCCGAGAGTCCGCGCAACGGCGCCGCCAACACGACGACGATGGCAGCTGTAGCCGCCGAGACGGCAAGTACTCGTCGAACCGGCGGCTTGTCCGAGATCACTCGAACGGCGATCAACAGCCCACCGATGAAGCCAACCACGAGTCCCGCCTGCATCGCGTCGCTGACCATCCCGTCGGTCAGCATGTTATAGGCGACGAAAAGGGTCGCACCCGGCCACAAGCCTTTGAGAACGGGCACGGGCACGGTCAACGTGGAGCGCTGCGCCACTCCCAGGAGCAACGAGGCCAGAAGCAAGCCGTAGACGCCGAAGGTCGCCCCGGCCGCCCCAGCGTGGACCGACACAGGATGGAGGTTGAGGTGCCAGATTCCGACCAGGACACCCGACGCCACATACACAACTGCGAACGCCAGCCTGCCGACCAGCCGCTCCACTAGGAGGCCAACCTGCGCGATGCCCGCGATCGCTGCGATGAGATGCAGGAGGCCGTCATGAACGAACATCGCGGTGAAGAGCCGCCACCACTCACCGTTGGTCGTGCGCACGCCGATATTGCCGCCGCCATCGACCAGTGTCCGCGGATCACTCAGGTCGCCGCTGCCAATCACCAGCAACAGGAAGACGACAGCGTATGCACCAACGATCGAGGGCGTCACGAACGCCCACTTCGTTCGCGCCTTCAGTGCCGCATAGAAGGACTCACCACCGGAAGGCGGCTTGGTAATGGAATTGCGGATGAAGCGGAGGCCGGCAAGGATCGTCTTGCCAAAACGCACTCGCTCCTCGGACGACATGCCTCGCAGCGCGAGGCCCAGCACGACGAGGCCGAACACCAGCATCGGGAACACGTCGTCACTATCGTCAAGACATGTGCCAGGCACCTGCGCAAAACAATGGACTTTTAGGGGGTGACGGACTGTCGACAGGGCGGCTCATTGCAATACTCCCAGTACGCCCACGACCTTTGTAATTGAGGGCCCGGGCCAGTGCCGGGCCGTTGCCCGATTCGGAACGCCCCGATCCCAATCGCGGACGCGCCTGCCCTCCGGCGGCGTATCGAGATGGCAAAAGCCCACGTTCCAGTACTTTGATCGGACCCCCGACGTGGCACGCTCCTTGACCCCCAGGCTGTTCGAGGACGGCAAATGATGGAATCAGTCTGGCTGGACATCCAGCATGCGGCGCGCACGCTTCGCGCCAGTCCGCTGTTCACGACCGTTGCCGTGCTGTCTCTTGCGATAGGAATCGCCGGCACGACCATCATTTTTGGAATAACCGACGCCTACCTACTTCGCCCTCGGCCGGGGATCGCCGACGCCGGTCAAGTAGTCCAGGTTGGCCGTACGGGTGACGGCCGCGAGGATCCGTTCACCGCAGCTCCCGTTTTCAGCACGTTCTCGTATCCGAATTATCGGGACTACGTCGAGCGACAGACTGTCTTCACCGAGCTGGCAGCATCCCGTACGGGCGTCACGTTCGGAGTCAGCGTCGATGGACGCGCCTCCAGCGCTTCGGGTGCGTATACGTCTCCCAACTTTTTCTCAGTGCTCGGCGTGCGTATGGCACTCGGTCGCGGGTTTCTGCCACAGGAGGAATCACCGACAAACCCGTCGGCCGTTGTCGTCATCAGCGACAGACTCTGGCGGACGCAGGTCGATGCCGATCGAGACGTCATTGGCAGAACGATATGGTTGAATGGTCGACCATTTACGGTGATTGGCGTCACGGCCGCGGGTTTCAATGGTCACAACATCGACCGCGACAGCCTCTGGGTACCGCTCACTGCCTACCCTGACGGCGACGATCTCAAACGCTTCGAACGACGCGGCCAGCAGTGGCTGATGGGAATCGGACGTCTCAAGCCAGGCGTGACAGTCGTTCAGGCGAGTGAGCAGATGTCGCGAATCGCGGCAGATCTCGCACGCGAGTACCCGGCCGACAACGAGCGGCACGGACTCGGGGTTGCCTCTATCGGACCTATTCCTCCCGACGGGCGACGAGTGATCGGCCTGTTCCTGTCGCTGTTGTTTGCGTTCGTCGGCCTCATTCTGATGATCGCCTGCGGCAACATGGGCGCGATGGTGCTATCGCGCGGGGTGAGCCGTTCACGTGAAATTGCGCTTCGACTCGCGCTTGGGGCCGAACGCCAGCGTGTGATCCGGTTGGTGATCGTGGAGAGCCTGGTCGTCGCGGCCGGCGCGACCGCCGTCGCGCTCGCCGCTGCATGGGTCGGCCTGCGCTTTCTGGAGCGGTTGACAGCGATGGCCCGTTTCGACGTGGCATACGACGTCGGAATCGACTGGCGCGTGACGGCCTTCTCGGTCGCCATCGCCACGCTGAGCGGGTTGGCCGCTGGTATTCTGCCTGCGCTTCACGCGGCACGGATCGATCTTGCCGCGGCGATAGCGAAGGATGCAGGCCGCACACCGCGCCGGCAGCGCTTGCGTCAGCTCTTTGTCGTCGCTCAAGTGGCAATGTCCGTACTCCTCGTTGTGTGCGCGTTGCTCCTCACCCGCTCACTGCGAAACGCTGACGCGATCGATCCCGGCTTCGTCCCCGAGGGTGTCGAAGTCGTCGGACTCAATCTTCAGCTCGGCGGTTACGACAGAACGTCGGGTCCGATCTTCGCGGAATCTCTCATGTCGCGGATTGAGACGCTGTCGGCAGTCGAAACAGCGGCGTTCGCGCGAGTGGTCCCATTGACGATGGAGACCGAGGGTGGACGGGTGTGGCGCCCTGAAGACTTCGGCGATGAGCGCGCAATTACGGTGAGTCGCAACTTCGTTACGCCGGGGTACTTTCGAACGATTGGCATGCCGCTCGTGCGCGGGCGCAACTTCGATGCGCGCGATCGCGCGGGGGCCCCGGCCGTGGTCATCGTCAACGAGACATTCGCACAGCGGATCTGGCCTGGACAGAACGCCGTCGGTCAACGCCTCGTGCTTGGTGTAAGCCGACGGCCGATGGAAGTCGTGGGCGTGGCCCGCGATGCGAAGTACCGCACCATCGGCGAACGTCAACAACCGTTCCTGTATCACCCAGCCGCACAGGCCTACGAACACATCATGTGGCTTCTGGTGCGACCACGGGGACCCAGTGCATTGCCGGAGGTACGAGCCCTGATTCAGCAGATGAACGCCAATGTGCCAGTGTTGCGTGCGTCCACGCTTCCGGAGATGGCGGCGTTCACGCTCCTGCCGCAACGACTCGCGTCGTGGCTGGCCGCATCGATGGCGTTCGTCGGCGTGTTTCTGGCTGCGCTCGGAATCTACGGCCTCGTCGCTTACAGCGTCGGACAGCGCACGCGCGAGATCGGCATCAGGATGGCGCTCGGAGCTCTGCGCTCGCAAATCGTACGCGCGGTGATGAGCGGCGCCGCCCTGCTGGCTGGAATCGGCGTAGGGCTCGGCCTGTTCGCATCGTCGCTGGCGACAGGCCTCCTCACCGGAATGTTGTACGGCATCGAACCACTGGACCCAGTGTCGTTCGCCGGTAGTGCAGCCGTGTTCGTGGCAGTCGTGGTGCTGGCGAGCATGGTGCCGGCCCGCCGGGCCGCGTCTGTCAACCCCGTCACCGCGTTGCGCGCAGAGTAGCCCGCGTATCAGGCGGAACGGGGCGGAGCGTCCGGCATCTGCCGAATCTCGAGCTCACCGTCATAGGACGGTCCGAGCACGTCCGCGTGAAGCTGCATGAAGCGCCGGCCGCGCTCGATCGCCTCTTCCCTCGACTTCACCTGAAGGATGGCGTAGCCGCCAATGAGCTCTTTTGCCTCGCTGAACGGGCCATCGGTCACCGTCAACTTCCCCTGCTTGACGTTGATCCGTGCTCCCTTTGAGCTCGGGAGCAGTCCTCCCATGTCGAGCAGGACGCCGGCTTTGATCATCTCTTCCGACAGCTTACCGATCGCCGCTAGCAGCTCAGGTTTCGGTGGTGCGCCCGCCTCGTAGTTCTTGTCCCCTTTGACGATCATCATGAATCGCATGTAGGTCTCCCTTGCATCCTCGCGCCGGTTTACGGACGAGGACATAATTCCTGTTCTCTGCCAATACGTCGAATGAGTCCGGGCGAGATCGACAGCTCCGACGCGCCGGCATCGAGCCTGATCTATGCTAGGCGCCCGGCGCAGGTCATCCTGCGCCTGGACAGGAGACACGATGATGAAGACGCTCCGGCGCATCGTCTCAACGGTTCTTCTGCTGTCCGGGACCGCGCTGCCCACGGCAGCGCAGGAGATTGATTTCACCGGATCGTGGGTGCCCATCTATCACGAGGACGGACCGGAACGCCTCCCCGGGCCCGAACTCGCTGACTATCTGGGGCTTCCGATCAACGATGCCGCGCGCCTGCGTGCGGAGAGCTACGACGCCGATCGTATCTCGGCCGTGAGCGAGTACCAGTGCCGGCAGCATTCCGCAGACTACGGAGACCGCGGCCTCGCCAACATGCGGATCACGACCGACTTCGACGCGCTGACCCAGCGAATGACGGCGCTTCACACACGGATCAACTTCCACGACGCGGAGCGGACGATCTATCTGGACGGGCGTCCGCACCCGCCGGCAGATGCGCCGCACAGCTGGAGCGGCTTTTCTACCGGTGTGTGGATGGGAAACATGCTCCGCGTCAGAACGACGCACCTCAAGCCGTACTACATTCGTCGCAATGGGGTGCCGAGCAGTGACCGGCGCACGCTGACCGAGTACTGGGTGCGCCACGGAGACCTTATGACCGTCGTGTCGATCATCGACGACCCGGTGTTCCTCACCGAACGCCTGGTGCGCAGCCAGTCATGGACGATCGACTCCGGCCAGCGGCTGGGGTCCAACTGGTGTGACTACGCTGCCGAATTGCCTCTCGGTGAGGGCATCGTTCCGCACTGGCTTCCGGGCACCAATCCGTACCTGAAGGAGTTCTCAGAGTGGTACGGGATACCGTACGAGGCGACCCGCGGCGGCGCTGAGACGATGTACCCGGAATATCGTCAGAAGTTGAAGCAGACGTTCTCCACACTGGATCGTTGCGGCAGGTATTGCACCTGCTTCAACGCAAACGCTGGATGTAACCTGCGGTAGCCCATGCAGCGACTACTTGCAGCCCTGGTGCTCGCGCTCGGCGCCCTTGACAGCCTGGTCGCACAACAACCATCGACCTCCGCGCTGTTGAATGTCATTCCCGTTCAAGGAAAGGTCCACATGATCTCCGGCGCGGGAGTCAACATCACCGTCCATGTGGGCAAGTACGGCGTGGTGCTCGTCGACACGCCCGAGCCTGGCAACGCGCCTCGCGTTATGGACGAGATCAAGAAACTCTCGAATCTTCCCTTACGCTGGGTGATCAACACGAGCAGCAGCCCGGAACACGTTGCAGGAAACGCCGCCCTCGTCGCACCGTTCAGCGGGCGTGGAGGCGCGCCCTTCGGATTCGTCGGGTTGACGCGTCCATCCGTGGTGGCGCACGAGAACGTGCTCAATCGGATGTCGAAACCGCCTCAGGGAGAAATGCCCGCACCGCCTGACGCGCTGCCCACCACGACGTACTTCCTGCCGTCGATGGACTTCTCCAATGGCGAGGCGATCGTCCTGTATCACCAGCCGGCCGCACACACCGACAGCGATAGTCTCATCCTCTTTCGTGGGTCGGACGTCATCAGCACCGGGGCCGTGTTCACACCAGGTCGATATCCCGAAATCGATTTGGCGCGCGGAGGCAGCGTGAATGGCTTGATCGCGGCGCTCACGAGCATCCTGTCGCTCGCCGTGCCCGAGGGATTTGCCTCTGGCGGAACTCTGATCATCCCCGGCCGCGGACGCATCTGCGAGGAGACAGACGTTGCCGAATTTCGCGACATGGTCGTGATCGTTCGAGACCGCGTACAGGATCTGATCAAAAAGGGGATGACGTGGGAGCAGATCAAGGCATCACGCCCATCCCGTGACTACGACTCCGAGTACGGTGCCAACGCGAACGACGGCGATCGCTTCGTCGAGTCGATCTATCGCAGCCTTACGCAAACGCAGCGAGGTGGACGGTCGTGACTGGCGTGACGGGTCGGATGATCATCGTGAGCGCGCTGCTTGCCACGATCGCGGGGGCGCCCTCTCTGCATGCCACGCAGCCCGCTCAGGAGCCACCGCAGGGTCGTGGCGGTCGTGGTGGGCCTCCTCCGACTCCCCGAGCGGCCGCGCCCGTTGATTTCACCGGCAACTGGGTCTCGGTCGTGAGCGAAGACTGGCGATGGCGAATGATCACGCCACCGAGGGGCGACTACGCCAACATCCCGCTGAATGCCGCCGCACGGAAGATTGCCGATGGCTGGGATCCGGCACGCGACGAGGCCGCCGGAGAACAGTGCAAAGGGTACGCTGCCCCGGCGATCATGCGCGAGCCGACGCGGCTGCGCATTTCCTGGGCGGACGATTACACGCTGAAGGTCGAAACCGATGCCGGAATGCAGGCGCGCATTCTTCAATTCGCGCGACCGGAGAATCCACAGAGCGCACCGCCGGCTCCTGCGAACCAGCGCTCGTGGCAAGGTGTGTCGGTTGCCCGATGGGAGCCGCCGCCTGCCGGTGGCCGTGGGTTGAACCTGGGCCTCGCACCGCGTGCAGGCACACAGAGTCGATCTCTCGAGGTGGTGACCTCGCAGATTCGGCCGGGCTACCTTCGCAAGAATGGCGTCCCGTTCAGCGAGAACGCATCGGTGACCGAGTACTTCGATCTATTCCCCGAACCCGATGGTCCGGACTGGTTTGTCGTGACGACGACGGTGAGGGACCCGCTCTACCTCGGGGACCCATGGGTGACGACGAGCCACTTCAAGAAAGAGCCGGACGGCTCGAAGTGGAACCCGACACCATGTCAAGCCAAGTAGACGGCAATTGAAGATCCCGGCGTAATCGACCCGGTCACTTGACGCTGCCGCGCTGAAGGCGTATGAAGGGCCGATCACTCGTCCTCGAAAGCCTGGAGGACAGCCATGCGATCGACTCAGATCGTCGCCACAGTTGTTCTGACTGCGAGCATCGCCTCAACAGTTTCACTTCATGCAGCGCAAGCACCATCGACCAGCTCCGATGACTACATCCTTGGAGTGTGGGAGCTGAATGTCGCCAAGTCGAAGTATTCACCGGGTCCCGGGCCTGTGAGCGAAACGCGCACCTACCAGCGCGGGCCGAACGGCATCGAGGGGACGATTCAGCGTCGATTCGCGGACGGGCGATCGGCGCGAATCGAATATGTCGCCGAATACGATCGCGAATATCCCGTACGGGGAACCGAGGAGTACGACCACATCCTGCTCAAACGAATCACCGCGCGCGTGGCCGAAGCCGTGCTCTCGCACGCGGGCCGCGTCTACGGGACGGCGCGACGCGTGATCGACGAGTCGGGCAAGACGATGACGATTACCTTCAAACAAGAAGGCTCGTCTGGAACGCCGGTGAACAATACAGCGTTCTACGAGAAGGTCGAACAGTAGAGCCGCACAGGATTACCGGCTCGGCAGCTCGAACACCCACACGCCGGCGCCGCGATCGGGTGGATTCCTGATCTCGGGCACGAGCGGCGGGAACGTGATCGCCTGTGCGCCGCCGTTGCCGACAACCATCGCGACGTACTGTTTGCCGTTTGCCAGGTAGGTGATCGGCGCGGTGCTCGGCACGTCGCCGAGCCTCGCTCGCCAGAGTTCTTTGCCGGTCGTGTCGTCATACGCCGCGAACACCCGATCGAGCGCGCCCGCAAACACGACGCCGCCCTCAGTTGCCAGCGTGCCCGTCGTCTGCGGTGCGCGTTGACGTTCGATCCAGACGGACTGATGCGTCTCCAGGTTGATCGCCTGAAGCCGCCCGTACTTGCCGTCGCTATTCGGACGCGGGCGGAGGCTCCAACGCACACCGGTCGATAGGCTGCCGCGTCCTCCCTTTTCGACCGGTGTGAGATCCATGCACGACTCGACGAGCGGGACGTACAGAATCCTTGTTCGCGGGTTGTACGACGAGGGCAGCCACGACTTCGCACCACCCGCGTGGGGACAGACGAACTTGGTCTCCCCGTCGCCCGGCACCAGTTTCGGATCGATCGTCTTCGCGCCAGTTTTGGGATCGATCGCCGTCACAACGTTCTGCACTCCAAGATCCATGGAGAACGCATAGGCGCCGGACGCGGCGTCCATCGCGTCGAAGATCGCCTGCTTACCACCTGTCACGACCAGCGTTTTCTCAACCCCGTTGACACGCAGAGGAATCACGTGTCGCTCGAAGGCCCAATCGAGATCCCACTGGTCGTTGGGTTGATGCTGAAAGAACCACACCAGCTTGCCGGTATCCACGTTGATGGCGAGCGTCGAGTCGGTGTAGAGACCGTCGTTGGTCACGTCGCCTTCATCGGCCGGGATGCGCAGCGGCCCGGTGTCGTAGGTCTGCGCCGGCCCAAAGAACGCAAGATTGAGGGCGCGATCGTAACTGGCGGGCACCCACACCGACGCGCCATTCCGCCGTTCGAGAGGCAGGCCGTTCCAGGTGTGACCTCCCGCTTCGCCGGGCCTGGCGATCGTGGAGAATCGCCACGCTTCCTTTCCGGTCTCGGCATCGAGCGCGACGATGAAGTTGCCGCCGGGGGCGCGCCCGGTCGTGCCGATCATCACCTTGCCGTTGGCGACCAGTGGCCCGCCCGTCATCCCGTAGCCCGCCTTTGAATCGGCGACGGCCTGATCCCACACGACGTCTCCGGTCTTGGCATTGAGCGCAACGATGTGTGTGTCGGACGTCGGGACGTAGAGTCGCCCGCCGTACAGCGCGATTCCTCGCTTCACCGTGGGAGTCTGACCACGTGGCAATCGCCGGGAGTACTGCCACAGCAGATCGCCGGTTGCGGCATCGAGCGCCTGCACCTTGTCACCGTAGGCGTGTACGAACATGACGCCGTCATGAACGAGAGGTGTCACTTCGTTCGCGCCGTTCGACAGCGCCCAGCTCCATGCCAGGCGGAGGTCGCGCACGTTGGCGCGAGTGATCTGCGTCAGCGGGCTGAAGCCCTGGGCGTTGAAGGCACGCCGCCAAGTGAGCCATTCACCATCTGAGGGATTGCTCAGCATGGCATCGGTTACCGGTGTCATCCGATCGAGCGGATTCGATCGGCTCGGTGGTGGTGGAATGGCGACGCCGATGGTGAGTCCACCCCCGGGTCCTCCAGCCGCCGACGGCAGCATCATGGTTCGCATTGCCGCGGGATCCGATGGGAGTGGCCGATCGGTGGCGATGACTCCGTTCTCTTGAATCAGGTACGCGAGCACCTGAGCGTAGGTGGCATCGCCCAGCGAGCCAGGTGAACCCGGCGGCATCGTCCGGCTCACCTGGTCGAAGAGGGCTTCGACAGGTTTGCCGCCCCACCGCAGTCGAAAGTCTGCGCCTTT
>DASRJE010000149.1:0-39296 GCA_035649635.1 Vicinamibacterales bacterium | reverse complement strand
GGGTCCCATGATGAAGCGCTGGCTGTCGGCGACGCGCGTCATCGCGGCGAGAATCTCGTCGCGCAGCGGCCGGTATTGCGCCTGGAGATCGAGCAGCGGGACCTTCATCGACATCGCAGCCAATTAGACACCAACGTCCTTTGCGTTTTCTAGCGGCGGCTCTTGATAGCGGCGCGCGTCTCGCGGTCCGCTTCGCGCCGCTTGATCGTCTCGCGCTTGTCGTAGTCCTTCTTGCCCTTCGCCAGGCTCACCGAGACCTTCACGCGGCCGTTCTTGAAATAGAGGCGGACGGGCACGAGCGTCATGCCCTTCTCGACCGTCCTGCCGATCAACTTGCGAATCTCGTCGCGGTGCAGGAGCAGCTTGCGGCGCCTGAGCGGCTCGTGGTCCGCGTAGCCGCGATGGCTGTACGGACTGATGTTGACGTTGTAGAGGAACACCTCGCCGTCCTCGACGCGCGCGAAGCTGTCGCGCAGGTTGACGCGACCTTCGCGGATCGCTTTCACCTCGGTGCCGAGCAGCACGACGCCGGCCTCGAACGTTTCCATGAGATGGAAGTCGTGGAAGGCCTTGCGGTTTTCGGCGACGTGTTTCTGCGCTTTTTCGCGTTCGGTTTGTTCCGACGTCATGCCGCTCTCGCCAGTCGCGCCGCCAGCAGGACTGCGGCAACCATGCTCTCCGTGTCCGCGATCCCTTTCCCCGCGATATCGAACGCCGTGCCGTGATCGACCGACGTCCGCACGATCGGAAGTCCCAGTGTCACATTCACCGCACGGCCGAAGGCGACGAGCTTCACCGGGATCAGCCCCTGATCGTGGTAGCACGCGATCACGGCGTCGAACTCGCCTCGCACCGCACGTCCGAACACCGTGTCGCCAGGATACGGCCCGTCGATCCGTACGCCACGCTTCTGCGCCGCCTCGATCGCCGGTCGCAGAACCTTGCGTTCCTCATGACCAAGGAGACCATCCTCGCCGGCGTGGGGATTCAGCCCCGCGACGGCCAGGCGCGGCTGCGCGATCCCAAACCGCGGCAGCTCGCGAGCCGCGAGGTCGATGATTCCGTCCATCACCTCGCGTGTGAGCGTGTTCGTGACCGACGCCAGCGGAATGTGAATGGTCGCCAACACGACCTTGAGCGGCTCTGACCAGAACATCATCGCCACGCGAGCGCTGCCAGTCAGATGCGCGAGCAGATCGGTATGACCCTTCCACGGCAGACCGGCTCTGGCGAAGGCGAGCTTGTTCACGGGTGCTGTCGCAACTGCAGCCACCACACCCGCGCGCGCATCGTTGACTGCGGCACAGAGGGTCTCGTACGCCGAACGGCCCGCTTCCGCCGAGAGCTCGCCCGGCTTGAACGCCGAGCCCGCCGCCGGGCCATACACGATCGGTTCGCAGGCTCTGCGGACGCGTGGATCGTCAGCCGCTTTCCGCGCGATTTCCGGACCGATGCCGGCAGGATCGCCGGAGGTGATGGCGATGCGAGGTTTCATTGGCCCTGGGTGTAAAGGGGTCAGACCCCTTCACATTGTCGCGCATATCCAGGTTTGTGAAGGAGTCTGACCCCGTTCACAGTTGCAACACCAGCCAGTCGGCTACGACTTTCGGGCTCGCGTTACGTTCGAGCGCGGCCAATGCCTCATCGACTGCGGCATACGCTTTCAGGCTCCGTTTGTGATCGAAGGTGCTCGTCAGACCTTCGAGCTGTGACTCGAGGTCTCCATTGGCCAGCGTGCGACGGTCCGCCCCCGTCGCGAGAATCCCGAGATCACGCAGGAGCGAGGCCAGCGCACGCAGACAAGTCGCCATCTGCTCTCGATCGCTCGCCGATGTCCCTTTGGTTCCGCTCAGATCCTTGGCGGCGTCGAGCCGACGCGCGGGATCGTCGGTCTTCGCCGCCTGTTGCAGCAGACGACGGGCATCCTCTCGAGCCTCTGCCAGACCTGTCGAATCAGCCGCCAGGGCACGGCCAACGCTGCCGTCGGCATCAGCGGCAGCGGCGCGAGCGTCGGATTCCGAGTAACGGTGATCACGCACCAGCACCTGCGCGACCTCCGCCGCAGACAGCGGCCCGAACCTCAAACGAGGGCATCGCGATCGCACCGTCGGCAGCAGTGCGTCCGGCAACGACGACACGAGCACGAAGATCGATGCGGGCGGCATTTCCTCGAGCGTCTTGAGGAGCGCGTTCTGCCCCGCATCGACGAGGGCGTCAGCCTCGTCGATGATCACCACGCGCCGCCGGGCCTCGAAAGGCCGGTATCCCGCGCGATCGACCACGTCACGGACGACTTCGATCTTGATCGAACCGGTATCGCCGGGTTCAAGAAGGATGACATCGGGATGAACCGCGCGCTCGATGCGGCGGCACGACGCGCACTTCCCGCACGCCTCGCGTTCGAATTCACTCGTGACGGCAGGCTCGAGACAATTCACCGCGCGCGCAATCGCCAGCGCCACGCGACGCTTGCCGACACCCGCGGGGCCAGCCAGCAGTAGCGCCGGCGGCAGCGTGTTACGCGCAATCGCACGCGACAGCAGCGTCAACAGACGCCGATGGCCGATCACCGAACTGAACATAAACCTGGAACTGAGAACCGGGAACTGAGAACCTGAACGCGGCCCGCCTTCGCGCAAGCGCTTCGGCGAGGTCCGCCGCAGCCTTGGCGGAGGCGGAAACGCGAACTCGGAACCCGGAACTTGGAACCACAGAGCTCTGACAGTTTACTTTTTGCCGAACAGCTTTCCCCAGAACCCGCGCTTCTTCGGCTCTTCTGGTTTTGGACTCGCAGGAGGCGGCGGTGGCGCTGGCGCGGCCTCAGCGGTGTGCGCAGTCGGCTGCTGGGCGGCGGTTTCAGTAGGAGACGTCGATCGACCCGGCGAGATGAGGTTGGCCAGCGCCCTGAACGGGTTCGTCAGAATCCTGCGATGGATCGGGCACGACTCAGTTGGCTCCGTGCCCTCGACGAAGTATTCGGTGTATACCGTCGACTGGCTGCTGACAGTGCCGTTCTCGCTCGTCACGTTCTCATGACAGGAATCCGTGGCGAGCTTTCCGCTCAGGCGGCAAATGGTCGCGGACGTAATCCTGGGGGGTGCGCTGAACCACTCCGAGCGATCCTTGCTCGTGGCCGCAGCCATGAAGCGTCCCCAGACCGGAACCGCGAGGATCGACGCATATCCGCCGCCGATGATGGTGCGAGGCTGGTCGTAGCCGACCCAGACGCCAGCGGCGAGCCGCGGCGTGAAACCGACGAACCAGGCGTCGTGGTAATCGTTCGTCGTACCCGTCTTTCCCGCCGCAGGTAGACGGAACCCGACACTGCGCGCGCCGGCGCCGGTGCCAGCGTTCACGACGTCGGCCATCATGTTCGACATCAGAAAGGCGGTTTCCGCGCTGACTGCCTGTTGCGGTTCCTGCTTCGCCGTATACAGCACCTCGCCCTCAGTGGTCTCTACGCGACGCACGAGCATCGGCGTCTGAACCATCCCGGCGTTGGCGAATGCCGCGTATGCCGCCGTCATGGATGAGAGCGTGACCTCTCCGGATCCAAGTGCGAGCGACGGCACGCTCGGAACGGAACCCACACCGAGCCGCTTGGCGTAGTCCACCGTTACCGGAATGCCCACATCCTCGAGCATGCGCACCGCTGCCCGATTGCTCGATGTCTTCAGCGCCGCGCGCATCGTCATCGACGAGCCTTCGCTGTGCTCATCTTCAGGTACCCATGCGCCTTGCAGCGTCATGATCGGGTCGTCAAGGTTGGCGATGATGGTGCCCGGCGTGAATCCCTGCTCGAGCGCGGCTGCGTACACGAAGGGCTTGAACGCTGAGCCCGGCTGCCGCTTGGCCTGGGTGGCGCGGTTGAAGTTGCTCTTCTCGAAGTCACGGCCGCCGACCATCGCGCGGACTTCGCCGGTCTGCGGGTCCAAAGCAACCAACGCGGCTTGCAGCGGATTGGATTCGTCTTCGTTCTTGCGACGCTGACGCTTCTCGATCTCAGCGATGCCGCGAGCGACCTCGGCTTCCGCAGCCTTCTGCATGTCGAGGTCAACGGTCGTGTAGACCTTCAGCCCACCTTGATAGACGCGCTCCCATCCGAAGCGTTCGACCAGGAAGCGGCGGACCTCTTCTTTGAAGTACTGGCCGTACGCTTCCCCTCGCCTGAGCGCATCGTCCAGCTTCACCGGTTCTTTGACCGCCTTGTTATAGGCAGCGGTGTCAATCATCTTCGCGTCCACCATCGCGCGAAGTGCCACGTTGCGACGCGCGGTCGCTTTCTCGAGGCTCACAGTGGGAGCGTAGCTGGAGGGCGATTTCACGAGACCAGCAAGCAGCGCCGCTTCTGAGACGCTCACCGCCGACGCTGGTTTGCCCAGGTACCCTAGCGATGCCGCCTCGACGCCGTAGAGACCGTCGCCGAAGTACACCTTGTTCAGATACAACTCGAGGATCTGGTCTTTCGTGAACTGGCCTTCGAGACGCGCAGCCACGACGATCTCGGTGAACTTGCGTCGATACGTTTTCTCCGGCGTCAGGAAGCTCTGCCTGGCAAGCTGCTGCGTAATCGTGCTTCCACCCTGCGCGAGGCGACCTTCCCTGAGATTGCTCAAGGCAGCGCCCGCGACACGGACGACGTCGATGCCGTTGTGATCGTAGAAGCGCTGATCCTCGATGGCGAGGATGGCGTTGATGAGATGTGGAGACACGCGCGCCAGCGGCACATCGATACGCTGTTCCTTGAAAATCGTGAAGGCTGGTCGATCGGCGCGATCGAACAACGTCGTCGCCTGATCCATCGAGCCGATCCCGCGCAGTTCCTCGGCCGCCGGAACAGCCACGATGATGTCGCGGGCGTACCAGATGGTGCCGATGACAACGGCCCATAAGCCCAGCGACAACACCACGACACCCGAAAGGAACAAAGACGGGTACCGGCGGAACACGGCGGGCATTTTCGGGGAGAGTTT
Source organism: Vicinamibacterales bacterium (assembly GCA_035649635.1). Lineage (GTDB taxonomy): Bacteria > Acidobacteriota > Vicinamibacteria > Vicinamibacterales > UBA2999 > Gp6-AA40. The sequence continues at coordinate 34,323 of DASRJE010000149.1, read as the reverse complement.
GATTCGGACTTTCATGGACTTAGTCACGTACCGCAACGAGCATGCCACAACGGTCCACGCCGGCTACGGCTCAGAATATGGACCAGATGTAGGATAACCGACTCGGGCCTCGTCCGATCTGTGTCAGCTTTTCACAGTAGGGGTAAGTCCGGACACACGACACCGGGTGTGATTCCCGCGCCAACACCAACAGCAAATCACACCCGGTGTCTTTATTCCGCCCTGAGCGCCGATACGGGATTGGCGCGCGTCGCGCGCAGGGCCGGCACGCAACTGGCGGCGACCGCGGCAACGCACAAGGCAATAGCAGTCCCGCCATAAGTCAGCGGATCGAGTGGGTCGACGCCGAAGAGCATGATGGCAATCGCCCGGCTGACGAGCCCACTGAGGACCAGGCCGACGACCACGCCGATCAACGCCGGACGAAGTGCCTGACCGAGCAGCATGGCGACGATCGATGGACGCGTTCCACCGAGCGCGACGCGAATGGCAATTTCACGCCGCCGGCGAGCGACGGCAAAGGCGACAACGGAATAGACGCCGGACACTGCAAGCAGTGCGGCGATGGCCGCGTTCACGCGCAGCGTTTTCTGCCCCATATCAGACCCGGAGGTCGCCGTCGAGATGACGTCGGTCATCATTCGCAGATCGAGCACAGGAAGTTCGGAGTCGACGCCACGGACCGCGACCCGCACGTCCTGGAAACGACTGAGCGGGGCGTCGCGCGTCGCGACGAAGTAAATAAGCGCCCGTCCCGGCGATTGAGCGAAGGGCACGTAGGTCTGTCGAACCTGTGGCGACGTGGGATCGAGGGGACGCACATCGTCGACAACGCCGATCACCGTGCGCCACAGCGAGGTCGTGTCTCCGTCCAATCGCAGGCGGCGGCCAACAGGGTCCAGGTCGGGCCAGTACGCCCGAGCCATCGACCGGCTAATCACCGCAACCCGTTGGGCCTCGCTCGAGTCTTGCGACTCGAATGTTCGACCTTGCAGCAGACGAATTCCGAGGGCCTCGAAGTATCCGGGCATGACCGTCGTCGTGATCGTCCAGGGTCTCTGGTCCTGCGCAACTTCTGGACGGTCCTCGAGCATGATCGCTTGGGTCGGGAGACCGGGGCCCATGTTCAAGGGAAGTCGAGTACTTGCGCCTACGGCTGCGAGAGACGGCAGCGCCTGAAGCCGCTGATGCACGTCGGTCAGTACGCGCGCTGCGGCATTTGCCTCTGAGTATTTGTATTCCGGTACGTCGAGCCGGAACGTCACGACGTTCTCCGACTCGAAGCCATACGGGATCGCGAGGATGTTGTAGCCCGCGCGAGTGTAGAGGACGGTCACGATCAAAGCGACCGTCGCAATCGCCACCTCGAGCCCGATGAGGGCGCTGACCAGGGGGCGCCTGGGACGACCTGTAATCGGGCCGCCGGGAGGCTGCTTGATCGCATCACCAGCGGTGACTGAGGACAGTCGAAGCGCGGGAGCCAGGCCGAACAACGCACTCGCCAGGAGTGTCAATCCACTGGTTATCGCCAGTGCCACACCATCGATCGACAAGTCCGAGAGGTAAGACGTACGCGGACCGAGCACCGCGCGAATCTCCGCGATGATGGGCAACGCCACGACCAGGCTGCATATGCCACCCAGGATCGACAGCGCCACGCTCTCCACAAACAACTGGCGCATGATTCGGCCGCGCCGCGCGCCAAGCGCGGCGCGAATCGCGACCTCGCCTCGGCGCTCCATGCCGCGGGCGAGCAAGAGATTCGCGATGTGCGCGCAGGCGGCCGCGAGCAGCAGCGAAGTCAGCGTGGTGACCAAGCCGAAAAACACTTTCTCGCCCGGCCCCAGCGGAAGGAGACCAGTCACGAGGATGTCCCAGCCCGCATTCGTCTGGGGATGCTCACGCGCCAGGCGCTGGGCCAGCGCCTGCACATCGGCCTGAGCCGTCTGCATGGTTGCGCCGGATTCCAGGCGCGCGATCGTCATCAGCGTCCGCGCGCCGCGCCCGCCTTCAACGCGTGGCGCCGGCCGCGGGAGCCAGACCTCGATCTCCTTTGACTCGAACCAGAAGGCGTGCGGCATCACGCCGACGATCGTGTGTGGACGACCGTTCAGAACGATATCGCGACCGATCACAGAACGATCTGCGCCAAATCGATTCGTCCACGCGCGGTCACTCAGGATCACCACGCGGCTGGCTTCATCCGCGGCATCCTGCGGCTGAAAGGCACGACCCAATACGGGTGCAACACGGAGCAGCGCGAACAGGTTCGTCGTCGCTCGCATCGCAGGGATGCGCTCCGCTTCGACTCCGCCGCGGGGGTGCGCGCGTGTCAGCGTGACCGGTTCGGTGACGTATCCCGCCACATCGTCGAAAGACTGACTGGCGGTGAACAGATCGGCGGAATCGCCCTCCGAAAGCGGCTCTACGTAGATACCGCGTGCGAGATTTTGCGACCACATCCGCACCAGGCTTGGCGGGTCGGCAATCGGAAGCGAGGGAAACAGCAACGCCCTGTTGAAACTGAACACCGTCGTGTTCAAGCCGATCCCGAGCGCGAGAATCAGCGCTGCGCCGACAGTAAAGCCGGGATTCCCGGTCAATCCACGGATACCGTCTCGGAGATCCTGCGAGAGCGCGTCGAGTGTTTCTCGCCGCGCAGCCGCACGTGCCCATCCCTCATCGACAGTGAGGCATTCCGACCGAACACGCGCCACGTTGCCAAATCGCCGCGCGGCCTCGACTCGCGCCTGATCGGCTGCCATGCCACGGGCGATGAAATGCTGGACAAGCGCTTCGAGGTGAAAGTCGATCTCGGCGTCGACATCAGCAGGTGGATCGGCACCCCAGAACCGCAAGTACCGCCGCCACATCGTGTCTTTGCCCATGGTCGCGTCGACTTACGTTGTCTGAAGGACCTTGAAGACAGCGGTGGCGAACTCAGTCCATCCCGACGTTTCTCTCTGCAGGTACTCGCGACCCCGACGTGTCAGCCGGTAGTACTTCACCTGTCGGTTGTTGTCGGAGATGCCCCACTCTGATTCAACCCACCCGCGCCTTTCCATGCGGTGAAGCGCGGGGTAGAGCGAGCCTTCTTCCAGCCGCAGCACGTCGCTCGTGACGTCTTCGAGCCAGCGAGCAATGCCGAAGCCATGCTGCCGGCCATGAGTGAGCGCCTTCAGAATGAGCAGCTCGACGGTGCCGCGAAGCAGATCGGGGTTGCGGGAAGGAGTCTCTCCCATAGACAGTTTATGTGAGCGTTGCAGTGTATCGCCGTTCCCATAGACTGTCAATGGGAGAAAGACACCGGGTGTCGTCACTCTGTCAGCGCGACGAGCGGATCGATCTTGGTCGCGCGGCGCGCCGGCACCGCGCAGGCCGCAAGGGCAACCGTTGCCAGCAGGGCGCTGACCAGGAAGAGCACAGATGGGTTGGACGACGTCACGCCGAACAACTGGCTCTCGAGCGTGCGTCGGAGCATGAAGGACCCGATGCCACCGAGGACCAGGCCGGCAGCGACCAGCAGGAAGCCTTCGCGGAGAACGAGTTGAAATACAGCCCACGCCGTGCTCCCCAGCGCGACGCGGATGCCGATCTCCTTGGTCCGCTGCGTCACGAGGTAGGCGAGCACTCCATAAATGCCAATCGCTGAAAGAAACAGCGCGACGAAGCCGAAGGCGATGGAGAGCAGCGCCGGCGATCGACGCTTGGCGAGCGAGCGATCGGTCCAATACGACATCGGTTGCATTTCGAAAACCGGGAGCTGCGAGTCGACCGCCGCGATCTCGCGGCGCAGCGCACCCGACAGCGTGCCAGGGTCGGCCGCAGCTTTCAGCACGAACGTCAGATCGTCCTGAGGCTCCTGCGCGAGCGGAAAGAAATAGGCACCCACCAGGTTGTCGCCGTCGGTGAGGTTGCGGAGCTTCATCTCCGCGACAACACCCACCACAGTCAAGAACACCGTCTTCTCGGTGACGGCGGCCAGGTCGGTGGTGTCATCGTCCGGCTTGTACATCCGGCGTCCAATCGGATCTTGATTCGGCCAGAAACGGCGCGCGAGCCGGTCGTCGACAATGATGACGCGCGGTGACGTGGCCGTATCACGATCGGTGAAGAGACGCCCGGCAACGAGCTTCACCCCCATGGCCTCGAAATAGCCGTTCGACACACGGACTTCGGCCGGTGCGAGGAACGACTCGCCGGGTTGCGCCTTGTACCCTTCCGCGAGAATCGCGGACGCACTCGCTCTGTTGCCGAGTGGAATGCTATCCGTGATGCCGGCCGCGCTGACACCGGGCAACGCCTGCACGCGCCGCAGCGCACCGTCCGTGAAGCGCCTGAGTGCCGCGGGATCCTTGTATCGCGATTCGGGAAGCGACACCGCGCCCGTGAGCACCCTTTCGGTCGTGAAACCCGGATCGACGGCCAGGACTTTTCTGAAACTCGCGAACAGCAACCCTGCCCCGATCAGCAGAACGAATGCACTCGCGACCTGCGCGATGACGAGACCGCGGCGAAGCGACTGCGCGCCACGCCCGCTCGTCGCCGTTCTCCCTTCTTCCCGGAGGACACCGAGGACATTAGCAGACAGCATCGCCGCCACCGGAATCAGTCCGAGTACCAGACCGATGGCGGCCGCGGCGCCAAATGCATAGAGCACCACGACCGTGTCGAGTGTGATGTCATGCGAGCGCGGCAGTCCCTGCAGGCTGACGACGCCCATTGCGCGAAGGGCAACGTATCCGATGGCGATGCCGGCCACAGCCGACAGGAACGCCAACAGAAGATGCTCGAGGGCAAGTTGTCGCGTAATCCGCCAGGTGCCTGCGCCCAGCGCGAGACGAGTCGCCAGTTCCTTCAATCGCGCGCGTGACCGCACGAGCGCGAGATTGGCCACGTTGACGCACCCGATGAGCAGAACGAACAGCGCGCCGCCCCACATCAGGTACAGCGTTGGCTTGACGTCCTTGACCATCTGGTCCCGCAGTCGAGTGACAACGGTTCGGAATCGGGCATTGACGATGACCTCTTTGAACTGCGGGAAGCGATCGAGGTTCGCTGCGTTCAACGCATCGATCTGCGCCTGGGCCTGTTCCACGGTGGCACCCGGCTTGAGCCGAGCGATGTACGCTGCGTTGTTGCTGTGCCGCGAGTTGTCCGACTTCTGCTCGGCCGTGAACGTCATCGGCGTCCACAGAGCCATCTCGTCATCGGTGGGCCGAAATTCGGGAGGCATGACGCCTACGACGGTGTACGTGCGGCCATCGAGGCGCAGCTCGCGACCAACCGCGGCAGGATCGCCAGCCAGTTGCGTCCGCCAGAACGAATCGCTCACAACAACCACGTACTCGTTTCCGATTTCGCCCTCTTGGTCCGTGAAGGTGCGTCCGAGAAGTGGTTTCACGCCCGCGACGCGGAAAAAGGACGGCGTGACTGTCAGCGATTCGACGCGGACTGGGGTTCCTCCTTGGTCCAGACTGCGATCGTCTTGCCTGAATAGTGCCTGCTCGCCGAACGCCGTCACCTCACGCAGCCGATCGAAGTAGTCGGGAACCGCAGATCCGATAGGCTCGTACACACCGGCGCCCGGATACATGTTCCGGGCCATTACCACGCGGTCGGCCTCCGGCATCCAGAGAGGCTTCAGGAGGACGCCCCGAATGACCGAAAAGAGAGCGGTGTTGGCGCCAATACAAACGGCGAGGGTCAGACCTGCGGTGGCCGTGAATGCTTTGTCTTTCCAGAGCAGCCTGAGGCCCACACGGAGGTCGGAGAACAGGGTGTTCATGTCGGTTTTTGACGGGACCTCGAACTATGCAGTTCCAGGAATTAACCTCATCGGCTGGCGCGGAGTACGCTGACCCGGCACGCGTCGTGAAAGTGAGGCTTGGATGCGAGCTGCTCGCGCGGCCCTCGTCCTCTGTGCGCTCCTGATCCTACCCGCATGTGCGGCGCGCTCGAAGGCGCCCGCTCCGACCCCCGCACGCGGCGGCATACTCGAGGTCCGCGAGGGTCTCGCGTCGTACTACGGACCTGGTTTCGAGGGTAAGACGACTGCGAGCGGCACGCGATTCAACATGAACGCGCTGATCGCCGCCCATCCCTCCTATCCATTCGGAACTGTCCTTCGCGTGACAAATGTGCGCAACGGCCGGGCTGTCGAAGTCCGGGTCGTCGACCGTGGGCCAGCCAAGAGCCCGCGCGCCGAAGGCGTCATCATCGACGTGTCGTACCGCGCAGCGCAGACCCTCAACTTCGTTCGATCGGGGCGCACGCGCGTCCGCGTCGAAGTGCTGCGCTGGGGAAACTGATACCGGGATATTGATACTGACGCGGAACCGCGTCCAGCCGCGACACGTCGAAGTGCGCATGAGAATTGGCGTGCTCGGACTCGCTCTGAGCCTCGTGCTCGCCGCACAGGCCCCGCCTGAGCGTATCAACCCGGACAACGTCGGCCGGCTCGGCATTGCCTGGACCTACGACACGCACGAATCAACCGAACCCCTCCGGCCCGGGACCGATCGCCCCGCGTTCGAAGCAACTCCGGTCTACCACGACGGCCATCTCTATCTGTCTACGCCGGGCGGCCTCGTGATCGCCCTCGACGCGGAAACAGGAACCGAGGTCTGGCGGATCGATTTGAAGATTCGCCGCGATGCCAACTACAGCGACTTCGCCAGTCGCGGCGTGGCCGTGGCAGACGATCGCATTTACGTCGCGACCGTCGATGCGCGACTCGTCTGTCTCAATCGCCGAGACGGCACTTCATGCGATAGCTTCGGTACCGGCGGCCAGGTGGATCTGACGAGTGGACTTCGACGAAAGCCTGATTATGCGGGAGAGTACGGCGTCACTTCACCACCGGCCGTCTATCGCGACTTGGTTATCGTCGGTTCCAACGTCGCAGACAACAGCCGCGCGCGGATGGCATCCGGAGAGGTCCGCGCATTCGATCGTCGGTTGGGAGCGCTCCGCTGGACGTTTCACCCATTGAGCGAAGCCGCCACTGCCGGCGCCGCCAACACGTGGTCGCGCATCACGGTCGACGAGGCCAATGGTCTCGTCTTTCTTCCAACCAGCAGCCCGAGCCCGGACTACTTCGGAGGCCTTCGTCCTGGCGACAATCGACACGCCAATTCCATCGTAGTACTTCGCGCCGCCACCGGCGCAGTCGTGTGGTCGTTCCAGACCGTGCACCACGATTTGTGGGACTTTGACGTCGCGTCTCCACCTCTCCTCTTCCCCTCGAAAGACGGCGCAGGTGTCGCCGTCGGATCGAAGACGGGTCATCTCTTTCTTTTCGAGCGTCTCAGCGGGCGACCTCTCTTCCCTATTCGCGAGCGTTCCGTGCCAGCGAGCGACGTCAAGGGCGAGAACGCGGCCGCGACGCAGCCATTTCCCGATCGGCCCGCGACGCTCGTTCCACAGCAGGTCAGCGAAGCGGACATCTGGGGAGCGACGCCGCAAGATCGTGACGCCTGCCTCGCCATGTTTCGTGACTTGCGCCACGCGGGTGCGTTCACGCCACCGAGTACCCGCGGGAGCCTCCTCGTTCCCGGAAACATCGGCGGGCTGCATTGGGGAGGGATGGCCTGGGATCCAGCGACACGCAGGATCGTCGCACCGGTGAATCGTCTCCCCGCAATCATTCGCCTCTTCCCCAACGGCGACTTCGATCGACAACGGCGAGCCAATCCGAATCAGGAGGTCATGGAGCAACGCGGCGCCGCGTTCTCTGTCTCACGTCAGTTCTTCCTCGCGCCATCCGGCATCCCTTGCGTTGCGCCGCCGTGGGGAGAGTTGGTCGCGATTGACGTGGACACGGGTGAAAGCGCATGGCGAACGACATTGGGAGACCTACGTGAGATCTTCAAACTGACATCCAGCACGCCGACTGGTGCACCGAATCTCGGCGGGCCGATCGCGACGGCAACCGGCCTGGTATTCATAGGCGCCACGATCGATCCGTACTTTCGCGCGTTTGAAACCAAGAGCGGTCGTCAGTTGTGGGAAGCCAGACTGCCGACGAGCGCACGCGCGACGCCACTGCTGTTCACGACCGAGCGCGGTCGCGAAATGATCGCGATCGCAGTCGGAGGCCACGACACGCCGCTGTCGAAACCGGGCACAACGCTCGTGGTCTTCGGTCTACAGAGTCCGTGAACTGAGAGGAAGAAACCGTCAACTCCCAACCCCCAACGCCCAACTACCAATTCCCAAAAGGCCAACTCCCAAGACGCTGTCACTCGTAGAACGCGGGCGATTTCTTCAGCTTCTCGATCGTGGCGAAGTCGTGCTCGATCCAGATCGTCGTCTTCGTCTTCGTGAGGTACTCCTCGATCATCGCTCGCGACGCCGCAGACTGCTGGACGTTGAACTCGTTGTCGGGCGGCGGACGTCGCAACGTGCGCTCGGGCGGATAGTGATAGAGATCGCCCGCCAGCATGACACGGCCGGTCGAGGCCAGACGCAGGACGAGCACCTGGTGCCCGGGTGTATGGCCGGGCGCCGCCTTGATCACGACAGTGCCGTCACCGAACACGTCGTGTTCGTCCTTGTCGAGCGCAATCGACTTGCTGCGCTCCAGTTCCTTGTAGAAGGTCGGTTCGACGCGTTCGTTGCCAGGCTTCCACATGAATTCGCGCTCGGCCGGCCTGACCAGCCACGTCGATGACGCGAACTGATTCAGGTTGGCAGAGTGATCCTTGTGCGCGTGTGAGATCGATACGTAGGTGATGTCTGAAGGGCTATAGCCGATCTCCGCAAGCTGGCCCCTGAGCGTCCGTTTCACCAGCGCCGCCGCGGTCGCATTCACGTCGTAGCGCGCCCCGCCCGATGCCGCGGCTTTCTCGACGGTCGCATCGGGGATGACACCGACATCCCACATGAGCGTGCCCTTCGGATGCGCCACCAGAAAGCATGGCACCGGCATCCGGGGTTCGCCGACTTCGCTGGGCGTCACGTGATACCGCGTGACACCTTCGGTCGAGATCGTCAGCATCCCGCAGTCGAAGACGTACAGCCTGACGGTCTTCGGCGGAGAAGCTTTGTGCGGCGCTGGCGCTTGCGCGGCCAACAGGCCGGCGGCGCTAAAGTTCAGCGCGGCGCTAAAGTTCAGTGCGGCGCTGAACATCAGCGCGGCGCCGAGCATCAACACATTGAGCGCATGCAACATCGCGGCACCTCGGGGAAAGCGGCGCGGAGATTATAGCCGCGCCCGCGCGACCCATCTGCAAATCCTGCACGCGATCGACTCTTTCGTCGTCGCAGAAACTGCGACGTTCTCGCCTCTGTCGCCCTCAGGTTTTTCGAGTCTTGAACAAATCGCCATGATGTCCGTCTGGCATCGCGAGTGCACCGTCAGCAGCCGGCTTGCCATCCGTAGCTCACGCGCTCGATGGCAAGCGTGAGAGAAGGATGGAGCGTCACATGTTGATCAAGGTTTACGACGGCACCGTCACACACGGCGCCAAGAGCCTGTGCGAGACCTGCCGGAACAGCACCATCACCCGCGGGCGGAAGCTCGAAGACGAGATCGTCAGATGTGAAGCGCAACCGATGAGTCACCCGGTGCTCATCAGGTTCAAAGTGACCGAGTGTTCGGCTTACGCCGACGCCCGGTTGCCGACATACTCACAGCTGCTGGAGCAGGCATGGATTCTCAAACCGCCCACCGGGCGACGACCGGCGGGATTCGTGCGCAGCAGCGAGCTGCGCGACGAGGAGTTTCGTGAACTCATGGCGGAGCTGCACAATTCGGAATGAGAACCCACAAGTCATCGCGTAACACGGCGCGCCTCGCAAGGCCATCACTCATGAAGACACGTGATCTTGTCGCCATCGGCATCCCGCCTGACTGCGCGGAGATGGCCAAACAGATTCTTCAAAAGGCTCAGGCCGCCAAACAAAGCATGCGGCCTGTGATCGACGAGCTGACGCGAGTGGCTGCCTCGCCGCACGCGTTCATCGGCGATGAACGATATGGGAAGCTCGCGGAGCAACTGGTCGCGCAAGCCGCCGACACCAGCCGCTTCCGTCCGCGGGACGCGGACGCACCGTATCGGATCTGGGGAACCAACTTCGAACCGGATGCGCTGCGGCAGATGAGCAACGCGTGCAGGCTCCCGGTTGCCGTCTCCGGGGCGCTCATGCCTGACGCGCACGTGGGCTACGGGTTGCCAATCGGCGGCGTGTTGGCGACCCACGAGGCCGTGATTCCGTACGCGGTTGGTGTGGACATCGCGTGCCGGATGAAGATGACGGTCCTCGATTTCCCAGTCAAGACGCTGACGGACGACAAGCCTCGTCTCACGCAGGCCATCGAGCGGGAGACACGGTTTGGAATGGGGGCGACCTTCAAGTCGCATCGCCATCACGATGTGATGGACCGGGACTGGAGAGTCAGCCCTGTTACGTCCCGAATGAAAGACCGTGCGTGGGCACAGCTCGGCACGAGCGGCAGCGGCAATCACTTCGTCGAGTTCGGGGAGTTAATTGTCCTGGACGAGGCTGTCGGCCTCGCCCCCGGAACGTACCTCGCTCTCCTGAGCCACTCAGGCAGCCGAGGCACCGGCGCTCAGGTCGCACAACACTACAGTCGCCTTGCACGCGACCTCCATCGCGAGCTTCCGCAGGAGCTGTCACATCTGGCCTGGCTTGATCTCTCGACAGAGGCCGGACAGGAGTACTGGGCCGCGATGGAACTGATGGGCCGCTATGCCGCGGCCAATCATGCGTTGATTCACGCGCACATCGCGCGCGCGCTTGCGCTCGATGTGATGCTCGACATCGAGAACCACCACAACTTCGCGTGGCGCGAGCGGCATCGGCTTCCGGATGGATCTGAAGCCGAAGTCATCGTGCACCGGAAAGGTGCGACGCCGGCCGGCGCTGGCGTGCTGGGTATCATTCCGGGCTCGATGGGAACACCCGGCTACGTCGTCCGGGGAAAGGGCGTCGCTGCGTCGCTGAACTCGGCGTCCCATGGCGCCGGTCGTCGAATAAGCCGTACGAAGGCGAAGGAGATGTTCACGTGGGCGGTCGCGCAGCAATTTCTGCGCGAACGCGGCGTGACTCTGTTGTCAGCGGGACTCGACGAGGTTCCAATGGCCTACAAAGACATTGACGAAGTGATGGCCGCGCAACGCGACCTGGTCGAGCCGCTCGCTCGCTTCGAACCTCGCCTGGTGAAGATGGCACCAGCCGGCGAACCGCCCGAGGATTGATCGCGGCAATTTCCATCGCTCCGTGGAGCGCAGGCGTCAGCCTGCGCCGTCATCGCGACGCGGGGCTTCCACCTTCGCCCAAGGCTACGGCGGACGGGAAAGCCCCCGCTCTACGTCGGTCCGCCGCGGGCTCGGCCCCGCAGCTCCAACCGAACCAGAGTCCCGCCATGAACCACGCAAACGCCGCAACACCAATCAGGAAGATTGTGTCTCCGACGAGGCGAAGCCATCGCAGGTTCTCGATGAGCGGCTGCTGCAGGAACTCGGCACTGCGCGCGTACCACAGGCCCGTCTCGATGCTCGCATACGCCTGCATCAGGCCGATGGGCAACAGGCTCAAGCCAACCATGAGACCTAGCCCGACGTTCATCGCCCAGAACGCTCGTCCGAGCCACTGCTCCTTCCACTCGACGCCAGGCGTCATGAGCCGCGCGACCACCAGCATGAGGCCGAGCGACAGCAGACCGTAGACGCCGAAGAGAGCAGTGTGCGCGTGGACCGGTGTCGTGTTCAGTCCCTGCATGTAGTAAAGCGCGATCGGCGGGTTGATGAGGAACCCGAACAATCCAGCGCCCACGAGATTCCAGAACGCGACGGCCACGAAGAAGGTGACCGGCCACTTGTAGCGCCGCATCCACGACGCAGCGCCTTGCAATCGATGCGTTTGAAACGCTTCGAAGCCGATGAGCACAAGCGGAATGACTTCGAGCGCGCTGAAGCTGGCGCCGACAGCCATGATCGATGTTGGCGTGCCGCTGAAGTAGAGATGGTGGAACGTCCCAGGAATCCCCGCAAACAGGAACAGTGCGCTCGATCCGATCACGGCAGCCCCAGCATGTGACGGCTTCACGAGTCCCATTCGCGCGAAAATCAGTGAGAGCGCGGCAGTCGCAAACACCTCGAAGAAGCCCTCCACCCAGAGGTGCACCACCCACCAGCGCCAATACTCCATCACCGTCAGATGCGTCTTCGCCGTGATGAAGAACCCGGCGCCATACATCAACCCGACCGCAACGCTGGCGAAGGTGAACATCCACACGAGCGACCTCGTCTCCGTCCGCTGCGAGAGCGCTGGCCAGAGCGCGCGCAGCATCAACGTCAACCAGATCGCAAGGCCCGCGAACAGCGCAATCTGCCAGACGCGTCCGAGATCGACGTACTCGTATCCCTGATGGCCGAGCCAGAAAGACCATGCGAGCGGCAACTTCTGGTGGATGGCGAAATACTCGCCTGCAAGGGAACCGGCGACGACGATGAGCAGCGCTCCAAAGAGGAGGTTCACGCCGAGTCTCTGGAATCGAGGCTCCCGGCCTCCCACGGCGGGCGCGATGAAGAGTCCCGCGGCGAGAAATGCAGTGGCGATCCAGAACATCGCCGTCTGGATGTGCCACGTCCTCGTCAGGCTGTACGGCAAGAGAGTCGCGATGGGAATTCCATAGAACGATTGCCCCTCAACCGTGTAGTGAGCCGTGAGTGCGCCAAGGAGCACCTGCACGATGAAGAGGAGGACCACGACGGCGACGTATTTCGCGACTGCCCACATCGATGGCGTAAGCGTCAGACCCATGAACGGATCCCTCAGCGGAGCCTCCGCGGCGTCGTCCTCACGGTGGAACGCCAGGAACCATACCAGGGCACCCACCCCAGCCAACAGCAGCACAACGCTGACCATCGACCAGAGCACGTTACCGGACGAAGGCACGTTGTCGATGAGGGGCTCATGTGGCCAATTGTTCGTGTAGGTGATGGAGTGGCCGGGCCGGGTCGTCGCGGCTGCCCAACTCGTCCAGAAGAAGAACTGCGTCAATGCCACTCGCCGCGCTGGATCGGGAACGACGACGTCCTGCATCGCGTAGTCGTCGCGCAGCTGCCGCATGGCCGGCGCGCCGCCGAACAGATCGTCGTAGTGGCGCGCAACCAGTGAGATCGCCTCGGCACGCTCCGCGGAGATCACCAGCACTCCCGACGCCTCGTCGAAGGTGTTCGTTCGCAGTTCGCGCTTCAGCCGCGCCTGCATGCGTGCCTGTCGTTCGTCATCGAGTCGTGCGAACGACGCACCGTAAGTGCCCACGCTCCATCGATCGAGGAGCGTCGTCGCTTCGCGGTGGAGCCAGTCGGCAGTCCAGTCCGGTGCCTGGTATGCGCCGTGACCCCAAATCGATCCGAGCTGCTGGCCGCCGGTGGACTGCCAGACCGTTTGTCCCGTCAGGATGTCGTCACGCGTCATCAGCACGCGTCCGTCAGTTGTCCGTACTTCGCCCGGGATCGGCGGCGCCTGTCGATACACCTCACGACCGAAGAAACCCAGGATGAAGAAAGCGCCAGACACCGCAAGGCCGAACATCAGCCAGAGACGGCCATGGCGCGGAATCAAATGGGATGTGGCCTGCATGGTCCTGCTCCTACTCGATGAGGGCGCGCCGGAATAACACGTTGTTCTCGAGGTGGATGTGCAGCATCAGCTCCTCCTCGAGTTGTTGGAGTCCGAGATACAGAGCTCGCCACGTGACACACGCTTCGGCCGGCGCCTCGAAGTTCGTGGTGAGAGTGCGAAGGATCCTCAGCGCCCGTGCATGTTCCTCGTGCTCCATCTCCATGACGTGCACCGGTCCGACAGCGATGCGGCCCTGCCCGTTCGCGATCAGCGGGAACAAGACCTGCTCTTCTTTCACAAGGTGTTCCAGCACGGATTCGTGCATCGCGTGGAGATGCGCCGCCAGTCCTCGCGGGCAACTCGCCTTGTCGGCATGTCGCGCTTCGACCTTCTCCGCCATCCGAATCAGTTCGGGCAGCGACTCGCGGAGCCGGCGGTGGTAGCTGTTGACGATGAACGCCATGAGCGCGGTGAGCGGCTCCCGGTCCCAGCGCGTGTCATCGTCGGGCCCGCGCTCCTCGGTCTCGATGGCGGCAATGACCGCCGCCGTGTCGAGCCCGCGCTCGGCGCAGACATCAGAGAGGGAGCGTCGGCCCCCACAGCAAAAATCGAGTCCGTGGCGATAGAAGACGCGAGCCGCGGCTGGATGGGTCGTTGCGAGATCGGCCAGTGTGCTTGAAGAAGTCATGATGCCCATCTCCTGGGCATTCGGTGTGCCGGCCTGCGATTGTCGATTTCAGGCGGTATTTCGAGGGCCGTGAAGGTATGTTATCGTTATGACAACCGAGGAGCGTTGTGGATCTCTCAACAGAGTTGCGAGACAGACAACACGAGGCGCTCAGCGTGATGCTGAGCATCGCCCGTGACCTGACCGCCTCATTGGCCGCGTCGGACCGCTACACGCGCCTGCTCGATGCGGTACGCCAGGTGATCCCGTGCGACGCCGCATGTCTGCTACGGGTCGACGGACCCTATCTCACTCCTGTCGCTGGCTTCGGTCTTTCCACCGCTGCATTGAGCCGTCGATACGACCGGCGCGAACAGCCGCGCCTCGACGTCATCCTGAGCAGCAAGAATCCTGTTCAATTCCCGCCCGACTCCAAACTGGCCGACCCCTTCGACGGCGACATTGTCGGCGCCTTGCACGCGCACGATCGTGTGCATGCCTGCCTTGGGTGCGCGCTGACCGACGGAGACGAGGTCGTCGGGGCGCTCACTGCGGATGCTCTCGAGTCACATCGCTTCGATGCACTCGACCCGCAGGTGATTGCGATTCTGGGCGCGCTTGCCGGCGCCGCCCTGCGGACCACGGCTCTCATCGACGCACTCGAGCGGCGCGCCGATCATCGTGTTCAGGTCGCCAGGGAATTGCAGCGAAGCGCATCACAAACCAGCGGCGCGATTCTCGGCACGAGCCAGGCCATCACGAGGCTTCGTCATGAGATCGGCCTCGTGGCGAAATCAGACCTCGCTGTGCTGATAACCGGCGAGACCGGCACCGGCAAGGAGCTCGTCGCGCGACAGATTCACAGCTCATCGCCGCGCGCAGAGGAAGCGTTGATTCACGTCAATTGCGCGGCGCTGCCCATCAGCATCGCTGAGAGTGAACTATTCGGTCACGTCGCCGGCGCGTTTACGGGGGCGACCAAGGATCGGCCCGGCAAGTTCGAAGTGGCTGACGAGGGGACGCTTTTCCTCGATGAGATCGGAGAGCTTCCTCTCGAGCTGCAGCCGAAACTTCTCCGCGCCTTGCAACAGGGCGAGATCCAGCGGATCGGGAGCGATCGGATCCACAAAGTCAATGTCCGCGTGATCGCTGCGACCAACCGCAACCTCGAGGAAGAAGTCCGCCAGGGGCGCTTTCGCGCCGATCTCTATCATCGTCTTGCCGTGTTTCCGCTTCGTGTCCCCTCCCTGCGCGAGCGCCGCGACGACATCCCGCTCCTCGCGTCGCACTTTGCCGACACATCGGCGCGGAGGATCGGCGTGGCGGGCGCGCGCCTCGACCCCGTAGCGAAGGCGCGGCTCGCCGAAAGCGAGTGGCCGGGCAATGTTCGCGAGTTGGAAAACGTCATCGCCCGCGCCGTTCTGCGCGCGGCTGCGACAACGTCCGGAAGCACACTCGCTCAAGAGATCGTGACGATTTCGCCTGCGCATCTCGATCTGACGCCCGCGTCGAGTGGCAAACGGCCGGTCGACCCGGAATCGCATCGGCTTTCCGCGTCTAACACGGCCGCCTCGTTTCGAGATCAGGTCACGGAGTTCGAGCGTCGAGTCGTCACCGAGACTATCGCGCGCCACAACGGCAACTGGGCCGCTGCGGCGCGCGAACTAGGCATGCACCGCAGCAACCTGCATCATCTCGCTACGCGCCTCGGGCTTCGCGAACGCTCTTAATCAACTCCTACCTGCCACCGACACACTCCAGTTGCCTTTACCGCGCGGCGGTCCGGCGCCTTCAGGATGAGCCCCGCAGAGGACAGCGCGGCTGCCAGGTTTCTGTCGCGATGACGCCGAAAAACTGTTGATTCTGCGACTTATCGTCTGCTGCGATCTGGCATGGCGCTTGGACCCTTCTCTGGCACGAGCTCGAAAGGGCTCATGACAGGGGGAGAGAGATGAACTCAATCGCGACAGGAATAACAGCAGCGTTGGTTTCAGGTGTGGTGATGTACACGGTGGGTGCGAACACACCGGTGAACGCATTCAACCAGAACCCGGCGTTGGTCCAGACACTGGACGGGCAGTTCGTGCCGGCGAGCACAACGACTGCACTGCGGCCTGCCGCGGTGTCTTCGGCGCCAGCCGTCACACGCGTCAGCAACACACGACGCGCCTCGGCGCCCGCGCCGCGGCGAACAGTAACAAGTGCAGCTCCCGCGCCGAGTCGCCAGGTTTACAGCGACGAGGAAGTGCGTTCCGAGCGCTCGTGGGGTAAGACCGCGATGGTTATCGGTGGCTCCGCAGCAGGAGGCGCCGGTGTCGGTGGCATCGTCGGAGGCAAGAAGGGCGCGCTGATTGGTGCGGCGATCGGCGGCGGCGCAGCGTCGATTTTCGAGGCGACGCAACGACGCTAAGCCCGAAATCAATTCGGGTGTTAGTAAGGGACGGGGTCATGCCCGTCCCTTTTTAGTCGGCGCGGGACGGGGTAGGCCCCGTCCCTTCTTAGTCGGCGCGGGACGGGGTAGGCCCCGTCCCTTTTTTTTTCGCTCGACGTACCGTCACAGCGCTATTCGACAGAGTTTGCAAACTGCTGAGTGTAGTGTGATCGCGTTCCGGCCGATACCGAGTTCACGCAGCGTTCCGCAACTTCGCCAGAGTGCATGAAGATTCTTTATATCGGCAAGGAACGGCGTAACGCCCAGGCTGTGGCCACAGCTTTGCGTGGCATTGCACGGAAAGTCACGCTCACCTGGGCGCTGAACCTCGATCAATGCGAGAAATACCTGCACGAGAACCGGGACGTCGCCGCCCTCGTCATCGATGCTCAGGTCCACGCGGGAAACTGGCCTCCGTCTCTGAAGGATTTACGGAGCCTCCAAATCCGCCCGGCCATTGTCGTCCTCGTCGCGGAAGGCGCCCGGCCAAAGTTCGAATCACTGGGGCCACCACCTGACGGCTACGTGACGACCGGCCAGACATTTCTTCGCGATCTGCCCGTCGCTGTCACTTCCGCAGTCAGCCGCGTACGAGGATCTCAGCCGGCAGCGCCAGCGGCGAGCGACGATACGGAGCCCCAGCAAGTCTTACAGGTCACGCCAGACCGGACCGAGGACGATATGCGCGTACAGGTCGATCGCACGGCTCTCGTCGATTCCGAGCAGAAGCTCGCGAACGTCACAGCTGCACTTCAGGAAGCGCGAGAACGCCATGCGGCGGCGATGGCGAACGCCCTCATGGCACATGAAGTCGCGGCAACAGAGCAGTTGACCCAGCAGGAACGCGAGTACCGGCTCGAGATTGCACTCGAACGAGACAAGCGCACAACCGTCGAAGAGATGCTGGCAGAAGCCGCGAGCGCCCTCGAAGAAGCTGATAAACGACATGCATCGGCGCTGGCGGACGCGGCCGCACAAACCCGCGCGTTGGAACACACCCGCGCGCGCGCGGCCGACCTCGCCGAGCGTCAGTCACATGTCGAGCGTGAGCTATCGCGGACGACGGCGGATCGCAACAGGCTCGAAGAGCGATTGATCGAGACCGAGGCGGCACTCGACCATGCGCGGCACGAGAGCCAACTTGCTGCTGCCGACATCGCGCGACTGCGGCAGCACGAGGGAGAGCTGTCGGTACAGGTCGCTGAGCTCGAGATTGTTCGCGACAACCTCGATCGTAAAGTGATCGATGCCTCACGCGCGATCATGCGGGCCGGGCAGCGTGAGTCGGAGCTCGCCGGAGAGATCGACCACGAGCGCGCGATGCGATCGACTCTCGAACAGGCAGTTGCGGACGCGGACGCCAAGTTGCGCGAGGCGCGGCAAAGGCACGACGCAGCGCTGGCCACCGCGGCACGCGAGCTCGCTGAGCACAAAGCACAGTCCGATCGCGAGTTGTCGCGCACGGCATCGGAATGCGACGAGCTGACAGGGCGGCTGAACAAAGCCGAACTCGCCTTGACCCAGTCGCGCCACGATCACGGATCCGCCGTCGCCGACGTGGCGCGTTTAACGCAGCGCGAGGCCGACCTGTCCTCGCAACTGGCCCATGCCGAAGGCGCTCGCCACATTATCGAGGGCAAGCTGTCAGACGCCCTGCAAGAAACTGCAGACGCGAGGGAATCCGCAGCCCGCGAGCGCAGCGCGGCGGCAAACCGCCAGGCCGATCTCGAGCTCAGGCTCGTGAAGGAGATCGACTCACGCCAGAGCCTGGAGGCGGCGCTTGATGAGACCCGGTCAGCCGCGCTCGACGCCGAGCGTTGGTTCCGCGAAGAGGCCGCCGTCCTTCGCGCTCAGGGACTCGAGCGAGAGGCATACTTCGAGGGGCGACTGGCCGGCGAACGACTCGAACACGAAAATGGGCTGGCGGAAATGCGGAACGAGTGCGAGCGCCTGGTACAGGCACGCGCGACGGCGGACGAATTTGTCAAGCGGCTCAGTGCCGAGCTGAGCGAAGCCACGCGTGCCATCGAAGATACTCGCCGCGAGTCTCGAGCCACGATCGATCGCTTGTCCGCAGAACACGCCACGGCCCTGGCGGCTTTGGGCGACGTGATTGCCGAACGTGACGAACGGCTGAAGGAGCAGGCCATTTCTCTTCGCGCGTCGGAAACGATGCGCAGCGAGTTGCAGGAACGCCTAGAGGCGGTATTGGCAGCGGAGCGTGATGAAATCGCGCTGGTTCAAGAGAAGCTGATGGCCACTGTCGCGGCGTTGGACGCGACCAGACGCCGGCGGGAGGTTCTGCAGGCAGAGGACGCTCGCACGTCAGAAGTGCACGAGCAGCGTGACGAGATCCGGCTGAACACTCTCCTCTCGTTCGAGCAGTCGACCCTGGCTGCGCTGCACGGCGATGAGGATGGTGTGCTCGTGCGGCGTGTGTTACCCGAGACGCACGCTGCGCCGCAGCAGGGCGACAATACGCTGCCGAGTGTGGCCTCTAGCGCGTTCGCTAAACTTGCGTTGTGACGCCGTCCCTTTTTATTTTGCGTCTGCTTCCATCGATGCAGCCCGCTGTAATCGCGGTGGCGATCAAGTGAGAATTAGGGTGTCGAGGGTCGATATCTATGAATACTCACGATCGCTTCGTCAGGCAGACGATCGAATTGGCTCGCCAGGCGAGAATTGCCGGCAATCATCCGTTCGGGTCACTCCTCGTAGTCGATGGCGACGTCGTCCTCACCGCTGAGAACACGGTGACGACGGACCGCGATCCGACGGCTCACGCAGAGACGAATCTCGTGGCCAAGGCGATCCAACAACTGTCGCCCGATCAGATTCGTCGCAGTGTTCTCTACACGAGTTGCGAGCCGTGCGCGATGTGCACCGGGAAGATCTATTGGTCAGGAATTCGCGCCGTCGTCTACGCGCTCTCCAGCGAGGAGCTCGCTGCATTCGCCAGTGGAAACTTCCTGATTCCCTGCACCGAACTTTTCGCGCGTGGGGCGGAGGCGGTGACCGTTGTCGGACCGCTGTTGCTCGACGAGGCACGCGAGGTGCATCGCGGCTATTGGAAGACTGAACACCAGGGACTGGAGGTTTAAGAACCCAATTCCCTCGAAAGGCCCGGCGAGCCGCGTGCCCCAGGGGCGTGTCCTCGGCAAGAAGCACCAACTGCGGGTCGTCTGCATCTATCGCCGTTCCCGCTCTTCCAGCGCCCGTGCGGTGCCGAGGATGTTTCTCAGGCCGTAATTGCCTTCGTGACAGGCGTATTCGTAGGGCTGCTGGCTTCTATCCGCCCTGGTCAGATTCATCGCAAACGTCCAAGGTCTCGTCCAAGTGGTTGCATCATCGACGGTGACCGACCAGCGTACTTTGCGCGGACTCAGGGCCGTGAAGCGTTCAATCAGGCGCAGCGTCGATGACTCCGCGCCCCGAAATGCCACTCGCAGCGCTCCCGGATAGAACGTCAGGTGTTCCTTGAAGTTGGTGGTTTCGACGATGAGGGTATTTCCGTCCCAGCGTCCGCGCGCATCACCCATGTAACTCTGCACCGCACTGCCCACGTGGGGACGTCCGTCGAGGGGAATCACGCGGGTCTCGTGAATCTGCTCGTAGCGAATGGCAACATACTGAGGGCTTTGATGAATCTCGTATGCGTTCCCATAGGCCTCCGGAATCATTGAGCCGGGAAAGCCACGCGAGATGCATCGAGCGTAGGTGCCTTGATCCGCATAAGAATCCGTCCCGCGTGGGCGTGACTGCCTATCCGCGTCCGCTTTTGCTCGCGCTTGGCCTGCAACAGTAAATGCGGGGATGCGGCCGTCCGGCGGGTCAACGATCAGCCAGGCGCGGCTGGCTGTCGTGTTCAAGTTGTCGTACCAGCCGATCGTGCCGGGCTCTGCAGGCTCACCGGTGGCCAGACGTTCGAGAAATGCGTCGCGTCTTTCCACGCGAAGTCGGGCCAACTCGGCAGACGTGATGCTCTCGAGTTGCCGACCCTCGAACTCCGCGGGCCGTTCGAACGGAACGCCCCACTCATCGATGTTGGTGTAGACGCCCTCGATGTCGGGATCTCCCCATACTGTCTTCGTCGGCCGCCAACCGTTCGGTATGAGCGGGTCGGGGTCTGCACGATCGCCGGGCTTCAGGCTTTCCGCGATCTTGCGAACGTTGTCGCGATGAGCGTCGCCTTCAGCAGGCCGGTTCGGAGACTGGCTCTCCACACGCGCCGACGCGGCGCAAGCAAGACTTGCGCAGACCGCCGTCACAAGAGCGTGGCGCATGTTACGTGCTCACGGCTGTTCCGCGAACCGGATGATATCTCAGCTCCAATCGGCCCGACGGCCTTTGTATTCCCGGTCTTGCGCCCAACCCGCATGCGGCGCGCTATGATCGCCGGCGATTCAAATAGGAGAGCTTCTCATGACGAATTTGATTTCAGGCGCAATCGGGATAGCTGTGGTTGCGGCCGTCGCATCTTTGGGCGTCTCTGCGCAGCAGAATCAGACGAGTTTTTTCATCACGAGCGCCGGACCTGGCAACGGGGCGAATCTCGGTGGACTCGCCGGCGCCGATAAGCACTGTCAAACGCTCGCGGCGGCTGCCGGAGCGGGCAACCGCACGTGGCGCGCGTATTTGAGCGCCGCGCCCGCAGCCGGGCAACCGGCGGTGAACGCGCGCGATCGCATCGGTAAAGGGCCATGGATGAATTCGAAGGGTGTGGTGGTCGCCAAGTCGGTGGCTGATCTTCATTCCGACGCCAACAATCTCGGCGGCGAAACATCGCTGACCGAGAAAGGCGCGCCTGTCCCGGGTAACCAGCACGACATCCTCACCGGCTCGCAGGCAGACGGAACCTTGCAGACCGGTGATGCGCCATGCGGCAACTGGACCAGCGCCGAGTCGAGCGGCGGGGCGATGGTTGGCCATCACAACAAG
The DNA here is from genome assembly GCA_035649635.1 of Vicinamibacterales bacterium. GTDB lineage: Bacteria > Acidobacteriota > Vicinamibacteria > Vicinamibacterales > UBA2999 > Gp6-AA40. Next base: position 12,688 of record DASRJE010000149.1, on the reverse strand, counting down.
CAGGGCGGCGGGGCGGCGCCGAACTCGTGGAACGCCGCGCACAGTTCGAAGGGCTGTTCGCAGCAGAATCTGATCGCCACGGGCGGAAACGGATACTTCTACTGCTTCGCGAACTGATGCGATCTAGGTGAAGGGCGCGTTCTCAATCCGGCGCGGGGTGTCCGTACGGACGCTCCGCATCCGGCCACGCTGCGGGATCAGCTGCGGAACGCTTCAGGCGAGAGCGGATCGAGAACTGCTCCGTCAATCCGATTCAGGGCTCCGCGCACGAACGCCGGCCAGCATCGTCGCGGGCAAGTAAAGTCAGCCTCCGCGTTGAAGTATTGGTGCACTCCGCGCGTCATCGGCAGTCTCATCATCCATTCCAGATAGCACGACCCTTGCTCGATAGTCTGGCGTTCCGCATGACACGCGCAGTTTGCACGAATTGCCAAAGGGCTGGCCGGTTACTCGAAAGCCCAGCCGAGTTGCCGGTCGAGTTCTATGCTTGCGACACGTGCGGACACGTTTGGACGCAAGACAAGACGGATCGCCACACCGCCAAGAAGAAGATTGCGCAGCCCGCTATGAAGTTTCGGGTGGTGCAGCCGTGGGGGCCAGACAAGGGGCGACAGGGCACCGTTCAGAGCGAGCACAAGACTGTCGCTGAGGCGTTCGCCGCACTTGATAGTGTCGCCACCGAGATGGAGCAGTCAGGTGTGCCAGGTGATGCCATCGAACTGGTGGTGGTGGACGAGCACGGGCGAGTGGTGCCGCGACCAAACACGAACTGAGTGAGAGCCTACGATTTTGCGTTAATGGGCGCCTTCGTTCAGGTCCTGCGCGCAGACGATGCCGAGCGCCAACCCCGCCGGGCCAGGTAACCGCGCGGATAGGCGGCACAGCCGCATCCAGACGGATATCTGTATCGAGTCGGACATTAATCTTCGGCCATGTGCAATCGTGCGCCATTGTGGGGCGCAGACATCTTGCATCAACGCTCACACATGCCGTCGTTGTGAGGACGCCTTTAGCGTCTGCGACGGTCGTGCGAGTGAGATGAACCACGACGCGACTTGGCCGGAGATTGAGCGGCGTCGTTCCGCGGAGGGAGATAGACGCAGCGTCCCGCGTGGGGGGCGACGTCGATTCGACTTGCCTCGGCCTGTGAAGTGTCTTCGTTGCGGAATGGGCGACGTGCGGGCGCTCGGAACGGGTCTATCAGGCTTCTGGTGTGTGTGCCGGCGCTGCGGTCACGTCTTTCCTGTGTGACTTCCGCCACGTAACCGAAGGCTCGGTTTATCGGCATGTCGGCGGCGGGGGTGAACTAAGACCACGCCGCAGAATCGAGGTTGTGGCCCATTCGCTTTACTAAGCACGCCTTATGGAAAGGCCCTGATACAGATGTCGGCGGATACGGCTGTTGAGAGGTGACTGCGGTCGGCTGCGTAACCTGAGGATCGGCGTTCATCGTGAGCGCGGACGGGTCATACCACCACGGGTCTTGTTCGATTGGTAAGCTGCAGTCTGCGCATCGAAGTGTCATAGGCAAACGCACCCCGTGCTGGTCGCGGCCGCTCGCAGGGTATCCAGCGGAGTGAAAAGCGTTTTACCTTAAGCATCGCGTGCGCGTCTGTCGGATTCCGACAGTTCCAACTTCGTGGATCGTGGAGCCGGGGAAGTCAACCAGTGTCAGTCCGTCTGGCGTCAGGACATAACCGCGCGACGTTGCCTGCCACATGGAAATCGCGCCCTTACGCGACACATGAACCAGTGGCCCTCTTCGAAAGTAGGATGTGTCGGTGTCACAGATTAATCTGCTACGTCGGCCGTCCGCCAAGAAAATGCTGTGCAAGTCGACTCTCGCAGCTACTACTGCTCCGTTCGGGAGCGCCGATACATACGCGCATCGGGAGCAGGACCAATGCAACATCGTTTGAGTGTCCAGTCGCAGCTTCACTCTCTCGGCAGGTTCTTTCAGGGCATCGCCGCGCTATCGGCAGTGATGGTAACCGTGGTGCTGGCGCGAATCGCAACAAACGCGGATTCACCGGGCGGGCCGAGCAATAGGAACGGCCGGACGGATTACTTCTGACAAGCCACGTGTCGATGCAGCGTCATGGCACGCGTGAAGCACACGGTCTCGTTAGCCAGCTGGGGGAAGCTGATTACCGGACGAAAGCCAGAATCCCCACTCCAATGGCCATCACTACTGCCGCTGCGCCCACGGCGACGGCAATCTGAGCCCTTCGCGCCGTTTGCGCTTGTGCGATTGTGAGCGCCTGAATCTGCTGCGCGATGTCCTCAAGCAACCGAGCCGATTCCATCGATGTCTTTTCTAGTTGTTGGAGCCGCGCCTCGAGATTTTGAGTGGCGCTCGTGTTGGAGGTCCCAGCCGTGGCGAGTAACTGCTTCGCGGCAGCAACAATCGCAGGTCCATGTGTCAGTATCGCCGTCCACGGAATGCGTGGCATCTCAAAACCTCTTGTGCGCGTTTGTGTTGTGGCAGCAACATCCCACGCGCTGGAAACATCTGGTTCGAGAAAAGACTACAGGTTTCAGCTCGGCTTTTCATCCGCTTGGCCTTCTGCTGACGGTTCGTCTTCAGCGAAGTTTGCGCGGCTACCTGATTCTGGAGCCGGACTGGGAGACGCGCACATGGACGCAGGCGAACCTGCCAATCGGCGTCTCGATGTACAGGCTCGAACTGCCGCCCACGTATTTCGCGTACGGCACCCCGCCGGTCGAGATCACTGCTGACGCGCGGACGGATCTTCTCAAGCATGCGCCGGCAGCGGTGCTGGTGCGTTGAGTCCCGGTCGCCCTGACCTCCGCTGCCGATCGAGAACCAAGGGCCTGTTCTCGTCGCAAGAATGTTCGGCCGTCCCAGGCCGTCGGCCAGACCGCACACTCCACCGGCGGTCCGCGCCGGCGGTTTGGGTGTCATCTCAAATCGCTGTACTCAAATCGGTGAACAGCCCATTTTTGGCGCGTGCGAAGCCGTCATCGAGGACGCGAAGCTTCCCGATCCCGAACTCCTTCCGATTCGTGTGCGTGCCACGAAAGCAGGAGTTTACGCCAATGGAATTCTCTCCTAGCTGGATGGACTCAATCGGGAAAAAGCCGGCGCACACTGACGACATCGCCATCTCGTGTAAGCGTAATGACGTAGCTCTCGGCCGGACAGTTTAGTCGCCAACGTCCAACCGAAGCTCTTTCATCGAGTTTGTGGCGGTGTCGAGGCAGTCGTATTTGCGCCCAATGACGACGCTTCGGAGCCCTTGCAACGTAGGCTTGACAGCTTCGCTCTGGTTGTATTCGTTTCGGCCGGTTTGAACGCCTCCAATTACGGCAACGCCTACGTTGTAGCCCACGAACGCCACAACCAGCGCCCCGATCAGCCCCACGCCGAACAGGAATCCCTGTTTCAGCATTCCGCTGCCTCACTCACTCTTCGGCGCTCCCGGGTTTTCCAGAGCTCCAACGATACCCACACCCATCACATCTGAACGTGATGTGATTTTCGTTGAGCGTCACAATGTCGCCCCGCGATTCGTTGCAATGCGGGCACACAAGTCCCGCTCCCGGCTTTGTTGCGTGACGGCCATCAGGAAATTGAAAATTTCGATCAGGGAGCGTCAGAACCTCACGGTCGCAGATAGCAGTCAAGTCAGCGATCAGCACTGACTCGGCGTGACGCTCACCAGCGCCCCAATCGATCCAATCCCGGACACGAACCACCCGATAACCAGCGGCCCTGATCGAGCCGTTTGGGACTCGACGCAGCACCTTCTGCGGATGGCGTTTATCATCTGCGTGGACTCGAGCGGAAATCCCAGCGAAGGTCAGGTCTGTGACGACTGCGGCGACATCAAGACCGCAGTCCGTCAGGTCCAGGACCTCGTCCTCGCTCACATCCAGCGTGAGCATCCACAGCGCACCCTCCCACATCTGGGCGAAGGCGGCAGCGTAGTCCGCGTCAGGCGTTGCCCACAGCGAACCGGCTGAGTGATCCAGAAGTCCACCGTGATAAAGCCGAATCACGGGGTTAGTCTACTGCTGCCCTCCGCGATCTGGTTCCTCAGCACTCACGATTCACTTTCGTGGGTGCTCACGGATGGCGTTACATCAACAACCAACAGATTCGGTCTGCGACGCATTCGGCCGGACTGAGCAGGGCGACGACCACCGCGATGACGACCTGAATCGTGCGCTTCATGGTTGACCGAGTGTCAAACAGGAGGATGAATAGTCCCACGTGGCTTGCCTGACACAAGCCCTCTCGTCGGACGAATCCTACATGTTCACGTTCGGTTTCTGCACTGGCCAGAAGTGGTCGATGATCGCTGGATCGGTCTTGTAAACCGCCCAGATATGACCGCACTTCTTGCACAGGTAATAGTTAACGACCGAGCTTAGACCGGGAAACCCCTGCACTTCCGTCTGATCGCCGCACGCAGCGCACGGCTGGCCAGTCACGCAGGGGATTGATGCAGTGCTGCCGCCAATTGCTAACATCCCTGAATAATGGCGCGGAGATGTAACATCCGGAACAAGGGGGCGCGAATGCTCACAGGACGGTTCATCGCCACCGCCGGGATGATTGCCTGTGTCGCGGTCGACGACACCCGACCTTTCTGGGGTCTGGGACGTGGAGAGGCGGCCTTGCACCAGGGCGACGATTGATTGTGTCGAGCCCGCTCCTGTGGGATTTCTCAATATCGCCACGGGCACTCCTGAGGAACCACCGATGCCGGTGGGAGGGTGACGCGCTGGTCGTTGAGACCATCGGCATCAAGGGCAATTGGTTTGACGCTCAGGGGCATCCGCTCACGGAGCACGCCAGACTCATCGAGCGGATTCGATCGAGGTGGACGAGCATCCGCGCCATCGATTCTGAAAATGGGCGCAGCCCGGTGTCCCTCACAAAGGCTGGGAATGGATGTTCACCAGCGATGCGGGCATCGAGCAGCAGATCTGTGAGATGTGTAGGTCCAGGAAAGTCCGATATGTGCATCACATGCGGCACCCCACCTATCGCGCTATCGCGGGGTTCTGAAGGTGGGCTCGACGTGTGCTGGAAACATGGGGGAAACGCCTCAGACCAAGAAGTAGCACGCGGCCGTCAGCCGACGTAGCGCAAAACCAGTGCTCGACGTGAGCAACTGATTTCCATCGCTCACCCTGCTATCGCAATCGCCGCTCGTACTCGTCCCAGATCGGCTTGAAGTCCGTCATGAAGCGCGTGAACTGCGCGGTCTGGCGGATGCGATCGAAGCACCGGTCGCGCACGAACGCCGGATAGACCCTCAAACCGGTATCCACCGTTTCCTGCAGCCAACGGACGGCGCCGTCTGCGTCGCCGCCGAGCGCGAACACGCAGGCGCGAAGGTAAGTGCCGTGATGGTATGTCTGCGCCCGACGCGCGGCAGGAGCAGGGTCCGGAAGGAGCGCCTTGGCTTCAGCGTGACGCCCTTCCAACGCGAACACCAGCGCCCGTCCCACAGTTGCGGCGGGGTCGTTGGGATTCCGCGCCAGGGCCTCGTCGATCAGGCGTCGTGCGTCCTCACGTCGGCCTGCCCCCGCATAGTAGAAGTACGACCATGCTACTGGTCGTGTGAGTTCCCGATTGGCCGCGATCGCTTCCTCGTACATCGCGTTGTACCAGTACGCGTTCGGAATCCCCGCCCGCGCGGATTCGTTCGTCGGATCGATGTCGATCGCGCGACGTAAGTACCGTAGGGCTGGCTCGAGCAGGCCGGCTTCGCCCAGCAGGTCTCCCATGTCGTAGTTTCCGACATTGGGGTTGATCATCTGCGCGGCCCGCAGCGCCTCGAAGGCGGGGACGAGCTGGTAGCCACCTGACGGGCTGTTGAGCAGTCGGGCGCGAGCCACATGGGACTCGGCGAGGCTGGGGTCGAGCGCATCGGCCCGGGCGAGCGCCTCGCGGGCGCGCACCTCTGCGACCTCGTCTCCCTCGATGGCGGCACGCCACGCATAGCCCAACGCCAATTGCGCGTATGCCAACGCATATGTTGGATCGATCGCCACGGCACGTTCGAGCAGCTCGAGACCCGCGGGGACGTTCCCGACCACATTGGCTGACGCGGCACCGGTGGTGCTGAAGGTCGCGACGCCCTTCAAGTAGTACTCATATGCTTCGGGGCTGGCCGTGAAGTGTCTGGCCAGCCGCTGGCGATCGGCCTCATTCAGTCGCGGCCGCAGTTGCGCCACGACCCCGTTGGCAATCTCGTCCTCGACGGCGAAGATGTCGGCAAAGGCCGTGTCGAACGTCTGGGTCCACAACGTGCTGCCGTCGCTCACGCGCATCAGGGCCATACTCACGCGCAGGCGATCGGCTGACCGCTGAATCGAGCCATCCAATACGGTGTCCACTGTGAGCGCGCGGGCGGCTTCGAGCGCGTTCGTCTCCGGCGCCGCATACTGACGCACGGCGCTCGTGGGTCGAACGGTGATGCCGTCGATCTGCCCCAGCCGCATGATGATCGTGTCGGCGAGCCCGAGACCCAGCTGACCGTCGTCGCCCTGCTGGTGGAGCGGCTTGAGTGGCAGGACCGCCAGCGACTGCACCGCGGCATCACCACGGCTCCCCGGTAACCCTCCCGTGGCCACGACCAGCGAGACGATAATCGCGAGGACGGCCGCACTGGCGATACCGACGAGGCGCCACCGGCGTTGTGGCATCAGCGCCGCGACGCCCGGTGCCGTCGGATGCATCACCCTGCGCAGGTCTGCCGCCAGGTCGCGCATCGTCTGATAGCGCCGTGCGGGATCTTTGTCGAGGGCTCTCTCCACGACCGTCCGAAGCCCGTCGGGCACGTCGCCCGGCAACGCCGGAGCCGGCTCGCTGGCGATCGCATGCATCACTGCTACGGCGCTGGGACCTTGAAAGGGACGACGGCCCGTCAGGAGCTCGTACAGCACGATTCCGAACGAGAAGATGTCGCTGCGGCCGTCGAGTCGCTGCCCGCTCACCTGTTCCGGCGACATGTAGCCAATCGTCCCGACGACCAACCCGGGCTCGGTCCTCAGGTACGTGGTCGTTACCGACTCCGCGGACACGTCAGCATCGGTGGTCAGCCTCGCGAGGCCGAAATCCGCGAGCTTCGCGTGGCCGCTCCGCATCACGAGGATGTTCTGCGGCTTGATGTCGCGATGAAGAATGCCCGCGTCGTGCGCCGCCGCGAGCCCATCGGCGACACCCGTGAGCAACTCGAGGATCTCCCGCCTCGAGCGCGGGGCAGACTGGACCCACTCGGCGAGCGTGCCTCCATCCACGAACTCCGTCACGAGGTACGGATGGCCGTCGGTCTCGCCGACCTCGTGCACAGTCAGGATGTGCGGATGATTCAGGGCGGACGCCGCGATAGCTTCACGTTCGAAACGCTGCCGTGCCATCGGATCGACGTCGCCGCGAAGCACCTTGATCGCGACTGGCCGGTGGAGCCGCATATCGCGGGCGCGATATACCTGCCCGACGCCCCCTTCGCCGGTCAGGGCTTCGATTCGGTAGGCTCCGATGTTGGCGCCGGGCGTGATGGCCGTGGTGGACTCCGCGCGGGATTATACGCGGCGCACTGAAGGCCGTCGATCACCACGAGGGTGGCGAACTGATCGAATCGAATTCAGGCTATCGTGGAGCCAGCGACGGGGCGGGGCCCCAGCAGTGATAACCCGCCGACAGGACCCACACATGAAGCGTCGGCGACGGTTTTTGGGACCACTACGCCGACACCCTCGATACCCTCGGGCCCAGCTCGCAGTCACCCCGCGAGTGGGTGCGGGGCCCCTTGGTTGAAACCGCGCCGACATGACCCGGGCTTCGCGTCCCTAATGGTGTCGTTCACTCGATTCGATGATCTCGGTCTGCTAACGATTCAGCGTTGGCATCGAGGCTTGGGCATGACGCCCTGCGGTGATATTCACGCTGGGCACGGTTCGAGAGTGATGAAAATTCGGTCGCCCTCCAAATCCTCGCTTGAAATTCGTTGATTTCATTTAGAGCGTTGGTGCGGCGTAACGGATGGACCCAACTGGCCGAAACAAATGGGCAGAGGATCCTGAATGAAACCAGAAGCGAAGAACATCTTGGCGGTATTCCGGGCACGCGGCCTCAAGAGGGGGTGACATGATTCACCCGGCCGATTTCGGCGATGCGATAGTGTGGGAGCGCGGTTTCGTAAGAGATGAACCCGTGCGTATGGCTCTGGTTGGTCTCCTGGAAGAAGGCTACCTGCTAGAGCGCGCAGATGCGCTGGAACTCACCGAACGCGGTGAACTCTATCTCTACCCGGTCTGATCCAACCATGGTTCCACCGTCAGGCCCGAGGCAGGGGTTGGGTCCCGATGGGTGATACCGCGCCGACATGACCCTCAGCTTCGACTCCCGATAGTGCCGCTCATTCGACTCGATGATGCCGGTCGTCGCTGATCATGTTGCCGAATGATTAACATTGCATCGCGCGTCGCGATGATGCGCGTCAGCAGCTTTCCACAGTCGTGGCGTCAAACCGGATTCCGATCAACGATGAGAATGTGATTTGTCTGGGGTGGTCCCCATACGGAAGGAAAGGCATCCGATGAAGACCCTCACGATTCGTATGTTGGCCATGGCCCCCGTCGTGGTGTTGTTTTCACTCTTCGGCTCGGCCCCAGACAACAGTGCATGGGCGAATCCATTCCAGATGCGATTAGTGGATCAGGAAACTGGCAAGGGCATCGCTCATGTGCGCCTGACCAGCGACAACGGCATCGTGTGCTATACGCGAGCTGATGGTTCGGTGTTATGGACCGAGTCGGCACTAATGGATCGCGACGTCTCGTTTCGGATCGAAACGTCGGCTGCTCAGCGCACGGTGACGGTCCGCGTGAAACCGAGCGGGCACGCAGAGGTCGCTATTCCCCGATAGCAAGCAGTGCCCTTGTGGACGGGTGAGGCCCCCTGCGTCATAGCGCGCCGACATAAGGCCCGCGAGGCGGTGTGGGACCCCGTGGGGTGATAGCGCGCCGGCATGGCCCCGGGTTTCAAGATGAGACACAGCGACAGCACGCCGCTGCACCTGGTGCTCGTGTCAGTCATCCAGCTCGCGAGGTCGGATTGCGGTGCGTGTGGGGGCTTCGATAGTTTGCAGTGCAACGATTGTGCGATTGCGACGACGATTGTCTGCCGCGCGTCGTCTATGTGAGTCCGCGTTGCAAGGAACCACCGATCATTGCGACATCCCTGATTGGGTTGGCTATTGCTCCTCCTTATAGGGGAGAAAACGCTGACATGACTACAACTCGTGCGGCCATCTACGCTCGCGTATCAACCAGCGACCAGACGTGCGAGAACCAGCTGCTGGAGCTGCGCCGCTACTGCGAGGCGCGCCACTGGCAAGCCACCGAATACGTTGATGCGGGAATCAGTGGAGCGAAGGACCGCCGCCCAGCCCTCGACCAGCTCATGACCGACGTGAAGCGCAGAAAGCTGGATGTCGTCGTGTGCTGGAAACTCGATCGGTTCGGCAGAAGCCTCGCTCACTTGATAACCGCCATTCAGACGCTGACGGATGCGGGCGTCGGCTTTCACGTCCATCGGTGAAGGCATCGACACGCACAGCGCCACTGGACGCCTCATGCTGGGCATCCTGGGTAGCTTCGCGGAGTTCGAGCGCGAGCGCATTCGAGAACGAATCCACTCTGGCATCGCCAGGGCGAGGCGCGAAGGCAAGCGGCTCGGGCGACGACCACACCGAGTGACCGACGAGGACCTAACGCGCACCGCTCACCTCTCACAGCACGAAGCTGCGAAGCTGATTGGTGTTCCCCGCTCGGTGCTACAGCGCGCCCGCGCTGCCCGAATGGTGGCAGCTAAGGGGCGACTTTCGCCCCAGATTCATTGCCCACGTCTGACGCGATCACGCCTGCCCGTTGACATCTCTTTTCGGGCATGATGTCACTGGCTCCGGCTCAGCCCCGCGAGCGAGAATTTGCAATCGGAAGGGGGACAAGATGCCCAGAGTGATAGTTACAGCAGAAGTAGAGAATACGGAGAAGTGGGAAAAGAGCTTTCGGACACACGGTGATCTCTTTCGACAGATGGGTGTGTCACGGATGGAGTTCGCCACAGGTCCCGGCAACCGAGTTGCGGTGTGCGGAGATACCGCCAACCTCGATGCCTACATGAAGATTTTCAATTCACCAGCGACCGCGGAGGCGATGGCGTCTGATGGCGTCAAGCGAGAGACGGTCCAGACGTTCGTCCTCGATAAGGAAGTGACGACGTAGCAGACCCGTTAGAATCCTCGACATTCCGGGGGCACTGCTCGGTGCTCCCGTGTTCCATCAATCAGGTGATTCCCGCAACTGGTTAGCCCTGGGCTTGCAGCCCGCGAAAGGCCATGAAAATCAGGTTGCCGGTCAGAATGGCACCGGCGGGAGCGGCGAGATCGAATCGAGCCAGTGGAGCCGTTGAGGCCGAGCAACTGTTTGATCTGGAGCGTGCGTGATTGATCGAATAATTGAGCATCGTTCGGTGCTTGTGTGACATCCGACGACAGCTCGCGACCCTGACTGATGCGACAAGGCACGCTCTCCGCTCCCCCAGGAGAGGCCGATGGCATACCTGATCGCGGGAATTGACGTCCACAAAAGGATGTTGGCCGTTGTGGTGGCTGACGTCGAGGTCGATCAAGAGTACCAATTCGAGCGCGTGAAGATTGGGACGAGCCCCAACGAGTTGCGCGCGCTTGCCGACTGGCTCGTCGAGCGCCAGGTCGAAGAAGTCGTCATGGAATCCACCGCGCAGTATTGGCGACCCGTCTGGGAGGCGCTGGAGCTGCACTGGAGGCCACAGCGCCGGAGCCGCGACGGCGCGACCCCGGTGTCGGGGACGCTCCACCTTGCCCCAGCGCAATCGAATCGTGGCGCCGGCGGTCGGAAGAAGGACTTTCCTGACGCTGAACGGCTCGTCAAGCGCTTAGTCGCCCAAGAGCTCACCTTGAGTTTTGTGCCCGACCCTGAGCAACGGCTTTGGCGGACCGTGATGCGCCGCAAGTATCAGGTCACCCGCAATCGCGTCCAGCTCCACAGCCGACTGGAGTCGCTGCTCGAAGAAGCGCACATCAAGCTCTCGAGTGTTGTCTCCGATTTGCTGGGCACCAGTGCACGCCGCATGCTGCAGGCCCTCGCCGACGGCGAGACCGATCCGGCGACGCTGGCCGCACTGGCGGACCAACGCTTGCGCGCGACGCCAGCCCAGTTACGCAACGCCTTCGGTGCGTGCGCAGGTCTCCATCCCGTGTATCGGCGACTGGTGAAGCTGACGCCCGAGGAACTGCAAATGATCGAGGAGCACCTCGGACAACTCGATCAAGAGATGGCCACGCTACTCAGTCATCATCACGCTGCGGTCCGCCGACTCGCCGAGGTGCCGGGCTTGGGAGTCGACTCCGCGCAGCAGATCATCGCGGAGGTCGGCGCCACCGCGGCCACCTTCCCGTCAGCCAAGCATCTCGCGTCCTGGATGGGCGCGTGTCCCGGCACCGAGGAGAGCGCGGGCAAGAACTACAGTCACCGCTGCCCCAAGGGCAACCGCCAGATGCGACGCGTCCTGAATCAAGCGGCCAACGCCGCCGTGAAGGCCAAGGGCACCATCTTCGCGATCGTGTATCGACGAATCGTCCCGCGGCTTGGCCACGCGCAAGCCATCGGGGCGATCACCCACCGGCTTTGTCGATTGATCTGGAAGATTCTTCACCAAGCCGTCCGTTATGAGGAGCGCGGGCCCGCCGTCAGCGAAGAGGCCAAGAAGGTGCGAGCGCGCAAGATGATCCGCGAACTCCGAAGTCTCGGCTACCGCGTCGAACTTCTCCAAGCTCCATCGAGCAGCCCGGCATGATCGAGAGAGTTTTTCGACCCTGGCCAGCGTCGGTCGCGACTGGCCGACGCGGTAATCCTCCTGCGGGCCCCCGGGAGCGCCGGAGCAGCGAGAGTGCGCTCTACCGCTTGCGGCGGCTGGCTGCAACCGCGCCGGTGGCTGCTGCCACGGCGGCGGCGGCGCCGACAACAGTCGCCACGACCTTGGCTCTCTTCCGCTTTCGGGTGCGTCCGGTGATCTTCCCCGCGACCTTCGTAGCCACTGCAACTGCCTGTCCCCGCACTCGTGCGACGGTCTTCCCGGCCTGCTTGACAGTTTTCCTGGCCAACCGACTCGCCATTTGTCCACCTTGGCGTCTCGCTCGGGCACCGGCCGCCTTTGCGCGCCTTACAGCCTGCGCGGCTGCCTTCTTGATCTTCGCCATGTGCTGTTCTCCTGATCACGGATTGCTCGACCAACTGCGCCATGAGCAGCAGCGGTGTCAGCGTATCACCATGCTTCCACAAGTCCCAGGCCAGGGCGTCCTCGTTCGGTCAGTCGAGTCGTGCGGCTCAGACAACAACGGTGAACGCCGAAGTCATTTGGGCGCTCGCAATCGCGCTGAGAGAAGTGGCTGATGAATGTCTCGTCAGCCATCTCCTCACAGTGGCGTGGCTGCGCCCACACCGCCGGGCAATCGATCTCGCTGACTGCCCTCTCCGCGCTAGCCGCTCATACCGCCACACTTCCTCAGCCGTGACCCGCCGATACGAGGGCGTTCTCAGGAGTCGTGAGGTTGGACTACGAGGAATGCCTCGGTCCTTCCGTGGTTTGCGCCCGAGGACAAGG